>JBAXVC010000009.1:0-85572 GCA_037129315.1 Chitinophagia bacterium | reverse complement strand
GTAATTAGTTCCAATTTTTCTGTGGGGCTTTCCATACACTAGGCAAGGTAAATAAATAATAAAACATGGACCAAAAATCAAATAAAATGAACCAAGGCCATAAATCTAATTCATTTAATTTTTTCATCGTGGTGCGTAAAATGCTGCCTTGCACCAGCATCCTTAATGCCCATAAACTAATCACAAGGATGTATTGTTGAGTAAAAAACAAAGAGGCAATTAAAACAGGGTATACTAAAAATTGGCTTAAAGCAAAAATACCTAATAAAGCAGCGTGCTTTTTTTTATAATACTTGCTTGTTGTATAGTGCCGGTATTTTTGATTCATCCAATCATGAAAAGTTGTTTTAGGCTCGCTAATCGTATGGGCATCATGTTCAATAACAATGGCAGTATTTTTATTAGTAGCTACTTGGTTAATAAATAAATCATCATCACCGCTGGGCATTTGATTGATCGAAGAAAATCCTTTATTGCGTAAAAAAACTTCTTTCTTGTAGGATAAGTTACGACCCACGCCCATATAAGGCAAACCTGCTAATGCATAAGAGAAATATTGAAGTGCCGTTTGGAAAGTTTCAAAACGAATTAACTTATTTAAAATGCCGGGCTTCTTTCGGTATGCGCCATATCCTAATACAATTTCTATATCATCATCGTACCCATCTTGCATTAGTTGCATCCAATGCTCACTAGCAGGAACGCAGTCGGCATCAGTTAAAAGTAAAGTTTCATTTTTAGCAGACTTGATACCAATAGATAAAGGAAATTTTTTCCCATTAATCATCTTAGCTTCCTGAGAAAGCAAAACGGGGTTTAAATTTTTGAATGATTTTTTAAATTCTTCAATTAAATATTTTGTTTCATCTTCTGAATTGTCGTTTACTAAAACCACCTCGTGTGTGGTACTATATTGTTGAACCAAAACCCCTGGCAAGTTGTTGGCTAAATTAGGAGCCTCGTCGCGTGCGCAAATGACTACTGAAATTGGATGCTCTACATGAACTTGCTTCGTTTTTTTCTTATATACCGATAATCTTAAAAAGAAAAATAAGTAATAAAATAGCTGAATGGCAATAATAAGTATAAAGGCACCTATCATGATAGGTGCAATCATTGGGTTAGTTAGCATGTTACAAAAGTAAAGCAAGCTTGCTCAGTTATTTCACCCCAATAATGAATGTGGAAAACATCCTTTTTGACCTTACCTTTGTTCCATGGCGGCACTGACATTTGAACTACAAACCCAAAGCAAAATTGGCTCAGCTAGGGCAGGTAAAATAACCACAGATCATGGGGTGATTGAAACTCCTATATTTATGCCAGTGGGTACCGTGGGTTCCGTGAAAGCCGTTACCCAACAACAACTCAAGAAGGACATTAATGCACAAATCATACTTGGAAATACGTATCATCTATATTTACGTCCAGGATTAGAAGTGCTTGAAGCCGCTGGCGGATTGCATAAATTCATGGGATGGGATCGTCCTGTTTTAACTGACAGCGGTGGATACCAAGTTTTTTCATTAGCAAATAACCGTAAAATTAAACCAGAGGGTGTAGTATTTCAGTCTCATATTGATGGGAGTAAACATTTATTTAGCCCTGAAAAAGTGATGGATATTCAACGAAGTATTGGAGGGGATATCATCATGGCATTTGATGAATGTCCGCCCTTTCCAAGTGAATATGACTATGTTAAAAAGAGTATGGATTTAACGCATGTTTGGTTGGATAAGTGCGTGCATCAGTTTGATAACACACCCGATAAATATGGTTATACACAAAATTTATTTCCAATTGTGCAAGGGGGTATTTTTGAAGATTTGCGAAAAGCATCTTGTGAATATATTAGTTCAAAAAATGCGGTGGGTAATGCCATTGGCGGATTAAGCGTGGGGGAGCCTGAACAACAATTGTATGATTTTACAGCACTCTGTTGTGAAAACCTACCTGTCAATAAGCCAAGGTATTTAATGGGCGTGGGCACGCCATGGAATATATTAGAAGCCATTGATTTGGGAGTGGATATGTTTGATTGCGTTATGCCCACTCGCAATGGTCGTAATGGAATGATTTTTACAACTCAAGGGGTTATTAATATTAGAAACTTGAAATGGGCAAAGGACTTTACGCCATTGGATCCTGGCCTTCCTAATGAGCTAAGCCAATACTATACCAAATCCTATTGCAGGCATTTGTTTGTTGCAGATGAAATATTGGGCTTACAATTAGCTAGTATTCAGAATCTATCTTTTTATCTTTGGTTGGTAGGAGAGGCTCGTGTGCATATCCAGGCTGGAGATTATTCAAGTTGGAAAAAATCAATGGTAGAACAAATTAGTAAACGCTTATAATTTAAAAAGCAACATTGAAAATATTAGACTGGTACATATTAAAAAAGTTTTTGGCGGTTTTTTTCTTCGCCATATTTTTATTTGCAGTCATTGCTTTGGTTATTGACGCAAGTGAAAAAACAGATGACTTTGTAAAGTCGGGTTTGTCTGCGGGTGAAATTATCACACATTATTATTATGGTTTTATACCCCATATTATTGCATTATTATTTCCATTGTTTGTTTTTATCGCTGTTATTTTTTTTACATCAAAGATGGCGGGGCAGACAGAAATCGTGGCCATCATTGCAAGCGGTACTTCCTATAACCGTTGGCTTAGACCCTATGTTTTAGGAGGATGTTTATTAGGTTTATTTTTATGGGTATCCAATCAATGGATGATCCCTAAGGCCGAAAAAATAAGAGGCGGATTTGAAGCAGCTTATGTAGACGCTCATTCTTCATATAATGCACTCTTGCAATCTTCATCTGATATATATTTTAAAATGGACTCGGTCACTTATGCTGGCATCTATAATTATGATACTGCCAATAATAGAGGGGGTACTTTTTTTTCTTATAAAGTAAAAAACGGGAAAGTCATTTCTAATATTAGGGCAGATATGATTTTGTATGATACTGCTACTAAAGATTGGTTATTAAATGATGTTTTAGAACGCAAAGTATTTGAAAATAGAGAGGAAGTAAATTATATACCGAGTGTACACAAAAAATTTTCTTTTAAGCCAGTTGACTTAGAAAAAGATAAATACACGAAAGATAAACTCACTACGCCTCAACTCATTAATCAAATTAAATTAGAAGAAATGAGGGGCTCTGAAGGATTGAATGAATTAAAAATTGAAAGATATCGTCGAGATGCCACACCAGTTACTGTATTACTTTTAACTTTAATTGGTGCAATTATTGCAGGTCGAAAAATAAGAGGAGGAAGTGGCTCACATTTGGCTATGGGATTCACTATTGCCGCACTATTCATTATTACCGATAGGTTCTCTACCATCTTTTCAACCAAAGGGAATTTGCCTCCCATGTTAGCCGCTTGGATACCCAATATGATTTTTATTTGGGTAGTATACTATTTGTATAAAAAAGCACCAAAATAAGCCGGTTTTTTAGTTAACTTTGTGTCCAAATTTAAACGGGTTTCAATAAAAATACTTGTTGTATGGAAGATATTAAGGATCGGTTTGAGAAAAAAGCAACGGCAGCCGCCATTGAAATAAAAGAATTATTAAAACAACACGGCGATAAAAAAGTGGGTGAAGTGACATTGGCGCAAGTGTATCAAGGAATGCGTGGTATCACTGGCTTAGTCACTGAAACTAGTTTATTAGATCCACAAGAAGGTATAAGATTTAGAGGGTTTTCAATTCCCGAATTACAAGCAAAATTACCAAAGGCACCCAAAGGGGACGAGCCCTTACCCGAAGGTTTATTTTATTTAATGATGATTGGTGAAATTCCAAATGATTCAGATGTAAAGGAAATTACAAGTAATTGGCAGCGACGTAGTCATGTACCTTCACATGTTTTTGATGTGATTGATGCATTACCATTGTCGACACATCCTATGACTATGTTTGTGGCTGGTGTGATGGCATTACAAACTGAAAGTAAATTTTCACAGGAGTATGCTAAAGGAATGAATAAAAAAGATTACTGGCAATATACTTATGATGATTCAATGGATTTAATTGCGCGCTTACCTAGAGTGGCTGCATATATCTATCGTAGAAAATATAAAAATAGTGAACATATTCATCCCAATGGATTATTAGATTGGGCTGGAAATTTAGCTTACATGATGGGCTTTGAAGATGAAAGCACAAAGGAATTAATGCGCTTGTATATGACAATACATGCCGATCATGAAGGAGGAAATGTATCTGCACACACTACGCATTTAGTTGGATCTGCATTAAGTGATCCATATTTAAGTTATGCAGCAGGTATGAATGGACTAGCAGGTCCATTGCATGGCTTAGCCAATCAAGAAGTGATAAAGTGGATATTTGAAATGCAAGAAGCTATCGGAACCGATGAGCCTTCTGCCGCTCAAATTGCTGAATATGTACAAAAAACTTTGGCATCAGGAAAAGTAGTGCCAGGTTATGGACATGCTGTATTACGAAAAACAGACCCAAGATTTACTGCACAAATGGCTTTTGGTAAAAAGCATTTACCTGATGATAAGTTAGTGAATACTGTTTGGAAAATTTATGAAACAGTTCCTCCTATTTTAGAATCATTAGGGAAAGTAAAAAATCCTTGGCCCAATGTTGATGCACATAGTGGTGCGTTGTTAGTACATTATGGTATCGTTGAATATGAATTTTATACTGTTTTATTTGCAGTCAGTAGAGCCTTAGGTGTTTTAGCAAGTTTAACTTGGGATCGTGCATTAGGATTCCCATTAGAACGACCAAAATCGGTGACCACCGACGCAGTCAAACTTTGGATCGAAGGCAAGGGTGAAATTTAGCTTCTAAATTAGAATGGGGAATTATAGTGGTTGGGAAAATATAGTAGTATATTAATACTTTATTTACATGCTGCTAATTATTATTAATGGGTACATTTGTATATCTTTTATTAGTATAAATACTGCAAAAGCAAATCTTTCAATTGTGTTTATTTGAGTTCATAAAAAAATGAACAAAATGAAACAATTTAATAAAAGGATATTTTTTGGATTTGCTGCACTTTTATTATTATTTACGATTACAATTTATAGTTGTAATAAGAATCAATTGCATGTCAATCAAAAAGTTATCATATCAGACTCAATATTAGCAAAGCAAATTTCTATATCAACTGAGTTCGAATCCATATTACTTAATATAAGTGATATTAAAACTTCAATAAAAAATAATTCACTTTCTCAACAAGAAAGAATTATTGATAAAAATGATTTTAATGAAGCAGCTTCTATAAAAAATGAAAACGCTCTTAAAATATTTCTTTTGAAATTAGGGTACAAAAATGCCGATATAATTGTTAAAAATACGCTTACCAATAACACTTTATTTTTAGAAGCATTTGCGGCATTTCCTGAACTCTATAAGCGGGATAAGGAGCGTGTTTTAGCGATATTTAAATTTGCATTTTTGCTTTCCAAATCAGACACTGATAAATCAATAAAGCCTTTCATGTTGGCTGACGATTGTTCTAAAAATTACGCATATGGAATTGAAGATTGTAGCGAAGCATTAAGTTGGGATTTGATAGCAGCGCAGATTGGACTTGTCTTACCAACCCCGGTTAATTTAGGTATAACCCTTACATTGTCAGGCTTAGCTTATTTAAAAGAGTATAGTTGTAAAATCAATGTTGTTAAACGTTGGCAAGCATGCAGAGCTTCAAATCCTATTTAGTTGTTAAGACTTATTTAATACATTTACATAAATAATTTTCAAATTATGAAATTAATAAAAATTAAAGAATCAATTCTAATCTACATATCTGTATGTACACTCGTAACGGCAACTTGGTATATCAGGGATAGTTTTATTGACCCAGTTCATAGGCTTTGGGCAAGATTAATAACCACCTTTTTGTTTATCATTGCAAGCATGGTTTATTTGTATTTTAAAGAAAAAAGTACAGATAAACCTAATTATAAAAAATTGTTTTATTTAACCTTTTTTTATTCCCTATTTATCTATTTAAACATATTGTTGCGTAAATAGAAATTTGCAGAAAATTACTCTCCAGAATAGTCAAATAAATTAGAGCCATTTTTGGGTATTAAAAAGCAGACTTCACAAAGCATTAATTTTCTATACCTTTCCCATTGAATTTCACCTATTTGAGCTTACTTTTGATCCTCTAGGGGGAATTAGCTCAGTTGGTAGAGCGCTTGCATGGCATGCAAGAGGTCAGCGGTTCGAACCCGCTATTCTCCACAAAGTCAATCATGGATTTTAAAACAGAAGGCCATTAGGGGTATTTAATTTCGATATTATTTTGTTTTAAAATAGCGTAAATGTGATTGGCAATTGGAATAGCATTGATACCCTCGGAATGTATACAAATAGTATCTGCTTCAATAGGAATATCTTCCTCATGTATGGTGGCTACTTTTTTTTCAAAAATCATTTTTAATACTTGCTCAGATGCTAATTGTGAATCATAAATCATGGCATTGTCTAAATACCTTGGAGTGAGAAGTCCATTATTTTGATAAGTGTGATCTGCAAATACTTCGTTGGCAAAAGGTTGACCAAAATTTTTTGCTTGTTGAATAGTATGACTACCGCTTAAACCATAAATGATTAAATCTGGGTTAATCGCCTGAACAGTTTGAATAAAAATTTTACTTAGCACAGCATCCTTAGCACAATCATTATACAAGGCACCATGTAATTTAATATGATGAATAGGGGCGCCCATTGGGATGGCTACTTTTTCAAATAAATATAATTGATCGGAAATAAGTTCGGCTAATTCAAGTAATGAAATTAATTGTGATTGACGACCAAAATTTTCTCGGTCATCATAACTTGGATGCACTCCAATAGCAACATGATGACGCATTGCAAGTTCGATGGTTCGTTTAATGGTATCTGAATCTCCTGCATGAAATCCGCAAGCAATATTGGCACTACTAATCAACGGCATCAGGTCGGCTTCGTTATGAAAGCCTTCGCCCATATCGCAATTGATATCAATTTGCTTTTTTATATAATTCAAGGAATCAGGCATGATGCAATTGATATATTGAATTTTGATTTCAGTAGGTTCATTTTGATTCACTTATACCTAAAAATAGCATAAATTAGGTCGGATTTTGTTAAAATTAGGCCTAGTTACATCCTAATTACTTTTGAAACTAAAGTCAAATAGCTCAATTTTTTTAAATACACGGAATATTACAAAAGTATCTAATATATTCAAAATCATTAACTTAAGTAGATTTTAGGCTATTTTATATTCTTAAAAATGTGAAAAAAAAATGTATTATTTTTTTGTTAACGTAATCATAATGCCGTAATATTATGTAACGATTGAGTCATTTAAACCAAATTATTTAACCTTAAAAAGGCAGTTTAGTTGATTTTTGAAATTAAAAAAACAGTTTCAACATCATTTAAACTACATTTTTAAACAGACCAAACAACATCTTATGAAAAGTATGCTTTTAGTTTTTTGTAGTGTTCTGTGCATGTTCTCGGCAACATTTGCGCAAACAAGACAAGTTACCGGTAAGGTAACAGGCACTGACAATCAGGCTGTAGCATCTGCTACAATCAAGGTCAAGGGTGGCAACGCTGCTGCTACAACCAAAGCTGATGGAACATTTAGCTTGAAAGTACCAGCAGGTAGCTTAGTATTACAAATCTCTTCTTTGGGATTTGCAACACAAGAAGTAACTGTAGGTGCATCTCAAACTACAGTAAATGTATCTTTAGCTTCTCAAACAACTAACTTATCTGAAGTAGTTGTAACCGCTTTGGGTATCAAGCGCGACAAAAAATCTTTAACCTATGCGTCTCAACAAGTAGGTGGCGAAGAACTTACAAGAGCTGCTGGTCCTAACTTTATGGAAGCATTAAGCGGTAAAGCTGCTGGTGTAGATATTAAAGTAAGTGGATCTGGCGCTGGTGGATCTACTAAAGCTGTATTAAGAGGTGCTAAATCTCTTTTAGGAACTTCTGAAGCACTTTATGTAATTGACGGGGTTCCAATGGTCAATAACAAAGGTGGACAACCAGGTTCTTATGGTGGAACAGATGGTGGTGATGGTCTTTCTTCTATCAACCCAGCTGACATCGAATCAGTAAACGTTCTTAAAGGCGCAAACGCATCTATCCTATATGGTAGCCAAGGTGCGAATGGTGTTATCTTGATTACAACTAAAAAAGGTAAGTCAGGTAAAATTGCAGTTGATTTCAACTCAAGCACTGTATTTGAAACTGTTTCAGGTTTGCCTAATTTCCAATTTACTTATGGTACACCAACAGGTGGAGACTATAGCTGGTCAACTACAAAAGGTAGTTACCAAAACAATTACATCAAAGATTTCTTCCAAACTGGTGTGAATGCTACAAATTCAGTTTCAGTAAGTGGTGGAAATAATCAAACAACTGCTTATTTCTCTTATTCTAATTCTACAGTAAAAGGTGTAATGCCAACAAATACTTACGATAAGCACACTATTACTTTGAACCAATCAACTAAGTTATTAAATGATAAACTTACTTTGACTTCAAATGTAATTTTTGCAAATGAGAAATCATTTAATCGTCCAGGTGCAGGTTATTACAATAACCCACTTACTGGTTTATACTTATTTGCTCGTGAAAGAGATTTTGCTTCTTATAAAGCAAACTACCAAACATTCAACGATGCAAGAAATATGTATAAAATGAATTGGTATTCTACAGAGGAAAAACAAAACAATCCTTATTGGGAAATCTATAATGATTCAAAATTAGCAACTACTAATCGTGTTATTGCTAATGTTAAGTTGTCTTACGAATTAGCAAAACACCTTAAGTTTGAAACAAGAGGAAACATTGACTACAATGATGTATTATATGACAACAGATATGCTGCTGGTGGAAACTCAGTAAGTGTAAGTCCAAACGGATCTTGGTCATATACTAAATACAATGACAAAGCATTATATGCTGATGGAATCTTTAATTACACAAATAATTTTGGAGATTTCAGCTTGACAGCATTATTAGGAGCAAGTTATCAAAAGAATACTTTTAGAGATGGTATGAGTGTATCAAACGGTACAGTTTCTTTAATGTATCCTAACTTCTATTCTTTCTCTAACTTCCCTTATAACATTATGTTCAACCAATCTTTTAGCCAAACATTAAAGCAAGGTGCTTTCTTGAATGCGACTGTTGGTTACAAGGAAATGTTATTCTTAGATGTATCAGCTCGTAATGACTGGGCATCAACTTTAGCTCTTACAGGTAATCAATCTTATTTGTATCCTGCTGTAGGTGTATCTGCAATTATTAGTCAAATGGTTGAATTACCTGAGGTGATTTCTTACATGAAAGTAAGAGCTTCTCATTCTCAAACAGGTAATGAAGTTCCTTATAATGTGGTTAATCCTTACAACTCAATTGGTAGTGCAGGTGGACCTAGTGGTATTGGTGGTATTAGCCGTAACACACAGGTTCCTTTTACTAACTTAAAGCCTGAGATGATCACAGGTGATGAGGTAGGTGCTGAGATTAGATTCTTCAAAGGAAGATTAGGAATCGATATGACTTACTATAATGATGTAAGTACAAATCAATTCTTATCATTAGCTGCTCCTTCTGGTTCTGGTTATTCTTCATACTATGTAAATGCAGGTAAAATTGTAAACAAAGGTTTTGAGGTAACTATCGATGCTGAGCCAATTAAATCTGCTGATTTCAAGTGGAAAACTGCTATTAACTTAGCTCAAAATAAAAATGAAATTGTTGAGTTGATCGCTTCTAATCCTAACTACCAAGTAGGTGGTGATGATGAAGGTTTTGCTTCTGTAATTAGAGCAGGCGGATCATTTAATGATTTATGGATTTATAAATTCAATAGAAATACTTCAGGTCAAATTATCTTAAGTGCAGCGGGTGTTCCTACAAAGGCAGCTACACAAGTTAAAGTTGGAAATGTTAACCCTGATTTAATCGCAGGATGGAATAACAACTTTACTTACAAAGATTTCTTTGCAAGTGTTCTTATCAACGGTAAATTTGGTGGTGTTGCATTCTCTAAAACTGAAGCATTCCTTGATTCATATGGTGTGAGTCAAAGAAGTGCTGATGCTAGAGCTTCTTCTACTATTCCAATTAATGCTGTATCTAGTACAGGAACTGCAGTAACTGCAATTGATCCAGTACTTTATTATTCAGCAATTGGTGATAGAAATAAGATCATGGAACCATATGTTTTTTCTAGAACAAACGTTAGATTAGGTCAATTAGCTGTTGGTTACACTTTGAAAATCAAAAATGCTAGCCTACCAATCAAAGCCGCTTCTTTCTCTTTAGTAGGAAGAAACTTATTCTTCTTATATAAAGATGCGCCATTTGATCCAGAACAATCTATGAGTACAGGAAACGGTATGCAGTCCAATGATGTATTCAGCATGCCTTCAACAAGGTCAGTTGGATTTAACATTAAGTTAACTTTCTAAAAAAAACAAAATTATTTTATTATGAAAAAAATATTAATTGCATCACTAATTTTGATTGCTGCTGTTTCTTGTACTAAGGATTTTGAAAGTACAAATCAGAATCCCAATCAAATTTCTGATCAACTACTTAAGCAAGACTTTAACCTGGTTGGTTCGCCATTTTCAGGTTTATTGTTCAATTTATTCGGACATCAAGTTGAAGAGGATCTTTGTTATGATTCTTGGATGGGATACATGAATACACCTACTGACTTCGTTGGTAATGTAAACAATACGACTTACTATATTCGCTGGAACTCTTATTGGGGTCGTGTTTATGGTAGTGTAATGTCTCCTTCTAAGCAAGTTATACAATTGGCAAAGGATAATAATTTACCCCTTTTCGCAACTTGGGCTAAATTAATTAGAGTGTTATCAGTTTCTAAATTGACAGCAATTCATGGACCAGTTATTTATACTAACTATGGTTCTACTGCTGCTCAAATTAACTATGACAAAGAATCTGATTTATACAACACTTTCTTTTTACAGTTAGATTCAGTTCAATCTGATTTTGCTGCAAACAAAACTTATACTGGTTTTGCTAAATTTGACCCTAGTTATCAAGGTAGCATCCCTAAATGGCAAAAAGTGGTTAACTCATTAAGATTGAGATTAGCTATTCGTTTGTCAAAAGTGGCACCTGCTATTGCTAAAACTCAAGGAGAAAAAGCTTTATCAGATCCTGCTGGATTAATCACTGCTAACTCTGATAATTTCTTAGTATCATTACTTGGAAACATTATGCCAGTGGCACAAATTTGTTACCAATGGGATGATACTCGTATGGGTAGCAACATGGAATCATTTATGATAGGTTTGAAAGATGGTCGTATTTCTAAATACTACGCTCCAATTTCTGACGCAGCACTTTATGCTGATCATCCTACTGTTCCTTACAAAGGAATCCGTAATGGTTCTTACAATGCAGCAAAAGGAGATAAAGTTCCTTATTCTAAAATTTCAAATGACTTTAATAGCGTACAAACAAGACGCGCATTTACAGCATCTGAAGTTGCTTTCTTGAAAGCTGAAGCAGCTTTAAGAGGTTGGGCAGGAGCAGGTGATGCTCAAGCCAACTATGAAAATGGTGTTAAATTATCTTTTGCTGATTGGGGAGCAAGTGGAGTTGATGCTTATTTAGCTGACGCTACTAGCACACCAACTGGTTATGTTGATCCTAAAGATACTCGTAACAGTAATGCAGCAAGTTCTACTATTACAGTAGCTTGGAATGCAGCTGATAACAATGAGTTGAAATTGGAAAAAATCATCACTCAAAAATATTTAGCTACATTCACAAATACATTAGAAGCTTGGGTTGATTTCAGAAGAACTGGATATCCTAAGATTTCTCATGTTGCTAAAAATGATTCAAATGGCGATTGGGGTGTTATCCCAGCTGACCAATGGATTAAAAGAATGCCATTTATCAATGGTGAAAGAACAGGTAACACAGCAGCTGTGGCTGACGCTGTAACTAAGATGGGCGGTCCAGATAATATCGCGACTCGCTTATGGTTTGATACAGGTGTTGCTTCAAACTTCTAGTCTAAGTTTAACATAACTTATATAAAAGCCTCCCTCCGATTCATCGGGGGGAGGCTTTTTAGTTTATGGAATGTGGGTAAGCGTATAAAAATTTTAGCACTTGTTTATGGCATAAATAAATAAGTGCATTAACTTTAAAGCACATTCAAAAAGTAATTATTCATTTTTATTTTATCATACATGAACAGTAGACGTCGATTTATTCAAAATTCAGTTTTGGCCAGTACGGCACTATTTTACAAAAAGCTAATTCCATTCAATATGGAGCAGTTGTATATTACAAATCGGCCCGCCCTTTCAAAGCGAAATTTTACGAGTGTAGGCGTGAATCAATTTATTGACAAAGCAAAAGCCAAAATAAAGGATCCCGAGTTGGCTTGGTTATTTGAAAATTGTTATCCCAACACATTAGATACTACAGTCGATTTTGAAATGATTAATCAACAACCAGATACTTATGTAATTACAGGTGATATAGATGCTATGTGGCTTAGAGATAGTACTGCACAAGTAACGCCCTATTTGCCTTTTGTTAAAGAAGATAAAGCATTAGCACAGTTAGTTGAAGGTGTTATTAATAGACAAAAAAAATGCATTTTATTGGATCCTTATGCAAACGCATTTTATAAAGATGTTAAAAAAGTAAGTGAATGGAAAAGTGATTTAACAAAGATGCAGCCAGGTATTCATGAGCGCAAATGGGAAATAGACTCTTTGTGTTATCCTATTCGCTTGGCATATAAATATTGGAAACTCACAGGCAACACAAAAGTATTTGATGACCAGTGGGTGAAAACCATTGAACTAACTTTAAAAACCTTTAAAGAGCAACAACGTAAAAAAGAGAATGGTCCCTATACTTTTCAACGCACTACAGCATGGGCTACCGATGGTGTTCCTTTGGGTGGCTATGGTTATCCCACCAAGCCAGTAGGCTTAATATGTTCTATGTTTAGGCCAAGTGATGATGCTACTATCTTTCCTTTCTTAATACCTTCTAATTGTTTTGCGGTGGTTTCACTGCGACAAGCTGCCGAGTTATTATTGAAGGTTAAAAACAATACAGCCTTAGCAACACAGTGTATTGAATTAGCCAACGAAGTTGATAAAGCCATTCATAAATATGGTATTGTGAATCATCCAGAGCATGGTCAAGTATATGCTTATGAAGTTAATGGATTTGGAAGTTATAATTTTATGGATGATGCCAATGTGCCAAATTTATTATCCCTTCCTTATTTAGGATATGTGAAAAATAATGACCCTGTTTATATTAATACACGAAACCTAGTACTTAGCCCAAGCAATCCTTTTTATTACAAAGGCTCAAAGGCGGAAGGTGTTGGAGGTCCTCATGCAGGCGTAAATATGATTTGGCCTTTGAGTATTATTATGCGAGGATTGACAACAGATTCAAAAACTGAAATGTTATATTGCTTAAGTATGCTTAAATCAACACATGCGAATACTGGATTTATGCATGAATCATTTCATAAAGACGATGCCAATAATTTTACAAGAAAATGGTTTGCTTGGGCCAATACTTTATTTGGTGAATTTATTCAACACATTTTAAATGTACAGCCTTCTATATTAGATCATAAAATTTAAATACGATGTCAACCAAAACAAATACATACGATGCCATTGTGATAGGATCTGGAATTAGTGGTGGATGGGCAGCAAAAGAATTATGTGAAAAAGGTTTAAAAACATTAGTACTTGAAAGAGGTCGCGATGTGGTACATCTTAAAGATTATCCCACTGCAACAAAAAATCCTTGGGATTTTCCGCATCGTGGAAAAAAAACAAATGCTTTAACAAAAGATAATCCTGTAGTAAGCAAATGTTATGCGTACAATGAAACATCCGCACATTTTTTTGTAAAGGATAATGAGCATCCTTATATACAGGAAAAGCCTTATGATTGGATTAGAGGATATCAAGTAGGAGGCAAGTCCTTATTATGGGCAAGGCAAACACAGCGTTGGAGCAAATATGATTTTGAGGGCCCAGCGCGTGATGGTTTTGGAAATTGGCCTATTACTTATAATGAATTAGCACCCTGGTATACCCATGTTGAATTGTTTGCAGGCATCAGTGGAAATTATGATAAGTTAGATACCTTACCTGATGGTTCTTTTTTACCCGCATGGGAAATGAATGCTGTTGAAAAAGAAATGCAGGGTAATATCATGAAAAAATTTAATGATCGCCATGTGATTCAAGGTCGTTGTGCACACTTAACGGTTCCTAATCCCATTCATATAGAACAAGGAAGACAACAATGTCAGGCGCGTTCCTTATGTGAAAGAGGTTGTCCGTTTGGAGGTTATTTTAGCTCCAATGCTTCCACTATTCCATGGGCTCAAAAAACGGGTAACCTTACTTTACAAACCAATTCGATTGTGCATAGTATAATTTATGATGAAGCAAAACAAAAAGCAACGGGTGTAAGGGTCATTGATAGTATCACAAAAAAAGTAACGGAGTATTTTGCTAAAATAATATTTTTAAATGCAGCTACATTAAATACCAATTTAATTTTATTGAATTCAACTTCAAAAAGATTCCCTAATGGATTAGGAAATGATAATGGGTTATTAGGAAAGTATGTAGCATTTCATAATTATCGTGGAGGCTTATCTGCCACTATTGATGGTCCTTTGGATAAATATTATTATGGTCGTCGTCCAACGCAACCCATGATGCCCAATTTTAGAAATGTACACAAACAAGAAATGGATTTTCAAAGAGGCTATATGGTATTTTTTGGCGCAGGCAGAAGTGCTGGCCCTGCGGAGGGAATAGGCGCTGATTTTAAGGAGCAATCAACCGAATTAGGAGGATGGCATGTCTCTATGATGATGCAAGGGGAGACTGTCCCAAAACAAAGTAATCATGTTAGATTAAGTAAGGATAAAACAGATGCATGGGGGATACCTCAGCTCATTACTTCTATAGATTATGATGAAAATGATTTATTATTATTAAAAGATTTTTTACAAACTGGAAGTGAGTTATTAGATGCGGCTGGTTGTAAAAATATTCATTCATGGGATACCAAACAAGCACCTGGTTTAGATATTCATGAGATGGGTGGAGTGCGTATGGGTAAGGATACTAGCAGTTCCTTATTAAATGAGTGGAATCAAATGCATCATTGTAAAAATGTTTTTGTTACAGATGGTGCATGTATGGTTAGTACCGGAACACAGAATCCATCTCTTACATTTATGGCTTTGACAGCGCGCGCTGCTAACTATGCAGTAAAAGCACTAAAAAATGGAAGTATATAAATGTTTTTAAAACTAGATTTTTTTCTATATTTCATATGCTTTTAATCCACATTCATTACCAATAAATTCCTCTTATTTTTCACTTTATAGAATTAAATCTATAAAGTGAAAAATAAGAGGTTTTGTTAGGGTTATGTTAATATAAAGCAATATCATTGGTATACGATTTAGATAAATTTAAACTAATTAAACATTAAACTATGCGAAAATTACTACGCTTTTTGACTGTACCATTGTTATTATGGGGTCTTTTAGCTAATGCCCAAACAAGAAAAGTAACAGGAAAGGTTTCCAGTTCAGACAACAAAGCAGTTGTCTCTGCAACAATTTCTGTTAAAAACTCAAAAGCAAAAACTGTTTCTAACGAAGCAGGTCAATTTACAATAACAGTTCCTACTGGAGCCGTTACTATTGAGGTTTCTTCAATTGGATATACCTCTAAACAAGTTACTATTGGAGCAAGTCAAACTTCAGTTGATGTTGTTTTGACTGCTAGTCAAAACGAATTATCTGATGTAGTTGTAACTGCATTAGGTATTAGTAAAGAAAAGAAAGCGTTAGGTTATGCAACTACAACTATCAAATCTGAAAGTTTAGTACAAGCAGCTTCGCCCAACTTTGCCACTGCATTATATGGTAAAGCGCCAGGTGTTACTATCGGAGCAACTCCAGGTGGTGCAACAAGTGCTGTAAATATTAGCATACGTGGATTAAGTTCTATTACTGGTAAAACACAACCTTTAATTATTATGAATGGTGTGCCTATCCGTGATGGAGAAGCTTCTAATAATAACTATTGGGCCGATCAAAGAATTCGCGGTAATGGTTTATTAGATATTAACCCTGAAGATATTGATAACATTTCTATTTTAAAAGGTGCGTCTGCAGCGGCTTTGTATGGTGCGGAAGCGGTAAATGGAGTTGTTTTAATCACTACAAAAAGCGGTGCTAAAACTGGTAAAAAAGGATTAGGTGTTGACTTCTCAACAAGCGCAAGCGTTGATCAAGTTGCTTATTTACCTCAATATCAAAATGTAAGAGGTGCGGGTGCGCCTTTGAATGTTAGTAATGGTGGTCAAGATGCTGCTGGATTTGTTTACTTTACAGTAGGCGGTCAAAAAATGAGAGCACTTCCTCAATACTCAATTAACTATGGTGCTAAGTTTGATGGTCAACCCATTATGACTTGGGACGGAAAAGTAAGACCTTATTCTGCTCAAACCAATAACTATGCTGGTTTGTTCCAAGATGCACATAATAATAATACAACAATTGCTTTATCAAATGGTAACGAAAATGCAAATTTCCGTTTTTCATTAACACATTCTGAAAATGAAGGTGTGAGCGTTGGAGCAAAAAACAAAAAAAATATAGCCAACTTAAATACAAGTTTTAAAATTGGTAAGCATTTCTCTACAGACATCATGGTGAACTTGATTAATCAACAAACCCATAATCGTCCATATTCAGTAGATCGTTTATTGAATAACTTCACAGGTATGATTGGTATTTTTGATAATGGCCAATGGTATAAAGATAAAGTGTTAACTAGCTTAGGATATCGTTACCGTAATGGTTCAGATCAAAGTTTAACACCAAATGAAAACATCATCTACTCTAACTTTAGAGGAGATATTGCTGATTACATGTATCGTGTTATCGCAAATACTTCAGATGAGAACAGTAATCGTTTAATTTCAAGTGTAACCAACAACTGGCAAATTACTAATCATTTGAAATTTAGATCAAGAATCTCTACCGACTTCACAAACCAAACAACTGAAGATAAAAACAGAAGTGAGGTTCCTTTGATTTTCGGTAATTCTGGTTATTTTGGAATGAGTAGCTATCAAAGTACCATCAATTACACAGACGCCTTGTTAACTTATAATAATAAAGTTGGAAAAGATTTAGATTACAATGTAACAGGTGGTTATACTGCATCTAAAGAAACTTCAAGTTCATTAAGCAGAGGTTCTGATGGTGGTTTAAGTACTGAAAATTTGTATGATCTTGCTGCCTCAGTAAATACTCCTTGGAGTGGATCAAATAGATTTTCTTTAGTTAAAGATGCCTTTATTGGAACTGCTAATGCGAACTATAAAAATTATTTATTCGCAGAAGCTACAGTTCGTCGTGATAGAACTTCAACGATGAACCCTAATAATAATACATTTATTTATCCTTCAGTTAACACAAGTTTCATCTTTACTGAAGCAATGGATAATATTCCTTCTTGGTTAAGTTATGGTAAATTAAGAGCTTCATGGGGTGTGGTAGGTAACTATCCTTCACCTTACATGGCAAACGTTGCTTATAACCAAAGTACATTAGGTACTATTTATGGTGGTCAACCTGTATTGTATACACAAGTTCCAACAGGTACTTTTGGTAACGATGGTATCCGTCCAGAGCAAAAAAATGAAATTGAATTAGGTTTAGAAGCAAGATTTTTAAACAACCGTTTTGGTTTAGAATTCTCTTATTATAATGCACAAGTAAAAGACCAAATTTTACCTTTAACATTACCTAGCGCTTCTGGTGCAGGATCTATCTTAACCAATATTGGTACATTGAGAAACCAAGGTTTAGAGTTGGCATTAAATGGTACGATTATTCAACAAAATGGTTTCAAATGGGAAGCCACTTTGAACTTAGCTAAAAACATCAACAAAGTTGAGGCTTTAGCTCCTGGTTTAACAAGATTATTACATGCTGATTATGATGGTAATGCTGCTCAATTAGTTTCTGAAGTTGGACAACCAATGGGAGATATCTTAGCACATCCAGTATTAACAGATGCTAATGGAAATATGAAAGTAGGTTCTGACGGTCTTTATTTACTTGATGCCGACAAAATGGTTAAATATGGTAATGCAATGCCTAAATTAACTGGAGGTTTAATCAACGGCTTTACTTATAAGAATTTCACTTTAGACGCCTTGATTGATTTCCGTTATGGTGGTTCAGTGATGCCAACTGGTATTAACTGGATGACAAGTAGAGGTTTGACTAAGCAAAGTTTAAATTATATGGATGAAGCTCATGGTGGTTTAACTTATACATCAGGTGGGGTTACTTACCACGATGGTATGTTATTACCAGGGGTTAAAGCCGATGGAACAAAAAATGACATCGTAGTTTCTCAAGCTTATTACTATTGGAACGTTTACAACTGGGGAGGACCTCAATATAGTAGTTCTCGTTACTCATTGTATGTTCAAGAAAATACTTATATAAAAATGAGAGAAATTGCAATTGGTTATAATTTTGGAACTAAGATTGCAAGCAAGCTTGGAGCGAACAAATTGAGATTGTCTGTATTTGGAAGAAACTTATTCTATTTGTATAGAACTATCAAAGACATAGATTCTGAACAAACTACAGCAGGTTCAAGATGGTATCAAAATGTAAGCAATGTGGGTACAAATCCTTCAAGCAGAACCTTTGGTGTAATGTTAAGGGCTTCTTTTTAAATTATAAAAAGCAACTTAAAACAATACAAAAATGAAACATCAAAATATAATTTATAAAATTAATTACATGAAAAACTTTCTAATAATGATGACATTATCACTTATGGTGGTAGTGACATCTTGCAAAAAGACTGATTTTGCTGATAGCTATGCTGATCCTTCCAAAATATCAGTTTCTAATATAGAAAAGCAATATGCTGGCTTTTTAAAAGCGAATTCTTCTTATGTTCTTCCTGATTACTGGAATTACTTCGTAGTATTAAGAACAACAACCGACCGTTATACACAAGCAACTGGATATACTAACGTTGATAAGATGTATGTTCCAGGTGATGCTGGTATTGGTGGTAACTGGGATACTTATTATAATTTATTAGCACAATACAGGGAATTGCAAAAAATATATGCTGCATCTTCCGCTACTGACCAAGCTGCTAAAAAAATATTCATCACTTCTGCTACTATTTATTTGTATGACTTTACACAAAAATTAGTGGATTTGCATGGTAGTATTCCTTTTTCAGCTGCTGGAAATTTAAGCACAAATGGAGGAGACTATTTAAAGTCTTTGCCAAAGTATGATGATGCTGCTGCGGTATATACTAAAATGTTAGATGATTTAAAAAGTATCGCAGATGAATTATCATCTACTAGTTTAACTGCTGCTACACAAACTGCATTTACAAATCAAGATTTTGTAAATGGCGGTAACATTTCTAAATGGAAAATTTATTGTAATTCATTAAGATTAAGAATGTTAACAAGAGTTTCTGGTGCAAGTGCGTTTACTGCAAGATACACTAGTGAAACTGCTGCTATTTTATCTAACCCATCTGCTTATCCAGTGGTTAGTTCAAATACAGACAATATTGAAATTACTGTAAAAAGTGTAAGCTCAAATGGCTTAAATTCTAGTGGTTTTCAATCTGGTTTAGAAGATTGGAATCATAATATAGCTAGTAAGACCATGATTGATTATATGAAAACCAACACTGATCCAAGATTAAGAATCTTGTTCGAGCCAGGTACTGCAGCTGCTGGTGCTTTTACTGGACTTGATCAATTGGCAGCTAATTCAGTTCAAGATGCATTAATTGCAGGTGGAACTATTTCTATCTATAATCGTTCTACATTAAGTCGTAATAAATTTTTCCCTGGTGTATTAATCAATGCTGCTGAAGTAAGCTTCTTAAAAGCAGAGTCTTACTTAAAAGCAGGAAATGCTACAGCGGCAAAAGCTGCTTACGAAGCAGGAGTTAGACAATCTGCTGAATTCTATTTTAATACAAGATCAATAAGTGGTGATAACACCGCTGGTACTCCTGCTGCTTTAACTACAGCTGAAGTAAATACTTATTTAGCACAACCAGCTATTAGTTGGGATGCTGCAAGCACAACTGCTGCAAAATGGACTTTGATTGCTTATCAAAAATGGGTTCATTTTAATGTAGTTCAATCATTAGAAAACTGGGCTGAAACAAGAAGGTTGAAATTGGTATCATTGAGCTTTAAAGCTGATCCTACTGCTCAGTCAATGCCTCCAGCTAGATGGTTTTACCCAAGTGGCGAGTCTGTATACAATACAGCAAACTACGGTGCTGTAAAAGCAACTGATAATTTAACAACTAAGTTGTTTTGGGATACTAAATAATTGACTCAATTTTTTATCTTTTTTTAGAACGACTTTTATACTTGTATAAAAGTCGTTCTTGTTTTAAATTTTTATATGAGACCTTTCTATATTTTATTTTTTATTGTTTTGCAATATTGTCCTTTTATACAAGAAAAGACAATGGCGCAAACTGCCTCAATGAGTAATGACGATAGTTCAAAAATGAGTTGGTTTGCCGATGCTAAACTTGGTATTTTTATCCATGCAGGTATTTATTCGGTGAATGGCGTGTCGGAATCTTGGAGTTTTCATAATAAGGAGGTTCCTTATACGGCTTATATGAGTCAGTTAAAAGGATTCACTTTAAAAAATTATGATCCTAATCAATGGGCAAATTTAATTGCACAGACAGGCGCAAAATATACAGTGATCACTACAAAGCACCATGATGGTGTAGCTACTTATGATACTAAATTAAATGATTTAAGTATTGTAAAAGCAACACCTGCAAAAAAGGATTTAATAACACCTTTGTTTAGCGAGCTTAGAAAAAGAAATATAAAATGCGGGGCTTATTTTTCATTAATTGATTGGTCTCATCCTGACTATCCAGGATTTTTAAAAGACAGTAGTAGGTATATTGTTGCAAAGGATACTGCTAAATGGGAAAAATTTCAACATTTCTTCCAAGGGCAAATTAATGAATTAAGTACAAAATTTAATCCAGATTTATTTTGGTTTGATGGTGATTGGGAGCATTCTGCCATAGAATGGCAATCAAATAAAGTAAGACAAGGTATTTTATCTACTAATAAAAACGCGATTATCAATGGAAGGTTACAAGGTTTTGGTGATTATGAAACTCCTGAGCAAAATTTTCCTGTAACGCGCCCAAAAGCAAAATATTGGGAATTGTGTATGACCTTAAATAATAATTGGGGTTATAGAGTGTCGGACACCAACTGGAAAACTCCCTATGAAGTCATTACTATTTTTACCGATATTGTTTCAAATGGAGGTAATTTATTATTAGACATTGGACCTAAAGAAGATGGCACTTTCCCTAAGGAAGTTCATCAAACTTTAAAAGAATTAGGAGATTGGAATAAGCGAAATGGCGAAGCAATTTTTAATACGCTAGGAGGAATTGGTCAAGGTCATTTTTATGGACCAACAACTTTATCCAAGGATTCAACCATTTTATATTTGTTTTTACAAGGACAAATCAATGGTAATATTTCATTAAAGGGTTTGCAAAACAAAATAAAAAGTATCAGTGTGGTGCATAATAATAAGCCACTGAAATATAAAGTGGTAGGTAAAATTTCATGGAGTTCCATACCTGGAATTGTTTATATCCAAGTGCCTACTGCAGTGAATGACAAATATGTCACTGTTTTACGCGTCAAATTAGACGGCCCCGTACGAATGTATCTTGGTACCGGTGGGTTATAATTTCATTAATTTTTAGCCTTTTCTTATCTATTTTACGATCAAATTATTAAAAAAAGAGGTAATTTAACAAAATGAATAACTGCCTTATCCAGAGGCAATTATTCATCAAGTTAAAGCGCTACTTTTAGGGTGCTAATGCACTTAATATTTAATAATTTCATATGAAAAAAGGGTTACTCATTTGCACAATAATTTTATTAAGCACAGCCAGCTTTGCACAAACAAAAAAGGAAGCTGCTATGCATTTATTTGTAAAAAATCTCATAGCTAAGATGACCTTAGCTGAAAAATTAGGCCAATTAAATTTGCCTGCAGCTAGTGATTTTGTAACAGGACAAGTAAGTAGTTCTGATATTGCTGAAAAAGTGAAAGCAGGTAAAGTGGGAGGTGTATTTAATATAAGGTCAGTTACCAAAATTAAAGAGCTACAACAGTTTGCAGTAAACAATACTCGTTTACATATTCCATTATTATTTGGTATGGATGTCATACATGGTTATAAAACTATTTTCCCTATTCCAATTGGTATGTCGTCCACTTGGGATTTACCATTAATTGAAAGATCGGCGCGGATTGCTGCTAATGAAGCAAGCGCTGATGGTATCATGTGGACCTTTTCACCGATGGTCGATTTAACTAGAGATCCAAGATGGGGAAGGGTTTCAGAAGGAAATGGAGAGGATGCCTTTTTAAGTTCGGCCATTACTAAAGCAATGGTACATGGTTATCAGGGGGATGATTTATCAAAAAATAACACCATTTTATCCTGTGTCAAACATTATGCTTTATATGGGGCTGCCGAAGGAGGCCGTGATTATAATACGACGGATATGAGTCGTATAAGAATGTATAATGAATATTTTCCTCCCTACAAAGCTGCAGTTGACGCTGGTGTTGCATCAGTGATGGTTTCCTTTAATGAAATTGATGGCATACCTGCTTCAGGTAATAAATGGTTAGTGGATGAGGTGTTGCGTAAGCAATGGAAATTTAATGGATTTGTGGTATCAGATTATACAGGTATTCCTGAAATGATTAATCATGGCTTAGGAGATTATAAATTGGTCAACGAAAAAGCATTACAAGCAGGAGTAGATATGGATATGGTGGGTGAAGGATTCCTTAATTCATTGACAGCCTCCTTAAAAGAAGGAAAAATTACGCAAGCGCAAATTGATAAAGCCTGCGAACGCATCTTAATTTCAAAATATGAATTGGGTTTGTTTGAAGATCCTTATCGCTATTGCGATCCCAATAGGTCGGCAACCGAGGTTTTTAATAAAGCCAATAGATCCGAAGCAAGATCTATTGCATCGCAAAGTTTTGTGCTGCTAAAAAATAATAATTTATTGCCATTGGCCAGCAATAAAAAAATTGCTTTAGTTGGACCACTTGCGAATGCTAAAGAAAATATGACAGGAACTTGGAGTGTAGGCGCTGATAATACACAGTCCATTACATTATTAAAAGGCTTAATGGATGCAGTGGGAGCCAATGGAAAAATAATGTATGCAAAGGGCTCTAATTTAGACGATGATATTGAATTAGAAAAAAGGGCTACTATGTTTGGCAAAGAGATTCCAAGGGATAATAAAACAGCAGATGAAATGATCAAGGAAGCATTGTCAGTGAGCGCTGATGCAGATGTGATTGTAGCTGCATTAGGAGAAGGAGCCGAAATGACCGGCGAAAGTGCATCTAGAACTAATTTGGATTTGCCCGAAGCGCAAAAGCGTTTATTAAAAGCTTTATTAGCGACAGGGAAGCCAGTTGTTCTTGTTTTATTTACAGGACGTCCTTTGACTTTAACATGGGAAGATGCACATGTTCCAGCTATATTAAACGTATGGTTTGCTGGATCAGAGGCAGGAGATGCTATTGCAGATGTATTATTGGGTAAAGTAAATCCATCGGGAAAAATTAGCATGAGCTTTCCACAAAATGTAGGACAAATACCATTGTACTATAATCATAAAAATACAGGCAGGCCATTGGGTAAGTGGTTTTCTAAATTTCAATCTAATTATTTGGATGTAAGTAATGAGCCCTTATATCCATTTGGATATGGGTTAAGTTATACGCATTATGAATATTCTAATTTTACAGTTTCATCCACCAAATTAAAAGGGGATCAAAAATTAACAGCATCTGTTACCATAAAAAATACTGGAACTACAAAAGGAAAGGAAGTGGTTCAGTTATATATAAGAGATTTAGTTGGAACTGTTACTAGACCCGTTCAGGAATTAAAGGGATTTGATAAAATTGAATTAGCTCCTGGAGAAACAAAGGATGTTCATTTTGAAATTACCCCTGCTTTGTTAAAATTTTATAATAGCGATTTAAACTTTGATTGGGAGTCGGGGGATTTTCAAATCATGGTAGGTCCTAATGCAAGAGCTGTAGAAAAAATAACGATAAATTGGGTTAAATAATTTAAAATTTTTCAATTGAAAAAATATTTTTTTTATTTCCTCTTCACTGCTTTTTGTACTCTTGTACTTTTGAATGTACATGCACAACATAATCAAGCAAAGCCTAATATCATATATATTTATGCAGATGATTTGGGCTACGGCGAATTAGGTTCCTATGGTCAAACTAAAATCAGAACACCTCATTTAGATCAAATGGCTAAGGAGGGTATGCGTTTCACACAACATTATAGTAGCGCTCCTGTGTGTGCACCTTCTCGTTGTATGTTGATGACAGGAAAAAATCCGGGACATTCTTATATAAGAGGCAATTATGAATTAGGTGGATTTGCTGATAACGAGGAAGGAGGACAAATGCCATTACATGAAGGCGCCTATACGGTAGCAAAAATGCTTAAAGAACGAGGATATAGAACCGCATTAATTGGAAAGTGGGGTATGGGTGTCACCGGTACAACAGGAAGCCCATTAAAGCAAGGCTTTGATTATTATTATGGCTATTTAGATCAAAAACAAGCACATAATTATTACCCCACCCATTTATGGGAAAATGATCAATGGGATAGTTTGCAAAATCCTTTTATCAATGTACATACATCCATCAATCCAAAAACAGCAACCGATGCTGATTTTGAAAAGTATCGAGGTAAGGATTATGCACCTGCAAAAATGACTCAAAAAGCATTAGGCTTTATAGAAAAAAACGGAAGCCATCCTTTTTTTCTATACCTACCTTATACCATTCCGCATTTATCCCTACAAGCGCCTGCTGAATATGTAAAAAAATACATAGGAGAATTTGAAGAGCAGCCTTATTATGGCGAAAAAGGATATGCGCCCAATAAATATCCAAGGTCTACTTATGCTGCTATGATTACATTTTTAGATGACCAAGTGGGAATCATCATAGATAAAATAAAAAAAATGGGTTTGGATAATAATACCCTTATTATGTTTTCAAGTGATAATGGTGCTACTTTTTCAGCCGGGGTTGATGTTAAATTTTTTAATAGTGTTAGCGGACTTAGGGGATTAAAAATGGATTTATATGAAGGTGGAATAAAAGTGCCCTTCATCGCAAGATGGCCTGGGAAAATAAAAGCAAATGCAGTTTCAGATATCTTATCTGTTCAATATGACATCATGCCTACCTTAGCCGAATTAACGGGGAAGCCATTACAGTTGGATGGGGTTTCATTACTACCCACTTTATTAAGCAAAAACAATGTTCAATCCAAACGACCATTTATGTATTTCGAATATCCCGAAAATGGAGGGCAGATAGCCGTTCGAATAGGGAAGTGGAAGGGTGTAAAAATGAATCTGCGTAAAAATCCGTTAGGTGATTGGGAATTATTTAACATTGAAATAGATCCCAATGAAAAAAACAATGTTGCGAGTAGCAATTTAAAAATCATTGAACAAATGAAACAGATTGCAAAGCAACAGCATCTACATCCCCAAGTTTTAGATTGGGAATTCATTGATCCTAAGATTCCAAAATAAAATAATTAAAAAATAAGCCTAATTAGTCTATAATTTGCTCGGAAATTTTTCCCGTCGCTTTATTTTTTAAGATTAATTTTTTAACACCATAGTGGGTCATTTCTTCTTTTACTAAATAATGGTCTGCATCATATTCTACTAAATGACTTTCCTTAGACAATCCTGTTTGACCTCTCCAAATATCTAGTTGAACAGGTTCCCATAATTTTGTTTTCGCCGATTTGTAGGCGGCATCTAAAATTGCATTCACTACATATCCATCGTAAAAGGTTTCTTTAGGAGCAACGCCTTTTTCCATGGAGTTAAACATATCCATAAACATATGGTTGTAACCAAGTTCATTTAATTCATCTCCAACAGGGAATAACCAACCAGAATTACTTTCTGATTTTTCAGAAATATAATCTCCCCCTTTTCCTGTGGTAAACATTTCAAAGCCTGTTCTTAAAAAACTATTAATCCATATGGTTCCTTCTGTTCCCATGACTTCATCTCTTAAATCCAATCCACCTCTAAATGTCCAGCTCACTTCAAATTGGCCAATGGCACCATTCTCATATTTTACCAAACCAATAGCATGATCTTCAGCATCAATTGGTTTCACTTGTGTGTCGGCCCAGCACATTACTTCGATAGGTTTAATATCCTTTCCAATATAACTGCGTGAAATTTCAACACAATGACATCCTAAATCTAAGATACAACCACCCCCTGCTTGTTCTATATCCCAAAACCAATCACTATGGGGGCCAGGATGTGTTTCGCGTGACTTAGCCCATAAAATGCGACCCACAGCGCCTTCTTTTACGCTTTGTTGCGCTTTAATAAATTTAGGTGTATACACTAAGTCTTCTAAGTAGCCATTAAAAATGCCAGCTGCTTCCACTGCCAACAACATGCGTTTGGCTTCCTCACTGTTACGACCTAAAGGCTTTGTGGTCATCACTGCTTTTTTGTGTTTACAACATAACATGACCGCTATCTCATGTATATTATTGGGTAGCGCAATACAAACCACATCCACATCTGGATTTGAAATAGCTGCTTCCATATCGGTTGTCCAATGTGCACAATTATAATCGGCAGCAAATTTGGTAGCCGATTCTTCGCGGCGTGCATAAATACTTACTACTTTATCTTTACTTCGGTATCCTTGTAAAGCATCGGCATAAAACCTGCCAATAAAACCTGCTCCTAACATTGCAATTCGCATTGTAAATAGTTTTTAAATTTATAATTATTGTTTTTTTTAAATAGTTGCTACTTCCTTTTTTTCTTTGAAAAATAAAATAAAAGCAATTAACACAGCGCCAGCAATGGCCGCTGGAATAAGCCATATCGATTGCCAATCATGTTGAACAGCGCCAGAAACCGCATCTGTTATCTTATGTTGATCCACGACATAACCACTGTATTTGGTTCCGATAAACATTCCCACGCCATAAGTAGCAAATGTAAATAAGCCTTGTGCTGCATTTTTTATTTTTTCACCCGCTTTTTTCTCGGTGTACATATAACCTGTTACAAAAAAGAAATCATAACAGATACCATGTAAAATAATGCCTGCATATAACATCCAGCTGGCATTGGTATTACCATAAGCAAAAAACACATATCTTAATAACCATGCACTAATGCCCAATATCAACATATTTTTTACACCCACGCGATTAAACATAAAAGGGATAGCTAAAATAAATAAAGCTTCTGACACTTGACCTAGCGTCATTTTTCCTGCTGCATTTTGAAGTCCAATTTCATTTAAAAAAGGATTCGCAAAGCCATAATAAAATGACAATGGAATACAAATTAAAATGGCTGAGATAAAAAATATGAAAAAGGACCTGGTTTTAAATAAAACAAATGCGTCAGTTCCTAAAATGGATAAAGCATTTACTTTTTCACCTTTTGCTTTGGGTGGGGTTTTGGGTAATGCGAAACTTAATAGCCCTAATAAAATGGAAACGCATGCAGCAACTTGAAATGTACCTGCTGTTTTTTCGATACCCAATTGACTAATGATTAATCCAGCAGCAATCCATCCTAAAGTACCAAAAACGCGTATTAATGGGAATTGTTTTCCTGAGTCGGTCATTTGCGCAAAGGCAACACTATTACTTAAAGCAATTGTTGGCATGTATAATAAAGAGTATACTAAAATCACCCAATAAAAACTTTCATTATTGACTTGTGTCGCATAATAAAGTAAACCAGCGCCTAATAAATGCAATACCCCCATTATTTTTTGCGCAGCAAAAAAACGATCTGCAATCATCCCAACAAAAAATGGACTGATAATGGTAGCAATAGCACCTGCGCTATAAGCGGCGCCAATATTCATTCCAGAGGACTTAAGTACTTCTCCCATATAGGTTCCCATGGTCACATACCAAGCGCCCCAAATGTAATATTGTAAAAACATCATAGAAGATAATAATACCGTAATTTTTGGCTTCATATTTATACTTTTTAAGCGAATTCAATATACAAATAATTAGCAAAAAAGCCCATTGAATTCACTTAAAATTAAGGGGATGTGCTTAAATAAATAAGCCCACTATTTTTGCATAGTAGGCTTATTGATCAATATATTAAAATAGCTAGGCTTCAAGTGCTTGTAAAATATCTGCTAGGATATCTTCATGGTGTTCTAGCCCAACTGATATCCTTATTAAGCCTGGGTTTATACCCACTGCTTGTCGTTCCGCTTCGGATAATTTAGCATGTGTTGTACTTGCAGGATGAGAGGCAATGCTTCTGGTGTCGCCTAAATTAGCAGTAAGCGAAAGCATTTTTAAACTGTTTAAAAATTGTTTTCCTGCTTCAAGTCCACCTTTTAATTCAAAACAAACAATGCCACCTCCATTTTTCATTTGCTTTTTTGAAATGGCTACCTGAGGGTGACTATTTAAAAAAGGATATTTAACAAAATTAATTTTGGCGTGACCTTGTAATTTTTCTGCAATCACTAAAGCGTTACTACAATGTCTTTCCATGCGCACTTCAAGCGTCTCCAAACTTTTACTTAATACCCATGCATTAAAAGGAGATAGGGAAGGTCCTGTTGCTCTACAAAATAAATAAATTTCATGTATTAAATCTTTTCTTCCTACCACAGCGCCTCCTAAAACGCGACCTTGCCCATCTATCCATTTTGTAGCAGAATGTACTACGATGTCGGCTCCTAAATCAATAGGCGTTTGACCAATAGGGGTAGCAAAACAATTGTCTACATTTAAAATAATACTATGCTTTTTTGCAATCGCACTTATCATAGCAATGTCTAATACTTCTAATCCAGGATTAGTAGGTGTTTCAATGTAAATCATTTTTGTTGTCGGTAGTATGGCGGCTTCCCATTCAGCAGCAGTAGCGGTAGCACTTACATAAGAATATTCAATACCATATTTGGGTAAGTATTTTGAAATCACGGTATGGGTACTTCCAAAAATTGAATTACAAGACAAAAGATGGTCTCCTTTTTTTAATAATGCCATAAAGGATCCAAACACAGCACTCATTCCAGAAGCAGTAGCAAATCCTGCTTCTGCATTTTCTAAAACACATAAGCGGTCTACAAATTCTTTCACATTGGGGTTGGAAAAACGACTATAGATATTATCAGCTGTCTCATCTGCAAATGCAGCGCGCATATCTTCGGCATTATCAAAGCAAAAACTACTTGTCAAATAAAGAGGACTTGAATGTTCTCCTTCATTTGTTTGTTCAATTTGTGTTCTAATTAATTTTGATTGATTGTGCTTCATGACGCTATATTTTAAATCCAATAATTATAAAATGTCTACACTCCAAGTAATTTCTGCTCCTGCTGCTCTTAAGGTAGCTGCCACTGAACAATATTTATCTATTGACAAAGCGCAAGCTTTTTCTGCTTTCTCCTTTGTCATAGAACCTTTAAATTTAAAAAGAATATGAATGGTTTTCCATAAGGCAGGTTCTTTTCCAAGCTCCCGTTCTCCATCTATCACCATTTCAAATAAATCTATATTCTCTTTTTGCTTATTTAATATCATCACAATATCTACTCCGCTACAAGCACCTAAGGCACTCAATAAGGTTTGCATAGGCCTAAGTCCTGTGCCATGTCCTCCTTGATCTTTAGGTATATCCAATCTCATGGTATTGCCTACTTCGTCAACTGCATGAAAAGCAAAGCCTTCGTTAATTCTGGTCACTACCATTGTTGCCATAAAATAATCATTGTTAGTTTTAAACGAAATATAAATTCTTAACTTTATGCAAATGTAATTCAAATAGGTAGTTACTTTGCAATAGAATCATAAAAAATGGGTCCACAAGTATATCAATATAATCAGGCTTTTACATTAGAATGTGGGGTGAGCCTGCCTAAGCTAACCATTGCCTATCATACCTATGGTACTTATAGCCCAGGTAAGAAAGTGGCCTGGGTGTGTCATGCGCTTACCGCTAATTCAGATGCTGCCGATTGGTGGAAAGGACTAGTAGGTGAGGGGGCTATTATTAATCCAACAGATTATTATATTGTTTGTGCAAATATGATTGGTTCTTGTTACGGTTCTACAGGGCCATTAAGTACTGAGACGATTGGGACTGATATCAGTTTTGATAATTTTCCAACCTTGACTATTCGCGATATGGTGAAGGCGCATATTTTATTAAGAACGCATTTAGGCATTGATGCTATAGACCTTGTTTTAGGTGGAAGTATGGGTGGCTATCAAGCATTAGAATGGGCCATCATGGAACCCGATCTGATAAAAAAAATGTTTTTAATTGCTACATCACCTTCTGAAAGTGCTTGGGGTGTTGCAGTGCATACTGCACAACGTTTGGCTATTGAAGCCGATTGTACTTGGAGAGAACCTACTCCCAATGCTGGCGCAAAAGGTTTAAAAGCGGCGCGTGCCATTGGTATGTTAACTTATCGCAATTATGGAATATATCAAGAAAAACAAACCGACGAGGATCCTGAGAAAATAGATAATTTTAAAGCGTCTTCTTATATAAATTACCAAGGCGATAAATTAGTGAGCAGGTTTAATGCTTATAGTTATTGGTTATTGACAAAGTCAATGGATAGTCATCATTTAGCGCGTAAAAGAGGGGGCGATTTAATAAAAACCTTAGGCACAATAAAAATACCCACTTTTATAATGGGGATTAAAAGCGATATTTTATGCCCATTGGATGAGCAAAGATTTATGGAACAACATATGCCCAATGCTACTTTAGTTGCTATCGATTCTTTATATGGTCATGATGGGTTTATTATTGAAACCGTTCAAATTACAAATTATTTAGGTGATTGGTTGAACAATCAATTATAAATTAAAAACAATGATATGGGAATTTGGAATCAAATGGGGGAATATCTTTTTATAAAAAAAAGAGACCCCAATCAAGAAAGAACCAAGTGGATGAAATACATGCATGGCATGAATCGTCTTTCCTTACTTATTTTTATTATTGGATTATTGGTGATGCTTTTTAAGCTGCTTATTTTGCCTATGCTTAAATAAAGAGATATTATTTTTTAAGTTCCTCCATAATAATATCAGCTGCTACTTCACTCGCGTTATTTCCTGTTGTTAAAATATCTATTAAGGTAGCGTAGTCATTTTTGATTTGTAATTGTTTGCTTTGATTGGATAGCAAATCTTGTAATGCAGTCACTAAATTCTTTTGTGTTAAATTTTCTTGAATCAATTCCTTGACTACTTCCTTGTCCATGATTAAATTTACTAAAGCAATAAATTTTATTTTTATAAACCATTTGGCTAGGGAAAGTGTGACGGGGTTGCCTTTATAACAGACTACTTCTGGCACATTTAATAGGGCTGTTTCGAGTGTAGCGGTTCCGCTTGTTACCAAAGCTGCTTTACTATGATTTAATAAAGCATAGGTATTATTTTTTACTATTTGCACATTAGGCACTTCTGTAATTAAAGAAGCAAACCAATCGTCTGCTAAACCTGGAGCTTGTGCAACTGCAAATTGCTCATTGGGGAAATCTTGCACCACCGATAACATTAAAGGAAGCATCTTTTCAATTTCTTGTTTTCTACTTCCTGGCAGTAATGCAATCATCTTTTGTTGTTGCAAAGCAGGTAGCGGATGGGGTAGGGAGTGTTGGGTTGCTAATACTTGCATTAAAGGATGTCCAATATAATCCACATCCCAATTCCAACGGTCTTTGAAATATTTTTTTTCAAAAGGCAGTATGCATAATAATCTGTCAATACTCGTGCGCATTTTGGGCACTCGATTTTCTTTCCAAGCCCAAACCTGAGGAGCTATAAAATAAATCACTTTATATTTTTGTTCTTTTGCCCATGAAGCGATGCGTAAATTAAAACCAGGATAATCGATGCCTATAAATACATCAGGATTAAATTGAGCAATATCTTTTTTACAAAATTGTATATTTTTTAAAATGGTAGGTAAATTTAAAACCACTTCAACCAATCCCATAAATGCCAATGAGCGGTAATGCTTTACTAGATGGCCTCCTGCGGCTTGCATTAAATCACCTCCCCAGCATTGAATAACGGCGTCCTTATCCTTTGCTTTAATTGCTTTGATCAAATTTGATCCATGTAAATCACCGCTGGCTTCGCCGGCTATAATATAATATCGCATTTATAAAAACCATTTACACGCAATGGCAAGCAATGCGTAAATACAGGTGGTAAAAAAGATGCCCTTTGCTGTTTTATCTAATCGTTTTTGAAAAAATAATGTTAATGCACCCCCATTTATTAATAAGGAAACACTAATCATGGCCGATAAAACTGATTTTTGTTGAATTAATAAATCACCAAATTCCGAGAATGAAAAAACACTGAACTTCCATTCATAAAAAAAGAAAAATCCTAAAAAGGGTAGGGCTAATCCAAGCACCACACCTAAAACATAATTGTCTTTTACCATTTCCACTTTTTACTAAGTTTTTCCTTTAGCACATGATTCGTTAAATCAAATTGAACAGGCACCACACTGACATAATTATTTTTCAATGCCCAAACATCGGTATCCTTGGATTTATCAAAGTTCACAAATTCACCAGTGAGCCAATAATATTTTTTGCCATGTGGGTCGGTTCTTTCAATAAATTTTTCATCATACTTTGCATAGGACTGTTTGCAAATTTTAATTCCTTTAATGAGGGGGATGTCTACTTTTGGAATATTTACATTTAAGCAAAGATGTTTGTCTAAATTTTTATCTGCAAGTAATTGCTTCACTATGATACGCGCAAAATGTTGTGCCGCAGTGAAATCGGCTTCATTACTTAAATCCAACAAACTAAAACCAATACTAGGAATGCTTTCAATAGAAGCTTCTAAAGCAGCCGACATGGTACCTGAGTAAATCACATTAATAGAGTGATTGGCACCATGATTAATGCCGCTTAGGCAAATAGAGGGTTTGCGATGAAGTACTTTATCAACGGCTAACTTAACACAGTCAACAGGAGTGCCACTACAAGTGTAGGCTTCAACGCCATCCACGATATGTGCTTTTTGTAATCTTAAATGATGCCCAAGAGTGATAGCGTGCCCCATACCACTTTGTGGTTTATCTGGTGCCACCACAATCACTTTACCAAGGTCCTTAACCGCTTCCACTAATGCCTTAATACCAGGAGCTAAAATACTATCGTCATTGGTAATTAAAATAACAGGTTTTTCTGCTTTGCTCTTTGCCATAATGCAAGTTACCAAGATAGGGGGTTGAAACAAAATAAAGAAAAGGGGGTCATACAAAGTTAAAATAGAAGATGCGCAATTTTGAGATTGTTTAAAAAAATACTAAAATAATTTGGAAATACTAAATATATTAGTAAATTGCACTAAAATCATTAGTTATGTCATACGCAGGAAAAAATTTAAAATACATCAGAAAGCAGCGCGAATGGACTCAAGAAGAAATGGCAAATCAACTTCAAATTAAGCGATCCTTAGTAGGTGCTTATGAGGAGGAGCGCGCCGAACCAAGGTTGGAAGTACAAGAGGTCATCTGCGCTCTATTTAATATAAGTTTAGAGGAATTTTTATTTCAGGATTTATCTGAAACTGGGGGATTGGCTTCATCGAACAAGGGGGCTAATAATTCCTATTTAGAGCGCCGTAGATCATTGAAATCAGATAAGTCGATCAGTCTTGCTTCTATCGTGACATTTGTGCCAGTAAAGGCCGCTGCAGGGTATTTAGCTGGTTATGCGGATCCTGAATTCATTGACGAGTTAAACACCTTCACATTGCCTATGTTAGCGCCTGGGGATTATCGTGCTTTTGAAATTATTGGAGATAGTATGCTTCCTACCCCAAGTGGAAGCGTTATTGTAGGTGAAAAAGTGGATAATATGAAGGAAGTAAAAAATAGTAATACCTATATTGTCGTGTCAAATTCAGACGGGGTTGTTTACAAGCGTGTCATCACAAATGATGAAGCAACGGAACGACTTACATTGCTGAGTGATAATCCGTTATACGAGCCATATCAAGTAAATACACAAGATATAGTAGAGATATGGAAGGCGGTATATATTATTCAAAAAGCAGGTACCCAATCCATGTGGAATGTAGATCAATTGGCAGGAGTTGTCAATAATTTACAGGATCAAATCACTCATATGAAGCGTAAGTTGAATTAGAGGGTTTATTCCCACTCGATGGTTGCTGGAGGCTTGCTGCTGATATCATAAACAACACGATTAATTCCCCTTACTTCATTGATGATGGAGTTGCTCATATGTGCAAGGAATTCATAAGGTAAATGTGCCCAATCGGCGGTCATTCCATCTACTGAGGTTACAGCTCTTAAGGCAACGGTGAATTCATAAGTCCTTTCGTCACCCATCACACCAACACTTTTTACAGGCAAAAGAATGGTGCCTGCTTGCCATACCTTATCGTACAATCCAAACTCTTTTAATCCATTCATATAGATAGCGTCTGCTCTCTGAAGTAGGTCTACTTTTTCAGCAGTGACTTCGCCTAATATGCGAATAGCCAAACCAGGTCCTGGGAAAGGATGCCTCGCGATCATTGGAGCAGGTATTCCTAATTCAAGACCCACTTTTCTAACCTCATCTTTAAATAAACTCCTTAATGGCTCTACCAAACTAAGGTGTAAAGAGGCTGGTAAACCACCTACATTATGGTGAGATTTGATGGTTTGAGAGGGGCCATGTACACTCACGCTTTCAATGACGTCAGGATAAATTGTTCCTTGACCTAAAAACGTGGCTTCCAACATTTTAGAAGCTTCTATTTGAAATATATCTATAAATAGTTTTCCTATTACTTTTCGCTTTTCTTCTGGCTCTGATTTGCCTGCTAAGCCATCATAAAAGAGCTGCTTGGCATCAATGCCTTTTACATTCAATCCAATGGCATTATAAGTGTCTAATACTTGTTGAAACTCGTCCTTACGTAACACGCCATTATCGACGAATATGCCATGTAGACGATTCCCAATGGCCTTATGAATTAGGGTGGCTGCGACCGTACTATCTACCCCTCCACTTAGTGCCATGATCACATGTCCATCTCCAATTTGATCCTTTAGCTTTTGTACCGTTTCGGTAACAAAGGAAGCCGGTGTCCAATTTTGATGGCAACCACATATTTCAACTAAAAAGTTCTTGATCATTTTTTTACCCTCGGTCGAATGGTATACTTCGGGGTGAAATTGTAAGCCATGTAAACTATGTCCATTATCCTCTTTTTTACGGAAGGCGGCTACCGGAATACTGTCTGTGTCGGCTAAAAGCTCAAAGCTTTCGGGTAATTGTGTAATAGAGTCGCTGTGGCTCATCCAAACCTGGCTAAGATCAGCAATATCTTTAAATAATACATCCTGCTTTGCGAGTCTTAATTGAGCTCTGCCGTATTCGCGTTTATTTGATTTCTCTACCTTACCTCCATAATTCTTAGCACTTAATTGGGCTCCATAACAAACGGTTAATAATGGGACTTTTTCTAATATGGCTTTGATATCAACATTAGGGGCTTCCTCCTCATTCACACTGGCTGGGGAGCCGCTTAATATAACACCCTTTAAACTAGGGTCAAATTGAATGGCATGATGGAAGGGGGTGATTTCACAATATACGTTTGCTTCTCGCACTGCTCTTGCAATAAGCTGTGTGTATTGGCTTCCAAAGTCGAGGATAAGGATTTTTTCAATCATGCGACGAAGTTAAGTAAAAAAAATCCCCCCGAAAACTCGAGAGGATTTGAAGTGTATAAGTTTGTCCCGCTGAGCGGAGATAATTACTTTTTCTTAACAGCTACAGCCTTAACTGCAGTGTGTCTTGCTAACTTGCTCTTTAAATTAGCCGCTTTATTTTTGTGGATAATTCCACGCTTTGCTAATTTGTCAATTTGAGAGATGATGTTAGGAAGCTGCTCGTCGTAAGCTTTTTGCTCTTCAACTGTTTTTAACTCACGAATAGCGTTACGAGTTGTTTTACCGTAATAACGGTTTCTATCGCGACGTTTTGTTGCTTGTCTTACATCTTTTTTGGTAGCCGAATGATTTGCCATGTACTATATTAATTTTCAGGAGGGCAAAGGTAAGGTACTTAAACAAATAATTAAAATTAAAATACAAAAAAAATAAAAATGTATATAACTAAATGGTAATCAATTACTTATATATGCGTCAACTGCGGCATCTTTTCCTTTTTTAAGGAGGATATTTTCCTGTCGTAAAGGAGTGTAAAAAATCAGGTAAAACAAGGTAAAAATACCTTCATAAAATACATGTGGAGGAGGTATTCATTTATCCTCTACTTTTGGGGTCCTGCATTAGCATGGCTAATTTATGCACCAACAAATTCACCAACAAATAGCGGATACTTTATTGGACAATTACCAAGGCCAGGAGCCTTTGGCCAATTATTTAAAAAAGTATTTTTCAGCCAATAAGAAACATGGAAGTAGAGATCGAAAAAGCATCTCTGCTTTTTGTTACGCTCATTTTAGACAAGCAGCTATTGAATTTCCATTGATACAAAACATTTCCAAGGAACTTGTTCTTACTTTGTTTTTAGCATCTCACAAGGAGCAACCTTTATTATTTATTCGGATACGTCCTTGGCAAAGAGATAAAGTAATTCAAAAATTACTAACGGCACAAATCTCGTTTCAAGAATTAGGACCCACCACTTTGGCTTTTGCTAATACGACTTCATTGCAAAATATTTTAGAATTAAATAAAGAAGCAGTGATTCAGGATCTTAATTCACAAGCATTATCATCCTTATTAGCACTTGTGCCTACGAGTATAGATCATGTTTTAAATGTTTGGGATGCATGTGCGGCAAGTGGAGGCAAATCCATTTTAATGTTTGATTATTTGGATAATATTAAAATTCATGTTTCAGATATCAGAGAATCCATTTTACATAATTGTGAAAAACGATTAGCCGAAGCGGGTATCAGGCCCGCCTCAGTTCAACTGGTGGATTTGATTTATCCATTTGAAATAAAAAAACAGTTTGATTTTATATTTGCTGATGTGCCTTGTTCAGGCAGCGGTACTTGGGGTAGAACACCCGAGCAATTAAGGTATTTTAAGCCCGAACAACTTGAAACTTATACGCAATTGCAAGAAAAAATTATTGAAAATTTAATTCCCGCAGTAAAATTACAAGGCTATTTATTGTTTGCTACTTGCTCGGTGTATGAAAATGAAAATGAAAAAAATGTAGCTTACCTATTAGCGACAGGAAAATTTAAATTAATAAAGCAGCAATATTTTATAGGATATGATAAGCATGCCGATACATTATTTGGCGCATTGCTTCAAAAAATTGCTGACTAACAATTCGATTATCCTTGCATTGAAAAAGGTGCATTCAATTGGCCACTTTGAATAATGCCACCTGCAACCACATCATCCCCTTCATAAAATACAGCACTTTGTCCAGGGGCGATACTCTTTACATTTTCATAAAATTTGGCTTGCACTCCCATATCTGTATTAGATAAAGTACATAATGCACCAGCATCGTGGTATCTTATTTTGGCCATCAAGTCCATGGATGTTTCTAGATGGTCGTATTTTATCCAATTGAGTTTTGAAACCAACATGTCGTTTTGATCTAATTCAGATTCATCACCAAGTACGACAATATTTTTTGCAGGATCAATGGAGATGACATAAGTGGGTTTGCCTAAAGCAATTTCCAATCCCTTTCTTTGTCCTATCGTATAAAAAGGGTAGCCTTTATGCTTACCTAATTTTTTTCCTTTGGTATCCATAAACCATCCTCCATTCACTCTTTCTTCTAATCCATCTACGCGTCTTTTTAAAAATCCTCGGTAGTCATTATCTGGAACAAAGCAAATTTCGTAACTCTCACTTTTTTTAGCCAATTCAGGATAGCCCATGTCAATGGCCATTTGCTTGATGTCTTTTTTATGCATACCTCCTAATGGTAATATGGTTCGTTTTAATAAGTCTTGATCCACACCCCATAAAACATAACTCTGGTCCTTAGTTTCATCTAAACCTTTTGAAATCACATATCTGCCATTGCTGTGTTGCCTCACTTTGGCGTAATGACCTGTTGCTATAAATTCACAATCCAAGGCATCCGCACGTTTGAGTAATGCCCTCCATTTAATATGCGTGTTGCACATGACACAAGGATTAGGTGTGCGCCCTGCTAAATATTCTGAAACAAAATCTTCAATTACAAAATCGCCAAATTCATCTCTAATATCTAAAATATAATGGGGAAAGCCGTTGTTCACAGCGGCCATGCGCGCATCGTTAAAGGAGTCAATATTACAACATCCTGTTTCCTTCCCATTGGTGTTACTTGTTGAATAATCCCAGGTTTTCATCGTAATGCCGATGACTTCATAACCCTCGTTGTGTAGTAAAAGTGCTGCTACTGTGCTGTCAATGCCGCCACTCATGGCGACTAATACTTTTCCTTTTTTACTCATATTGATTGGCCAGTTAAATGTTGGCTTAGCACAAAAGTAACTTTTCCTACGATACTTTAACTTTTTGATATAAAAGTGGGTGCTAATTTTAATGTCGAAAAACGAAAAATTGCTATCTTCACCTCCTACAACGATAAAATAATAATAATATGATAAAACTACAAGTCATCGGAAATTTAGGCAAGGACGCCTTAGTCAACAATGTAAATGGCAAAACGGTCATCAATTTTAATGTAGCACATACAGAGCGTTTTAAAGATGCTCAAGGAAATCAAAAAGATCGTACTACTTGGGTAGATTGTTCCTATTGGACAGATCGAACTGCGGTAGCCCCATATTTAAAAAAGGGTACGCAAGTTTATGTTGAAGGAACTCCAGATGTAAGATCTTACACAACTACAGATGGTCGTAATGGAGCTTCATTAACGCTTCGTATTGCATCTGTACAATTATTGGGGGCTAAACCTTCAGGTTCTAATCAAGGTAGCTCAGACCAAACAGGTGAATCGCAGTCTACAGGTGATCAAAATGCAAGTGCTGCAGATACCACCTCAATGGACGATTTGCCATTCTAATTTAACAAATTCAATTGTCATAAAAATAAAAAAAGGTATACAAATCGTATACCTTTTTTTATAGCGTGTAGGCTAACATATGTTTGGTATAATACATGATTCTTTTCACTTTCATTAAATAAGTCCCATTAATTCAATTGAAATTCAATTCACCTATTTACCTTTGCCGATACTAAAATGTTTTAAATAAAACTATAGAGTCATGAGGGTAATGAAATTTGGAGGAACAAGCGTAGGTAAGCCCGATAGGATGCATCAGGTATCGCAATTAATTACAAGAAATGCCGAGCCAACAATCGTTGTATTAAGTGCGTTAAGTGGCACCACGAATGCATTGGTTGAAATTAGTCAAAGTTTGGCGATACAAAATAAGAAAGCGGCAGGTGAAAAAATTGAAACACTCGAAAAATACTACGCTCAATTTATTGCAGACTTATATCAGGATGATAAGCTTAAAAACAAAGCATCTGATATTATAAAGGAGCATTTTGAATTTTTGAAAATCACACAACGCATTTCATTAAGCGATGCTTTGAATAAGGATATTTTAGCGCAAGGTGAATTGATGAGCACCAAACTTTTTTCAATTTACTTAGAGCAAGAAAAAATTGAACATGTTTTATTGCCTGCATTGGATTTTATGTGCTTGGACAGTAACGACGAACCTGATCTAATTAATATACAAGCAAAAATTAAAGGGGTATTAGCGCAACATGCTCACAAGACATTATTTATTACACAAGGTTATATTTGTCGCAACGTAAAAGGAGAAGTAGATAATTTAAAAAGAGGGGGTAGTGATTATACAGCATCCTTAATAGCTGCAGCTGTAAAAGCAAGTGTTTGTGAAATTTGGACTGACATTGATGGCATGCATAATAATGATCCAAGGGTGGTTGATAAAACAGTCGCTATTGAGCAATTAAGTTTTGATGAAGCAGCAGAGTTAGCTTATTTCGGTGCAAAAATTTTACATCCTACTTGTATTTGGCCAGCGCAACAGGAAAATATTCCTGTGAAATTATTAAACACTATGCAGCCAAGTGCTCCAGGAACTGTTATAAAAAAAGAGGCAGGAAGTGTTGGCGTAAAAGCAGTCGCAGCTAAGGATGGCATCATTGCGATTAAAATTAAGAGTAGCCGTATGTTATTGGCATATGGATTTTTAAGAAAAATATTTGAAGTTTTTGAAAAATACAAAACACCGATTGATATGGTTACTACCTCGGAGGTAGCAGTATCAGTGACCATTGATAGTGATTTACATTTAGATGAAATCATTTCTGAACTTAATAATATTGCATCTGTCGAATTGCAAAAAAATCAAACCATCGTTTCTATTGTAGGAAATGAAATTGCACAAACAGATTCGGTATTGCAAAAGCTATTTACTAGTATCGATGAAGTGCCTGTTACTATGGTAAGTTACGGAGGAAGTCATCATAATATTTCATTGCTTATTCCAAGTGAATACAAAACCAAAACATTACAATTAATCAACAAGGGACTGTTTGAATTATAAATGGGGGGTGTTAAAGATAATAAAAAGGGTCTCGATGTATCGAGACCCTTTTTATTATCAGTCAAAACATTTATTAAATGAAAAGGAGCGCATCTCCGTAACTAAAGAAACGATATTTGTCTTTAATTGCTTTTTTATAAGCTTCCATTGCTAATTCATATCCGGCAAAAGCACAAGACATAATTAACAAACTTGTTTTAGGTAAATGGAAATTGGTCACTAAGCTGTCTGCAATATTAAAATTGTAAGGAGGATGAATGAAATGATTTGTCCAACCTTCTGCAGGCTTTAATAACCTTTGTGCAGTTACACTGCTTTCCATGGCGCGCATGGCCGTTGTTCCAATAGAGCAAACACGACGACCATTTTGCTTAGCGGTATTAATAATTTTACAAGCTTCTTCATCAATTCGGAAATATTCAGCATCCATTTTATGTTTGCTTAAATCTTCCACTTCAATGGGTCTGAATGTACTTAATCCTGTGTGTAAGGTTACTTCAGCAAAACGAATTCCTAAAATTTCAGAACGCTTAATTAATTCTTTACTAAAGTGCAATCCAGCAGTAGGAGCAGCAACAGCACCTTCGTATTTTGCATATACGGTTTGGTATCTTTCTTTATCTTCTTCGTCTGGCTTGCGTTTAATGTATTTAGGTAAAGGAGTCTCTCCTAAAAATTCTAACATTTTTCTAAAACCTTCGTCGTCACCTTCCCATAAAAAACGAATGGTACGGCCACGGCTTGTTGTGTTGTCAATGACTTCGGCTACTAATTCTTCGTTTTCGCCAAAATACAATTTGTTTCCTACACGAATTTTTCTTGCGGGATCAACAATGACATCCCATAAACGATTGGGCTTATTTAATTCTCTTAATAAGAAAACTTCAATCTTAGCGCCAGTTTTTTCCTTACGCCCATACATACGAGCTGGAAATACTTTTGTGTTGTTTACTACAAATACATCTTTGTCATCGTAGTACTCTAATAAATCAGAGAAAGTTCTGTTTTCCATGTGGCCGTTTTGACGGTTAACCACTAGGAGTCTGCTGTCTTCTCTACGCTTGGTAGGATATTGAGCAATGAGATTTAAAGGTAGGTCGTACCTAAATTGAGAAAGTTTCATTTGTGTCTATTTTTGGTGATAGCCACATTAAGTTTACTACAGCCTTACGGGGCAGTTCGCTTCATGTTACGGCATGAAAATTATGGACGCAAATGTACAACTTTAGCAGTAATTTTGCCTTAACAACATTTGTATCTAAAATTGGGCAATTTGAACGAAAGTGCTAACTTTGCAAACAATTGTTAGTTTTTAGAGGGTGTTGGGTAAAACAAATTAAACTATGTTGAAAGCTAAATGGTGGAAAGTATTATCCTTTGTTCTTTTGTTGTACACCTGTACCTACGGTTTTATTGTGAAGGTGCCTAAGTTAGATGATCGTATGCGAGAATCCATCCGCAATATGTTTTTTCATGTTCCCATGTGGTTTGGGATGATGATCTTATTTTTTGTTTCCTTAGTGTATGCCATAAAATATTTAAGAACTGCAAACCCAGTGCATGATGTGTATTCATCAAGTTATGCTTCTATTGGATTATTGTTTGGCACTTTGGGAATCATTACTGGTGCATTTTGGGCGAACTATCAATGGGGAAGTCCATGGGTAGGTGATCCAAAGCAAAATGGAGCGGCTATAGCATTGTTAATTTACTTTGCGTATTTTGTTTTAAGAGGTAGTTTATTGGATATGGAAAAGCGTGCTAGATTATCTGCAGTGTATAATATTTTCTCCTTTTTTATGCTATTCCCCACATTATGGATTTTACCAAGATTGACAGAATCCTTACACCCTGGTGGACAAGGTAGTGAAGGGAATCCTGGTATTAATGGAAAAGATATGACCATGGACATGCGTACTGTTTTTTATCCAGCAGTCATTGGATGGACTTTACTCGGCGTTTGGATCAGCACAATACATATTCGTGTTCAACAATTTAAATTAAAAAAAGAGGAACTTTTATAAATTATAAAAAATAAATTTTAAGATATGATATCTATTTTACAAGCCATGACAGCAAATAATACCGACAACTTAATGATAAGAGACGGTAAGATTTATTTAGTAATGACCATTGTAAGTATTATTCTTACTGGCTTATTTATTTATGTTGCATCTATTGATAAAAAGATAAGTCAACTTGAACGCGGCGAAAAGGATTAATTTTTTTGTTTTTCTTGTTTCACAAATAAACGGATGATTAAAAATTCAAAATTATGAGTAACCATCAGGAATATAGTTTCTTTGAAAGCGTAGAAAAAAGTTTTGATAAAGCATCTAAATTTACTTCATGGGAGCAAGGGATATTAGATCAAATAAAAGCATGTAATAGTATTTATAGTATGCGTTTTCCAGTGAAAATGGACGACGGACATATTGAAGTAATTGAAGCATATCGTGTGCAACATTCACAACACAAGTCCCCTTGTAAAGGAGGTATTCGTTTTAGCATGGCGGTGAATCAAGATGAAGTGATGGCATTGGCCGCACTGATGACTTATAAATGTGCCATTGTGAATGTGCCTTTTGGAGGTGCTAAAGGGGGGATTAAAATTAGTCCTCGTAGCTTGAGTGCTTATGAATTAGAAAAAATAACCAGAAGATATACTTCTGAATTAGTAAAGAAAAATTTTATAGGTCCAGGTATTGATGTTCCAGCACCCGATTACGGAACAGGTGAAAGAGAAATGGCATGGATCGTTGATACATATCAATCATTAAAGCCAGGAGAGATAGATGCAGCAGGTTGTGTGACAGGTAAGCCCATTTCTTTAGGAGGCGTAAGAGGTCGAAAAGAAGCTACTGGACTAGGCGTATTTTTTGGAGTAAGAGAAGTTTGTTTAATGGAGGATCAGATGAAAAAATTGGGATTATCGGTTGGTATAGAAGATAAAAATGTGATTGTACAAGGCCTTGGTAATGTGGGTTATTTTTCTGCTAAGTTTTTCAGAGAACATGGTGCTAAAGTTATTGCCATTGCTGAATTTGAAGGTGCTATTCATAATGCAGCAGGCTTAAATGAAGAAGAAGTTTTTCAACATCGTAAAAAAACGGGAAGTATTTTAAATTTTCCAGGTGCTACTAATATAGAAAATAGTGCATCTGCTCTCGAAATGGAATGTGATATTTTAATTCCAGCAGCATTAGAAAATGTGATTGATAAAAACAACGCCCCAAAAATTAAGGCAAAAATTATTGGAGAAGCTGCCAATGGGCCATTGACACCTGAAGCTGATGAAATTTTATCTAAAAAAGGGGTGTTGGTTATTCCAGATATGTATTTAAATGCAGGTGGTGTAACAGTATCGTATTTTGAGTGGTTGAAAAATTTAAGCCATGTAAGATATGGTCGTTTAGAAAAAAGATTTACTGAAAATGCAAATATTAATATCCTAAATCAAATTGAAGAATTAACAGGTAAAAAAGTTACTGAATCCGAAAAGGATATCATTGCACATGGACCTGATGAAATTGATTTAGTGCATAGTGGATTAGAAGAAACAATGATTAATGCCACAAGAGAAATTATGGATATTTGGAAAGCAAACCCTACTATTCCTGATATGAGAACTGCTGCTTATGTTTGTGCCATTAATAAAGTAGGAACTTCCTATGCTGAATTAGGTATTTTCCCATAGTAGTTTGCAAAAAAACAATTTAGAGATAGCTCGGGAAATCTTGTAATGTTTGCAATTGTCCTGAAATAATTTCAGCTCCATGGGTTTGATGCCCATTCGTAATAATTAAATAGGTTGCTTCAAGTACTTGTTGGTATTGTAATATTTGTTGCAGTGTTTTTTCACCAATTTCAACTTTGGCTTCTTTACATTCAATAATCATCCAAGGCTTTTCATTTTTAAATACGACCACATCAAATCGTTTTTTTAATTCCCCTAATTGAATTGTTTTCTCAACTGCAATTAATGCGTTAGGATAATGACAAACCTGCACTAAATATTGAAGTATATTTTGCCTTACCCATTCCTCTGGAGTGAGGAATACCCATATTTTACGAAAGGGATCAAATATTTGGTCCTTGCCTGATTGCTGTTGAATTTTAAAAGGATAGGAGGGGTAAATCAAAGCTTGCATGAAGAATTGCGATAAAATTTGTAATTTTAAATAGTAATACTTCAAAGATAAGGACAGAAACCTAGGGAAGTATTGAACATCGATAAAAATATTTAATATGAAATCGAAACAAGAAATAGTAGATAATTGGTTGCCAAGATACACGGGTGCGGTCTTAGAACAATTTGGCAAGTACATCTTATTAACCAATTTTAGCCATTATGTAAATATGTTTGCTCAAAAGCATAAGGTAGAAGTCATTGGTAAAGATCGACCTATGCAATGCGCAACTGCCGAAGGAATAACTATTATTAATTTTGGAATGGGAAGTCCTGGTGCGGCCACCATCATGGATTTATTAACTGCAATACAACCCGAAGCTGTTTTATTTTTAGGAAAATGCGGGGGATTAAAAAAGAGAAATAAAATTGGAGATTTAATTTTACCTATTGCAGCAATAAGAGGAGAGGGAACTTCAAATGATTATTTTCCACCCGAAGTACCAGCGATGCCTGCCTTCGCATTACAAAAAGCAATTTCAACCACAATACGAGATAGCGGTGTAGATTATTGGACGGGTACTGTATACACAACCAATCGTCGTGTATGGGAACATGATGATATTTTTAAACAATACCTCACTGATATTCGTGCATACGCTATTGATATGGAAACCGCTACTATCTTCACTGTTGGTTTTTATAATAAAATTCCAACTGGAGCATTACTTTTAGTAAGTGATTCTCCAATGATTCCTGAAGGTGTTAAAACCGAAGCCAGCGATACAATCGTGACTGCCGAGTTTGTCGAAAGACATTTGAATATTGGTATTGATTCATTGAAGCAGCTCATCAATAATGGTCAAACAGTTCGCCACTTGCAGTTTTAAAAAGCTTTAATAAATTAAGCTTTTTAAAACTTATTCCTTCCAAAGGAAAGGGAAAAGAATATAGGACAATGCAATAATCATTACATCAAATCCGATTAAGATCAATACGAGTTCTGGTAAACTATTTTGAACCACATCTGAAAATGCAATGTTTGCGATTTTCATCAAAATCATTAATTGAGGAATAATTAAAGGGAAGCCAAGTATCGCCATAATAGCGGATGGCTGTTGCGCCTTAGAAGCAATCGCTGCTAAAAAACTAAACACTAAACTTAAGCTAATCCCACCCAAGCAACTAATGCCAAAAAACAATAAACCATGTTGTAATGGGTTGCCTAATAGTAAAGTAAATAATAGCAAGCTAAGGCCACTCATGATGATCATGAGTAAACTATTATAAATTAGTTTTGAAAAAATAAAATGAACAGGGCTTGCAATCGTATAAAAATAAAGCATTCTGCCCCTGCTTTCTTGTAAAAAACTTCGAGCAACGGTGTTGATACAAATAAATAAAAGAGTCACCCAAAATAAACCATTCCATACATGATCATCTGGTTGCCCCATAGTTAAATAAATAACAAAAGTGGTGGAAGCAATGTATAAAAGAATACCAAAAAAAGTATGCTGCTGTCTAAATTCTAGCAAGGCATCTTTTTTTAATAAGGTATATACTATTTGGAGGCGCATACTCTACATCTTGGTTCGTAATTATTTTTCTCGCCTAATACCACTGTGCCTTCTTCATCACTAGTGCGATAGGAGATATTAGCTAAGTGACCGCATTGTACGCAAATGGCATGAAGCTTAGTAATAAAATCACCCACTGATAAAAGATTTGGCATGGGCCCAAAAGGTTTGCCCAAATAGTCCATGTCTAATCCAGCTACTATGACCCTTTTGCCTTGCATTACTAAAGTTTCACAAACATCTACAATGCCATTGTCAAAAAATTGTGCTTCATCAATGCCAATGACATCTGCATGCTGAGCCAATGCAATAATAGCCGATGAATGGTCTACTTGTATAGATGCAATTGAATTAGTATCATGACTTACAATTTTAGTAACATCATATCGCGTATCAGTCGCTGGCTTGTATATTTCAATTTTTAAATTGGCAATTTTAGCTCTTTTGAGACGACGAATGAGTTCTTCGGTTTTGCCACTAAACATGCTACCGCAAATCACTTCAATCCAACCTCTGCGCTCGCCAGTTAAATTCTGTTCAATAAACATAGACAATAATTAAATTGGTTTCTTCGTTTTAATAACAAGGGTAAAGTTATTGCCTCAAAAGTAAACATTCCTATGGATAGAGTAAGGTCTTTGGTGGATAAATTAAGGGAAGATTTGCAACAAAATGCAGATATCTCATCTTTAAAATTAACGGCCCAGCAAATATTAGCTGCGCTAGAGGAAACAGCCATAACTAAACCCTTGCCAGAACAAATCTATATTGAGACCCCGGTGGAGACAGTAAGTCCGCCTGAAGCCATACCTGCTCCCTTGGAAATTGCAGTCGCTTTATCTACCACTGTTAAGGAAGTGATAGATCATATCGTATTAGAGCCCATTAAGGATTTACGATCAGCCATTGGCATCAATGACAAGTTCCAATTTATTGAGGCTTTATTTGGAGGAGATGAAAAGTCCTTTGAAGCAGGAATTAAAACGATAAATTCATTTAAGATATTTCCAGAAGCCCAATTTTATATCAGACGAGAATTAAGAGAAAAAAATAATTGGGACGAAGATTCGCCCATTGTAAAAAGTTTTGATCAATTGGTTAAAAGGCGATTTTCCTGAATAAACTGCATTGTCTTTTGAGTAGCACCTGCATTTTGTTGAATAAAGTTTGCCGAAGCAGTGCTTGCTTTATTATATTTATCTTCTTGTTCCATTAATAAATTTAAAATTCGTTTAAATGAATTTTCATCATGAATTTTAAATCCACCACCAAAGTCAATAAGTCCAATGGCTTCTCTGTATTTTTCATCATTGGGCCCCCAAATGACGGGCTTCCCAAATGCAGCAGGTTCTAAAACATTATGTATGCCTTCGGTATCAAATCCGCCACCAATATAACTTACATAAGCATATTGATAAAGACTACGCAACAAACCCATTTGATCTACAACGATCACTTTTGAGTTATTAAATTTTTGATTGGATTGAATAAAGGAAGTTAATGTAGTGGCATTGTTAAAATGTTTCAAGCATTTTTGAATGGAAGGTGCGTCCACATGATGCGGCACAATGATCCAATTAAATTGCGAAAATTTTTCGGTTAATTTAGCCAATAAGATATGGTCCTTTTCCCAAGTACTACCAGCGATGATTATTTTATCTTGATTCAATTTATGCAACCACTCAAATGGTTTTAGTATTTGTGCAGTACTCCAAACCCGATCAAAACGCGTATCGCCAGTAATTACTATTTTATTTTCAGCAACAATGGGTGCGATGAGTTTTTTTGAATTTTCATCTTGTACTAAAATAGCATGAAATAAGTCAATCATCTTTTTGTAAAATCCGCCATACCATTTAAAAAATAATTGATTAGGCCTAAATAATGCAGCCACTAAAATAGTAGGAATATTTCTGCGTTTCGCTTCGGTTAAATAATAAAACCAAAATTCATATTTAACAAATATCACTAACTCGGGTTGGAGTAAATCAAAAAAACGTGTTGCATTTTGAGCACCATCCATTGGTAGGTAGGTAATGAAATCAACACTAGGATCATTTTGACGATGTAAGTATCCAGAGGGTGAAAAAAAGGTAAGCCAAATTTGATAGTTAGGATATTGCTTCTTGATGTTTTCAATAATAGGTAAGCCTTGTTCAAATTCACCATAGGAGGCGCAATGCACCCAAATAATAGGTTTTTGCATTTTTTGTGCGCATAAGTCTATTTCTTGCCATACCTTATCCTGCCCTAAAGTCCATTGTTTTGCTTTGGCATTAAAAGGGGCCATGCATTTGGCAAGGAAAGGGTAGCACAGTAAAAATAGATTGTATAATCCCATAGTTGACTTCTATCAAGCAAAAATCAATAAAATTTGCCATATAAAAGGACATTTATTTTGTATTAGCGCCTAGGGGATTTAGTTATTGCTCTAGATAGGCCTTTTTACCCTTTTTATAGTATTTTTGCAAAAATGGAATTGATGCGAAAAATTCAAATGGTAGATACAAAAAATCAGTATCTGGCGATAAAAAAAGAGGTGGATGAAGCCATTCAGTCTGTATTAGACTCCGCCTCTTATATTAATGGGAAAGCGGTACAAGAATTTAGCCAACATTTAGCCAATTATTTAAATGTGGCACATGTAGTGCCTTGTGCAAATGGAACAGATGCTTTGCAAATTGCCATGATGGCTTTGGATTTAAAACCAGGTGACGAAGTCATCACTCCTTCCTTTACTTATATTGCCACAACCGAAGTGGTTGCTTTATTAGGATTAACGCCTGTTTTTGTGGATGTGGATCCTATTACTTATTGTATGGATATTGATTCTCTAAAAAAAGCAATATCACCAAAAACAAAAGTAATTGTCCCTGTTCATTTATATGGACAAGCTGCACCGATGGAAGAAATTTTAGAAATTGCAGCACTTCATCATATTTATGTAATTGAAGACAATGCACAAGCCATTGGATGCGATTATACTTTTTCAAATGGAGTAACTAAAAAAACGGGTACCATGGGGCATATTGGAGCCACTTCGTTTTATCCAAGTAAAAACCTTGGCGCATTTGGAGATGGCGGTGCTTTATTTACAAATGATAAATCCTTGGCCGATAAGATGACGATGATTGCCAATCACGGACAATCTGCTCGTTACTATCACGATGTAGTTGGATGTAATTCAAGATTAGATTCAATTCAAGCGGCTATTTTAAATATTAAATTGCAAAAATTAGATGCTTATAATGCAGCGCGTCAAAAAGTAGCAGAGTATTATAATCAAGCTTTTTCGGACTTGAAACAAATAATGACCCCAGGTGTAAAAAATTACAGCACACATGTATATCATCAATATACGATGCAACTGATTGGGGTAGATCGTGAAAAATTGATAAAACATTTAGCGGATATGGAAATTCCTTGCATGATCTATTATCCAGTGCCAGGCCATTTACAAAAAATGTTTGGAGCTCATAAAAATGAGCTGTTGGATTTGCCTATTACAAATGCGTTAACACCCGTGGTATGTTCCCTCCCTGTACATACCGAAATGGATGAAACGCAATTGGCGTATATTGTAGCAGGTATTAAATCGTTTTTTAATTCATAAAATTAATTAGATGAAAATTACAGTGATTGGAACAGGGTATGTAGGATTAGTGACAGGAACTTGTTTTGCAGAAACGGGGAACAAAGTGACTTGTGTCGATATTGATAAAAACAAGGTAGATAAATTAGCATCAGGGCAAATTACTATTTATGAACCAGGATTAGAAAAAATATTTTTAAGAAATACAAAGGAAGGGCGTTTGGTATTTACGACCCAATTGGAAGAAGTGCTAGATCAATCTGATATTATTTTTCTTGCTTTACCAACACCACCAGGCGCAGATGGGTCTGCTGATTTAAAATATGTATTAGGCGTAGCGGATCAGATTGGTAAGTTGATGAAGGATTATAAAGTAATAGTGAACAAGAGTACCGTTCCTGTGGGAACGGCTGATAAAGTAAGAGCAGCCATCGAAAAAAATTATAAAGGTGAATTTGATGTGGTGAGTAATCCTGAATTTTTAAGAGAGGGTGTTGCGGTGGATGATTTTATGAAACCAGATAGGGTAGTGGTAGGTACAACATCGGAACGAGCAAAAAAATTAATGAGCGAATTATATGCACCTTATGTAAGACAAGGCAATCCAGTAATTTATATGGATGAACGCAGTTCTGAATTAACAAAATATGCTGCCAATAGTTTTTTAGCCACCAAGATATCTTTCATGAATGAGATTGCACAATTGTGTGAGCGTATGGGTGCAGATGTGGATATGGTGCGCAGAGGTATAGGAAGTGATGATCGTATTGGAAAACGCTTTTTATTTCCTGGCATTGGATATGGTGGTAGTTGTTTCCCTAAAGATGTGCAAGCATTGGTAAAATCGGCAACCGAAGTAGACTACGACTTTGAAATATTAAAAGCTGTTGAAAAGGTGAATGCATTACAAAAATTACATTTAGTAAAAAAGGTAAACAACTATTTTAATCATCAGCTGCAAGGGAAAAAAATTGCTTTGTGGGGATTGGCTTTTAAACCTAATACTGATGATATAAGAGATGCTCCTGCTTTAGATATGATTGACGCTTTTTTAAAAGCAGGTGCTACAGTTACTGCATATGATCCGGAAGCCATGCCAAATGTGAAAAATAAAATTGGAGATAAAATTGAATACGCTGCCAATCAATATGCAGCATTGAAAGGGGCTGATGCTTTAGTGATTGCAACTGAGTGGAGTGAATTTAGGACACCCGACTTTGATTTGATTGAAATGGATTTAACTAGTAAAGTCATTTTTGATGGTCGAAACTTATTTGAAGTAGCTAAGATGAAAGAGATGGGCTATTATTATGAAAGTATTGGACGATTTTAAAATAAGCAAGTTGATAACTTATAATCAAAGTATAAATAAAAATTAATGAGTCAAAAAAGAATTTTAATTACGGGTGCTGCAGGATTCTTGGGATCTCATTTATGTGATCGATTTGTTCGTGAAGGCTTTAAAGTCATTGCAATGGATAATTTGATTACAGGTGACATGAAAAACATTGAGCATTTAATGTCCAATGAAAATTTTGAGTTTGTACTTCATGATGTTACTAAATTTATTGAAATAGAAGGCGAGTTAAATTATATTTTACATTTTGCATCACCTGCAAGCCCCATTGATTATTTAAAAATACCCATTCAAACTTTAAAAGTAGGAGCATTGGGTACACATAATTGTTTGGGCTTAGCTAAAGATAAAAAAGCACGCATATTGGTGGCAAGTACCAGCGAAGTATACGGTGATCCATTAGTGCATCCACAAACCGAGGAGTATTGGGGTAATGTGAATCCAGTGGGGCCAAGGGGCGTTTACGATGAAGCTAAGCGTTATATGGAAAGCATCACCATGGCGTATCATACTTTTCATCATGTCGAAACGAGAATCATCCGCATCTTTAATACCTATGGTCCAAGGATGCGACTTAACGATGGCCGAGCACTACCCGCATTTATTGGTCAAGCATTAAGAGGAGAGGATATGACCGTATTTGGGGACGGATCACAAACACGAAGTTTTTGTTATGTAGATGATTTAGTAGAAGGCATTTATAGATTATTGCTCAGTGATTATTCAAGTCCAGTAAATATTGGTAATCCAAACGAAATAAGTTTAAAGGATTTTGCAGAAGAAGTATTAAAATTAACAGGTTCAAGTGTAAAAATTATTTACAAGCCACTTCCAGTGGACGATCCTAAGCAACGCCAACCCGATATCACAAAAGCTAAATCCTTATTGGGATGGGAGCCAAAAGTAGATCGAGCAGAAGGTTTGAAAAAGACATACGATTATTTTAAATCATTGCCTTCGAGTGAATGGACCAAATTGCCTAAGGAATTCATTTCAAAATAAAAAAATCAACTCGCTGACTTTAATTTTATAATATGGGTATCAAAAAAATTTTAGTAACAGGAGCGAATGGGCAATTGGGCTGGTCATTGTCACAATTAGCTGTACAGTATCCTTCCTTTGAATTTATTTTTGCAGATAAATCCATTTTTGATTTATCAAAGCCTGCCATATTTGAATCCTTGCTTCAGGAAATAGCGCCACATATTATAATAAATACAGCAGCCTATACTGCAGTAGATAAAGCCGAAACTGAAAAAGATTTAGCGATATTGGTGAATACTACGGCAGTAGCTGAATTGGCTAGAGTGGCTAAGCTACATGATATACTATTGATTACTTTTTCTACTGATTATGTATTTAATGGCTTGGCTAAAATTCCTTATTTAACCGAAACTAAAAGAGAGCCAGTTAATTTTTATGGTGAAACAAAAGCCAATGGTGAAGTTTTAGCATTAGAGATAAATCCCAATATCCTCATTATTCGTACTTCATGGGTATTTAGTAGTCATGGAAATAATTTTGTTAAAACAATGTATCGATTGATGAAGGAAAGAGAAAGTTTAAATATTGTATCAGATCAAATAGGCCGCCCTACTTATGCTCATGATTTAGCCAAGGCCACAATGCAAATGATTGTTGCGATACAGGAAGGGAAATCATTAAAAGGTATTTATCATTATGCGAATCAAGGGGTCACTAGTTGGTTTGAATTTGCGCAACAAATAAAACAAAATGCAGGATTAAGTTGCGAATTACATTCCATTAATACAAAACAATTTCCAACACCAGCTGCGCGTCCTGCTTATTCGGTATTAGATACACAAAAAATTGAGCAGGAACTAGGTATATTGATTCCTCATTGGGAGGAATCCTTATTAGATTGTCAACAAAAATTAGCTGAACAAAATATAATATGAAAAAAGAAGTTCTTTTAAAACAACTGCAATCACAAACATATGTGATGATTAAGCCATCTCCATTGCATGGTATTGGTGTATTTGCCATTAGGGACATTCCAAAAGGAACAAAAAATATTTTTTCAGAAGGGTTTGGTGATTGGATACAAGTAAGTAAGGAGGAGGTAGATGCATTGCCTAAACATTCAAGGGATTTGATCGAAAATCATTGTTTGTTTGATGACAATAATTATTTTATTCCAGAATATGGGTTTAAATTAGTGGACTTGGTTATTTATTTGAATCATTCAGATACACCCAATGTTATTTCTTTAAATGAAGGGGAACAATTTGAAGCACTAGTTGATATTAAGGAAGGGCAAGAGTTGTTAGTAGATTATGGAACGATAGTTGAGAGCACAGAATAGGTGTTATTTTATACATACTAATCGATATAAAATGAAAAAATTACTTTTTTTGATGATCGGCTTTTTGATTTTTCAAAATGCCCAAGCCTTTATTTTAAGGGATACCATTAAGATAAATAAAACAATTGATTTTGAATTGGACGGGGCAGGGACCAATAAACTATGGGAAGCGGCTCAATGGGTTTCATTAATACAACTGGATTCAGGTATCCGTAATTATGATACAAAATTTAAAATATTATATTCCGATGCAGGTATCTATGTTTTTTTTACAGGCAATGATAAAAAAGTAACTTCTTCTTTTACCAAAGATTTTGAAAACTTGTACACTGCCGATGTATTTGAAGTTTTTTTTCATCCAGAGCCTAAGACACCTATTTACTTAGAGTATGAAGTAAATGCATTGAATGCGGAATTGGTGCTTTTAGTACCTCATTTGGATACAAAAGCATTAGGCTGGGCACCTTGGCATTATGATGGCAAACGAAAAGTGACTAAAAAAGTGATGGTACATCAAGTGAATAATGAAATGTATAAATGGTCGGCAGAATTATTTTTTCCTATCTCCTTATTTGCTCCTCTACAAAATACTAAACTCGATAAAGGGGTTTGTTGGAATGCTAATTTTTATAGATTAGATTATGATGCGGGGAAAATGATAAAGTGGGCCTGGTCTCCTGTAATTGCAAGTTTCCATGAGTTTGATAAATATGGTGTGATTCAATTTAACTAAACAATAAGTAACATAAAAAAAGCGTTCCGATTTATTGGGACGCTTTTTTTATATTAGCTAGTTTCAAATATTTATTTTAATCCTTAGGCGTTTTTTTATGCCAATAAGAAGCAAGGATAGAACCTGTAATATTCATAAAGGGTCCAAAAACGGCAGGTGCTAATCCCATGGTTGCTGCTTTACCTAGTTTTTCTGCAAGTCCCGATGCTAAGCCTCCATTTTGCATACCTACTTCAATAGCTATAGTACGACTGTCTCTTTCACCCAATCTAAATAATCTTCCAATCCAATATCCAAATAAATAGCCCGATGTATTATGAATAAAGGAGGCTAATATTAGTATGGGTCCAATGGTTAATAAACTTTTACTACCAGCTGCAGTGATAACAATGATGATGGTGGCAATTCCAAACATGGATACCGATGGCATTAATTTATCAAGCCAAGTGGTTTTCCCTTTGATATATCGATTGAATAATAATCCTAAAGCAATCGGAACAATCACTATTTGTAAGATATGAATAAACATGTCCGTTGCCTTGATTTCAATAAACTGTCCTCCTAAAACTTTCATTAAGAAAGGGGTTAAAAAAGTAGCAAGGATGGTGCTGACACTAGTAAGGGTAACAGATAATGCTAAATTGGCTTTAGCTAAATAGGACATCACATTGGAGGCGAGTCCACATGGCATGGAACCTATCAATACAATTCCTGCAGCAATCTCGGGTTCAAAATGAAATAACTTAGCCAAGGCGAAACCCATTAAAGGCATAAATGTAAAGTGTCCTGTGAGTCCAATGATTACTGCCTTTGGTTGTTCGGCCACTCTTTTAAAATCTTTTAATCCAATTTCAGTTCCCATTCCAAACATTATAATTTGGATCAATGGAGTGATTAATCCTTTTAATTTAAAATTACCTACTTGTAAAAAATACTGAGGATAATTTAAAGTGATACATACACATGCAAGTATAACCATTGTGAAACTTAATCCTTGTAAAGTTTCGGTTCCTTTAACTCCTAAACTTAAGGATAAAAATCCTAGTGATACAATCAATCCTAAATAATCAGTGATGTGCAAAAGGTATAGAATACCTGATAACGAAAATAATATTAAGGAAATAACTAAAAATGGTTTGTAATTTTTCATTTGATATTTTAATTAAGTGTGCTTACCAAGTCCTTTTTTCTAAAAACTTTTCGAGCGCTTCTTTTGTAATAACGGGTTCATTGGGGTGTGCACTAATCCAATTTAAAAATGAAGTTTTTATTTCTTCTGTCCATTGGTTGTCAATTTGACCCGCATTGTATTTACCTGATTTTAAAACATCTTTTGAAAAGCGATCTCTAACAGAAATAAACTCCGAAGTAGCGACTACTTTTTCAGCCATATGAGCTGGGATAAATAAGACGCCTTCTCTTTCAGATAATACTAAATCACCGGGCATTACAATAGCAGCACCAATTCGAATAGGGCCATTTAATCCAATGAGTACTACTTCCTCTAAAAAGGAGGGATGAAAATCCCTTACATAGGCATTGAAACCTTTGATTTGTTCTAATCCTGACAAGTCTCTAGCAGAACCATCAAAGATGACACCATTACCTGTTTTATTAAAAATAGATGTACTTAAGTTATCGCCTACTAAAGTGCCTTGTGCAATTTTTCCAAATGATTCGGCAACATACACATCACCCTTTTGAAGAATTTCAATAGGCCAAGAATTGGTATTCCCTTTTCGTCCTTCTTTTTTTCCACGCTCTTTAATCAGCGCTTCAATGTCAGGTCGAGTAGGGCTGTACTTAGCTGTGACAGCTCTTCCTACAACAGGAACATCCTCATGTACCATTTTCCAATTCCCTTCAAATTGATTGTTGTATCCTTCATTATGTAAAACCTGCCAAGCTTCCTCAATACCAATTTTTTTCGCACGAGCAATTAATGCATCGCTAATTTTAGGGCGACCATCTTCAAATCTTTCGCCTTTCCATTGTGATGTTAAATATTCTAATTCCGATTTAGGGAATAATTGAGCTTGGGCAAAATAAAAACAACTTGACAACAATAAAAGCAATCCTATTTTTTTCATATTTATTTTTAATTTAAACCTTAGCACCTTCTAATACTTCTTTTAATCTTTTAGCAACAATTTTATCTTCCCCTTCTTGTAAAGACCATGCAGTAATACCAATATTATCTTTACCACCAACCACTTCAATAGATGGGCTGCCATTGCGTAACTCAAGTTTCATGGCTTCGCCTGTTTTGCTAATTTTACTGTAATCAAAAGTAATATTCAATGTAGGAGTCACATTACCTAAAACTGGTGTTGTAATAGTAGTGCTTACGCCAGGAACAGACATTGCCGCTGCTTGTATTTTTTTAATTCTTTCTAAAAATACAAGTGCTTCAGCATCATGGTCAATTTTTACAAATTCCTCAACTGCAACTAGCATTCCTAAAATTTCTTCTTTGTTCACTTTCATTCCACGACCAATTGTTTCGCCGCGAGGAGGCATGGATAATCGAGCTGCTTTAATTAAATCTTTTTTTCCCATTAACAAACCAGCGCTTTGAGGTCCTCTTAATGCTTTACCGCCCGAAATAGCAACAAAATCAAATCCCATTTCATTGAAGCGCCATAAGTTGCTTACTGGTGGAACATCTGCTGCAATATCAATACTTGTAGGAATGCCATACTGCTTTCCAATAGCGACCCACTCTTCATGTTGAATTTTACCTTTGTCAGATTGCACATGAAGAAAGTGCATTGATGCTGTATTTTTATTGATTGCGTTTTTTAATTCTTCAACTGTTTCAATCATGATCACTTTAACACCCGTATTGGTTAAGGCTTGATTATATCCAATGGCATGTGCTTTTTGACAAATCACTTCTGTTTTCATTCCAGTGCCTTCTAATTTAGGAAGCTGTCTTACTTTGACAGGGTCTAATCCAGTTAATATACCTGCCATTCCTAAAGTTAAAGCGGAAAATGCACCGCTTGTTACCACCACTGATTCTGCTTTGGTGATTTCAGCCAATCTTTCGCCCACTTTATCTTGTATTTCATCTAACATACAAAATTTATGGGAGGCTTGTCTGATTGCTTCTACTGTGGCTGGACGCATCAATGTTGCAGTCATTGCAGTATAGGTTCCAGCTGCATTAATAAAAGTGCGTACACCCAATTCAGCAAACAAATCACGACCTGCAGCTACTGCTAAAGGTGTAGCATTCGCACTTGTGATTCCACCAACAATGGAGGCACCTGCAAGTGGGGTGATTGAAATATATTTTAAGAGGTCTCTGCGTTTCATGTTATTTATTTTAATATTTTTTTAATTATAAAACCAAAATTTAGTTTGCAATTGCAATACAATCCATCTCAACCAGTGAATTTCCAGGTACCCCACCATAAGTGGCAACGGTTGTTCTAACTGGAGGATGTGCACCAAAACGACCTTTAAATACTTCATTCATTTGTTTATAGTCGCCTAAGTCCGCTAAGTATACATTTACTTTCAACACTTTCTCCATAGAGGATCCAGCATTGATTAATTCCTTTTCCAACTCCTTTAAAACATGATCTGTATGCGCTTTAATGTCTCCTTCAAAGTGTGCACCTTTGCCTGCTACAAAAACCATTCCTGCAAATTTGGTAGCGCCTGAAAAAAGTGGAACATCTTGATCTGTAGTTACATTAAAAACTTCCTTTCCTGATGCGTCAACAGCAGAATGAGTAGTGGATGCATTGGCGGCAATACTAGCAGTGGAAATACCAAGGAAGCCGGCAAACATTTTTTTGAAGATGGAGCGACGATTTTGAGTTTTCATTTTTTTTATTTTTTATTTATTTAAGTTCAACAATCATTTCAATTTCTACTGAGATATTATTAGGTAAAGCAGCTACGCCTAAGGCCGATCTTGCATGCTTACCTCTTTCTCCAAAAACTTCTACCATTAAATTTGAAAATCCATTAATCACTTGGGGCTGTTGTACAAATGTAGGTTCCGAGTTCACTAAGCCAAGTACTTTTACAATTCGTTTTACTTTATTTAAATCACCTAAATAGGCTTTCATTGTTGAAATCATAGAAATTCCAGTAAGTCTTGCTGCTGCTTGACCTTCCTCAATGGTCACATCCTTTCCTAAATGGCCATACATTTGTCCACCTCCTGGTTTATCTGGACCATGACCTGATAAGTAAAGTAATTTTCCTACTTGAACTTGCTTTACGTAGTTGGCGATAGGAGGGACCACTGGAATTAAAGTAATATTTGATTTTTTTAATCTTTCTTCAGGATTCACTTCCATGGGCTCATTAGAGAATACCAAACAAACCGGTGTTTTGATATTCATGTTTTGATATGTGTCTGTTAATTTTCCTGTCGCATCATCAAAGGAAAAAATTTGCACTTTATCATCAGTTTGGCTAGCTACAAAAATAAAATTTCCTAAAGGGGCAAAACTAAAATTGCGTGGTTTTTTTGCAACCGGTTGGTGATACGATTTAGTAAGTAAGCCATCTGTGCCAATTTTAAAAATGGTTAATTCATCGCTCGTTACCCTGTTGGTGGAAATAAGCCATTTGCCACTTGGAGAAATATGAATATCGCCACTTCCTTTGGGATCCTTTGTGCTGCTGGTGTCGGCAAGAATGGTTTGTACTTTATTGAATTTATTATCCTCAATTGAAAAAACATCAACTGTACCCGACATCTCACTTATTAAATAACCATGTTTCCCTGTGGCATCAAATACGAAATGTCTTGGTCCATTTCCTGCCGTGATGGAAATGGCAGTATATTTTTCATCCACTAAGCCATCTGCATAAATTTTGTGTTGGTAAATTTTATCGCTGCCTAAATCAGTCACTAACAAATATGAATGATCGTTACTTAGTACCACATTATGCGCATGTGAAGCTTCTTGCCTCGATTTAAGAATACTGGATCCATTGTATTTAATTTCCTGAGCAATAGGAAGCAAGGCGCCATCCATTGTTTTAAATACGCTTAAACTGCCTGAATTATAATTAGCTGTATAAACAGTTTTACTTTCGGGACGGTAAGTTATAAAGCAAGGGCCTGATCCTTTTATAAATGAGTTATTAATTTTTTCAAATTCATTATTACTGTTTAATTGATAAGAAGTGACAGAAGAAGGTTCTTTGGAAGCTTCTGTTACGGCATACATTAATTTGCCTTCGTTGGCTAAAGTTAAGTAGGAGGCATTTTGATTTTCCTTTGTATATAACAAGGTTGGTTTACCAGTGACAGCATTTACTGAGTATACTTCAATTCCTGGATTTCCTTTTTGCGTATAAGAACCTACAATCAATTGATATTGATTGGTGTCGGCAGGAAAAAAGGAAACTAAATGGCTAAACAATAAGGTGGCAATAAAATTCATGGCAATACGATTATATTTTGAAACAAAAATTAATCAATAAAACGCATATTTTGTAATTGCTTAGGTATATTTTATGCACTTTTTTTAAATAAATTAAAATGGAATGCCCTAAAGTTTCCCTATTTTAGTGTAATAGGGTAAAAGACATGTAAAATTGTTTGCTAAACTTAATTTACAAAAAAGGTTTGTTTATCATTTTTTAAAAAATAATTATATGAAAAAACTGTATTATTTATTACTTGTTTCATTGGTAAGCTGCTTGCAACTTCAAGCACAAAATCCTGTATTTCTTTACGATATTCTAGTTAAAGGCGGCCGTGTCATTGATGCTAAAAACGGCATTGATGGCGTTATCGATATCGCTATTAAGGAAGGTAAAATTTTTAAAGTAGATAAAAATTTAAATGCCAAAGATGCAAAACAAGTGGTGGATGCAACTGGCCTAATAGTTACGCCTGGTTTAATTGATTTACATGCACATGTGTTTGCGGGTACGCAAGGAGATCATTATTTAAGTGATGGATTAAGTGCTTTAATGCCGGATGGTTATACATTCAGAGTTGGATTAACCACTGTTGTGGATTGTGGAGGTGCAGGTTGGAAAAGTTTTGCAACTTTCAAAAAAAATGTAATTGACGTTTCTCAAACAAGGGTACTTTCTTTTTTAAATATTGTGGGTGAAGGAATGCGCGGAGGAAATTATGAGCAAGATTTAGCAGAGATGAATCCAAAATTCGCAGCAAGTGCTGCAAAGCAATATAAGGATTACATTGTTGGATTTAAATTAGCACATTTTAATGGTGAAGATTGGACGCCCACGGATAGAGTAGTAGAAGCTGGAAATTTAGCAGGGCTGCCTGTGATTATTGATTTTGGTGGATCTAAGCCCAATTTGCCTATACAAGATTTATTTTTCAAGCATCTAAGACCAGGTGATATTTACACGCATGCTTATGCAGCATTGGGGGGCGCTAGAGAGGAAATTGTAGATGCACAAACAAATACTTTAAAGCCTTTTGTATTAGAAGCGCAAAAAAGAGGAATTATTTTTGATGTTGGTTATGGCGGAGCAAGTTTTAATTATTCTCAAGCGATTCCTGCTTTAAAAGCGGGTTTATATCCTAATACCATTAGTACCGATCTGCATACGGGAAGCATGAACACTTCAATGAAAGATGAATTAAGTGTCATGTCTAAATTTGTGAATATGGGCATGTCATTAACCGAAGTAATTAAAGCAAGTACATGGACTCCAGCGCAAGTAATTAATAGACCTCTTCTTGGTAATTTATCGGTTGGATCTGAAGCAGATATTGCAGTACTCAATATTAGAAAAGGAAACTTTGGTTTTTATGATAAAACCGGATTCAAATTAAAAGGCACTGAAAAATTTGAATGTGAAGTAACCATCAAGGGCGGCAAAGTTGTTTATGATTTAAACGGACTTGCCAACCCCATCTATGTAAAATAAATTTATTCTTTTTTCAATCCCAGAAGTTGCATTTGTTTCATCTTGATTAATCTTAGTCTTTGACGAACAATAGCAACTTCTGTTTTGTTTACTGAATCTGCCTTGTTTCCAAAATTGTGTCTTATATAACTTAGAATATTAGCAATTTCTATATCTGGTAATTGTGCAAATTTTGGCATCATGCCAACAAAAGGTTGACCGTTAATTTTAATAGGACCTTCTAATCCTCTAAGTAATACAGCAATCAATGTATCCTTGTTTCCGTTTACCCAATCAGATCCTGCAATAGAAGGGAATCTTGTTCCATCACCCTGTCCATCTTTTTGGTGACAGGCACGACAGTTGGTTTGATATAATTTTTCACCACCAATTGCCACTTTTCCTCTTTCTAAATTATCTACAATAGGATCTGGATTTTTAACATACGTTCTGTTTTCTCTTTCTACCATCTTTGCTAAATTCTTTTGGGTAAATTCTTCTTTTTTACCAGTGAATTTTATGCGCCAAATTTTTCCTTTTTCTGATTCTGAAATATATAAGGATCCATCAGGGCCTTGTGACAATCCCATCGGGCGGTATTTAGAATCTCTAGTATTTACTAAAGTGTCTCTTCCTGTAAATCCATCAGCGAATACTTCCCATTTTTGTGGTTTAGCATTTACAAATGGGACAAAAGCTACAATATATCCAGCTTGCGGATAAGGGGCACGAATAGTAGATCCATGAAATGCGATAAATGCACCATTTTTATAACGTGCTGGGAATTGATCTCCAGTATAAAATAATAAATCATTGGGTGCGAAATGACCTGGAAATCCAACTATGGGTGTTTCGATGGTCGTATCTGTATTTTCAATAATTCCATTTCCGCCATATTCAGCATTACGCATTACTTTACCTTTTAGTTGGTCAAAGTAATAATACGGCCAACCAGCATTCGCACCTGGTTTTAGTTTATAAAATGCTTCAGAAGGTAATAAAGAACTTTGCCATTCATTGTAAAATTGAGGCCAAGTATTGACTAAGCCATCTCTACCATGTCCTACGCAATACAAAGTATTATCTTGTGTGTTCCATGTCATTGCTACTAAACTTCTTAAACCTGTAGCCACTTTTATACCATCTCTTGTTCTGAATTGATTTAATTTATTTTCATCAAACATCCATACGCCTCCATTGGAATCTAAAATAGGACATGGGTTCATACCAGGCGAGCCAGGTAATCTATTTTCAACTTGACATGCATCAGATGGAGCGCCAAAGGGGACAAAAATATGTCCTTTGCCATCAAATGCTAAAGGCTTTCCATCATGTTCTCTTCGTCTACCACTATCTATAACAATAAATTCTGGGGGTCCTTGTGGTACCATAAATTTGCTGTCAAGTTTATAGCGATATACTAACATTTCGGAACTAGTATATAAATACCCATTATGTATACGCATACTAGTAGCATAGGATCCTTCTCTTTTTATTGGGCCAAAATTTTTAATAATATCTGCACGGCCATCTTTATTTTCATCTCTTAAAACGTAATTCATTCCGCCCTCTATAAATCGATTTGCCTTTACATATATATCACCATTATCATTCACTGCTAAATGTCTTGCCTTGCCTGGAAGACTATCTACCACTACAACAGCTTCAAAGCCATCAGGCATGATTAAGCCTCCGTTTTTTTCACTCATAAAGTTCACGCAACTCGTTAAAAATAAACTCATTGTGGCAATCAATACGAAGGGGGATTTTTTTATTTGCATAAATATTTAAATTAGGACTCTTTTATCGGTTAGTAAATCTAAGAAATAATTTTCATTCATTTATTGTGTATTGTATACAATTTCAATTAAATTAGGTTTATAATTTTCGGGTAACTATATAATGAAATTGATGTATATTTATTTTTGATTATTCATTTTATGAATTTAAATGTAAATCATATTGATGTTGAACTTTTAAATCGTTTGCGTGAAAATGATACGCAAGCGTTTGAAATAATATATAAGAAATACTGGAAAAACCTATATATGACGGCCTTTTCCATCTTAAAGGATAGACAAGCATCCGAAGATATCATTCAAGATTTATTTATTCAATTGTGGAACAAACGGAACACTATTTTAGTAACAGTCTCCTTGAATGCATATTTAACTGCTTCCATTAAACATGAAGTTTTTAGAGTGATTCGAAACAGAATTGCCGATATGGATATGCCTGAGGTGCTTCAAGCAGATAAATCATATAATGCACAGGAGCTGATTGAATACAAGGAATTTTTAGCTCATACACAACAACTTATATCTCAATTATCTGTGAAATGCCAAGCCATATTTGTACTAAGTAGGGAGGACCAATTTTCACATAAAGAAATTGCAGAAAAACTCAAAATATCTTCAAAAACAGTTGAAAATCATATTGGTAAGGCATTAGGGGTTTTAAAAAACAGCCTTTAATTTCTTTTTTTCAATTTTTTTTACTTTGAACTAGGGGATACCCCCTTTTTTTTACTCTTAGAATGTAGAAAAACTATATTTTGGATAAAAAATCAATTCTTATAATATTAGATAGGCACTTAAAAAATCAATCTAATGCAAAGGAAAAGCAAAAATTAGATGAATTTTTTGAGGAAAATTCTAATGACATTAAAGCTTCCAAGTCTATTGAAAATATAGACAAATTAGAGGATAAAATTTTCAATTATATCCAATTTGGCATTAAGGAGCAGGTGAAAAACGAAACTAAGCTTCGCCGCATACCTTATCTACAAATTGCCGCCTCTATTTTGCTATTATTTTTATTTTCAACTACAGTCTATTTTTACCGTAGTTCATTAGCGAGTAGATCCAATTTGCCAGAAGCCATTGTATCAGTTAATATCGAAGACAAACAGCCAGCAAAAAACATTGCCATTTTAACTTTAGGCAATAATTCAAAAATTATTTTAGATGAAGCTTCGTATGGTGAGATTGCCCAAGAGAGTGGTGTCAGTATTATGAAAACCGAAAAAGGGGAGTTGGTTTACAAAATAAAAAATACAGATAAGTTATTACCCAATGATTTAAATAAGTACAATATCATCTCAACGCCCATGGGCGGAAAATTCAAAGTCATTTTACCAGATGGTAGTTTGGTGGTATTAAATGCAGCTTCTACGCTTAAATATCCTATTCATTTTGATGAAAAATTGAGAAAGGTTTCATTTACAGGAGAAGCCTATTTCGAGATTGCAAAAAAAGTAGATGCTCATAAGCAACGTATTCCTTTCTATGTTTATTCTAACAATCAAATTGTAGAAGTATTAGGCACTCATTTTAATATTAATTCCTATGATAATGAAGAATATAGCAAAACAACTTTATTAGAAGGCTCAGTAAAAATTATCAACGAGAAATCAAATTCAAACGCAAAAATTTTACAACCAGGTCAACAAGCAGTGATCAAAAAAGGGGATGTAGTTACGAAAATTTTAGTAGCGGATCAAGGTCAAGCCATTGCTTGGAAAGAAGGATATTTCTTATTTAAAAATACCAATATTAAGGATGTAGTAAATGAGCTGGAAAGATGGTATAATGTTGAAATTGAATATAATGACGATATGGAATCTGAAAATATTACTGGTTATATTTCTAGGAATGTAAAAATTTCTAGTGTATTAAAAATGTTACAATTGAGTGGAATTGTAAACTATGAAATAAATGGAAGTAAAATAATTATTAAAGGCTCGTAAAAATATAAATCTCCAACAAATGAAAAAAGTCCTACTACATGCATTAAAGAATTGGGGGCACCAGTTGTTTAATGAAGTTGCTGAAGTGATTAACTTACAACATTCAAAATTTTTGTTGAAAGTGTCTGCTTTAGCATTTTTTATTTTCGTCACGGCCGCTGTTAGGGCGCAAGCTGAAAATATAAATCAGTTTGTTACTTTAAATGAAACCAATTCAAGTATTGAAAAAATTATCATTGAAATAAGATCTCAGACGGGATATGATTTCTTATACAATGCTAGATTAATGAAAGATACTAAGCCGGTAACGATCATTGCTAAAAATGAGTATTTCAAAAAAGTATTAGAGGAAGCCTTGAAAGATCAGCCCATCACTTTTGCTATAATTGAAAATACCATCATATTAAAAAAGGCAGAAAAGGAAAAAAAGAATGCGCTAATTCCTTTGATTACAACGATGACGTCTATTAATAGTCAACCTACACCAGCAAGTACGCCAAGTTTGATGAAGGATGCTGCCGTTAATGCTGCGCATGTGGTAACAGGTAAGGTGCAAGATACAAAAGGAGAATCCTTGGCAGGCGTGAGTGTCACCATTAAGGGTACTCAAATTGGTACAACGACCGATGCTACTGGATCTTTTTCAATCAATATAACTGATGTAGAAGTATTAGTATTCTCATATGTAGGTTATGGTACACAAGAAGTTAATACGACTGGAAAAAATAATATTACAGTCAAACTAGCTGAAGTAAATGCTTCTCTAAGTGAAGTGGTCGTTACCGCCTTTGGCGTGAGTAAATCTAAAAGAGGATTGGGTTATTCTGTGCAAGAAGTGGGAGGTAAAGATTTTACAGAAGGCCGTATGAATAACATTGCGAGTGCCTTATCAGGAAAAATTGCCGGTGTTGATGCCGTTCAATCCAATTCTGGTGCTGGTGGATCTAGTAGAGTTGTCATAAGAGGTAATACTTCTTTAAATGGTAATCAACAACCACTTTATGTAGTGGATGGGATGCCGATTGATAACCAAAATCGGGGTCCTGTTACTTCCTCAACTCAATTGAATGTAGATAGAGGAGATGGAATTTCAAGTATTAACCCTGATGATATTGCCTCTATCTCCGTTTTAAAAGGAGGTGCTGCTGCTGCCCTTTATGGTAGTCAAGCTGCAAACGGGGTAGTATTAATCACTACTAAAAAAGGAAATATTCAAAAAGGAATTGGAATTGAATTTACAACAGATATGAATCAAGGGACACCCTACATCTTTCCTAATTTCCAATACGAATATGGTCAAGGTAATGATGGGGTAAAACCAGCAACTGCAGCAGCTGCTTTAAGTTCTGGCCGTTTATCCTATGGAGCAAAAATGGATGGAACAAGTGTTATGCAATTTGATGGTGTAGCAAGAGCTTATTCTCCTGTTAATGTGAAACAAAATATTTTAAATTTCTATCAACCAAGTCAAAACATATTAAATAGTATTTCATTAAGTACAGGAACTTCTAAATTATTAATGAGATTATCTTTAAGTGATTTACGCGCTCAAGATCAACAACCCAATTCTGAATTCTTCAGAAAAACGATTAACTTAAATATGAGGGCTAAGATGGGAAAAAATGATTTCATTACAGTGGAGTCAAGTGTTCAATACAACGTCGTAAAAGGGCTGAATCGTCCCAATGTAGGTTATGCTGAGTTAAATGCTGCATGGCCTGTCTACTTAGCAGCCAATGTGGTAGATGTGAGAAACATGAGAGGCAATGATCCAACACGTCCAGGTATTAATTCGGTAACAGGAAGAGAATTAGAATGGAATCCAGTACCTGCTGCGGTGAATCCATATTACTTAGCTTATCAAGTACACAATCAAGATGATCAACAAAGATTAATTGGAAGAACAAGTGTTCAAATTAATTTATTAAAAAACTTATTCATCAAAGGAACTGTAGCTAGAAACTCTATTTATTATACAGAATCAAACTATGTTCCAATGACAAGTGCTTTTACACCATTAGGATATTACCGATCAGGAAAAGAACAATCTGATAAAACTACTTTCCAAGCCATCATCAATTATAATGATAGATATTGGGGTGATCGCATTGGTTTGAATTTAATGGCAGGTGCCAATCAAGAAAAAAACACATATAGTAGTAATACTGCAAATGGTACACAATGGATTGTGCCTAATTTATACAGCATCACCAATTTAGTGAATAGAGATTTAGCCAATTCAAGTTCACTTTCATTAGCAGGGATTGCATCTGATGGAACCAACTCTGTATTTAGTGAAGCGAATGTGGATTATAAGAATGTTTTCTTCTTAACCATGACCGCCAGAAATGATTGGTTTTCTGTATTGAATCCAGGATTTAATTCCATCTTGTATCCTTCCATTGGAGGTAGCTTTATTTTATCGGATGTGGTTAAAATGCCTAAATTTATTAATTATGCAAAATTAAGATCTTCATGGGCTGAGGTAGGAAGCGCCACTGTAAATGCAGGAAGCATCAATCAAATTTATACAATTAGTACTTTGAATGCATATGGCTTACCTATCTTAAGTAACCCTAATATTTTACCTAATCCAAATATCAGACCAATTACGGCAACTACTATTGAAGGTGGATTTGAGGTTAGAATGTTAGATAGTAGATTAGGAGTAGATGTAAACTATTATTCTCGTAGTACAAAAAATGATATATTATCTCCCCCCATTTCAAATGCAACAGGTTATACAGCTGGACCTCAAAACATGGGCTTAATCACCAATAAAGGTTGGGAGATTACATTAAGTGGAACACCTATTCGTAAAACCAACTTTACTTGGAATATTGGCTACAACTTTAGTTACAATGAAAGTAAAATTGTTGAATTGGCGGCAGGTATTGATGTGTTAACCATTGGTAATGCCATTGGAGGACCAAGCATTATTAATGCTGTAGGCTTACCTTATTCAACGATTCAGGCATATGTGATGAAAAAAGATGCTAATGGGGTTCAAATTTTTAATAAAGCAACGGGATATCAAGATAGAATTTTACAAAACATAGGTGTTGGTAATCCTCCCTATTTAATGGGATTGAGTAATACTTTTACCTACAAGAAATTTAGTATGACCATTGATATTGATTCTAAATTTGGTGCAGTGGGATATAGTAATTTGATGCAATATGCGACTCGATTTGGTTTAACACCAATAACATTACCAGGAAGGGATAATGGCCCAGCTGGGTTAACAGTAACAGGAGTTGATCAGACAGGAGCAGCTTTCTCTAAGCAATGGGCTCAAGTTGATTTAGACACTTACTATAATAATGTGGGAAGTGCTTATCCAGGTCAATTTGTTTACAGTACTGATTTCGTAAAATTAAGAAGAATGGTTATCAGATATAATCTTCCTACCAACACACTTAAGTTTATGAAAGTTCAATCTGCATCTATTGGAATTACGGGTTTGAATTTAGCAATACTTTATCAAGATAAACGTGTTAAAGATGCTGGTATTGATCCTGAGATGCAACAAACTGTAGGAAATGCTCAAGGTAGTCAAGGGGTTGCAATGCCAACGACTCGTAATATTGGATTCACCTTGAACTTAAAATTCTAACCACAAAAATTTAAGAATATGAAAAATATATTTACCAAAATAACATATGCAACAGGACTGGTAGTATTAATGTCCTTTATGCATTCTTGTAAAAAGGGTAGTTTAACGGATCTGAATGTTAATCCAGATGCGATTACTTATCTAGTTACAGACTATTCATTTACTGCAGCTGCTTTAAGTAGTGTGCCAGGACAAAATTATACAGCTTTAGGTCAAGGTTTGCAATACTTCTCTTCTTATAAGGAAGTACCTGCAGCAGGGGATAAGTTTTATAATTTTGGTGGAACAGGAGGTACTTTCGCTATTTACAATAACCAATGGAATCGTTTATTACAATTAGAAAATAAATTAACAGGAGCTGATAATGTAAATAAAAAAGCAGCTTGTGAAATTTTACGAGTGTTGGCGTTTCATCAACAAACTGATTTATTAGGTGATATGCCTTATACTGAAGCAATGAAAGGATTAGAAAATTTGAAACCAAAATATGATACTCAAAAAAGTATTTACTTAGCGATGCTAGGTGAATTGGAGGCGGCTTTAAAATCAATGGATGCTACTAAACCAAATGTATTTGGTAGTGCAGATCCATATTTTAAAGGAGATGTTGTAAAATGGAAAAAATTCGGTTACACTTTAATGTTGCGTTTAGGTATGCGTATGTCTGATGTAGAAACGGCTACTGCAAAAACTTGGGTTGAAAAAGCTGTAGCGGGTGGCGTAATGACAGACAATGCAGATATTGCTTACATTAAATATGCGAATGTTACAGGTCAATTTAATCCAAGAGTGACTTTTATGATTGATGGTAACTACGCAAGCCCAGGTGGGGATAATGTAGAAGGTGGCAAATGGGCTGCTACTTTTATCGATTATTTAAAATCAACCAATGATCCTAGATTACCTGTTGTATCGGTGGTTTGGGTTCCTTCTGGAACTTCTTATGTTGCGGACAATACGCCAGCTAAACAACGCGGAATGATAAGCGGAAGTATTAACACTAAACCAACTGATTTTGATAGCTATTCAGAACCTTCTTTATTATATTTAGATAAGGGTTCTCCTGTGATTACCATGGGGCCAGCGGAATGCTATTTACTCTTAGCGGAGGCTGACTTAAGAGGTTATTCAGTTGGGATAACAGCCGCAGCTGCCTATGAGAAAGGTGTTCGGGCAGCCATGGCACAATGGGCATTGTGGCCAACAGTAGCGCCTCATTCAGGTAATATTGCTACAGCCACTGTAGATGCTTATTTAGCTGCAAATCCTTTTAATGCAGCTGGAACATATGATGACAAATTAGAGCAAATTTCTACTCAAAAATGGGTATCTATGTTAGGGGATGATTACGAAGTGTATTCGAATTGGAGAAGAACTAAATATCCAGTGTTTAATTATGCTAATTGGAAGTCATCAAGTGGCGCTTTATCTTTTTATCCTGGAAATGTCACAGCAGGTAAAATGTGGAGAAGGTTTTCATTACCTTTAGATGAGCGAAATGTAAATCCAACCAATTATTATGAAGCCATTAAGCGACAAAATTTCAGTGAAGAAACGGTAGATCTATTACAAGGCAGAATGTGGTGGGATGTAGGGCCTAAAACAGGTCAAAAATAAGTATTAAGTTCTTTTAGAATTAGGAATAAATCAATCGTAGGGGGTAAAAAAAGGGTTTAGTATTCACTAAATCCTTTTTTGCATTTTATTAAAATATAAAATATAAAAATTATGAAAAGAAGAGATTTACTAAAATTAGCAACGGTACTTCCTATTGGAACTGGCGTTGTATCGGGACTCATTCCTGTTTCTGCTTTTGCAAAAGCAACTGTAGCTAAACGAGATATCTTAAAAGAATTAGGCATTCGCACTTTCGTGAATGCGGCTGGTACTTATACAGCCATGACGGCATCCTTAATGCATGATGAAGTAATTGAAACAATTAAGGAGGGGGCTAAGCAATTTGCAATGTTAGATGAAGTGCAAGATAGGGTGGGTGAAAAAATTGCAGAATTATGTCATGCCGAAGCAGCCACTGTAACTGCTGGATGTTGGAGCGCTTTAGTTTTAGGAATGGCGGGTGTGCTAACAGGCATGGATATGAAAAAAGTGGCTCAGTTACCAGATGTAACAGGAATGAAAGCAGAAGTGATTGTACAAAAAGGACATAATATTGGATATGTACATGCTTTAACGAATACGGGTGCAACCATAGTTGAAATTGAAACAGTGCAAGAATTGGAGAAAGCCATTAGTGAAAAAACGGCGATGATGTGGTTTTTAAATTCGTATGCACCTTCTGGAAAAATTCAACATGAAGAATGGGTAGCGATTGCTAAAAAACATAAAATCCCTACCATGATTGATATGGCTGCAGATGTACCACCGGTTTCTAATTTATGGAAATACAATGATCTTGGTTTTGATTTAGTTTGTGTATCTGGAGGAAAGGCCATCAGAGGTCCACAAAGTGCTGGTATATTAATGGGTCGCAAGGATTTAATAGCGGCTGCTCGATTAAGTGCACCTCCTCGTGGTGGAAATATTGGAAGAGGTATGAAAGTAAATAAGGAAGAGGTATTAGGTATGTATGTGGCGCTCGAAAAATACATTAATCAAGACCATGAAGCAGAATGGAAAATGTGGGAAGGTAAAATTGATTCAATTACAAAGTCGGTATCTTCAATAACCGGCGTTACTACCGAAGTATCGGTTCCTCCGGTTGCCAATCATACCCCTTTGCTATTTATTAAGTGGGATGAAACTAAAATTAAAACCACTAATAAAGATTTGATGTTAAAATTAAGAAATGGCAGTCCTTCCATTGAAGTGATGGCCAATGGAACAGGCATCAATATCACCGTCTTTATGTTAAAGGAGGGGGAGGAAAAAATAGTTGCAAAAAGAGTAAGAGAAGAATTATTATCAGCAATGGCTTAATTTATTAAAAAATAATACAGATGAAAAAAATTATTATCGCGCTGGCTTGTTTAGTCATGATTGTATTAAATACAAATGCACAAGCTTATCAAATTGTGATCAAAGGTGGTTTAGTGATTGATCCAAAAAACGGAATCAATGATGTAATGGATATAGCTATTCAAGATGGTAAAATTGCAAGTGTTGCAAAAAATATAGATGCAGCGAATGCAAAACAAGTCATTAATGCAAAAGGATTAATTGTTGCGCCAGGATTGATAGACATACATGGTCATGTATTTGCTGGAACGCAACTTGATCGTGGATTAAGTGATGGAAATAGTGCATTAATGCCAGATGGTTATACTTTTAGAGTAGGAGTGACTACCATTGTTGATTGTGGAGGCGCAGGTTGGAAGAACTTTGCAGTGTTCAAAAAAAATGTAATTGATGTTTCTCAAACAAGGGTATTGTCTTTTTTAAATATTGTAGGTGAGGGCATGCGCGGCGGACCTTATGAGCAAGATTCAAGAGATATGGATCCTAAAATGGCCGCCTTAGTTGCAAAACAAAATAAAAAAGATATTGTTGGATTTAAGGTAGCGCATTATGAAAATGCAGAGTGGGTTCCAGTTGATAATGCAGTGACTGCTGGCAAATTAGCAGACATTCCTGTGATAGTTGATTTTGGCGGCGACGATACGCATGCGCCATTGTCAATTCAAGATTTATTTTTCAAACATTTGAGACCCGGCGATATTTACACGCATACTTTTACTGAATTACAAAGAAGGGATCCCATAGTCGATTTTAGTTCTCGACAATTAAAACCTTTTATCAAGGACGCGCAAGCAAGAGGTATTGTTTTTGATGTTGGGTTTGGTGGTGCAAGTTTTGCATTTGATCAAGCCTTGCCAGCTATTAAAGCAGGTTTTTATCCTAATACAATTAGTACCGACTTACATACTGGAAGTATGAATAATGCAATGAAGGATATGTTAAATGTGATGTCAATATTTATGACAATGGGAATGGATGTTCCATCAATTATTAAAGCAAGTACTTGGTCGCCTGCAAAAGCTATTAAACATGAGGAATTGGGTAGTTTGTCGGTAGGATCTGCAGCCGATGTAGCGATACTAGGTATCAGAGAAGGTAATTTTGGATTCTTTGATCGTATTGGATATAAAGTAACTGGCAAGAAAAAATTTGAATGCGAAGCCACTATTAGAAATGGTAAAATGGTATATGATTTAAATGGTATCACGACTCCAATCTTATTGCTTTCTAAATAAAATGGGTGAGGGGGCGTGAAAATGTGTAAAATTAAAAGTAGATTGCTATTCATATGCAAGAAGAATATATTTTATGTTGTGACTGGGGAACGACCAGCTTTCGATTAAGATTAGCTAGTATAAATGGGGAAGTGCTTTCTGAAATAAATTCTGAAAAGGGTATCTTGTTTTTTTATAACGATTGGCTTAAAAAAAATAACAAGGATACAGAGCATCGTTTTCGTTTTTTCTTACAGTATATTCAATCGCAGACAGGATTATTACAGCCCCCCTTGAAATTGGATCTTACTACTTTGCCAATTGTCATTTCGGGAATGGCTATTTCATCCATTGGAATGATGAATATGCCTTATGAAGGTTTGCCTTTTTCTGTTAATGGCACTTCTGGCTTTGCTTGTCAATTTCAAGAAAATGGAGCACCCGTCATTTTAATCACAGGAGTGAGCGGAGGCGATGATTTAATGCGTGGAGAGGAAACGCAAATTGTTGGGTTATTTCATACACCTGAATTAAATAGTAGTTTACCCCAAAATGGTATTTTTATTTTACCAGGCACCCATTCAAAACATGTTACGATTGCAAATGCTAATATAATATCCATTAAAACTTTTATGACAGGTGAATTATTTAGTATATTAATGGAAAATGGGACTTTATCAAAATCGATACAATTTATTCATTCTGATAAAAACGAAGACCCTATCAATACAGCTGCATTTATAAAAGGGATCCATGCTTCAAAATCGGGTTCATTATTACATTCCTTATTTCAAATTAGGGTAAATGATATACTTGCTAAATCAAGCAAAGAAGAAAACTTTTATTACTTAAGTGGTTTATTAATAGGAAGTGAGTTTAATTATTTAATAGACAATCCGGTATTGTCCAAGCTTAATAAACTAATAATTTGCTGTACCCAATATTTTATACCTTATTATAAAACAGTATTAAAGGAACTTGGATTATACGAGGAGGCTATTTTTATTGATCCTTTTTTATTTGATAAAGCGACCGTATTAGGACAATTAACTGTTTATAAAAAATACATTCAATCCAACCATTCATGAGTCAATCCTCTTTTTCATGGGACTTATTTAATGCAATGCCTTTAGTTGGGATATTGCGTAATGTAAGTGAAGATGATGTTCATTTTATCCTGCCTATATTTAAAGAAGCAGGATTTACAACGATCGAAGTGACACTGAATACACCGGGTGCAACTAGTATGATAAGTGCATTAGCATCACAGTACAATGGGGCATTAAATATAGGAGCAGGAACTGTTTGCGGTATGAGTGATCTTGATGAAGCATTGGCAGCCGGTGCGTCTTTTATCGTAACGCCCATCGTTAAAAAAGAAGTCATAAAAAAATGTGTCGATAAAGGGGTACCCATTTTCCCTGGGGCATTGAGTCCTACTGAAATTTTTGATGCTTGGGAATTAGGAGCTTCAATGATAAAATTATATCCTGCATCTGCGGTAGGACCAGCTTATGTTTCCGCTATTTTAGCACCCTTGCCTAATATTAAAATAATGCCAACTGGAGGAATACATTTAAGCAATATGCTCGCCTTTATGAAATCGGGTTCGGCAGCACTTGGTATTGGATCAGAGTTGTTCGATAAAAAAATAATTCAAAGTAGAGATAAAGTAGCTTTATTGAATCATTTTAAATTATTCACTCAGCAAATGCAATTATCCAAATAGCCATTTATTAAATGAAAAAAATAAAAAACTATAGGTGGGTAATTATAGCTTTATTATTTATTGCAACTTGTATTAATTATTTAGATCGACAAATCATTGGCTTGTTAAAACCAATTTTAGAAAAAGAGTTTAGTTGGACAGAAACTAATTTCTCACATATTGTCATGGCCTTTACAGCCGCATATGCAGTGGGCTTATTAATTTCAGGAGGATTAATTGATAAAGTAGGTACTAAAATCGGATATACTGTAACTGTTATTATTTGGAGTACGGCAGCCATGTTTCATGCCCTTGCAAAATCTGTTTTTGGATTTAGTATTGCTCGAATATTTTTAGGGATTGGGGAAGCTGGACATTTTCCTGCAGCAGTTAAAACGGTAGCAGAATGGTTTCCTAAAAAAGAACGTGCATTGGCCACTGGTATTTTTAATGCAGGTACAAGTGTGGGTGTCGTTATCGCATTATTCATTACTCCTTATATATATGTACAATACGGATGGCAAGCGGTATTTTGGATTACGGGGGCGTTGGGATTTTTGTGGTTAATCGCTTGGTTGTATTTTTATGAAATTCCTGCAAAGCAAAAACGGATCACCGATGCGGAATTGGCTTTTATCGAATCCGATCATCAAAGTGAAACTATTACCCAAAAAAATATTCCATGGCGTCAGCTATTTACTTATAATCAAACATGGGCTTATGTGACGGGTAAGTTTTTAATTGATCCCATTTATTGGTTTTTCTTATTTTGGTTGCCTTCTTATTTTGCAACTACTTTTCATATTGATTTAAAAAAACCAAGTGTTGAATTAATGATCATCTATGCTTCTACAACAATAGGAAGTGTTTTAGGAGGATATCTGTCATCCCATTTAATTAAAAAAGGTTGGCGCGTTTTAAATGCAAGACAAACAGCATTATTTATTTTTGCAATCATTGAGTTATCTGTTATTCTTGCTCAGTTTGTCACCAATGTATGGGTGGCAGTTGCTTTAATTAGTTTAGTGATTGCAGTACATCAAGCATGGGCCACTAATATATTTACAATGGCTTCGGATATGTTTCCAAAGGAATCGGTAAGCTCTGTGGTGGGTATCGGAGGAATGGCAGGTGCTATTGGCGGTATTCTATTTCCAATGTTGGTGGGCTATTTATTAGATACTTATAAAGCCCTTGGTCATATTGAATTTGGATATAATATCTTATTTACTATTTGTGGTTGTATGTACTTGTGTGCATTCACCATTATTCGTTTATTAATTCGAAAAATACCCTAAATAATAAAAAATATTTCCTACCTTTTATGCTCATAATTCTAAATCATAACCTATGAAAAGACGACATCTTCTTAAAAGTTTATCTATCCTGCCTTTTACAGCAGTCTTGCCTACAAAACTTTTTAGTAAGCCAGATGCAACTGCATCTATTGTAGAAGAAGGCGATAATATTTTTAGATCCTTAGGAGTGGAACCCTTAATTAATTGTAGAGGAACTTTTACAATCATTGGGGGTTCTATTGAACGCCCCGAAGTACGCGCAGCAATGGAAGCGGCCGCTCATAATTTTGTACAATATGATGAATTAGCAGATGCAGTACATCAAAAAATTGCCGAAGTGACACAAGCACCTTGGGCATTAGTGTCTGCAGGTTGTGCAGCAGGTATGAAACATGTAACAGCAGCATGCGTAACAGGAGGCAATCCTGAAAAATTAATCGCGATTCCTAATTTAACAGGTTTTGAAAAAACAGAAGTGATTATTCCTGCAGGATCAAGAAATGTGTATGATCATTCAATTCGAAATATTGGTGTTACTATTATCGAAGTAGCTACACCTGAAGAATTAGTGAAAGCAGTAAATAAAAAAACAGCAATGATTTATATGATGGCGGATAACCCTTCAAAAAATGATGCGCCATTATCATTAGTAAATATTGTTCGACTTACTAAATCTCAAAACATACCCATCTTAGTAGATGCAGCAGCCGAAGTATTGACTATTCCTAATATACATTTGGAAAGAGGGGCGCATATGGTCGCATATAGTGGGGGTAAAGCAATTTGCGGTCCTCAATGTGCTGGTTTTGTAATTGGTCAAAAAGATATTTTAATGTCTGCATGGCAATCAAGTGCACCGCATCATGGTCCATGTCGTGATAATAAAGTGGGTCGTGAAGAAATGTTGGGTATGCTCGCTGCCATCAAAGCATGGACAACAAGGGATCACAAACAAGAATGGCAAACTTGGTTATCTTGGTTGGATTTAATTTCTAAAAAAGTAACTAAAATTCCAGGCATCAGTACGAGTGTATTTGAACCAACTGATTATTCAAATCGTTCTCCGGTTTTACGTGTTACCTGGGATCCAGCGCAATTTAATATAACAGGGGAGGAAGTCGCGGAGGAATTTGGGCGTAAAAAGCCGCGCATAGCTATTGGTAGTATGAATAAGGATAAAATGACGGGTTTGACGGTGACCACAGGGCAAATGCAACCGGGAGAAGCCGCATTAGTAGCAGATCGTATTTTTAATTTCATGTCTCAAACAAGAACTGCAAAAAATAATGATTTAAAAGCGCCATCAGTTACTGTGAATGGTACTTGGAATTTTGACATTCAATTTTTTAGCAGTAAATCCGTGCATCAAATTACACTTAGTCAGGATGGCAATTGGTTGCAAGGAAATCACAAAGGTGATTTTTCGACAAGAGAGTGTACAGGAACCATCGAAGGCAATGAGATTAAATTAAGAAGTCAAGAGCGTCAAGCGGCTGATAATATTACATTCATATTTTCTGGAACAGTAGTGGGGGATAAGATGTCTGGGAATATTCATATGGGTGAATATAGAACAGCAACTTTTACCGCAGTTAAAACTGAAAGTAAAAGGCCGAAACAAAAAATATTTGTTCCGCAAGGCCCACCATTGGCTACCTAATAATTAATTTTTATAATGGTTCAATAAAATTTTATAAAATGAAGTTTATCAAATTAACATTAAGCATTCTTTTAACCGTATTGTGTTTAGGCACGGAAGCGCAATCAAAAAAGGAACAACAATTAACAGCTACGATTGAGCAATTTAGACTTGCTTTAATAGATCCTACTGAAGCTACATTAACCCAACTTACTTCCCCTAAATTAACTTATGGTCATTCTGCTGGCGTGGTAGAAGATCAAAAAACATTTATTGCTAATTTAGTCAATGGTAAAAATGATTTTGTTTCCATTGATCTTGCTGATCAAACCATTGACCTTGATAATAATATTGCCTATGTTAGGCATACATTTAATGCAGTTACTTCTACCGATCCTAAAGTAGCACCTATTAAATTAAAGATATTATATGTATGGATTTATGAAGGCGGCGCTTGGAAGCTAAGGGCTAGGCAAGCGGTTAAGATATTAATTTAGAGTAGCAAGCTGATTAAAATAAAGGATCACCGAGCAAAGCTCGGTGATCCTTTATTTTAGGAAAATCCCAGCATAAAATGAAGAAGCTAAAAAGCAGTTCGTTGAACTGCTTTTTTTTATTGTACTCATTCGTGGCTCCAAGCAAGCTTGACCCACTCCTTCGCACAATAAAAAAACCGCAACTTTCGTTGCGGCTTCTTCTTTCTTTGGTTGCCTGACCTGGATTCGAACCAAGACAAACTGCACCAAAAACAGTTGTGCTACCGTTACACCATCAGGCAATCCTATTCCATTCAATGAATGGAGTGCAAAAATAGGGGTCAGCGTAAAATTTTCCAAATATTTATGTGTTTTAGAGGCTTTATTATCAATTTGGCATAACTTAACTAGCTAAAATCATTTTCAACCTAAATAATTAATGTTATGGGATACAAATTACTATTATTGACCACTTTTATTGCTTGTTTGTTTTTGCTTTCATTTAAGCCCGATAAAAAGAAAAAAATTGTATTTTTTGGGGATTCCATCACGCAAGCCGCAGTTGAAAAGGGAGGATTTATTGATTTAATGCAAACAATGATTCAACAAAAGGGCATTGATCAAAATTATGAATTGAATGGAGCAGGAATTGGTGGTAATAAAATTTATGATCTGTATTTGAGGATTGAAAACGATGTATTAGATAAAAAGCCAGATGTGGTTGTGATTTATGTAGGGGTGAATGATGTTTGGCATAAATCAAGTTCAGGTACTGGTACCGATTTTGATAAGTTTGGTCGTTTTTATGAAGCCGTGGTTAAAAAAATTCAACAACAAGGGGCTAAAGTAATTTTAGTGACACCAGCTGCTATTGGTGAAAAAAATGATTTTACCAATTCGCAAGATGGGGATTTGAATGCTTATAGCAATTGGATTCGTCAATATGCCGCAGCCAATAAATTAGGTCTTGTAGATTTAAGAAAAATATTTCACGATTACAGCCTAGCCAACAATCCTACCAATCTTTCAAGAGGAATTTTAACATCTGATGGGGTGCACTTAAATCCAAAAGGAAATGCATTAGTTGCAGAAGAATTATGGAAAGTGATCCAATAAAAATAAACTACGCCATAGTATAAATAAAAAAGGAGTCCCGATAAATCGGGACTCCTTTTTTATATTCAAGCATTTTTTTTAAGATGCAATAATTAAATAATAGTTTTTCTTTCCTTTTTGTATCAACATATATTTGCCCTGTAATAAATGGGTAGTATTCACTTGCGTAAATTCGGTATTCACTTTTTCTTTGTTGATACTTAAACCACCTGCCTGCCACATTTTACGGGCTTCTCCTTTGCTTGGAAATATTTGAGTATCTGCAAGTAAACTAACAAAGTCGTATCCCTCCTCCAGTTGTGATAACGCAACATTTGAAGTAGGTACACCCTCCATCACCTGAAGTAGTTGTGCTTCATTTAAGGATTGTAATACATCGGTGGTTGCGTTGCCAAATAAAATTTCAGTGGCGCCAATGGCAAAGTTTAAGTCATCTGCACTATGCACTAGGGTAGTGAGTTCGGCTGCTAATCTTTTTTGTAAAATTCTTAATTGTGGTGCTTCGTTATGATCTGTTAATAATTTTTCGATGGTATCAATAGGTAACATAGTGAATATCTTGATCCATTTTTTTGCATCTTCATCACTAGCGTTTAACCAAAATTGATAAAACTGGTAAGGAGATGTTTTACTTGCATCCAACCATACATTTCCTTTTTCGGTTTTCCCAAATTTGCCACCATCGGTTTTTGTAATTAAAGGGCAAGTGAAGGCAAATGCTTCTCCACCTAATTTGCGACGAATGAGTTCAGTACCTGTTGTAATATTTCCCCATTGATCACTGCCTCCCATTTGCACTTTGCAATTTTTATTTTTATACAACCAATAAAAATCATAACCCTGTACTAATTGATAAGTGAATTCGGTAAAGCTCATTCCGGTATCGCCTTCGATTCTCTTTTTTACACTATCCTTCGCCATCATATAGTTCACTGTAATGTGCTTGCCAACTTCTCTTATAAAATCTAAAAAGCTAAAATCTTTAAACCAATCATAGTTGTTAACCATTTCGGCAGCATTGGGTAAACTAGGATCAAAGTTTAAAAAATGAGCCAATTGTTTTTTAACGCCGGCTAAATTAAATTGTAATGTTTCTTCACTTAATAAATTTCGTTCTTCACTTTTGCCACTAGGATCACCCACCATACCCGTTGCGCCACCCACCAATGCAAAGGGCTTATGACCAGATTTTTGTAAATGCATTAATAATAAGATAGGGACTAGGCTACCAATATGCAAACTGTCTGAAGTAGGGTCAAAGCCGATATAGCCTGAAACGGATTCTTTTTCAAAAAGTTCCTCGGTCCCTGGCATGATATCTTGAATCATTCCTCTCCAACGCAGTTCTTGTATTAAAGTCATAGTTTATACTTTAAGCAAAAATAACTACTAAAAAGCAATATTTTTGCATCATGAACCCAACAACACCCCCAATAGGCGAAGGAAGCCGTATTTTACACTTCTTAATTGACACTATATTAATTACGTTCTTGGCCTATTTTTTATACAAATGGTATGATTTTTATGTGTTTTATTGGGATTTTAAACCCTTTCAATATGGGTATTTCTTTTTTGGTTTTACTTGGGTTTACACCTTTTTATTTGAGTGGATATTTCTACAAACTCCTGCTAAAATGATTACTGGGACCAAGGTTGTATCCTATGATGGTAAAAGACCCAATATTGGGCAGTTTTTGATTAGGGCCACTTTAAGGACCACCATCATTAGCATGTTTGGTTTAGCATGGAATGATCAGCCCTTTCATGATACATTCTCTAAAACAAGGTTGATTAAAAAGTCAAACTAAATTCATTCCTTAATTCGCAATTTTATGTACATCTTGAAATGTACATTTGTAAAATTTTTTGAATGGCTAAAATTGGTATTAATATTGCAACAGGTAGTTTACAACAATCCGAAATGATTGTTGGAATTGATTTAGGGACAACGAATAGTTTAGTAGCCATTATACATCCCGAAACAAAATTGCCAACTGCATTAAAGGAATTTGATGGCAGTAGTATTGTTCCAAGTGTTGTTCATTTTGATTCATTTGGAAATGTAGAAGTAGGAGAGCAAGCAAAACCTTTTTTAGAATCAGATCCTCAAAACACCATTTTTAGTGCAAAGAGATTGATGGGAAAAAGTCATCAAGACATCAGAGCGCATCAGGATTTTTTTGCGTATAAAATTATTGATGACAATAGAGATAGTTTAGTAAAAGTTCAAGTGGGATCTACTTTTTATTCTCCTATTGATTTATCGTCATATATATTAGCCGAGCTTAAAAAAAGAGCCGAACATATTTTAAAAACACCTGTCACCAAAGCAGTGATTACAGTACCTGCATATTTTAATGATACACAAAGACAAGCAACGCGCGATGCAGGGAAATTAGCAGGATTAGATGTTTTACGTATCATCAATGAGCCTACTGCAGCTAGTTTGGCATATGGATTAGGAATGGATCCTAGCGAAGAAAAAACAATTGCAGTGTACGATTTAGGGGGCGGCACTTTTGATATTTCAATTTTAAAAATTTCAAATGGCCTGTTTGAAGTTTTAAGTACAAATGGAGACACTTATTTAGGCGGGGACGATTTAGATCGTGCCATTATACAATATTGGATGAAGCAAATGGGGGTAGATGATTTAGAGGATCATAAATTATTAAAACAACAACTAAGATTAGCTGCTGAAAAAGCTAAAATTATTTTATCAACTCAAGATTTTTTTGAAACAGAATTTGCAGGCGAAAAAATTTCGATAACGCGACAAATCTTTGAAACCTTAATTGAACCCATTGTACAAAATACAATGGATTGCTGTGCTCGAGCCATGAAGGATGCTGGTTTGCAAATAACGGATATTAATACAGTACTCATGGTAGGAGGAAGTACGCGTGTCCCATTAGTTAAAAAAAGTGTTGCTACATTTTTTAATCAAGAAGTAAATGATTCGGTGAATCCTGACGAAGTAGTAGCATTGGGTGCGGCTGTTCAAGCAGATATTTTAGCGGGTAATAATCAGTCCATGTTATTATTAGATATCACACCATTAAGTTTAGGCATTGAAACCATGGGTGGGTTAATGGATGTGTTGCTTCCACGAAATGCAAAAATTCCAACGCAAGCAGCGAGACAATACACAACACAAAAAGATGCGCAAACAGGAATTAATATATCTGTTTATCAAGGTGAGCGTGATTTAGTAAAAGACAATCGACCATTAGGTGCGTTCACATTAAAAGGGATACCCTCCATGCCCGCGGGACTACCCAAAGTGGAAGTCCGTTTTTTAATTAATGCAGATGGCATTTTACAAGTTAGTGCAAAGGAGTTGCGCAGTGGGGTAAGTCAAACAGTAGACATCAAGCCACAATATGGATTAACTGATGAGGAAGTGGAACAAAGATTATTAGATAGTCTTACCAATGCAAAGGCGGATATCAGTATGCGTGCCTTAGTAGAAGCTCGGACCGAGGGGGAGCAAATGCTCAGCGTAACAGAGAAGTTCATGATGAAGAATGCGGCCTTGTTAACCAAGGATGAAATTTCATTGACAGCAAGCGCTATGCAAGCTTTACAGTTAGCTATAACAATGGAAGACAAGCATTTAATACAGGCCAAAACGGAAGAATTAAATGATATTTCTCGCCCATTTGCCGAAAGGGTAATGGATCAAGCCATTTCTGGTGCCTTGAAAGGAAAGGGAATTGAGGATAAAGATTTACAGTAAATTTGGTATTTTCAAAAGGAATGTTATCTTTGCCTTCCAATTTTTTCTGCGCCTTTTAAGAAATTTGAAGGCTTGAAAAAAAATTTAATGATATTTAAGTCCCGAAATCGAGACTTAGTAAAAACGCCTGAGGAGGTATATATTATGTTAATTATAGATTCAAAAGATTGCGAAAACATCGACAAAGCACTTAAAAAGTACAAAAAGAAGTTTGAAAAAAGTAAAACTTTAATAAAGTTACGTGCGCGTCAAGCATTTGTGAAACCATCTGTTAAACGTCGTTTCGAAGTGTTGAAAGCTGTTTACAAGCAACAAATTTTCAGCGGAAAAATAGAAGGGTAATTCTTATTAATCGTCTTTCTTAAAGACGACAATCCCTATAATCATATTAAAACCCAACTTAGGTTAAACTAGGTTGGGTTTTTTCTTTTCATTACATACTGTATCTTTATAAGGCAATGTCATTACAAACGCGCTATACACCATTAAACGCCTTTTTAACTTATCTCCAATTTGAAAAAAGGTATTCTTCGCACACCATTACGGCGTATGCGAATGACCTAATTCAATTTTTTGATTTTGTTGAATCGCAATATGATACAATGTTGTTAGATCAAGTGTCTGGAACCATGGTACGTACTTGGCTAGCATCATTAAAGGAAGCAGCGTTAACAGGTAAGTCGCTCAATCGCAAAATATCTTCCTTAAAATCTTTTTTTAAATTTCAAATACAAAAAGGGGTTTTAACGAGAAGCCCCATGGAGACAGTCACCAGTCCAAAAATTAGTAAAAGATTGCCCGCCTTTGTTGCCGAAAATGACATGGAACAATTATTATTAAATCTTTCATTTGCAGAAGGGTGGAAGGGCTTCACTGAAAAAATGGTCATACAATTATTTTATGCCACTGGAATGCGATTAAGTGAATTGATTCAATGTAAACAAAATAATGTTGATTTAAATAAAAAGCAAATAAAGGTATTAGGAAAAGGGAACAAGGAACGAATACTTCCAATCAGTCCTGAATTAGCATTGGAGTTAAAAAAATATATTAGTCAAAAGCCAGCCGAAGCTGCTGGTGTCCCTCAATTATTAGTTACTGAAAAAGGGAAAGCATTACAACCAAGAGCAGTATATACTTTTGTGAAATTTTATTTATCACAAGTAACCACTTTGCAAAAGAAAAGTCCACATGTACTTAGGCATAGTTTTGCGACACATTTGATGAACAATGGCGCCGATTTAAATGCAGTAAAGGAATTACTAGGTCATAGTAGTTTAGCTGCCACGCAAGTATACACGCACAATACCATCGAAAAATTAAAAGAAGTATTTGCTAAAGCGCACCCCAAAGCCTAACTCAAATCAGCAATGCGATAGGGAATAAATGACCTTAGTCATATTGAAACTTAAAGTTTTCATAAAAGATTTTCTAAATTGAAATTGATCCAAAAAAGTAGTAACTTACTAGTACAGGTGTAAGTGATGTTACTTCCTGATTAGTTCTTTTCATTTTAATATCAATTAAATTTTATTGTATGAACATCAGTATTCAGACAGTGCATTTTGACGCAGATCAAAAACTTTTAAATTTCGTTCAAAAAAAGTTAGACAAACTCGAAACCTTTCATGATCGAATAACCAAAGTAGAAGTGTATTTAAAATTTGAAAGTCTGGCACATGCGATCAAGGATAAGGTAGTAGAAATTAAAATTCATATTCCCAAACAGGAATGTTTTGTAAAAGCGAGCTCAAAAACTTTTCAAACCTCCTTTGATAAAGCATTTGATTCGATAACGAATCAACTAAAAAAGAAAAAAGAACGAGTAGCAGCATAATAGCTCCTATTAAAAATTAAAATTCCAGCCCATTGTTTCGTATTTTTTACGCGACAGTGGGCTTTTTATTTTCGTATTTACTTGGATTTAACCCACAAGGAGCTTGAATTTGATATTATTTTCGTTTTTACCTTGCTTTTGGGATAAAATAGTGCCCTAAAATTTTGATAAATAAAGAATTCCATTACCTTTGCCATCCCAAAATTGGGGATAGTTCTTTTATGTCATGCCGGAATAGCTCAGTTGGTAGAGCAGCTGATTTGTAATCAGCAGGTCGCGGGTTCGAGTCCCATTTCCGGCTCAGAAATGGGTGCGCAATAATTTAGGGGCAGATGGCCGAGTGGTTAAAGGCGACAGACTGTAAATCTGTTCTCTCACGAGTACGTAGGTTCGAACCCTACTCTGCCCACCAAATTTTTCCTAACTTGCAGCCCTAAGTGCAAGCGAAGGAAATAGTTCTTTAAAGGGGGGAAAAATGCGGGAGTAGCTCATTTGGTAGAGCGATAGCCTTCCAAGCTATAGGTGGCCAGTTCGAGCCTGGTCTCCCGCTCCAATTGGTTTGTTGATGGGAAGCAATGGAAACCGGTTAGACAATTGCCGTTGTGGCTCAGTGGTAGAGCACTTCCTTGGTAAGGAAGAGGTCGTGAGTTCGATTCTCATCAACGGCTCAAAAA
>JBAXVC010000008.1:0-98166 GCA_037129315.1 Chitinophagia bacterium | reverse complement strand
CCTTCCCTCGCAACATCATCCCGCTCCCGATTCCTATCGAGAGCGGATTTTTTTTTAGTGTAACTTTGTCTAATTAATTGGGAATTATGAAAGTGGGCTTTGTAAATATTTTTGGGAAACCGAACGCAGGTAAAAGCACTTTACTGAACGCCATTATGGGCGAGAAGATGGCTATTGTCTCGTCTAAGGTTCAAACTACAAGGCATAGGATCAAGGCCTTTTTGAACAAGGAAAATGAATACCAGATCATCTTTTCAGATACACCTGGTATTATTGACCCTAAGTACAAACTTCATGAGCGCATGATGGGGGCTGTAAAATCTGCCTTGGAAGACGCAGATATTGCATTATTGATGGTGGATATGAGGGATGATTTAGCCGATGTGGATGCTATATTTAGTGCACTTAAGTTAAAAGTGCCTTGTATTGTGGTGCTAAACAAGTCAGATTTGGCAGTTGGGACTCAAGTTAAAGAAGCTAATGCCTTTTTTAAAGCAAAGTCCTATTGCAGTAAAGTTATTTCCATTAGTGCGTTGAATAAGAGTGACATAGATAGGTTACTGAAAGTAATTTTAGAACTTACGCCTGAGGGAGAACCCTTCTATAGTCAGGAGGATTTAAGTGATTTGCCGACTAAGTTTTTTGTGAGCGAAATGATTCGTGAAAAGATATACCAGCTGTTTGGGGAGGAGATTCCATATCATAGTGCAGTTTTAGTGAACTCCTTTAAGCAACAACCTTTATTGATTAAAATACAAGCTGATATTATAGTAAATCGAGAAACACAAAAGGCCATTATTATTGGGGAGGGCGGGAAGATGATTAAGGAAATTGGGACATTGGCGAGGAAGGATATTGAGGAGTTTATAGGATCCAAGGTTTACCTTGAACTATTTGTGAAGGTGAAGCCTAAATGGCGTGACAGTGATTTGAAGTTAAAAGAATTTGGGTATTAATGTAATTATTAAATTAAATACACTTATTGTATTGATTTATAGTTATTTATACTATTATAATTGAATATTAAATTTAATTTATTATGAGTTATACAGTGGCCATTGTTGGAAGGCCTAACGTAGGGAAAAGTACTTTGTTTAATCGTTTCTTAGAGGAGCGTAAAGCCATTGTGGACGATATCAGTGGTGTAACTAGAGACCGTCAATATGGGGTCACCGAATGGAATGGTAAAACATTTAATGTTATTGATACAGGCGGTTTTGTACCTGATTCTCGTGATATGTTTGAAACTGAAATTCGCAAGCAAGTTAAGATAGCAATTGAAGAGGCCAATGCCATCATCTTTATGGTGGATGCTGCAGTCGGTTTAACCGATCTTGACTCCTCTATGGCCAATATGCTTCGCAGAAGTACTAAACCAGTGTATGTGTGCGTGAACAAGGTAGATAACTCAACAAGGGCTTTGGAAGGTACCGAGTTTTATGGTATGGGTTTTGAGCACAATTACTTTGTGAGTTCAATTTCTGGTAGTGGAACTGGCGAATTATTAGACGCAGTAACTACGGGAATGAAAGATGAGCCAGTTAAAGTAGTGAATGCAGATTTGCCCGAAGGTGCCGATCCTGAGGAGGAAATTGCCATTCCAAAGATTGCCATTATGGGTCAACCTAATGTGGGTAAATCAAGCTTATTGAATGCCATGATTGGTCAGGATAGAACCATTGTATCTGATATTGCAGGTACGACTCGTGACACCATCCATACCCATTATAATATGTTCCAAAAGGAATTTGTTTTAATTGATACGGCTGGTATTAGACGAAAAAATAAGGAAAAAGATGATTTAGAATTTTATTCTATTATACGTGCTATCAAAGCAATGGATGAGGCTGATGTTTGCTTATTGGTCATTGATGCTGTAAAAGGGGTCACGGCTCAGGATTTAAGCATATTTGGCTTGGCTGCTAAAAAAGGGAAGGGGATTGTGGTATTGGTAAATAAGTGGGATTTGATTGAAAAAGAGACGAATACAGCAAGGGATTACGAGAAAGTGTTGAAGGACAAACTGGCACCTTTTACTGATGTTCCTGTATTGTTTATATCTGCACTTGAGAAAACCAGGATTTTTAAGGCCATTGAATTAGCCTTGGATGTATATGAGAATAAGCACCGTAAAGTGGCCACTTCTAAGCTGAATGATATTATGTTAAAAGTGGTTCAAAATTACCAAGCACCAGTAGTGAGAGGGCATATCATTAAAATCAAATTTGTGTCTCAATTGCCTACTAGAGTGCCTAGTTTCGCCTTTTTTACCAATTTTCCTGATGATATCAAAACCCCTTATCGTAATTACCTTGAAAACCAAATCAGGGCTAATTTCAAGTTTACGGGGGTTCCCATTAGGATTTATTTCAGAAAAAAATAAATTTTAACTAAAATTTGGATATTTTGACACATAATAATATCTTCGCTTCCGTATTAAATACCAAACTTAAAACCATTTTTAAAATGAAAAAAGTATTCGCAATCTTAGCTATCGCTGCATTAACTGCTTGTGGTGGTGCTTCAACTGAAGCAAAAACTGATACTGCTGCTGCAACTGTAGATACAGCTAAAGCTGTAACTGTAGACACTACTAAAGCTGCAACTGTAGACACTACTAAAGCTGCAACTGCTGCTCCAGCAAAGAAGTAATCTCAAAAGATTATAAATAACTTCTTGCAAGAAGGTCCTTCCCGATAATATTGGGAAGGATTTTTTATTTTAGGCAATCCAGTATAAATCCTACCATAAATTCCCATCTTTGGCACTAATATTGCCTTATTAGGTTAGATATGTACCTAAAGCTATTTTAGATATAGGGTATGTCATTTTGACTATTTAAAATTGAACAACAGTGGATAATAATTTCTTATTTAGAGCCGAGGAGGACAATGAATTCATACCCTTATTTTCATTTAATGAACAGGATATGGAAGGGGACAAGGATATGATTATTGAAGACATCATTCCCATCTTACCCCTGCGCAATACTGTTTTATTTCCAGGAGTCGTAATTCCAATTACAGTGGGAAGAGATAAAAGTATTCAAGCTGTAAAGGCCGCATACAATAAAGACAAACTCATAGGAGTGGTGTCGCAAAAAGATGGCAATATTGAAGATCCTACACCCGCCGATTTATGTGCTATAGGAACCGTTGCAAAAATCATTAAAATGATTAAAATGCAGGACGGTGGCACTACTATAATCATTCAAGGTAAAAAGCGCTTTGAATTATTGGAGATGAAGGAGGAGGATCCGTTTTTTAAAGCCAGTATTAAAGTATTAGTAGAAGAAAAAGTAGGAAAAGAGGATCAAAATTTTCAAGCCTACTTATCCAATATTAAGGATCTGGCGACTCAAATTATTCAGTTGTCGCCTAATTTTCCATCGGAAGCAGCAATGATTTTAAAGAATATCGAAAACCCCTTATTCTTAATCAACTTTGTAAGTAGCAACTTAAATGTAGAAATTGCAGATAAGCAAGGGCTATTGGAGCAAAACAATCTTTCCTTGAGAGCAGAGAAATTGATTCAGCATTTACAACAGGAACTACAATTTGTTGAGTTAAAAAATAAAGTGGCAAATAAAACGCGCACCGAAATTGATAAGCAACAAAGAGATTACTTTTTACAACAACAATTAAAGAGCATCAAGGATGAATTAGGTGGGGATGCCAATGACCGCGAGTTAGCGGAAATGAAAAAGAAGGCCGAAAATAAAAAATGGCCAGACAGTGCTAAAAAATTATTTCAAAATGGCTTGGAAAAATTAGAAAGGATGCATTCCAGTACCCCCGATTATTCGGTGGTTTACAATCATCTTGATTTAATATTAGACCTTCCTTGGGATGAATATACCGATGATAATTATGATTTAAAAAACGCAAAAAAAGTTTTAGATGCGGATCATTATGGCATGGGTAAAATTAAAAATAGAATTTTAGAGTACCTAGCGGTGCTTAAAATAAAAGGGGATATGAAAAGCCCAATTTTATGTTTTTTAGGCCCTCCAGGTATTGGTAAAACTTCCTTGGGAAAATCAATTGCACACGCCATAGGCCGTAAATATATTAGAGTAAGTTTAGGTGGGTTGCATGATGAAAGTGAAATTAGAGGACATCGTAAAACTTATATTGGGGCTATGCCTGGCAGGATTGTTCAAAGCTTGCGTAAAGTAAAAACATCCAATCCAGTTATGATTTTGGATGAGATAGATAAAATTGGCAGCGACCATCGAGGTGATCCTTCCTCTGCATTATTAGAAGTATTGGATCCCGAACAAAATCATAGCTTTTACGATAACTATCTTGAAACGGAATATGATTTAAGTAAAACCTTATTCATTGCAACTGCAAATGATATTAGTCGTATTCAACCCGCTTTAAGAGATCGCTTAGAAATCATCGATTTAAGTGGTTACGCTGTTGAAGAAAAAGTTGAAATTGCTAAAAGGCATTTATTCCCAAAGCAAAAAGCAGCGCATGGTCTTTCGAAAATTAATTTCAAGTTGCCCGATACAGTTTTAGAAAAAGTGATTGAGGATTATACAAGAGAAAGTGGGGTGCGTGAATTAGACAGACAATTAGCTTCTATTATGCGATATCAAGCTAAGCAATTAGCTTATCAATATAAAGTTAAAGCTACTGTGACCAAACCAGACTTACTTAAAATTTTAGGGCAAGCAAAATACAGCAATGAAATTTATAAAACCGTGAATATGCCGGGGGTGGCGGTTGGATTGGCTTGGACTTATGTAGGAGGCGATATTTTATTTATTGAAGTATTGTTGGCCGATGGTAAAGGGGGTATGAAATTAACAGGCAACTTAGGTAATGTCATGAAGGAAAGTGCCGATACAGCGCTCACTTATTTACAAGCCAATGCCAAAAAAATTGGAGTGGATCCAGCCTTGTTTACTTCCAAATCAATACATGTGCATGTGCCCGAAGGTGCTGTTCCTAAGGATGGTCCTAGTGCAGGTATTACCATGTTGACAGCCCTTACTTCGGCATTTACAGGTCGTAAAGTAAAACCTTATTTAGCAATGACTGGCGAAATTACTTTACGTGGACAAGTACTACCAGTAGGTGGCATTAAGGAAAAGATTTTAGCTGCCAAAAGATCGGGCATGAAAGAGATTATTATGTGTTGGCAAAACGAGAAAGATGTGAATGAAATTGACAAGACATTTATCAAAGGAGTGCAATTTCATTATGTAAAAAATATGCAACAAGTGCTTGATTTAGCTTTAGTTTAAGTTGATGATAAGCCTTTCAACCCCTAGCTTTGTAGTATGCGTTATTCATTCAAAAAAATACATAAGCTAGGGGTTTTTATTTTAGCATTATTTTTTTGTAACATTTCATTACAAGGACAAACTACCATTGATAACATAGGAGGCAAGGAAGGTAATGCGGTTTATAATTTTTTAACCCTGCCTTATTCTGCAAAAGCGACCGCTTTAGGGGGTATTAATATTAGTAGCATTTATCCAGATTTAGGTTTAGCAATGTATAACCCATCCTTACTTGCGCCCACAATGGATGGCTGGCTGCATTTAAGTGTGAAGCCTTATTTAGCCGATATTAAACAATACGATTTTAGCGGAGCACAATTTTTAAATAATCAAAAAATAACAATTGGTTGGGGTGTTCATTACATGGATTATGGTACTGTCGCTATGACCGATATTGCTGGGAATCAGTTAGGTGATTTTCATCCCAAAGACTACAGTGTTCAATTGTCTGCGTCAGCCAACTATATCAAAAATATTTATATTGGAACTACTTTAAAATTTATACAATCTAATTATGGATTATATAAGTCAAATGGATTGGCCATGGACCTTGGTTTAAAATATCAATCAAGTAACGAGTTATCTCAAGTAAGCGTATTGGTTAAAAATGTCGGAACCCAATTAACAAGCTATGTAGCCAAGGAAGAGCTTCCTTTTAATCTAATTGTAGGCTGGACAAAAAAATTAGAAAATGCGCCTTTTCAGTTTTCAATTACAGCCGAAAAATTATCCTTGTGGCGTTTAGCTTATAATGACACGAGCTTTAACACACAACAAGGTTATACTTCACCAGGTTCCCTTCAGAATTTATTTAATCACTTAATTGTGTCGGGCGAAGTATTTATTGGCGATCAAGTTTCCTTAAACTTAGGATATAATTTTATGCGTCGCTTTGATTTAAATATCCAAAATCAACAAAATGGATTCAATGGGTTTAGTTCAGGATTGGCCTTGCAATTATCTCGAATGGAAATCCAATATGGAAACGCATTTTTTCAAAAAAATATGTACCATCATTTTTCGGTGATGTATCAATTAAAAAATAAATAATTTATTTTTTCTTCACAGGAAACAAAGCCTTTGGCTTTATGGCTTCCTTATTTGTTGGGGCTGTTTCCTTTTTGATTGGTTTTTCTGCTGCGGGGATCACATAATCCGATTCGCCTTTAATTTCATCGTCCTTTATTAATGATGGGATTTCAGTATCAAGAAGGGTACTGTCTGTTGAAACAAAATTGATATTATTAAAATCACCTACGATGTTGGAAGGTCTTTCAAAGTTAGCGTTAGGATCTAAATTACATGCAGGATCGGCGGTCACCTTATTCATAAAGTAAGCCCAAATAGGGAGGGAGGCATGTGCGCCTTGTCCAAAATAATTATCTGAAAAACGAATGTATCGATCATCACATCCCACCCAAGCGCCCGCTAATAATTGTGGGGTATAACCCATAAACCATAAATCACTATTATCATTGGTGGTACCTGTTTTACCTGCAATGGATTGTGCTTTAATGTCAAATGAATATAAGCTTCGGCCAGTTCCTTTGGAAATGACACCTTGCATCATACTTACAACCGAATAAGCAGTTACTTCGCTAATTACTTTTCTTCGTTGAGGCGAAAAACTTTCCAATACATTTCCGTTTTTATCTTCAATGCGATTTATAAATAAGGGTTGTGCATTATAGCCACCCCCAGGGAACATAGTATAAGCTTGAACCATTTCGTATAATGAAATTTCGACAGCACCTAATGCAATAGAAGGATAGGCAGTTAAGTCGGCTTGAATATTGCATTTTTTTAAATACTCAACAAATTGTTTTGCTGCTTCGTTTCCCTTGCCATTGATTTGTTTCATAATATAAGCCGAAGCGCAGTTGCGAGACTCCGCTAAGGCTTGTGCCATTGGCATGGACATGCCTGTACATGTTTTTGAAGTATTAGGCACCATGCCATATCCGTCAAAATTTTGTTGTTGATCTTGTACAATTGTAAATGGAGTAAATCCTGCTTTCTCAATAGCCATGGAATACAATAAAGGTTTAATAGTAGACCCTACTTGACGCCTTGTATTAGTATTAACGTGATCATATTTAAAAGTTTTAAAGTCAACACCACCCACCCATGCTTTTACTTCGCCTGTAAATGGATCCACCGCTAAAAAACCAGTCTGCAGCATTTGCTTATGGTATTTTAATGAATCCAAAGGGGTCATTATTGTATCAATATATCTATTTTTGTTCCAAGCAAAAACACGCATATTAATAGGTTCATCAAATGTTTTTCTGATTTCCGCGTCCTCCATTTCATCCTTCTTGGCATTTCTCCAACGATCTGTTTGTTTAATTGCTAGTTCTAATTGAGTACTAAAATCATTCCAAATTTTTCCAGACTTAATGTTGGTTTGCTTATTAAATTCGCGTTGCAAATATGACATATGTTTTGCAACTGCTTCTTCTGCATATAACTGCATGCGAGGATTAATGGTAGTATATATTTTTAATCCATCACGATATAAATTATAAGGGTCACCGTTATTTTTTTTATGCTCCTTACACCATTTTTTCATGTATTCGCCTAAAGTCATTCTAAAGTAGGGGCCTAGTCCATTGTTCTCGTCTAGTTTTCGATAACTGGTGACAATAGGGTGTTGCTTAATTTGTTCGGCCTGGTCTGTACTAATATATTTTTGCGCTGCCATACGATTTATCACAAGATTGCGTCTTTCTAAGGCTAGTTTTGGATTCCGATTGGGGTTGTATTTAGTGGGCGCATTAATCATTCCAATTAAAAGGGCGGCTTCCTCGATGGATAACCGGTCAGGTTCCTTTTGGAAGAAAGTCCTTGAAGCATTACTAACACCAAATAAATTATCACTAAAAGGCACTGTATTTAGATATAGGGTTAAAATTTCTTGCTTAGTAAAGTTGCGTTCCAATTTTATGGCAATAATACTTTCCTTAATTTTTTGAATTAATCTTAATATTTTGTTTTTTGTACTCCAGTTGTTAGTGAATAAATTTTTTGCTGTTTGCATACTAATCGTAGAAGCGCCGCCCTGGCTTCCAAGAAAAGCAACAGCGCGAATTAATCCTTCTCCGTCGATACCATAATGGTCGTAAAATCTTTTATCCTCTGTTGCCACTAGCGCTTGCGTTAAATAGGGGCTAATATCTCGAAACTTTACACTTATACGATCCTCTAAGTAATATTTCCCCATAGGAGTGCCATCCTGGGCATATACTTGGCTTGCAAGGGAAGCAGTGGGGTTTTCAATATCATCTAGATCGGGCATGTCCCCAATCCAACCAAAATTGAGCATCAGTAAAAACAATAAAATCACACCCGCCGTAATAAAATAATATTTCCAAAATAGGCGTACCCAATTTTTAGGCTTATCTGTATGGTTGGTTGTGGGTTTCAATGCTAATTCTTTACTATTTATAAATATTTTTAAACATGTAGGCCTTGTATTTTTGTAAGTGGTCCCTGTTTTTAATTTGTACAATATTTGATTTCCCTAAGATATATAATTCATATTGTTTAGCTGGGATAAATGACAATATTTCTGAACTAAGCCTATTTTTTGTTTTATTTAAATAGCTGGTACTACTGTTTAAATTTTCAAAGGGGCCAATCCAGACAATAAATACATTTTCATCAAATTCAAGGTAAGTTACATCTAATTTTTGTTTTGAGAATTCGTCCTTATTTAAATAAGTCATAGCATTCACCACTTCTTTAACCATAATCTCTTTCACATTATTTGTAAGTAGGGCAATATAGTGAGGTTCTGCTTCATCTTTGTTGAAAAATAAGCCATCTTCTATCGCAGCCTTTTGAGTTGTATCTAATATAGCGGAGATGGCAGGAGGTTTACTTGCAATCACCAAATCCTTAATTGGATTAACCGATAAATCGATCAATTTATTAGCCATTTTTAAAGAATCAGGATTTAATTTAGTCAAGTATAGTTCCGTTTCTTTTCTGTTTTTAATTTCTTCAATGATGTTTTTTGCGCGATCGCGAATGCGTTCATTTTGATGTAAGTAAATGATCGAATCCAAGAGTATCAATGCAGTGCTATCCATTCGCTGTTGGGCATACATTTTAACTTTTAAAAATTGGTAGGCGGCAAACCACTTTGTTTTTCGGAGTTGCTGATCTAGTAACGGAGTTAAATTATTTAAGTTTTTCCAATTTCCAATTTGTGCTAAAAAATAGGCTTCCTTGTAATTATCTTCAACACTTTTATCTTTTGTTTTTTTATTTTCAACACTTGATTTATTGTTAAAGTAAATACCATTTGGAAATAATTGTTGAACTAATTGTATGATACTATCTGCGGATGCCTTATGACCTTCGTGTATGTATTGGCTAGCGATATCTAAATAGCTTCTTTCGGTAATGACAGAATCCATATTTAAGTCAATAGCTTTTTTATATAGTGGTAGTGCTTTTTCAAAATCATTAAGTTGCAATAAAAATATTTGCGCATTTTCAAATGCTTTTTTATTCAATTCAATTTTAGATTGCTTGAATGCTTCTTCACTAGAAAGGAGCTGAGCTGATGAAGCTGAATTATCAGCTTTTGCTGTGGTTTTTATTGTGTCAATGACTTTTGAACTGTCTTGTTGATAACGGCCCTGTGTTAATTCATTAGTAGTGGATGTTTTACTTACGATAGCATTACTTGTTTTACGACGCCATTGATCTACATTAGGACGGCTACCCCATTTTTGTATAAAATTTTGTTTTCCTAATTCAATAGAATTTGAATTTTCGAAATAAAAATCACTTACATCATTTCTATTTTGATTTAAAGGGTTTGCGCTATTGTTATCAGTAAAATTCTTGTTATTATTCCCAAATCCTGTATTGTTGTAGAAATTGTTGGCAGGTATATTATTGAGGTTAGGCTTTTTGATTGTTTCGTCAATAAATAACGATTGTAATTGAGCTGCTTTCAATTTTTCATTGTTTTGCCACGAATTAAATTGTGTTACTTGTATACTGCTATCTAATTTAGATATCCATTGCAGGGTATCTTGTTGCTGAATAATTTTGTCATTGATTTGTATTTGAGGTAGCCATTTTTTTCGATCTATGATTTTATTATAATCAGGGTTGGTTTTTAAGATGAGATTCAAACTATCATATGCTAATTTAGATACATCATATCGGCTTGTATTGTAATTAATAGCTGCAAGAAGTTCGAATGCTTTTTGCTTTTGAATTAAACCGTTTTCATTTTTTTTGATGGATACCAATAACCATTCATTGGCTTTGTCAAATGCTTTGTTTTGTATTGCTAACTTAGCCATCTCAAAGTAGATGATATCAGTAAAAGGCTTATATCTTTCTTTTTTCGCCATTCGCTCAAGGGATTGAGCTAATTCCAGCCAAGGTGTTTGATTTTGCTTAAAATCGATCTTAATTAAATTGATCTTTGCATATACGCTTAGTAATGGATTTAATGATTCCTTGTTGGCTTTTTCATACCAAGTATAAGCTTTCTTATAATTATCTGTTTTTTCACATAATTGCCCAATCAAATAATACCATCTCGTTTTAGCCAGTAAATCGGGCGCATTGGGTAATGCTTTTATTAAATAATTGGCAGCGCTATCATATAATTCACTCTGATAATACCCATATGCAAATTGCTCACTTAAAAAAGGGTACAGCCGAACAGGGAAAAAAGCGTCTGATTTTAAAAGTTGTAATAAACTTAAACCCTCATTTATCGAGTTGGTTTCAAAATAATTTCTTGCTTGCCACAACATGCTTTCATTTCGAATATTTTTATTCTCATAAAAACGTGTATTCTCCTTTGTTGCAATAGTAAACTTTCCATTGGTATTTCTTAAATTACTTCCTATTGGAATGTCCATTCCAGCTTCTTTGTCATCAAAGGCATAGTTGATATATTGTAGTAGGCTACCAGCTGTATCAAAATTTTTATGATACAGATATGATTTTGCTAAAAGTAGATAAGCATCATCCACCCAATTGCTTCTTAAGTCATGTAAAACAATATTTGCATTGCATCTGTATATGATGGAATCAATATCTCTCTTTGCAATCGTGTTTAAATCATAATCATAAAAAGGGAGTAGGGTGGTATAATCTTCTTGTAGGTTTAATCTAGCATCATCTATAAAACCTAAAAGTTCCTGTTCGGCATGAAAAATGAAATTATATTGAGAAACAGTATTTTGATAAGCTCTACGGCCAAGGGTATATTTTTTTTTCAGTAGCAATTCATAGGGCAGAGGGCGATCCTCTTCTAATGGCACAAATTTTCGAGTATTGCTATCTAATTTTTCTTTGACTTTATCTAGATTCTTAAATAAAAAATTATTGATCTTTTTTTGATTTGAATCTAAAACGCTATTGACTTTTTTTATTATTTTACTGTTATTAATATTGAGTATTGATTTTGCCGAATCCTGAGCAAAAACACCCGTATTTCCCAAGAAAACAAAGCCTAGAACTAGGAAAGTGTTTAGACAGTGATTTATAGGGATTTTCAACAATTGCATAGTGTTACTTAAGTCGACTAAAAATACAATTAATTCTGTTTATTTTGTATCTTTATCAAGCAACTTTTATTATGGCAATTTTAGACGATAATAACACATTTAAACGAACAAGTAATACCTATCGTTTAGTTATCATGAATGATGACACTTATGACGAAGTCATCGCCTTTAGATTGTCTCGAACTTCGGTATATGTTGGTTTTAGTATAAGCTTTATTTTACTAGTGGGTTTGACCATTGCATTAATTGCGTTTACGCCACTTAAATACTACATTCCTGGTTATGGGACTAAAGAAAGCCAAACAGCACTTCAACTATTAAAAATAAGGACCGACTCCTTAGAACAAACATTACATTTTAAAGAGCAATATTTAGAAGGGCTAAAAAAAGTACTAACCGAAGGTAATGTTCAATCATTGGATACCCTCCCATTAAATTTGCCCGAAAGTTTACCTTCAAAAGATTAATTATTGTGTCTTTACAAACTCACGATAAAAAAACAATTAAACCCACTGCCAGTTGGTCCAAATATGCTGGATTAGGTACTCAGTTAATTACTGGGTTGTTACTATTATTGTATGCTGGAAAAAAAATAGACACTTATTTCCATTTTAAAAATCGATTTGCTTGGATTTTACCTTCCATTTTTATTTTTTATACATTGGTTCGCATCATTAAGGAGACTCAACCCAAAAAATAGTAAAAGGCTATATTAAATTACAACTATGACAACAAAACACTTTGTACCAGTAATGATTACTTTTATTTTATTAGCACTTGTTTTATATGGGTATCAACAACTCGCATCGTCTGGTTTTTTGGTGATCGCTTCCTTAAAAGTTAGTTTTTTAATGGCGGTTAATTTAATGTTGTTTATGATGGCTGTTGTTAATTTTATTAGAATTAATAAGATAGATAAGTCCAATCCTAATGCGATGGTTCGTTCGGTTATTTTAGGCACTTTATTAAAGATGGTTGTTTTTATTGGCGCTGCAATTATATATGTAAAACAAACCAATGTACCGGTAGGGATGGTCACTTTACTTGCGAGTATGGGGTTATACTTAATCTATACTTGGTTAGAGATTAAATGGGCCATAAAAAAATAGACTCGCATACTTTACACACAATTTCTAAATTAAATCATTTGGCAAAGGTTGAACATCCATTACATGCACTGAATGCCTATTTGCCCGATGGTTCATTTGATCCAGTGGTTGGATTAATAAACCAATACAAAGTTCACTTAACAGTTACCAAGGCAAGAAAGTCGGTCTTAGGTGATTATCGCCATGCATTTCAAGGCGCAAATCATAAAATTACAGTAAATGGGAACCTGAATAAATATGAGTTTTTAATTACTTTGTTGCATGAACTTGCGCATTTATTATGTTACGAACAATTCAGAAATAGGGTGGAAGCACATGGGAAAGAATGGAAAAATATTTACGGCCGTTTATTGGCTTCCTTCATTCAAATGGATATTTTTCCGGTAGATATTAAAAAGGCTTTAAATAAAACATTGCTGAATCCTGCTGCTACTGCAAATGGGGAAACGAAGTTGTTATTGGTTTTGAGGCGTTATAATGAAATTAAAAAAGAGGGGGTGAATTGGGTTGCACATATTGCGGAGGGCACTTTGTTTGAGTCGCTGAATGGTAAAATTTTTATGCGTGGTAAAAAACGTCGCATTAGAATTGAATGTGTTGAAGTAGCTACAGGGCAAATTTATTTATTCAGTGCCCTTACCGAAGTAAAACTATTACCGAAAGATTAAATGGAATTATAAAAAAAATACCCCCGTGTTTTCGAGGGTATTTTAAAAATCATAAAAGAGTTAAAACTAAGCTACGGCTTGCTTAACAAGTGCTGCAGCCTCGCTCAATTGAATGGCAGACTGAACTTTCAATCCGCTATCATCTATTAATTTCTTTGCTTCCACAGCATTAGTTCCTTGTAAACGAACAATAATGGGGATATTGATATTCCCTAATTTATTGAAAGCTTCAATTACACCAGCAGCAACACGATCACAACGAACAATGCCACCAAAGATGTTAATTAAAATTGCTTTTACATTAGGATCTTTTAAAATAATTCTAAATCCTGCTTCAACAGTTTGTGCATTAGCAGTACCACCAACATCTAAAAAGTTTGCTGGCTCACCACCACTTAACTTAATCATATCCATTGTGGCCATCGCTAAACCAGCACCATTAACCATACAACCTACGTTTCCATCTAATTTGACAAAATTCAAATTGTATTCGCCTGCTTCTACTTCGGTAGCATCTTCCTCAGATACATCGCGCATTGCTAATAAATCAGGATGGCGCATTAAAGCATTATCATCAATGTTCATTTTACAATCTACGGCAATAATTTTATCATCACTTGTTTTGAAAAGGGGGTTAATTTCCAACATGCCGCAGTCTAATCCAACATAAGCATTATATAAATTGGTTACAAATTTCACACAACTTTTTAAAGCATCCCCACTTAAACCTAAGTTAAAAGCAATTTTCCTTGCTTGAAAACCTTGCAAACCACCACCTGGATGAATCCACTCTTTAAATATTTTTTCAGGTGTGTTATGCGCTACTTCCTCAATATCCATTCCGCCTTCAGTACTATACATGATCACATTCATTCCTTTGGAACGATCAAGTAATATTGATAAATAAAATTCTTTAGTAGGTTGAGGCCCTTCATAATATACATCCTGTGCAATTAAAATCTTAGAAACCAATTTGCCAGCCGGACCTGTTTGAATGGTCACCAATGTGCCACCTAAAATATTTTTTGCAAAAGTTTCAATATCTGCTGCTGATTTACCCACAGCAACACCTCGTTGTTCAGTACCAACAATTTTACCTTTACCGCGACCACCTGCATGTATTTGAGCTTTAACTACAGCGAATTTGTTATTTGTTTCGCCAGCTATTTTATGATAGGCAGTAATAGCTGCATCTACTGTTTCAACAGCGATGCCTTCTTGAACTGGAACATTATACTTTTTAAGCAATTCCTTTGCTTGATATTCGTGCAAATTCATACAATCTAAATTTTGGCGAAGATAATAGATTATAGGCATAGAATCACCCTAAAAATATATTTTGTTGTTTAAACATTGATTTATATATTTACAGTCTATTATTAACATTAAAATATTACATAACAGAGCTTAACTAATTGAATACACAAATATTTTTGCGTATTTTAGTTAGCTCAATCATTAAAAAAACACAAACCAATATGAAAAAAATCATTTTAGCAGTTACATTGATCACTGCATCTTTTTCTTTAGTAGCATTTACAAAAAAAGATAAGATGACCGAAGGCGTTACTTATACCGTAAACGCTCAAAAAAGTAAAGTAGATTGGATAGGCTCTAAAAAAAGCGATTTCCACACAGGTTATTTTCCTTTGAAATCTGGATCACTACAGGTGAATGCTGGTAAATTGACAGGCGGTAGCTTTGTTATCGATATTGCTGGCTTAAAAGTAACAGATGAGCGTGGTGGTGATAGATTACAAGGTCATTTGTCTTCAGCAGATTTTTTCGATATTGCTAAATTTGGCGAAGCCACTTTTACAATTACTTCTGTTAAAGAAATAAGTGAAGGAAAAGTAAACATTACAGGCGATTTAACAATGAAAGGAATTAAAGCAGCTGTTAGCTTTCCAGCAGTAATTAGAAGTGCTGATCTTAATGAAAAAGACAAAGGCTTTTTTGCTGAAGCTTTTTTCCCTTTTGACAGAACTGTATTTGGGGTAAGTTATGGCGTTGGTATGGTAGATAAAGATGTTCAATTAGCGATTCATATTTATGCAGCTAAATAATTTGATTTTGTGATCATAAACAAAAGGCCCCCGAGTAATCGGGGGCCTTTTTAGTATATAAAATAGGGTAGTAAATTTACTTAAATTTCATAACGCTCTTTTAGTATATGCAAATGATGTAGGGCATGTCCAAAAATGATAAAGCCTAGTGCATTTACGGATAATGCACTTTCATTCGCCATCCCTTTTTGCTTCATGTCATCCTCGGTAAAGGAGGAAAAAAGTATGTTGGTAGATTGTCTTACGATTTTCCATTCCACCTGCATTTCCTTCCAATTGCGATGTGATGCAGTAGCTGATTTTGCATAGGCATTCTCATCAAAGCCAGGAAGATTTGTTTTTTCATGTCTTGCAATGGACAATGCGCGATACGCCAATATTCTTTCTGTATCAATAACATGTTGAAACATTTGACGAATGGTCCATTTATCAGGAGCGTATGCGAAGTTTATTTTTTCAGTAGGAATGGCATTCCATGATTCTATAATTCGGTCATTGTATTGTTGAACCAAAATTGAATAATCTTTTCCACTTGTATAATTTATATAAGTTTGATGAAAGGGCGCAAATTCGGTGGCACTTGGTCGAGACATAGGGGTGTTTGTTTTGGTAAATATTCAATTTAATTTTTTAATTCTTAGTTCTTTTTTTTCTTTCAATGGGTAATGGCGCAATTGCTTTGTATGTTTTTGCTATTGTTATTGCATTTGCTGCATTCACAATACCACCTATCATACTTAGTTCTGATAAGGTTTTATCAGTATCCTTATTTGGAATTGCAAATTTTATAGAAGGATCATTGGGCCTCCAAGCACTGTTTATTATTATTTGTTTTACTTGGATTGCTGATAATTGCGGAAAGTAGGATCGGATCATGGCAGCAATATGACTTACAATAGGAGATGACATGCTTGTCCCATTTAAATATCCATAATTATTGACACCCGGTATAGTGGAATATATTTTATCTCCAGGGGATAACACATCTACTGATTTAGTTCCGTAATTACTAAAGTCGGTTAATAAATAATGATTCACTGAAGGGTCACTACTTGCACCAATAGTGATTATATTTTTGGCAGTGTCCTTAAAGCTTGGTGAATATGTATTTGGATAAACTTGTTTTATATCCAAATTATAAAATTCATTACCTGCTGAATGAACCATTAAAACATCTTTCTGTGCTGCATATCTAATGGCGCTATCTACCCAAGCTTGTTCGGGTGAATAGGATTTGCCAAAACTCATATTTATTATTTTAGCACCATTGTCTACTGCATATCTAATTGCCAAAGCCACATCCTTATCATATTCGTCACCATCTGGAACGCAACGCACAGTCATTATTTTAATGGTAGGGTATAATCCATTAACATGCCAACTAGAATCAGGAATACTTGCAACCAATCCAGCAACATGAGTTCCGTGTTTAGGGCTAGGGCCAGTTATATCATTGTTGCCATAATATTTATCTGAAAAATTATCGTATTGATCCTTTATAATATCTTCTCTTATGTTTGCGGGCGCAGTTTCCTTGGCATTAGCTAATTTTTCTTTGGCTTCAATATATTCTTCTAAATCATTTATAATTTCTGGATAAGTAGTTTCATTATCAATACCTAAAATTTTTACATTTCGCAAATATGCCATTTTAGTATCTAGGGTAAGTCGTCCAATGGGTTGGTAGGCTTCTAATTGCGGTATTTTGAAATTGGAATCAGGAAGTTCCTTTAATAAAATACTGCCCATTTTAATTAAAGCATTCTTCGCCATCTTAATATATTGCAAAGTTGAAAGGTCGTTTTCTGAAATCTGAATTTCGTTTTGTGTTTGTTTCCAAATGAGATATTCGCTTTTCTCCTTTGAATTCATCTGAATTGTATCTACCAATTTTCCTTCATAAATATTTTTATATCGATGGTAAATTCTTGTCATCTCGGCCGGGGCTTTATCAATATTTCGTCCATCTTTCCCGCCTAAAAAATTCCAACCATGAACATCGTCCACATAGCCATTATGATCATCGTCAATCTGATTATTGGGAATTTCTTTTGTATTGGTCCAGAGTAAATTTTTTAATGCAATATGATTTGTATCCACTCCTCCATCAATTACAGCAATGATAATGGGGGAGGGCTTCTGAGGTAGGGTGGCTAATACTTGATAAGCTTTTTGTAAACTAATGCCATGCACGGAATCGGAAATTAAATCCTTCCAATGCCAATTTTGATTGCTTTGACCAAAAGTTAAAACACTTGTGCAACTACATAAAATAATAAAAATAATACGACGCATATCAATTCAAAATTTGTAATGAGTGGTTGAATGTGAAAAATTAAATTAAAGAGTTAGTAGGTCAAAGAATAAATCTTATTTTTTAATTTTTTCAATCAACTGTGTTGTTGAAAATCCTTCTACAATGGGATTGATGATTACTTTTCCACCATTTGCAATTACTACTTTTGCGCCAACGATGGTGTCAATTGTATAGTCGCCTCCTTTTACCAAAACATCTGGTAATAAGTTCGAAATTAATTCCAAAGGCGTGTCTTCCTCAAATACGACTACCATATCTACCAATACTAAATTGGCCAAAATTATGGCGCGATCATGGGTGTTATTAATAGGTCGTTCTGGCCCTTTTAAACGTTTAACACTATCATCGCTGTTAAGTCCAACAATTAAGTAATCCGCTTCCTTTGCTGTTTGTGCTAATGAAAATAAATGGCCTGGATGAAGTATGTCAAAACAACCATTGGTAAAGGCCACTGTTTTGCCTAATACTTTCCAAGAGGCAATCACAGCTTTTGCTTGATCTATCGTTTTAATTTTATCATTGATACTTTCCACTAATCGCATATTACTTAGCTTGTTTATTTATAAAAGGGAGTATGATTAAACTTAATCCGCCTAACACAATCACAATGATCACTTGTGAAAACCATTGCAAAGTTCCATTGGCTAATCCTAAGGTATATTCTATACCATTTAGCTCTAATACTTTTGCTAAAAAATAAGCATAAGCACCTATACCTCCTGGCGTAATAATCATTCCAATACTAGCATAAGCCAAGCAACTGATTGCAGTTGAGAAGGAACTAGCCGTACCTTCTGTTCCATATAATCCAATGTAGGTTGCAAGCAAATAAAGAAACCAAATACTAAAGGTGTAAAAAAAGAATAAATTATGCTTTTTTAATTTGGTAGCACTAATAACCCCTTCCCAAATTCCCCATAAAATACTTTTGATACTTGTAATAACATTTTCAAACTTATGTTTAAATGCAAAAAATAATATTGTAACAATTATAACAATCATAGCAGCTATTCCTAAAGCAATAAATAAACCTTGATGTGAACTTGAAGATGGGTTGGCTTGTTCGGGGTTCAACTGATCCCATCCTGCTTTAATAACACTAAACTGTAAAGTAAGTGCTAATAAAAAAACAACTCCTAAACTTAAAACATCAAATGCCCTTTCGGCAACTATCGTCCCCACAATTTTATCTGCTGGTACTTTTTCATATTTTGATAATAAAGTACATTTTAATACTTCACCCAAACGAGGGATGGCTAAATTGGCTAAATAACCAATCAAAACAGCCAAGAAAGTATTCATGATGGAGGGTTTGTAACCCAAAGGTTCCATAATCAATCTCCAACGGAGGGCTCTTATAAAATGGGATAAGCCTAGGATAAAAAAAACAGGGATGATAATCCAAAATTTGGACTTGGCCAATGCCTTAGTGAATTTGTCCCATTCTTGGGGCGGAATTTGATGTAAACTCCACCAAATCAACAAAATGCCGACCATGAAAAAGAATCCTATTTTTAAAAATTTGGCCATATCTAATGGGGTATTAACCTCTGTTGTGCAAATTACGACCATTTGTTAAGATATGCGTTGGGGAAGGGTGTTTTATTAGTGTTTTTTGATGTTTCTTAAAGTCCTTGGTTTTATGTAACTTTGCAGACTCAAAGATGGTTCTGAGATAAATACAAAATGAATGTCTGAAAAAAAACGAATCTTATATATCGCCACAGAAATGTCGCCCTATTTGGAGCTGACCGAGTTTGCGGAGGTAATTAATAAGCTCGCCATCAAAAGCAACGACAGTGGATTAGAAGTGCGTTGTATTATGCCAAGATTTGGCGTAATTAATGAACGCAGACATCGATTACACGAAGTTGTTCGTCTTTCTGGTATCAATGTTCAGGTGGACGGAGACGACTATCCCTTACAAATTAAAGTAGCATCATTGCCTAATGCACGACTACAGGTCTACTTTTTAGAAAACGAAGATTTCTTTAAACGAAAACATATTTTTCACGACGAAAACGAAAAGTGGTTTGATGACAATGTATTACGTACCATCTTTTTTTGTAGAGGCGCCCTAGAAACTGTCAAAAAGTTTGGCTGGCCTCCTGATATTATTCATTGTAGTGGTTGGATGACAGGCTTAATACCTGCCTATATCAAAACCGCTTTCAAAAAGGAGCCCGTTTTTTCCAATGCTAAAGTGGTATTCACCATTGGCCAAAATACATTTGAAGAAAAATTAGCTAAGGATTTTTTAACCAAAGCCTTGATTAATACCAATATGAAGGAAAAAGATTTGGAGGCTTTCAAGGACTTAAATAATACAGCTTTATTCAGAGGTGGCGCTACTTATGCAGATGCCATCACTTTTGGAGCTGAAGTATTAGATAAAAAATTAGTATCTGAATTTTCAGTGGTGAAGGGTAAAAAAGTAATACCCTTTAATGGCTGGGATTCCGATTTAACAGAGTATTTAGATTTATACAACGATCTTGCAGCAAAGTAATGACAACTCAATTCATGGCATCAACTAAAACCCTTAAGAAATTTTCTTTTTTTGTTTTTTTAACCATCCTTTTCTTGGCCTGTACTCGTATTAGTACTTCAGAATTAGGCTTGGGACTTTTACCTGCAATGGATGCGGTTAATACAAAAGACACTACATTGGATGTGGAAACAGAAACAGTAGACAATCCAGACTCTTTGAGAATATATGGTTCTAATGAACATATTGTTGGAAATATTACCAACGATCCCATCTTTGGTACCACAAATGCTACGATGTTTTTTCAACTTAAACCAGATGTATTTCCATTTTCTTTTCCAGGGGTCAAAGACAGTCTTGTAGTAGATTCTGCAGTATTGGTATTGAGCTATCGCGGATTTTATGGAGATTCTTCCAAGCCTGTTACTATTAATGTTAATAATATTGACGATGATAGTCCATTAGGAATGCAAAAGTATTACGCTAGTAATTATCCTGAGGCTTATAATATTAAATCAGCTACACCTTTGGCGAATCCATATATTTTAGATTTTACCAAAGCTAGAGATTCTATCATAAGTCGTTTTGAACTTTCTAATAATCAAATCAGAATTAAGTTATTGCCGTCTGTAGCGGATATGTTAATAAAAGGTTTTGATTCTACAGGGGCTTATCGGAATGACTCTACTTTACGAGATTATTTTAAAGGTTTTGCAGTAACAACGAATATGAATAGTAATGTTTTAATTCGAATCGGAATGACAGATACCAATACCAAATTGGGACTTTACTTTAAGTACAATAAAGTTGGTTCTGCGCAAAAGGATACAGCGGTATTATATTTTAAATACAGCATTACTAATAATGGAGATGCTAATTTCATTACAAGAAATCGGACTACTTCTGAGGCATACAAGGCGCTTAATAATAAATTAAACGATTCGTTGGTATATGTTCAAACCAGTCCTGGTACCATGGTTAAAGTGGTTGTCCCTGGACTTAAAGGCTTCAAGAATAAGTTGATTCATCGTGCCGAATTAATTGCTGAGCAGGTACCCGATGATGTTCGTTTAAATACCACCGAAAAACAAATGCTTCCTCCGACATATTTATTCCTTGGTATGTATGACACAGCCACCAAGAGAATAAGAAATGTGCCGAATGATTATATTGGTACAGCTAGTACTGAAATTATGAATCGTTTTGGAGGCAGGGTAGTGTATAAGTCAATTAATGGTTACGATCAAGTGGCGAGTTATAATTTTAATGTAAGCAGGTATGTTCAAGGAGTCATTTCTCGTACCGATTCTATATTTGATTTCCGTATTTTAGCTCCAGTAAATGATTCTATTATGTTTGTGCCACCTTATCCAAACAATAAAGCATCTGGGGTGGATTACTTAACCAATAGCTTAGGAAACGAGCCTGCCATGGGTAGGGTTCGATTGGGTGGGGGGAAACATTCAAAGTTCAAAATGAGACTACATATTTATTATTCAGATTTGTAGTACTGATATGATTAAAACTGCTTTTATTTATATATTTGCAACTTAAATACTCATCTATGCCATATTTATTTACTTCAGAAAGTGTTTCTGAAGGACATCCAGACAAATTAGCCGATCAGATTTCTGACGCTTTAATAGACAATTTTTTAGCATTTGACCCACAATCCAAAGTGGCTTGCGAAACATTAGTAACAACTGGTCAAGTTATTTTAGCAGGTGAGGTAAAATCAAAAGCCTATTTAGATGTTCAAACAATTGCTCGTAATGTGATCAAAAAAATTGGATATACCAAGAGTGAATATATGTTTGAAGCAGATAGCTGTGGTATTTTATCTGCCATTCATGAACAATCTGCTGATATTAATCAAGGAGTAGATAAGAAGAAAAAAGAAGAACAAGGCGCAGGTGACCAAGGGATGATGTTTGGTTATGCAACTAACGAAACAGACGACTATATGCCTTTGGCTTTGGACTTGGCGCATAAAATTTTAATTGAATTAGCTGCATTAAGAAGAGAAAATAAAGCGATTAAATATTTACGTCCTGATGCAAAATCTCAAGTAACATTAGAGTATAACGATAAAAATCAACCTGTAAGAATTGACGCAATTGTGGTGAGTACACAACATGATGATTTTGATGCAGAAGGAAAGATGTTAGCGAAAATTAAAAAAGACATCGTTGAAATTTTAATCCCAAGAGTAAAAGCAAAATATAAGAAATACGCTAAGTTATTTAACAATGACATTAAGTATCATATTAATCCTACAGGCAAATTTGTAATTGGTGGGCCTCACGGAGATACTGGTTTAACAGGTCGTAAGATTATCGTAGATACTTACGGTGGTAAAGGCGCACACGGTGGTGGTGCTTTTTCTGGTAAAGATCCAAGTAAGGTGGATCGTTCTGCTGCATATGCAACGCGTCATATTGCTAAGAACTTAGTGGCTGCTGGTGTTGCAAGCGAAGTTTTGGTTCAAGTATCTTATGCGATTGGTGTTGCTAAACCTACTTCAATCAATGTAAATACTTATGGCACTGCTAAAGTAAAATTAACCGATGGTCAAATTGGTAAATTAGTAGAAAGCGTATTTGATATGCGTCCTTACTTTATTGAGCAAAGATTAAAGTTAAGAACGCCAATGTATAGTGAAACTGCTGCTTACGGACACATGGGTCGTAAAAATGAAACAGTTACTAAAACATTTACTAGCCCAGATGGTAAAACAAAAACCATGAAAGTGGAATTGTTTACTTGGGAGAAATTAGATTATGTAGCCAAAGTGAAAAAAGCTTTTGGTTTAAAATAGAATAGTTGAAATATTAAAAATCCCTTCCCGTTTCTCTGGAGGGGATTTTTAGTTTTATAACAAAATATATTTTGTATGGAAAATGAAAAAAATCCTTGGGAAATCATAAGTGGTCAATTAGTGTACGAGAATCCTTGGATTCATTTAACCGAATATCAAGTTATTACTCCAGCGGGCAAGCCGGGTATTTATGGCAAAGTGCATTTTAAAAATATTGCAATTGGTGTCATCGCATTAGATGAGCAGGGCAACACTTATTTGGTTGGGCAACACCGTTTTGTGTTAGATGCCTATAGTTGGGAAATTCCGGAAGGGGGATGTCCCGAAGGCACTGATTATCTTGAAACCGCAAAAAGAGAACTAAAGGAAGAAACAGGGTTTGAAGCAAATCAGTGGACCGAAATTTTAAGAATGCATGTTTCAAATTCAGTTTCGGATGAATTTGCGGTGGTGTATGTAGCACAAGAATTAATAGCAGGAGAATCAGAACTAGAAGACACTGAAAAGTTAGCTATTAAAAAAGTACCATTTACAGAGGCCGTTCAATGGGTGATGGAGGGCAAAATCACTGATTCAATTTCGGTAGCTGCTATTTTAAAATGGCATTTCATCCAATCTAAAGTAGGACAGAAGTAAATGGATAATCATAATTGAGTAACTTTGAAAATATGGAAGATCGACAACAAAAATCTGGGAGGCCTTATCAAGCAAAGCCTCGATTCAATAAGCCGCGTTCAACGACCACAGAGCGTAAGTTTATTATTGGCAGACAGCCTATTTTAGAGTCTTTTGGCACTGATACAAATATTGAAAAAATATTAATTCAAAAAAATGCAGATGGCGAAGGATTAAATGAGATTAAACATATGGCAAGGGAAAAAAACATTCCCATCCAATTAGTGCCTATTGAAAAATTAAATGGGATGACCAAGGCAAATCACCAAGGGGTGTTGGCCTTTATATCTGCTGTTAAATATTTGGATTTACAAGAAGTGATTGATTTTGTTGTTTCCAAAGGAGAGACCCCTTTATTTTTAATGTTAGATGGAGTGACAGATGTAAGAAATATTGGTGCCATTAGTAGAAGTATTCATTGCTGCGGAGCTCAAGCATTGATTATTCCTGATAAGGGAGTGGGCGCACTTAATGAGGAAGCGTTTAAAAGTAGTGCTGGTGCATTAGAACACATACAAGTGGTAAGAGTATCTAGTTTATTAAAAGCCATTGATGCGCTTCATTTAAATGGTATACAAGTTTTTACGAGTGAAATGCGCGCCGATAAAAATATTCATGAATTAGATTTAACCATCCCATCCTGTATCATTATGGGAGATGAGGGTAGAGGCGTTACGCCCTATTTAGCTAAGGCGGCGGATTACTTTTTTAAAATACCGATGGCTACTAATTTTGATTCATTTAATGTATCCGTGGCAGCAGGAATTATTTTATATGAAGCTATGAAGCAAAGAATGTTTCCGATCAATCAATAAAGCATTCTACAAATAGGTTAAATAATGAGTCAATTAAAATTTAAATTAACATTAGATGCTAAACGGTCGGAGCATCCAATAGGGTACCGAGATAAACTGTTTTTAATAGGATCCTGTTTTTCTGAAAATATGGGAGCCAAATTAAATACACACCTATTTAATGTACTTGAAAATTCACATGGTATTTTATTTAATCCAATCAGTGTTTGCAACGCCATTGAGGATTGTATCTTTCAAAAAATATACACTTCCTCCGACTTGTTTTTTTTAAATGATGTTTGGAATAGTTGGAATCACCACAGCAAGTTATCCGGTATTACTGAGTTAGACGCGCTCAATAAAATAAATGATTCCATTAAGCAAGGCCATGCTTATTTAAAATCGGCCAATCATTTGGTGATCACTTTAGGTTCGGCTTGGTTATACCAACTCAATGACAATGCACCCTCGTCTAAGGGGCAGGTAGTAGCCAATAATCATAAGGCACCTGCTGTTTGGTTTGATAAAAATTTAATGAAGTCCGAGCGCTTAATAGAGTTACTTCAAAATACCATTAAGCAATTAAAGAAGTTTAACCCTCGTTTACATATTGTTTTTACAATTAGCCCGGTACGACATTTAAGAGAAGGTTTGATTGAAAACAATCGTAGTAAGGCAGTTTTGATTCAAGCAGTTCATGAAGTGGTTTCGCAATTTGAGTCTATGGAATATTTCCCTGCTTATGAATATGTAATGGATGACCTTAGAGATTATCGATTTTATGCCGAGGATTTAGTGCACCCTAACTATGCCGCTTCTCAATACGTATGGGAAAAATTAGTAGAAACTTATATGGACAAGGATACCCAATCCATCATGAAGCAAGTAGCAGAATTACAATTAGCGATACAGCATAAACCTTTTTTTCAAGGCTCTGAAAGCCATCAAGTATTTTTGCAAAATTGTATTGTAAAAACAGAACGATTGTTGACGACCTATCCTTTTTTAAATTTATCTTCCCATTTGTCGCATTTTAACGCACAATTAGTTAAATAATATTGTGTAATTTAGTAGTCTAAATACATGTTATGCGATTATTGCCATTGATAGCAAGCGCTATCCTCACCACCGGATTGGTTTTTACTTTAGATACACAACTTAAAATTGGAAACTCAAAAGCACCGAGATTAGGTTATTTTTTATCTCCGCAACATGGATTTTGGAAGAATGCTGAAAAAATAAATACCAATTTTGATGCCACGATCATCGCAAATGAATTAAAAGGAAACGTGGATGTTTATGTGGACGATAGATTGGTTCCGCATATTTATGCTGATCATGATGAAGATGCTTATTTTGTTCAAGGCTATTTGCATGCAAAGTTTAGGTTATGGCAAATGGATTTTGAAACACGTGTTGCATCTGGTAGATTAAGTGAAATTGCAGGTGCTGATAAATTACCTATTGATCGTTTTTTTAGAAGATTAGGTATGGTCTATGGAGCAGAGCAGACAGAAGCTAATATTAATGCAACCAACCCTCTTATGAAGACCACTTTGGATGCTTATACAGCAGGGGTGAACGCTTATATTAAACAATTGGATCCAGCGGATTTGCCTTTTGAATTTAAACTTATGAATTACGCGCCTGAGGATTGGACGCCTAAAAAAACATATTTATTTTTGATGTTCATGTCTTATGACTTAACAGGCCGTTCAGCCAACGCTGATTTACAACTAACCAATACAAGGGATTATTTAGGTTATGATTTATTTGATAAACTATATACCAACAAGCAAGATTCTCTAGATCCTATAATACCAAAAGGAACTGTTTTTGCAAAGCCTTCTATTGTTCCCCAAAAACCAATCAAATCAGATTCTTCTTATTTACATAATACTAAGGCATTAGCGTTTAATAATGAAATAATGCCAGAAGCGCCGGATAAAAATAATGGAAGTAATAATTGGGCAGTGTCTGGAAGTAAAACAAAATCTGGAAGGCCCATATTATGTAGTGATCCACATTTAGGTTTAAATCTACCTTCCTTATGGTACGAAATGCAAATCACCACACCCACACACAGCACTTATGGAGCTAGCTTTCCAGGTTCTCCTGCAGTCATTATTGGTTTTAATGACAGCTTAGCATGGGGAGTGACCAATGCAGGTCGTGATGTGTTTGATTATTATGAAATTAAATTTAAAGATAGTACTCGAAATGAATATTGGTATAATGGTGCTTGGAAGCCCACAACAAAAAGAAAAGAAATCATAAAAGTAAAAGACAGTACCGATGTGATTGAAGATATTGCAATGACAAATTGGGGCCCAACGATGTTTGATGCTCATTATCAAAACCCACAATCCAAAGGCCGTAATTTAGCAGTGCAATGGACAGCGCATAGTACATCAACAGGTGTTGAAACATTTTATCAATTAAATAGAGCAAAAAATTATGAGGATTATTTACATGCTATTTCTCTATGGACCTGCCCTGGACAAAATTTTGTATTAGCCACTAAGACAGGAGATATCGCAATTAAACAACAAGGAAGATTTGTGGCAAGATGGGAGCGACAAGGTGATTTTATTATGCCAGGAGAGGACTCCAGTTTTGCATGGCAGGGTATTATACCTAATGACGAAAATCCAATTATAAAAAATCCAGCTCGAGGATTTGTAAGTAGTGCTAATCAACCCGCAACAGATCCCACTTATCCCTATTATTTAGGAGCTGCATCTGCTTTCCCTTTGTATCGAGGTATTAGTGTTAATAAACATTTAACGAGCATGAATCAAATTACACCTCAGGATATGCAAGCGATGCAAACAGATAACTATAATGTATTTGCAGCCACCGCTCGTCCAGCTTTAATGAGGTATTTGCAATTAGATAAATTAAGTAATGATGCCAAAAAAATGGTCAATGAAATGACGAATTGGGATTTAAATAATAGTGTTGATTCAAAAGGAATCACCGTATTCAAAATCATTTGGGATAGCGTGGAACAAGCAGTATGGGGTGATGAATTAGCTGGATCTACTATCCCATTGACAAAACCAGAAGCATTTGTATTACTAGATCAGATGAATAAAGATTCTAATTGGTCTATAGCAGATGACATTCGTACCAAAGACAAAGTAGAGAACTTTAAAGATCAAGTTACTTTAGGTGTTGAAAATGCGACTAAAAAATTATTGGAATTAGAAAAGGAAAATAAATTAGAATGGTCTTTATTTAAAGCAACTCGCATTTTACATTTAACTAAAATGCCTGCATTGAGTAGATTAAATTTACCCATTGGAGGAGGTGTTAATATTATTAATGCAACCACCGAAAATCATGGCCCTAGTTGGAGAATGATTGTTCACTTGACCGACGAGATTGAAGCCTATGGTTTATATCCTGGAGGTCAAAGTGGTAACCCAGGTAGCCCTTATTATGATAGTTTTGTAAATACATGGGCTGCAGGACAATATTATAGATTTTTGTTTTTAGGAAAAGAAAAGCTAAAACAAAATGCAAGAACAAAATGGCATCTTCAATTTAAAGCCGCTTAGTTAAAAATTAATTATCCTTAAAAAGAATATCATGAAAATATTAATCAGTATTATATTATCAGCCTTGTTAGCTTATGCTGCAGGTATTTATGGCAACCTCCCTTGGTGGAGTTTTGTCATCACTAATTTAATAGTTGCCATTGCGATTCCACAAAAAGCGTTCTACTCTTTTTTATCTGGCTTTGTTGCAATTGGACTATTATGGTGCGGCTTAGCTATTTTAATAGATCAAGGCAATGATCATATTCTATCAATGAAAGTGGCAACGATATTACCTTTAAAGGGCTCCTACATAGCTTTAATTGCTTTAACTACATTTATTGGCGCATTATTAGGAGGGTTGGCCTCCTTGACAGGGAGTTTTGTGAGGGCTTCAAAGTAAGGTGCTTGTAGATAGAAACTTATTTTTTATATTTGCATTGAATTTTCCCAACCTGTAATTGGGATTAAATTTATTTTATGTCAGTATTGCACAATCGTATCTCCAATAAGGAGTTAAAAGAGAAATTATACCAGGAAAATTTTCCTCGTACCACCATTAGTTTTTATCAATATTTTTCAATCAAGGATCCCGTACAATTCAGAGATGATTTGTATGTAGGATTAAATGCTTTGCAAGTGTTTGGGCGAATCTATGTTGCACAAGAGGGAATCAATGCCCAAATAAGTGTACCCTCGCATTTGTTTGAAAATTTTAAGCAATATTTATACGCTATTCCAGAATTGAATGAAATTAGATTGAATACTGCAGTAAACGATAATGGAAAAAGTTTTTGGGCGCTCAGAATTAAAACCCGTGAAAAAATTGTCGCAGATGGCATTGATGATCCAAATTTTAGCATGGAAAAAAAAGGGAAATATGTAAATGCCCAACAAATGAATTCGATGTTGGAGTCATCTGAAACCATTGTCATTGATATGCGCAATCATTACGAATATGAAGTGGGTCATTTTGAAAAAGCAATTGAAATACCGTCGGATACTTTTAGGGATCAATTACCTATGGCGGCGGATATGATGAAGGAAAAAAAAGAAGCAAATATAATCATGTATTGCACTGGAGGTATTCGTTGTGAAAAAGCGAGTGCCTATATGTTACACCATGGTTTTAAAAATGTGTTTCATTTGGAAGGGGGCATCATCAACTATGCAAATAAAATTAAGGAATCAGGATTAGAAAGTAAATTTAAAGGGAAGAACTTTGTATTTGATGATCGTTTGGGGGAGAAAATAACAGATGATATTATTTCAAAATGTCATCAATGTGGTGCGCCTTGCGACACCCATACAAATTGCAAAAACGATGGCTGCCATTTATTATTTATTCAATGTCCTAAATGCGCTGAAACATATGCAGGCTGTTGTACACAGAGCTGTACTGATGTTGTTCATTTGCCATTAGAAAAACAAATTGAACTAAGAAAGGGGATTGACAAAGGGCAGCAAATTTTTAATAAAAGCAAACAGCGACTAAGGCCAAGATTAGGAATAGATATTTAGTTATTCTTACAACGATCCTAATTTTGCCAAAGAAGCGGACACTAAACTATAAGTTTCTTCGTCAGATAATTTTTGAGGTATAAATTTTTCACCAATCACTTGTTCATATAGTTCTATGTATCTTTTAGAAATGGTATCAATCCATTCAGCGGTCATTAATGGAACCGTTTGACCTTCCTTTCCCATAAAATTATTTTCAATCAACCACTCGCGTACAAATTCCTTACTAAGTTGCTTTTGTTTTTCTTTATTTTTTTGTCTTTGCTCAAAACCATCTGCATAAAAATAACGAGAGGAGTCGGGTGTGTGAATTTCGTCCATTAAATAAATCGTGTCACCTATTTTTCCAAACTCATATTTAGTATCTACTAAAATCAAATCTTGTTTTGCAGCAATTTCTTTTCCTCTTTGGAATAAAGCGAGCGCATATTTTTCTAATACTTTCCAATCAGCTTCACTAGCTAATCCTTGTGTAATGATGTCTTCCTTGGAAATATCTTCATCATGTCCTTCACTTGCTTTAGTTGAAGGAGTAATGATTGGGGTAGGAAAAAAGTCGTTTTCATTAAGTCCTTCGGTTAATGGAATGCCACATAAAATACGACCTCCGTTTTGATAGGTGCGCCATGCATGACCTACTAAATTACCTCGCACTACCATTTCAATTTTAAATGGGATACATTTTTTCCCGATCGCCACGTTAGGGGCGGGGGTGTCTAAAAGCCAATTGGGACAAATATCCTTAGTAGCCTTTAACATATAGGCCGCTATCTGATTTAACACCTGGCCTTTATAAGGAATGGGGTTAGGTAAAATTACATCAAAAGCTGAGATTCTGTTGCTTGCAATCATTACAAGTAGCTCATTTTCAATATAATAGACGTCTCTTACTTTGCCATGGTAAGTATTAATTTGGCCTGGGAAGGGTGTGGATTTCATACCACTAAATTAAAAGTTTTAACACAATTTTGATAATTTTTTCTGAAGTGGTAACAATTCAGTATTTTTAACTACGATTCATCTTAAAAACAATTAAAATATGAGAAAATTTTTACGCCATTTTAGCCTTTTAAGTATCCTTGCCTTAACGGTATTGTCTTTAAACGCGCAAAATGCAGGTACTATTAATGGTACTGTTAAAAATTCAAGTTCTGCAGAAGTGTTAGCTGCTGTTTCTGTCACAGTGAAAGGAACAACCAACGGCACTTTTACCGATGATAAAGGTACATTTAGATTAAATGTGTCTCAAAAAACACCATTTACCTTAGTGTTTTCATCAGTTGGGTTTGCTAATAAAGAAGTTCCAGTTTCGTCTATAAACGCAAAATTAGAGGTAAGTTTATCTCCTTCTTTTGTACTTGGTTCTGAAGTAGTTGTATCTGCTTCAAAAGTAGCAGAGCGTATTTTAGAATCACCTGTATCTATTGAAAGAATTAGTAGTACAACCATCAAAAACACACCTGCATCTAACTATTATGATATATTAGGTACTCTTAAAGGGGTGGATGTGATTACAGCTAGTTTAACTTTTAAAAGTATCAGTACTAGAGGTTTTAATGTAAGTGGTAACACTAGAGCGAATCAATTAATTGATGGAATGGATAACCAAGCGCCAGGATTGAACTTTTCAGTAGGTAGCGTTATTGGTTTAACTGAATTAGATGTAGACAATATTGAATTATTGCCAGGTGCCTCTTCTGCTTTATATGGAGCTGGTGGTATGAATGGAACGGTGTTAATAAATAGTAAAAATCCTTTCAAATACCAAGGATTAAGTTTCCAAATAAAAGAAGGTATCAATCATATTGATAATAAACAACGCCCATTATCTCAATATAGAGATTGGACAGTAAGATGGGCTCAAAAAATAAATGATCGTTTTGCTTATAAATTTGCTGCTCAATTTACGGAAGCGCAAGATTGGGTGGGTACAGATGCTACTAACTATTCTCGCACAACTGGTTCACCAAATGGACAAACTATTGCTGGAACACGTCAATCAGACCCTAATTATGATGGTGTGAATTATTATGGTGATGAGACAACCACTTCATTGAGTTCTGTATTTGGGTCAGTTAAAGGTAAAATTATTGAAGGTTTAACTGCTAATTATGCACCTTATGGTCCATTAGCGGGCACTTATGCCAACGCTGCTTTTACAAATTTATATGGAGCAGTAGCGATGTTCCCAACTTTGGCTAGTTATAGTGCATTTGTAAAATCGCAAGCCGCCTCTTTAGCACCTTATGCACCTTTATTGTATGGTAACGCAAAGGGCTTTTATTCTGGAGATGTATCAAGAACAGGTTATGCTGAAAAAGATGTGATTGATCCAACTACATTAAATGTAAAAATGACAGGATCATTAAACTATAAAATAACTGACAATACCGAAGCTTCTTTTAGCTTTTATAATGGAACAGGTAACACTGTTTACACAGGTAGTGATCGTTATTCTTTGAAGGAATTAAGAATGGGCCAATACAAATTTGAGATTAAGTCTAAAGATTGGTTATTGAGAGCATATACAACTCGTGAAGATGCGGGTGCATCTTTTAATGCCACTATTGCAGCTCGTTATTTTAATGAAGCATGGAGTCCTAGTACAACTTGGTTCCCTACTTACATGTCTGCCTTAACTGCATACAGAGATGCTGGAATGCCAGCCCAAGCAGCTAATGTAGCAGCGCGTGCAGTTGCTGATGCCAATCGTCCAACTGGTAACATTACACAAGATCCAAGATTTAAAGCAATTGTATCTACACCTATTTCTATGGGTGGTGGTATGTTCTTAGACAAATCTGTATTAAATGTTTTTGAAGGCCAATACAACTTAACAAACGCCTTAGGTTTAGATAAAGTGGGAACCGATTTATTAGTAGGTGCTTCAATGAAACAATATTTATTAAATTCTCAAGGAACTTTATTTGCTGATACAGCAGGTCAAATTCCTATTAATGAAACAGGTGCGTACGCTCAATTATCAAAAAAATTCTTTGATGATGTTGTAAAAATTTCTGCATCTGGTCGTTATGATAAGAGCACCAACTTTGAAGGTCGTTTTACACCAAGAGTTTCAATGGTCGTTAAAGTGGCTCAAGATAATAATGTTCGTCTTTCTTATCAAACAGCTTATCGTTTTCCTTCTTCTCAAAACCAATGGATCAACTTGTTAGTGGGTGGTGGAACTCGTTTAATGGGAGGTTTACCTCAATTAAGAGAATTATATAAATTCAGCACCAATCCTGCTTATACTTTAGCGAGTGTAAATGCATTTGGTGCAAGTGCTTTGGCAGGTGCTGCAAATCCTGGTTTATTAAAACAACAAGTGTTTAACGATTTCAAGCCTGAGTCTATGACTTCAATGGAAATTGGTTACAAGGCTTTAATCGCTAAAAGATTATTAGTTGATTTTTATTACTATACTGGCAATTATACCAACTTTATTGGTGGTGTGACTGTAATACAATCTCGTAATGCTGCTTCGCCTAGTCCAGCAGATGTTTTAGATGCAAGTAAGCGTATGGCATACAGTATCTCTACGAATTCAGAAGGTAATGTAAAAACAAGTGGATGGGGATTGTCATTAGATTATTTATTGCCTAGAAATTTCAGTATCTCTACAAGCATCTTTAATGATGAAATTGGAGCAGTGGCAGATGGTGTAATTCCATATTTCAATACTCCAAAAATTAGAGCAAATATTGCTTTAAACAATAGCGGTTTCTTATTTAAAAATCGTTTAGGGTTTAGCGCTAATTTCCATTACCAAGATGGATTTGATTACGTAAGTACATTTGCTGTTGGACCGATAAGTTCATACAAAACAGTGGATGCGGTGTTAACCTATAAATTACCTTCTTATAAATCTTTGATTAAAGCAGGTGGTACAAACATCTTTAACAAATGCTACAAATCTGCATACGGTAGTCCTGAAATTGGCGGATTGTACTATGTAAGTTTTGCATATAACATATTTTAATAGCTTAGGATGGGTTAGTCCTAAAGGTCCCTTCTCGATTTATCGGGAGGGGACCTTTTTTTATGGGTAAGAATTATATTTTTCCTTTATAAAGCTTATTTTTGCCACTCATAAACAAAATATAGTTTCATGCGATCAATACCATTTAGAGAAGCCCTTAGGGAGGCAATGAGCGAGGAAATGAGAAGAGATGAAAAAGTGTTATTAATGGGGGAGGAAGTTGCTGAATATAATGGTGCTTATAAAGTGAGCCAAGGTATGTTAGCTGAGTTTGGCGCAAAACGAATCATAGATACACCTATTTCTGAGTTAGGATTTACAGCAGTAGCCGTTGGGGCAGCTCAAAATGGATTAAGACCCATTGTGGAGTTTATGACATGGAATTTTGCAGTACTTCCTTTGGATCAAATTTTGAATACGGCAAGTAAAATGCTTGCGATGAGTGGAGGTCAAATTGGATGTCCTATTGTGATGAGAGGCCCTAATGGAAGTGCTGGTCAATTAGGGGCACAGCATTCGACCGCTTTTGAAAGTTATTTAGCGAATATTCCTGGTATTAAAGTTGTTTCTCCTTCTAATGGCTATGATGCCAAAGGCTTATTAAAACAAGCCATTCGTTATGAGGAAGATCCTATCATGTTTCTAGAAAGTGAAGTTATGTATGGTGATAAATGCGATATACCTGATGAGGAATACTATATCCCTTTAGGGAAGGCGGATGTTAAAAAAATGGGTCGCGATATTACCATTGTATCTTACAATAAAATGATGAAAGTAGCTTTAGGTGCTGCAGCGGAATTAGAAAAGGAAGGAATTAGTGCCGAAGTAATTGACTTAAGAACCATTAGACCTTTGGATTGGATGACCGTATTGGAAAGTGTTAAAAAAACAAATCGATTGGTTATTATTGAAGAGCAATGGCCTTTTGCTTCCGTATCTTCTGAATTAAGTTATCGTATTCAAAAGGAAGGTTTTGACTATTTAGATGCACCAATACGCCGTATAACAAGTGCCGACGCACCTATGCATTATGCACCTAATTTAGCCGCTTTAGCTATTCCAGACGTTGCAAGATCGGTACAATTGGTGAAGGAATTGATGCATCAATATAAATAATGCTATCATTGAAGCAGGCTAATCCCTTTAATAGACCACTCATATTAATACTTTGCTACTTTAAAAATATTTTAATCAATATCCCTCACAAAGGGATATTTTTGGTATATATAAATTAACCACAATTTTATGGGATATATTTTATTGATTCTTTATTGGCTAGGCTGGCATATTGGTATGTATTTAATGCTTAAGAAAGCAGGTGTTTTAAACACAAAAGCCATCCTCCCCATTTATAATACTTGGGAAGTTGTAAAACTTTGTGGTATTTCAAAAATTTGGTTTTGGATTCAATTCATTCCAATCCTTGGTCAATTTGTAACACTATGGATTTCGATCATATTTGTAATGCATTTTAAAAAAGTGGGCTTGGTTCACCATACTTTAGTTGTGCTAGCACCCTTTATTTATTTGCCCTATATCGGACTTTCTTCTTCTGAAAAATGGCATGGTAAAGATGCTTTACAACATTACCACAAATCTGCATCAAGGGAGTGGATTGACGCTGCAGTTTTTGCAGTAGTAGCTGCTACTTTAATTCGCACTTTTATTTTTGAGGCTTATGTGATTCCTACAGAAAGTATGGAAAAAACTTTATTAGTAAATGACTTTTTGTTTGTTGATAAAATTACCTACGGTGCACGTATACCACAAACGCCATTAAGTTTTCCATTTGTACACAATACGTTACCAATGGCGCCCACCACACCTTCTTACTTAAAGTGGATTCAATTAGATTATAAAAGGTTGCCCCAAATAAGAAGTATTAATCGCAATGATGTGGTTGTATTTAATTTCCCAGCAGGGGATACCATTATCAATCTACCAGAATTTGGAAGTAAAATTCCTTACTACGATGTTTTAAGAAGTCCTGAGTATCATAATAATCGAGAAAAATTATTAAATGATTATCCAACTTTAGTGCATCCTGTTGACAAAACAGATAATTACATTAAAAGATGTGTTGGTGTGCCAGGAGATATCATACAAGTGAAAGGCAGTCATTTATGGGTAAATGGAAAGCCAGGTTTGGTAGCCCCTTACTCACAAACTGAATTCATTGTTAAAACCAATGGTGCTGCTATTTCAGAGGATTATATCCAAGATAGTATTGGAATTAATATCAACGAAGCAGGTGCTGATTTTCAAATTATGGAAGGTGTTCCAAATACTTTTAAAATAAACATGACTGCGTCAGCTGCAGAAAGATTAAAAAAATTACCGCAAGTTGTTTCAGTTGATTATTTTGATGATAATTTAGTTGGCAATACTTTCCCCAATGACATTACCCATTTTCCTTGGTCAGTAGATAATTATGGGCCTATTCAAATTCCTAAAAAAGGGGATGTAATTCAATTAAATGATAGTACCATTCAATTATATCGAAGGCTCATTTCAAATTACGAGCATAATGTTTTAGATGAAAAGCAAGGGAAGTATTTTATCAATGGAATTGAAACGACTACTTATATCGTTAAACAAAATTATTATTGGATGATGGGGGATAATAGGCATCGTAGTCAAGACAGCAGATATTGGGGCTATGTTCCTGAAACCCATATCGTAGGCCGTGCTGCTATGATTTGGTTTAGCTATAGTAAATCCATTCGTTGGAATAGGTTGTTTAGCCAAATAAAATAAAGTATGCATGAAAAAAAAGTTTGAATTTGAATTTGAGTATTTGGAAGGGGTTCATTTACTTTCAGCCACTGATACCGCTTTGTTAGAAGCTGCAAAAAAAGCGACTCAAACTGCCTTTGCTCCTTATTCTAAATTTAAAGTGGGTGCGGCCGCTTTATTATCTAATGGGACCATTGTTATAGGATCCAATCAAGAGAGTGCTAGTTATCCAGTAGGTATTTGTGCCGAAAGAGCCTTGTTAAATAGCATAGGGGGGCAATATCCCAATGAAACCATCTTATCTATGGCAATTACCTATCTAACAGATAAAGCTGCCTGTGATGAACCTATATCACCATGTGGTATGTGTAGACAATCCCTTCTTGATTTTGAAAACAGATATCAAGCGCCCATTAAAATAATATTAGCTGGCAAATCGGGTCCTATTATGGTACTAGATACCGCTAAGGATTTACTCCCTTTTGGTTTTGATGGAAGTATTTTAAAGTAATTAAAATAAGGTCTGTACGCCTAAGGCCAATCTAAATTCGTGTTGCAATAGCCATTTTTTTCGAGCTTTACCCCAGGCGTATCCTGTCAATGACCTATCAGCTCCAATAATTCTATGGCAAGGAACAATGATGGCAATTTTATTTTTTCCATTGGCGGAGGCAGCTGCTCTTACGACTTTAGGGTCGCCCATTTTATTTGCTAATTCACCATAGCTTAATGTTTTTCCAAAAGGAACTTCATATAATTCTTTCCAAACTTTTTGTTGAAATTCGGTGCCTTCTTGGTCAATGGCAACATTAAAACTTCGACGTGTTCCTGCAAAGTATTCAATAAGTTCCTCCATACATTGATGTATCACGGCAGGCATAGATTGATCGGAATTGATTAACAAATCAGTGACATCGTCCGTAAAGGTTAATGATTGTATACAAAATTCGGATGATACCAATTTGATGGCTCCAATGGGGCTATGGTAAATATGAATAAAAGAATCTTGCATTAACCAATGGGTTGGCCGTTGTCAACGGCATGTGTAGGGGTGAGTAAAATTACTTCATGCTGCATATCGTATACGCCTAGCACTAAGCATTCGCTCATAAAGTTAGCGATTTGTTTTGGTGGAAAATTAACGACCGCAATAATCTGCATTCCCACTAATTGATCGGTCGTATAATGAGTTGTAATTTGAGCAGATGATTTTTTGATACCGATGGGGCCAAAATCAATACTCAATTGATAGGCAGGCTTTTTAGCATTCGGAAATACTTGTGCAGTTAAAATAGTACCACATCTGATATCAACTTTGGAGAAATCATCCCATTGTATCATAGCCATTTTATTACTAGGTAAAAATTTAATCCAATAAATTAGCTAAATCTGTTAAATCCGTTTGCTTGTATTGTAAAGTTGGACTTTGAAAACATTTAGAAAATTCAAGCAATAATTTTTTGATGATTCTTGTATTAGAGAGGCGTTTGTAGTGCATGTTTTTAGGCTCCAAATTAGACCTTAAAAAATACTGATCTAAATCCTTTTGTGAAAATGCATGTCCTGTGGTGCCTTCAACATAAAATTGAATGTATTCTTGAGGGTTTGGGTACACTTCGGTGGCATCCCAATCGGAAGCATAAAAAGCAACAATGCATTGCTTTGGAATATTAATAAAGTGGGCTTCGATTTCTAATTGCGAACAAAGCTCAGCGTATAAAATAGTGTTTGCGAATGCGTTTCCTTTTTTGGATTGCAAAGGTCCTGTCATTAAAAATTCATCAGGCTTTTCGTAGTTAATTTCAACTCCTTTTATTTGGTAGTAATTAAACAAAATATTACGAATCACATTGGCTTGTTCTAATGGGGTCAAATAGTTATTCAACTCAAGCCAAATATTGCGTCTGATTTTTTCTAACTGATGTCTAAGGGAATCTATAGCTAATTCTGGATACTGAAATTGGGTGACCAATAAGGCGCCTTCTAATAAAGAGGGCTCTGGTTTTGATTTCCACAGTATAAATGCTTCCTTTAAATCATTCAACCTTAATTTATAAATCATTCTTTCGATGCGCTCCAATGTAATTTCGTCCAAAGTATTTTCCCATAAGTGTTCTAAATCTGGAATAATAGGGGTGCCATAGTTTAACAGCCGATCTGATATGGTATTAAATACTTCCTCATCTGGATCATCAATGAGTTGGAATAAGGCAGTAATTTCGGCGGCATTTGGCATATCTGACAAAATAATTTTGTTTAATTAATATTCAAATCAACGCAAATTTGTTCAATTTTTATGTTTTAGTTATCCCAAAGGTGTGGATATATTTAACAATAGTTTACATAATAAATAGAATTATTAATCGTTCGAGCAAATAGTCGCATATAAAGCATGGTTCTATTGCTAATTGCCTTTTCTTTGCATATACACTTTTAACATGCTAAACGAAACGACAGCGACGCCTAAATTCCCAGTAATGCAAAAATCATTACATGCTGAATTAAAACGAAGAGTAAATCAATATTTGGATGATCATGCTGTAAAAAGCACTGGAAATTATAAACTATTTTCAAAAGCCATTATTTTAATTACTTTATTTGTTGTTACTTATATTCATTTGGTATTTTTTACGCCTCCTACTTTTTATGCTATTTTGGAATGCTTATTTTTTGGTGGCCTTATTGCAGCCATCGGGTTTAATGTAATGCATGATGGCAGTCACGGTAGTTTTAGTAAATATAATTGGTTAAATAAAGTTGCATCTTCTTCTATAAGCGTTTTAGGTGCGAGCAGGTTTATGTGGGCAATGAAGCATGTCACTTTACATCACACTTATACCAATATTGATGGGGTAGATGATGATATTGAAATTGGGGTATTGATGCGTATGGCACCGACACAAAAACATTATTTACTACACCGTTTTCAACATATTTATTTTTGGGTTTTGTATTTGTTATTATATATTTTCTGGATCTTCTTTACTGATTACAAAAAGTATTTTTCAGGAAAAATTGGATCAGTTGCTTTAAAGCCTATGTCTATTGGCGATCATATTGAATTTTGGGTTGTTAAATTATATCATGCCGCATTCTTTATTATTATACCTATTTACATGGTAGGTTGGGTAAGCTGGTTGGTTGGATTTTTTGTAACAGGATGCTTTGCTGGCTTTATATTAAGTATCGTATTCCAATTAGCACATACAGTTACAGAAACTGATTTTCCAGTAGCCCTTCAACCACAAAATGTTATGCCCGATGAATTTGCGGCGCATCAAATACAAACCACAGCTAATTTTGCAACCAAAAGTAGAATCGTGAGTTGGTTAGTGGGGGGATTAAATTTCCAAATCGAACACCATTTGTTCCCTAAAATATCACATGTTCATTACCCCGCAATTTCTAAAATAGTTAAAAAGACATGTGCTGATTTTAAATTAAAGTACAATGAATACCCAACTGTATTAAGTGCGATAAAGTCGCATGTATTGTATCTTAAATTAATGAGTAAGCCCGCATTAGCCTAAATATATTCTCATATAAAAAAGGTCCTCTTAAATTATAAGAGGACCTTTTTTTATGTAATCAGTTGTATGTTTAAGAAGCTTTCTTTTTTCTAGCCATCTTACGAGGAGGGTTGGCTTTTAATTCAGCAATAATGGCATTGACTTCCTCAATGGTTAAGGTTTCTACCTTTTCCTGCTGTTCCTTATTTAATTTAAAATTACGCAAACCTTGTTTGATATAAGGGCCATAAGGACCACGCAATAATTGGATTTTTTCTTTTTCAAATACTTTTATGGTTCTCTCGTCTTTTGCTTTACGCTTTTCTGCAATCATCGGAGTTAATTCCTCTAGGGTAACGGTATAGGGGTCCATTTCCTTGTTTAAGGAGTAAAACTTTTTTGCATGGGCTGCATAAGGGCCAAAGCGGCCAATATTAACAGACACATCCTCGTCTTCAAATTGTCCCAACATGCGTGGTAATTTGAATAACTCCATAGCTTCATCAAAGCTGATGGTTTCGATACTTTGTGAGGCTTTTAATTTAGCAAATCTTGGTTTTTCTTCCTCATCCTGATGTCCAATTTGAACCATGGGACCATATCTCCCCATTCTAGTAATTAATTTTTTTCCACTCACTGGGTCAAAACCAAGTTCTCTTTCGCCTTTTGCTCTTTCTGCTGTTTCTAAAGTATGTTCGATAGTGGTGTGGAATGGCTCATAAAAAGCAGTAAGCATATCACTCCATAATAGTTTTCCTGCTGCAATTTCATCAAATTCACCTTCAATTTTAGCGGTAAAGTTAAAATCCATCACTTTTGAAAAATGTAATTTTAAAAAGTCAGTGACTACTAAACCTAAATCGGTAGGGGATAGTTTATTTTTTTCTGCTCCGGTAATTTCCGAGGATACTTCTGTTTTAATTTCATCCTTGTTATTCAAGGAAAGGATTTGGTAGTTGCGTTTAATACCTTCTTTTTCTCTTTTTTCAACATAATTACGCTTCATGATGGTTGAAATAGTAGGCGCGTAAGTAGAAGGACGGCCAATGCCCAATTCCTCTAATTTTTTTACTAAAGATGCTTCGGTATATCTTGCAGAAGGACGGCTGAATCGCTCCAATCCGGTCATTTCAATAAAATCTAATACTTGTCCAACTGACAATGGAGGCAATAAGCTTTCTTCTGATTCATCGTTTTCTTCTTCCTCTTCGTCGTTGCTTTCTAAATATACTTTCAAGAAACCATCAAACTTCATGACTTCTCCAGAAGCAGATAAGGTTTCCTTATTTGTAGACACTTCAATTTTAGCAACCGTTTTTTCAAATTGAGCATCACTCATTTGTGAAGCAATCGTGCGTTTCCAAATTAATTCATACAATCTATTTAAATCAGCATCATCCACTTTACTTTCATTCATGTAAGTAGGTCTGATGGCTTCATGTGCCTCCTGTGCGTTCTCGTTTTTATTTTTAAATTTACGAGGCTGATAATATTTTGCACCAAAGCTTGAATTAATTTCAGCTTTAATGGCATCTACTGCAGTTTCACTTAAACTAATACTATCTGTTCTCATGTAAGTGATTTTACCACTTTCATATAGTTTTTGTGCAAGCAACATTGTTTTACTTACGCTATACCCTAATTTTCTTGAAGCTTCTTGTTGTAATGTAGATGTAGTGAAAGGCGCTGATGGCGTACGTTTCCCGTCTTTTACATTAATATCTTTAACAGTATATTTTGCACCTTTACATTCAATTAAGAATTTTTCGGCAGCATTTCCAGTCGCTAATTTTTGTGGACCTTCTGCTTTGAATTTTACTTTTTTCTTATTGATATCATTCGCTGAAAATAGGGCTGATATTTTAAAAACACTTTCAGGAGTGAATTGATTAATTTCTCTTTCGCGTTCTGCGATTAATCTTACAGCAACACTTTGAACACGACCTGCACTTAAACTTCTTTGCATTCCAATCTTACGCCAAAGCACAGGGCTTAATTCAAATCCTACAATACGATCTAAAATTCTACGAGCTTGTTGTGCGTCTACTAAATCCATATTAATGAACCTTGGATTATCAACTGCCTTTTTTATAGCGGGTGCCGTAATTTCATGAAATACAATACGCTTTGTTTTTTTAGGATCTAAACCAAGTACTTCCGATAAATGCCAACTGATACTTTCTCCTTCACGGTCCTCATCCGATGCGAGCCAAACTTCCTTGGCTTTCTTGGCCATGGATTTTAATTCCTTTACTACTTTCTCTTTATCTGCTGGAACGGCATATCTAGGTGCAAATTTGTTTTTAAGGTCAATCCCCATCTCACTTTTTTCTAAATCACGGATATGTCCATAACAACTTCTTACTTCAAATTCTTCTCCCAAAATTTTCTCAATGGTCTTTGCCTTAGCAGGGGACTCCACGATTAATAAGTTCTTTGCCATATTACCTTTGGGTATTTATAAATTGAAAATCAACTATTTAGGAACCATGAAAAGGGCATTTGATACCTATCTCATTTTTGTTTCTCGCGATGCAATATTAGAGCTTTCGCCTAAAAAATAAAAATTACCTATTCTTAAGGAGCCAAAAATGCCATGATTTTATCAATAACCTCCTGTGTTTTATACACTTTATTATGACCTAATCCTTTGGTTATCAGAAACTTAATATTATTGGGGGCTATATGTTTAAAATTTATTAAATCTTTATAGGGGCAAACCCTGTCTTCCTCATCATGTACCCACAAAATGGGTCCCTTGTAATTTGAAATGGCCCTATCTGCTTCAAAATGGCTGATAGGATGCTTTGTTCTACTTAATACGACTTCCATAAAAGCCTTCCTTATCTCAGGACTAAAGTGCATCATATTAAAATAGTTCTCAAAAGTGGTCGAAGTTTTGGTGGCTGGAGCTATCAAAACAAACTTATGATGTTCCGGATTGGGCATATTTTCTGCCAACATCGCAAGGGTGATAGCACCTAGGGAATGACCAATAAAATGGTCAATGGGACCTATCGAATGGATCAATTCTTGGATCGCATTTGAATAGATGACTATATTAATGTATTTGCCTTCACTTAAGCCATGCCCAGGAGCATCAAATAGTAGGACTCGGTATCCCATTTTTAATAAGGGTGCTATGTATTGTTCAAACTTAAATCCAAAACTTGCATAGCCATGGCATATTAGAATAGTTTGTTGGTTGGATTTGGGTGGTGTAAATTCAAAACCTTTAAGTTGAATCCCGTCTGATAAAGTCACAGAAACTGCGCGGGCCTGATGAAAGATGGCGGGGGCTTTGCGTTTTTTGTATTTAGGATAAGGGGTGCAGAATAGGTCAAAAGCAATTTTCCCTGCTGTAGGTGGCGAAACCATTGCTAAGGTTTTGAATTTTGTCCTTAAATATTGTAAGTACATCCTTTCCGAAAACCCTGACTTAGCCATTATGATAAAAATTTGTGCAAAGATAGGATGGGGACACGCAGTAGCCTTATTTTTTTTGTATTTCGCAAATGAAATAGGGAGTTTGATTTAAAGCATTGACTGATTACTGCTATTTTTGCAAAAATCTATTTTGGAACTATGTATTCATTAAAAATCAATTTTGAACAAAAGGGATTAGAGTCTGTTACCCTTCAGGATATTAAATCGGACGAGAGCTTGCTTGAAGTGTTATTAGAAGCAGGTATTGAGTTGCATCATAATTGCGGAGGTGTTTGTGCTTGTAGTACTTGTCACATCTATATAAAATCTGGGGCAGCCCACATTGCTGAACTCTCAGATAAGGAGGAAGACTTTATAGATAGGGCGGTGAATCCACGCATAGAATCAAGATTAGGATGCCAATGTATTTTAGCAAATGGAACTGGGCAATTAGAAATCACAGTGCCAGATCAAACACAATTTTTAGGAGAATAAACGAAATGTATTTTACCTATTTTAAATAGGATCAAAGTTAAATTAATAAAAGATGAGTCAATTTGAACCCCCAATACATTGGAACGATCATGAGGATATCGCTCAAAAACTATATGAAAAATTTGGTGCCGACTATACCGAGTCTAAAATTTACAGGGTTCGATTCACTGATTTGTTGGATTGGGTTTTAAGCCTGCCTCATTTTGAGGGGACTAGGGAGCAATCTACTGAGGGGCATTTGGAAATGATCCAAAGTGCTTGGGTATATGAGTGGAGGGATAACCAAAAATAGGTTTACATTTGTAACTAAAATGTATTTGTCTTGTTATCTACTTTAAAGAAAATTACTTGTTTTGTATTTGATGTTGATGGTGTTTTAACCAACGGCACATTGATAGTGATGCCCAATGGATTATTGGTGAGAACCATGAATATTAGAGATGGATATGCCTTGCAACTTGCTATTAAGAAAGGCTATAAAGTATGGGTTATTTCGGGTGGCCATTCAGAGGAAGTAAGGCATCGATTAAACCATTTAGGGATCACTGAAGTTCACATGAAAGTGGCAGATAAAAAAGAGCAACTTAATAATTTAGCATTGGAATATGGAGTAGCGCTAAGTGAAATTTTATTTATGGGAGATGACATGCCCGATTATGAGGCCATGCAAATAGCAGGTGTTGCAGCTTGCCCCAATGATGCTGCTACCGATATTAAAGTAATTTCTCAATATAAGGCTTTGGCAAAAGGAGGCGAGGGTTGTGCCCGCGAAGTAATTGAAAAAGTGCTTAAGTTAAATAACCATTGGGATGTAGAGGATCACATTAAGGCAAAATAATTAAACCATACTCAATTGAAATTATTCATTTCCTTTTGTCGATTAATACGATGGACTAATTTATTTTTTATAATATTAGCGCAATGTTTATTTCAGTTTTGCATTTACAATCCCATATATCAAATCCATACCAACGAAACACCATCTTCATTTTACCTTATTTTATTAGCATCACTTTTTATTGCAGCAGCGGGTTATGCTATTAACGATTATTTTGATGTGAATATTGATCAAGTGAATAAACCTAATAAAGTGGTGGTGAGTAATATTATTAGTAGGAGATGGGTCATTTTTTGGCATTTCTTTTTTAGCTTATTAGGTATTTACTTAACTCTTATTGCATTGCCATTTCATCCTTATTGGCATATTCATTTAGCTAATTTGTTGGCCATTTTATTTTTATGGTTTTACTCCACGACTCTTAAAAAAAAGTTATTAGTAGGAAATATTTTGATCGCAGTATTGACAGCATGGGTAATTGCGGTTGTTTATTTTTCAAAATTTTCATTTGCTGAATTGATTCAGCCCAATGTTAAAACGGCTATCACATTTAGGTTTTTTAAACTCATGATATTGTATTCGGCTTTTGCATTTGTGTTAACCATCATTAGAGAAGCGTTGAAAGATATTGAGGATATGGAAGGAGATCAAAAATTTGGATGTAGAACCATCCCAATAGCTTGGGGTTTAAAGCCTGCTAAAGTGTATTTGGCGGTTTGGTTAGTAGTTGTCATTGCCGTACTTGCGGTCATCCAAATTTATGTTATCCCTTTTGGTTGGTGGTTGAGTATTGCGTTTTGTGTTGTTTTCATCATTTCACCATTGATCTGGGTTTTATATCAATTACCTAAAGCATTTACGCATCAGGATTTTAATGCTCTCAGCAATGCTGTTAAATTGGCAATGTTGGCAGGCGTGTTATCAATGTTATTTTTTTACTTCTTGAAATAATTCATCAATTAGCTATTTGTAATTTGATTTATGAAAATACAACCCCTCATTTTAGCATCTCAATCTCCTAGGCGGAAAATGTTACTTGAATGGACACATGTTCCTTTTGAAGTGATCGTATCTGATGCTGATGAATCTTATCCAAGCAATTTAGCAATGCAAGAAGTGCCCGTATTTATAGCGGCAAATAAAGCAAAAGCAGTTCAAGCTAAAATGAAAGCAAATACGGGAGGACATTTTGATCAATGTATTGTAGCCGCAGATACCATTGTAGTTTTGGAAGGCGCAGTATTAGGAAAACCGTCCGATGCGAGTGAAGCCATTACTTCCTTACAAGCTTTATCAGGTAAGTCGCATCAAGTGATTACAGGTGTCGTGGTTTTATACCAAGGACAATCCCATTCATTTAGCGAAACCACTAATGTTACTTTTCACGAATTAACAAAGGAGCAAATTGAATTTTATGTTGAAAATTACAAGCCCTTTGATAAAGCAGGAGGATATGCTATTCAAGAATGGATTGGGGTGGTGGGTATTCAAAGTATCCAAGGTGATTTTTATAATGTCATGGGTTTACCCGTTAGCAAGCTTTTGCAAAAAATAAAGCAACTAGGTATTATCTAATTGTTATTGCCAATTAAAACTTATTTCAAGTTCCACTTCAGGATGTAAGGTTTTCACTACGGGGCAGTGATGAGCAGCGCGCTCTAATATTTCTTTTGTTTTATCATCTAAATTTAATCCAGCAGGTATTGTAAGATGGGTAATAATTTTACCAATACGTCTTGGGTCTGAAACCATTACTTTAGTGACCTCCACTTTGGCGCCATCTAATGCAATATTCATTGATTCCGCTTTAATGCCCATTGTCGTAATCATACAAGCACCAAGTCCAGTTGCAATTAAATCGGTGGGTGAAAATCGTTCCCCCTTTCCTTTGTTATCAGTAGGGGCATCTGTTTCGAAATTAGAACCACTTTGAAGATGTAAGCAGGTAGTTCTTAAATTGGATTCGTAAGTTACGGTTGCGGTCATTGTAATGATTGAGTTATTGGTAAATAATTACTAATTTGTTTTATTAATTAAATCGCCTTGTTTTGAAATGTTGCTAGGTTTTGGTTATTTGAGTTTAAGCGAATGCTGACCACTAAGGAAAGTATAAAATACACCACTATTATCGAGTTGAGTTGGGCAATATGTTTGCTTGCTCCAAACCAATCGCCTATAAAATAAATAATACCTAACCCAAATACGCATTTTAATATTTCCCATACATAAGCATACTTGCTGCCATCCATTAGGTCCGTTAATGCGTATACATATATAAAAATAAAAGCACCATAAATAAACATGTTAGGAATTCCAATATTGGCGATGTTGCCCAACATAAAAGCAACGCCAATAAAAATGACAATGAGTTGCAACCAAACCCAAACTACGAAATTAGAATTTTGATTGGTGTTGTACTTGTCAAAATTATAAACATCATCAATTTTAAAGACAGGGTTTTTTTCTGCAACATCATTTGGTCGCCAACCAGTAGGTTTAAACCAAACATTCATTTTATCAACAAAGCTACTTGCACGCCATGCATCACTAATCAAAAGCCACATATGAATAAAGTTGATTCTTATGGGGTTCCAAGTTCTCATAGGACGCGTAATGCCATATACTGGAGGAATATCTGCTCTTTCTTCCATGAATGTCCCAAACATTTTATCCCAGATTATAAATATTTGCGCTAAATTTTTATCAAGGTATTCATTGTTAAAAGCATGGTGTACTCTATGGTGTGATGGAGTGACTAAAATCTTTTCTAAAAATCCCATACGATTAATGTACCTGGTATGGTACCAAAACTGTGCAAAAAATTGAATGGGTGTCACTGTTGCAACCACTATTGGTGAAATACCCAATAAGGCTGCCGGAATCATGAAGAAGGAAAATATTTTTACAAAAGATGAAATAGGTTGGCGAACGGCGCAGGCCAAATCAAATTCTTCACTACTATGATGTACAATATGGCTATTCCAGAAAAAATTATTGGCATGATCAATGCGGTGTACCCAATAATGCGAAAAATCAAGTGCTACAAATGCAATAACATAAGTTAGCCAAGTGGATGTGATATGGGTTAAAGCAATTCTTTCTTCAATCCAGCTATAACTTATAATGGTAATGCTTAGTCCCAATACATTTTTAGTGATCATCGTGATGGCGGAAGTAAGACTACTTACCGTATCCATATTGTTCACTTTTTCCTTTTTGAAATACCAGCCATACCATTTTTCAATTAATATTAAAGTAAAAAATAGAGGCATCACAATCAATAATATCTTTCCGTACTTTTCCATTGGGGTTTATATTTTATTTAAATGAGTGCTATGAATGCATTCACCTTGTATAAAGATAAGATTTAATTTTTGTCATTAATAGTTGAATTTAATCTTCATTTTTAAACACAAGTCATGTATTTTTGTGCCTAGTTATTACAAGATTAATATGTCATCAATACCAATCCTTTTACCCAACGAAGAACCTCGAATTAAAAAGCCAGATTGGCTTAGGGTAAAACTACCTATCGGGGAAAGCTATAAACATGTCAGGGGATTAGTGGACAAACATAAATTACATACCATTTGTGAAAGTGGAAATTGCCCCAATATGGGAGAATGCTGGGGCGAAGGCACTGCTACTTTTATGATCTTAGGTAATATTTGTACTCGAAGTTGTCAATTTTGTGCAGTGGCTACAGGACGGCCCAAACCAGTGGAATGGGATGAGCCACAAAGAGTAGCCGAAGCCATTTTATTAATGAAAGTGAAGCATGCTGTTTTAACTAGTGTGGATAGGGATGAATTACCTGATGGGGGTTCTATTATTTGGTTTAATACCATTAGAGCCATCAAAGCATTATCACCTGATACGACCTTGGAAACTTTAATACCTGATTTTAGGGGCATCCCTGATCAAATACAACGCATCATTGATGCAGCACCTGAAGTAGTAAGCCATAATATGGAAACCGTGGAACGTAATACGCAAAAAGTAAGGGTACAAGCAAAATATAGGCGCAGTTTAAAAGTGTTAGAAACTTTAAAATTAGGAGGGATGCGCACCAAGACCGGAATGATGTTAGGTATTGGTGAAGAGAAATCAGAAGTGATACAAACAATGAAGGATTTAATAGGAGTAGGATGTGATGTACTCACTTTAGGACAATATTTGCAACCCACTAAAAAACATTTAGCAGTACAAAGATTTGTGCATCCAGATGAATTTGCAGAACTAAGACAGATAGGGTATGAGCTCGGATTTGATTATGTTGAAAGTGGTCCATTAGTAAGGTCATCTTATCATAGTGAAAAACATGTGATTCAAGGTTGGGGAAAAACAAAGTGGCAGGAAGAACAGCAACTTAAAAACTTGTAACTTATAAAATAAAAAGGAGCCACTAGCAAGTGACTTCTTTTTTATATAGATGGGTAAATAAATTTTTATAATTCCCACATTAATGCGCTAGCGCCTAATATGGCGGCATCCGATTCTTTTAAGTGGCTTACTAATATCTTTACTTTATTTTGGAAAATTTCAATCACATTCGCTTCTAGATGTTCGCGTGTAGGTTTTAAAATCAAATCACCTGCCTTGGTTAAACCTCCAAATAATATAATCGCTTCCGGACTTGAGAACATCACAAAATTAGCCAAAGCCATTCCTAAAATTTTTCCTGTAAAATCAAAAACCTCTTTGGCTACTTCGTCCCCTTTGGTAGCAGCTTCAAAAACAGCTTTAGAATTTAATTGTGCTTTAGGAATATCTCTTAATATACTAGGGCGGTCTGTTTTTTCAAGAATTTCAATAGCAGATTCAGCCACTCCTGTAGCAGATGCGTAACTTTCAAGGGATCCTCTTTTGCCAGTGCCAGCATGTAATCGACCATTAGGAATAATAGTAGTATGTCCTAATTCGCCAGCAAAACCATCGTGCCCGTATATTAATTGTCCATTGGCTACAATACCACTTCCAACGCCCGTTCCCAAAGTAATCATGATAAAATCTTTCATGCCTTGAGCTGCGCCATACATCATCTCACCCACAGCAGCAGCATTGGCATCATTGGTTAATCGAACAGGGATTTTAAATTTATCTTGAATCATTCGAGCCAATGGAATAATTCCTTTCCATGGTAGGTTGGGAGCGTATTCAATATTGCCTGTGTATACATTCCCATTAGGAGCACCTACACCAATACCTTTAATACGACCAACGCCTCCCACTTTTTCAATGAGTAAACTTAGTTCTTGATGAAGTTCATCAATGAACGTGTGCACTTGTTCGTGTTTTTTTGTAGATATTTCACTAGCAAACAAAACATTGCCCACATTATCAACGATACCAAATTTAGTCCCCGTACCTCCTATATCAACCCCAATTACAAACGAATCCATACTAAAATTTAAAATAGATAATCAATTAATGTCCACCACTTACTTGTGCATCAAAATCAAGTCCTTGTTTTTTTAATACACTCTTTAATTTTAAAGCAAGTAAGGCAAGAATACCAAAACAAGTTGCTGCTAAAATATAAGATTGATGCATTCCTATACTTGGGTTATCTCCAAGCACACCTTGTAATGGTGGTATGATAGCACCGCCTAAAATCATCATAATTAAAAAGGCAGAACCTTGACTTGTGTATTTCCCTAATCCACCTACTCCTAAAGAAAAAATACAAGGCCACATAACTGAGCAAGCTAAACCGCCCGCCATAAATGCATATACAGATGTAATGCCTGTGGTAAATACACCAATAAGCATTGCTGTAGCAGCAAATATAGAAACGGCGAATAATGTTTTAACTGGTTTTTCTTGACCATAAAAGAAAGTAGCAATCGCAATGGCAATCCAGATGGCGTAACCGTAAAGATCAGAAGTATCATTACCATAAATTTTACTTACACCTAAAACAACAGCGAAAGCAATAAATGGAACCACAATCATCATTAGTTTTTTCATAGTGCCTTTTAAGTTAAATACACTTACTGCACCTGTCCAACGGCCAATCATTAAACTACCCCAATACAAAGAAATATATTTTGAAATTTTACTTTCATCTAATCCTAATTCAGTAATGTATCCAGGTGTTTTTAATAATGCACCAAAATTATTGTCAATGGTTACTTCCACACCCACATAAATAAAGATGGCGATCATGCCATAAATCAATTGTTGGTATTTCATTGCGCCCCAACCTGCATCATTTTTGATGGCGCTATTATTAGAATAAAATAAGACAACGATCACTGACAGTAAAGTCATGATGAGCAAGTTTAATTTAGGAACATTTGTCAATTGACCTACTACTATTATAGCGCCAATTAATAAAGTCATCACTAAAAGAGATCCTGCTGCTTTGTTAGCAGATTCAAATTTTTCTTCATTCTTGCCATCAGGTAATTTTTTAGACAAACTAAAAAATATGGCCACAGCAGCAAATACGCTGGCTACAATAATGTATAATAAATTAATATTTGTCACAGTAACAACACTGTTTTTGCTGTCTGGGCTACCAAATAGGAAAAAGCTTACAATTAATGGTCCAATGGTGGTACCAATACTGTTTAAGCTACCACCTAGGTTTAAGCGGTGTGAGCCAGTAGCAGGGTCGCCTAATAAAATAGCAAAAGGTTGCGCTGCTGTTTGTTGTAATGAAAAGCCAAGTGCCACTACAAAAAAGGCAGCTAAAATAGCAGGAAATGAATTGGCATTCGCTGCGGGTATAATTAATAATGCACCCACCACCGAAATCCATAAGCCATAAATGATTCCCTTTTTATAGCCAATCTTATTTAAAATATCATATCCAATTAGATTGGAACATAAAAATAAAATTAAGGACCCAATAAAATAGGCACCATAAAATGCAGAACCAATCAATTGTGATTCAAATTGACTTAGGTTAAAATGGGTTTTGCAAAAAGGGATGAAAATACTATTGGAGGCTGCAATAAATCCCCAAAAGAAGAAAACAAGCACTAATGTACTTAAAGCGCCTGTGTTGGTAGTTTGTTTGGTTTGGCTCATAACATTCGTTAGTTTAATCGTTTATCGTTTTTCGATTGTGTAAAATACTTAAAATAATAATTGAATGTACATTTTAGGGTAAATGAATCCTTAAATATTTTATTGACTTTCAATGACTTTTTAGTAAATTTAAAATCAAATGAAGTAATGAAATGGTAGTAGTTCATGTCAGTGCGGAATGTTATCCAATGGCGAAAGCAGGAGGATTAGGGGATGTAGTGGGAGCACTACCTAAATATCAAAAAAAATTAGGCGATGAAGCAATGGTGGTCATGCCCATGTATGCTACTCCTTTTTTAAAAAATAATGAATGGGATACCCAATTTAAAGGGAAAACCAATCTAGGGGATTGGTTTTTTGAGTACACCATTATTAAGGAAAGATCAGGTAAATTAGGGTACTCATTATATTTAGTAGACATCAATGGCTTATTAGACCGACCTCAAATTTATGGATACGAGGATGATACCAATCGATTTCTTGGATTTCAAGTAGCAGTTGTCAATTGGTTGTCACAATGGGAAAAATTACCCAATATCATACACTGTCATGATCATCAAGCAGGACTCATTGCTTTTATGATGAAATACTGTTATGATTATCAAAAATTAAAAGGGATTAAAACACTACTTACCATTCATAATGCGCAGTATCATGGGGTGATGGATTGGACTAAAAGTACAGTCTTGCCTAAATGGGATCCTTGGAAACAAGGTTTATTAGAATGGAATCATCAAATTAATTCATTAGCAACTGGAATTAAATGTGCCGATAAGGTAACCACCGTGAGTGAAACCTATATGCGTCAATTAAAATACCAATCCAATGGGTTAGAATCTTTATTTGAAAATGAACAAGGTAAATGTCAGGGAATATTAAATGGAATAGACAACGAAATTTGGAATCCTGCTAGCGATCCTATGGTTCAATTTCATTATGACAAGGATAGTTTTATGGTAGGAAAGCAAAAAAATAAAGATGCACTTTGTGCTAAGTATCATTTAGATCGTACCAAGCCATTGATTGTTTTTATTGGCAGATTGGTGGGTGAAAAAGCAGCAGATGTTTTACCTGGCGCCATTCAACATGCATTAGATAAAACAAAAGGGGGCGCTAATTTTTTCGTTATTGGTGCCGGAGATACAGCAATAGAATCGGCACTGAATTATTTGACACAATTATTTCCTGGAAATTATAATTGTTGGATGGGCTACGATGAAAAAATTGGACATGAGGCATATGCAGGTGCCGATTTTTTATTAATGCCCAGCAGGGTAGAACCTTGTGGCTTAAATCAAATGTATGCCTTACGCTATGGGACTATCCCGATGGTAAGGGATACAGGGGGCTTGCATGATACAGTGATTGATATGGGTGATCCTAATGGGTTTGGAATCAAATTTTTAAATGCGGATGAACAAGACATTGTGTATTCGGTAGAAAGGGCTATTGAATTGTATGAGGATAAAGATAAATTAACTAAATTGATACAACAATGTATGTCGATTGATCATAGTTGGGAATCGGTAGTGCATGAATATAAAAAAGTGTATGAATCATTATAACAAAATTGTTTATTTATAATAAATTAAATCATCATGGCAGTATTTGCAAAACAAACTGTCTCCATTATTTTAGGTGGAGGTGCAGGATCAAGATTATACCCACTTACTGCAAGTAGATCAAAACCTGCCGTGCCTATTGCAGGTAAATACCGATTAGTGGATATCCCCATTAGTAATTGTATTAATAGTAATTTGAATCGCATTTTTGTGTTGACTCAATTTAATTCGGCTTCATTAAATCAGCATATAAAAAACACATATCATTTTAGCGCTTTCAGCTCGGGCTTTGTAGATATTTTAGCCGCAGAACAAACACCAGATAATCCAGGTTGGTTTCAAGGAACTGCTGATGCAGTAAGACAATCCTTAAGGCATTTGGCAAAAATGGATTTTGAATATGTTTTAATTTTAAGTGGGGATCAATTGTATCAAATGGATTTTAGTGATATGATTGAAGCGCATAAAAAAAGTGGTGCTGCCTTAACGATTGCGACTATTCCAGTCACAGAGCGAGAAGCCCCAGAGTTTGGCATTTTAAAATCCAACGCAGATCAAGTGATTACTTCCTTTGTTGAAAAACCAAAAAAAGAAATTTTGCAAGATTGGGTAAGTGATACAGGTAGTGTAATGCAATCGCAGGGCCGAAATTATTTAGCATCCATGGGTATTTATGTTTTTAATAAAGAAATTTTGTACGAATTTTTAAATGAAGTGCATCCAACCGCAACTGATTTTGGAAAGGAAATTATTCCTGATTCCATCTCAAATTATAAAGTGTTAAGCTATCAATACGAAGGGTATTGGACAGATATTGGAAATATATATTCCTTTTTTGAGGCCAATATTTCATTAACAGATGAAATGCCGCAATTTAATTTATTTGATAGTACGCAAACTGTTTATACCAGATCAAGAATGTTGCCACCTGCAAAAATTAGTGGCACTATTATTAAGCATGCGATTGTTGCGGAAGGTTCTATTATACATGCAGCTTCTATCACCAAATCTGTCATCGGGATTCGATCTAGGATTGGCAAGGATACCGTCATTAAGAATACGTATATCATGGGATGTGATTATTATGAAACCATGGATCAAATCAATCAAAAAAATGAAAAGGGCCAGCCCATTTTAGGAATAGGAGAGCGATGCGTCATTGAAGATGCCATCATAGATAAAAACTGCTCTATTGGCAATGATGTACAAATTAAAGGGGGCACGCATCTTGAAAAAATAGATCATCCTTTATACACTATAAAAGATGGGATAGTGGTAGTGAAAAAAGGAGCTGTTATCCCCAATGGTTTTATTATTTAATTAAAAGGGGTTTTTCTATCATTATTTTATTGTATTTTGTAGTGTAAATTTTACACTTTAAACGATTCTATATGCCTCAAACTAATTTATTGGCCAAGCCAAAGATGTCGGTGATGCAAATCATTTTAATGAGTTTTGGATTTTTAGGAATCCAATTTGGTTTTGCATTACAAAATGGAAACACTTCGCGCATCTTAAGATCATTTGGCGCAGATGTAGATCAATTACCTATGTTTTGGATTGTTGCTCCTTTAGTAGGAATGATTATTCAACCCATTATTGGACATTATAGTGATCGCACCTGGAATAAGTGGGGAAGAAGAAAACCTTATTTTTTTATAGGGGCTATATTATCTTCCATAGCATTGGTAGTTTTACCCAATTCAGGAATGCTTACTTCGGTGCTACCTACTTTATGGATGGGTGCGGGTATGGTAATGATCATGGATGCTTCTTTTAATGTATCAATGGAACCATTCAGAGCATTGGTGGCAGATAATTTACCAGAAAGTCAAAGAACAAGTGGTTTTGCAATACAAACTTTTTTAATTGGAATAGGTGCAGTGGTGGGATCAGCATTGCCATCTATGTTAGCGAAGATGGGATTTTCACAGGAAGCGGGACCTACTGGAGTTGCAGATAATATTCGTTATTCATTTTATATAGGAGCTGTTGTTTTTATGGCTGCTATTTTAGTGACGGTATTTTTTTCAAAAGAATATCCTCCCGACCAATATGCGCAATACCATGGCCAATCGGATACTGAAGTAAAACAAAAAAGTAGTTTGTTGGATATTTTTAAAGATTTTAAAAATATGCCGCGCACCATGAAGCAATTAGGATTGGTGCAATTTTTTTCTTGGTTTGCATTATTTAGTATGTGGGTATTTACGACAGATGCAGTGGCTACACATGTTTATGGATTGACAGGAGATTATTCAAAGTCGGTTGAATATAACACAGCAGGCAATGTAGTGAGTTCGGCATTTGGAGTTTACAATTTAGTAGCAGCAGGATATGCACTTTGTTTGCCTTTGATTGCAAGGTTTTTGGGTCGTAAAGGGACACATGCTTTTTCATTATTAGCAGGTGGGATTGGATTGTTATCTATTTATTTTATTAAGGATCCTGCCATGTTAACTTATTCCATGATTGGAGTTGGCTTGGCTTGGGCAAGTATTTTAGCGATGCCTTATGTTATTTTATCAGGGTCAATCCCTGCTGGTAAATTAGGGATCTATATGGGAATTTTTAATTTCTTTATTACGTTACCACAAATTGTTAATGGGATATGCGGTGGGTTTATTGTAAAACATATTTACAATGGGCAATCTATATACGCCATTGTTTTGGCTGGATTTTTATTAATCTGTGCAGCAATTAGTGTGCTTTTTGTTTATGATGCTGGATCAGATAAAAAATAATTAAAAAAAGAAAAAAATGAAAAATATATTTAGAATTAGCAAATTGATTACTGCATTTACATTGATATTGATTTTATCTTCTTTTTCAAGTAATGCAAAGTCAAATAATAACATTGAGCCTAATATTAAAGCTTATCCAAGTAATTGGTTTGTACAAATGAAGTGGAATAAAGTGCAAGTATTATTGCGAAGTACGAGTGTCAACTTATCCAACGCTACTATTAAATTAAATTACCCTGGAGTTAAAATTAATAAAGTACATAATTTTAGTAATTCACATTATGTAGCAGTGGATATTGAAATCGCTAACACTGCAAAACCTGGCATTATTGATTTTGATATTACGACTGGGTCTGAGACCAATAAATTGGAATGGACTTTAAAAGCGCGTCGTCCAGGAAAGGGAACGCTATTTGCGCAAGGTGTAAATCAATCAGATTTTATTTATTTTTTAATGCCTGATCGTTTTAGTAATGGAAACACAGCGAATGATCGTATCGCAGGTTTAAAAGATCAATCCTTAAATAGGGATTCAATTTATGATCGTCATGGGGGCGATTTGCAAGGGGTTCAAAATCATTTAGATTATATTCAAGGAATGGGGGCGACTACCTTGTGGATGACGCCTGTGATAGAAAATGATATGCCCAACCGAACTGAACATGGTTATGCTTTTACTGATCATTATACCATTGAAAAAAGATTCGGAGGGGATGCTGCTTATTTGCAATTGAGTGATGCTTTACATAAAAGAGGGATGAAGTTGATTCAAGATGCGGTGTATAATCATGTGGGTTTATATCATTTTTTGGTACAAGACGCACCAGATCCTAATTGGGTACATCAATGGCCCACCTATACTCAAACCAATTACAAGGAACAGACTTTTTTTGATCCTTATAAGGCAAGTGTTAATAATAAAAGAATGGAAGCGGGATGGTTTGTTCCGCAAATGCCAGACATGAATCATCAAAGTGAGTTTGTTGCACAATTTTTAATTCAACATGCTTTATGGTCCATTGAAACATTTGGTATTGATGGATGGCGCATTGATACTTATATTTATAATGATGTCAATTTTATGAATCGTTGTAATCAAGCATTAATTGATGAGTATCCTAAGATGACTTCATTTGGTGAATGTTGGACCAATGGTGTATCTAATCAAGCCTATTTTGTCGAAAATAATTTCAATATCCCTTTTAAAAGTAATTTACAAGGCGCTGTCGATTTTCAAACACTTTTTAATGGTATTCAACCTGCATTAAATGAAGGCACGGAAGGGGTCAATAAATTATACAACACTTTGGCCAACGATTTCATGTATAAAGATCCTACTCGTAATGTCATCTTCTTAGATAATCATGATATGTCTCGCAGTTTTTCCACTTTTGGAAACAGCGTTCCAAAATTAAAAATGGCCATTGCATGGTTAATGACTTGTCGTGGCATACCTCAGTTATATTATGGCACCGAAGTTTTAATGAAAGGGTTTTCAAATCCAGATGGTTTAGTTAGGTTAGATTTTCCAGGTGGATGGGCAGGGGATCACAAAAATACTTTTACCGAAATGGGATTGACATCTGACGAAAAAGAAATGGTACATTACATCAAAAAATTAGGGAACTTTCGTAAAACTGCTTCCTCCATTACAGCAGGGAAAATGACGCAATATGTTCCTGACAATGGGTTGTATGTTTATTTCAGATATGATCAAAAGCAAACCATTATGTGTGTTATGAATACATCTTCTAGCAATCAAAGCATTGATTTTGTAAATTATACCGAAAGGACTGCCGGATTTAAAGGCGGAATGGATATTGTTTCAGGAGAAAAAGTAGGAACAAAATGTACGGTGCCTGCGCAAACATTAAAATTGATAGAATTAACTAAATAAGAATGTCTAAATACGAGGAAGTTCATTTTGTAGATACACAACAACCTGTTTGGAATTATTCTCTTTTTTCAGAACAGGATATTTATAATTTTCAGAATGGCACTCATTATTCTTTATATCAGTTTTTTGGAAATAAACAGATTCAGGTATTAAATACCAATGGAACTTACTTTGCAGTTTGGGCACCTAATGCCACTGCTGTTTTTGTACAGGGTAACTTTAATGATTGGAATATTCAAACACATCCTTTAAAAGTCAGATTGGATAGTTCTGGTATTTGGGAAGGATTTATTCCTAATATACTAAAGGGGGAAGTGTATAAGTATCATATACATGGTTACCAAGGAGTCAAATTGGATAAAGCAGATCCATTCTCGCATTATTGTGAATTGAGACCATTAACGGCTTCTATCACATGGCAAACCAATTATGAATGGAATGATGCAGCCTGGATGGAAAAACGTAAAACAGCCAATCGAATTGATCAGCCTTATTCTGTTTATGAAGTGCATTTAGCGAGTTGGATGCGCCCCGATAAAAATAACCAAGATGCTTATAATACCTATTTGCAGATGATTGAGTTATTGGTGCCCTATGTGAAAGAAATGGGTTTCACTCATGTGGAATTTATGCCTGTGATGGAACATCCATTTGATGGAAGTTGGGGTTATCAAGGAACGGGCTTTTTTGCGCCTACTTCACGGTTTGGAAATCCCCAACAATTTGCTGAATTGGTTGAAGCATTTCATGCTGAAAATATTGGTGTCATCTTAGATTGGGTGCCTGCGCATTTTCCTTATGATGCACATGGATTATATATGTTTGATGGGGCGAATACTTATGAGTATGCAGATATGCGAAAAGGGTTTCATCCTGATTGGAATTCATATATATTTAATTATAAACGAGGTGAAGTAAAATCTTTTTTAATCAGTAGTGCACGATTTTGGTGTGATCAGTTTCACATTGATGGATTAAGAGTGGATGCAGTGAGTTCCATGTTAAGATTGGATTACAGTAGGGAAGAGGGACAATGGGAGCCCAATGAATTTGGAGGGAATGGGAATATTGAAGCCATTGCTTTTATTAAAGATTTAAATGAAACCTTATACCGCGATTTCCCAGATATTCAAACTATTGCCGAAGAAGCATCAGATTGGCCAGGCATCAGTAAGCCCACTTTTATGGGAGGGCTTGGATTTGGTATGAAATGGATGATGGGATGGATGCATGATACCATTAACTATTTTAAATTGGATCCTTTATTTAGATCAAAACAACAGGATCAGTTTTCGTTTTCCATGATGTATTATTATGACGAACATTTTATGTTGCCTTTAAGTCATGACGAAGTGGTACATGGGAAAAGCCCTATGATTTATAAAATGCCAGGAGACGATTGGCAAAAATTTGCCAATTTAAGATTATTGTATTCTTATATGTTTTTGCATCCTGGTGCGAAATTATTATTCATGGGGAATGAATTTGCGGCTACGAATGAATGGAATTTTACTTCCGAATTACAATGGGATTTATTGCAATTGCCAAGTCATAAGGGAATGAAAAATTGCGTACAAAAATTAAATGCTTTGTATAGAAATAATCCCGCTTTGTATGAATTACAATTTGATACTGCTGGATTTGAATGGGTAGAAACCAATAAACGAAATGAAGGCGTATTAGCTTTTAAACGAAAAGGAAAAGATATAATGCAGGAAGTATTGGTGATTTTAAATATGACCCCAGTTCCTAGACATCAATTCCCGATTCATGTATATGGAAAAAAAACTTGGACTGAAATTTTTAATAGTGATGCGCCTATGTATTGGGGCGTAGGTGATTTAAACAATGAAAATATCTTAGCAAAAAATTTACCCGAAAATATGGATTGGCAAATACTGCATTTAGATTTACCTGCATTATCCGCGATTGTATTGAAGTAATTTAATAGCATAGAATGATTAATTACTTGTAAAACAGGTGCTTAAATAACATTTTCAGTCAAGTTTTCCACATATTTTCATTTTATGATAAAGTTCATAATTAGTTAACATCAAGGTGGGACCTTTGTATATATAATCAAACTCGATAAAAAACATTACCCTTATGAAATCAAACAACAAAGCAATGTTATATGAAGCCGTTTCGGAATTCATACAATTGCATGCCTTTGATCATTTACTGGACAATGAATTAGCGCAGTTAAAAGCTTTATTAAATCAATGGGCTCAAACCACCGATTCAAATGAATTGCGTGAGCTCACTGAAAAATTAGTCCCTATTTTAAGTAAAGCCAACTTTTTTGTAGAATCTATTTCGCCTGCGGCCATTCAATTATGGTTTTATGCATTGTCTTACAATGAGATTCCAATTGGCAACATGATGCAAGGTTTTAGCAACTCAAGTGAGTTAGTATAGAAAGTATAGACAAGAATGAAAGAGGCCCCTTGCGAAAATCGTAAGGGGCCTCTTTTTATTTGTGGAATTACCAATTAAAATAATCCTTTTTTAAGTGATGTTTTGCCTTCGCCAATTTTAAATCCATTATGGTAAACCTCAACCTTATATTCACCTTCGGTAAATTTATTTGATTGCTTAAAATCATAACTCACAGGCAAGGCGGCATTTTGTTCATAAACGACAGATAGTTTGTTGGCATATGCACGAACACCGTCCTCTCTTGTATTAAAATTGCTACCATCCCCAATGGCTTTGCCATCGGGTCCTGTAATACAAACATATAATTCCTGATTGCCAGAAGGCGTGATTTTATTTTTATCAATCATGAAGGCCAAACGAATCAAATTGGCTCTTTTTGCATTGTCGGTTGCTTTTTCAGTACCATTACTTTTGACACGCATGGCTTGAATGCTAAAAGTAGAAGCATGTAAAGTGGATCCTATATCTTGTAATCTATCTTTTTCCTTTTGTGTGGTATTCAAGTTGTTGGATAGGGTTGAATTTTTTGAAGTTAGATCCTGATTTTGAGCATTAAGTTGTTTGTTTTCTTCTTGCGCTTTTCCTAAGTCAGCCAATAAGTTATTGACCTTGCCATTTAAATCAGCAATCATTGATTTTGCTTCTGAAAGCTCTTTGTCAGTAGCCTCTTTTTTTCTTAAGATATTACTTATGTTTAGCTTAAGTTTTTGGATAGCATTTGATTTTTGTTGTAGGTCGCCTTGTAAACCTGTATTTTCCTGAGTCAAGGAATCTACTTTAGCAGATGCCGCAATAAATTCAGCTTGAATACTGTTTTTTGTACTGTCTAGCACCGCAACTTCGGTGGTGAAATTGGTAATAGTTTGTGTTTTAGTGTTATTGGTATTAATGAAATATATCCAAGAACCAATTAAACTAATCAGTAAAATTCCGATAAAAATTTTACTAGAATTGCCAGTTGTTTCATTGCTCATAAAATAGTTGTTGTTTGACTGCAAAGATATATTAATAAATATAAAATTAGTTCAATGTAATTTGTTAAACTTGCTAATAGCTCGTTAAAATAATTTTATATTTGCGTATGCCCACTTCAAAAATAATTGCCAATTGGAAAAATAAGGTCTTTGATGCCGTTTATTGGCTCGAAGGGGAGGAGCCCTATTATATTGATCAAGTGGTCGAATATGCCGAACATCATTTACTACCCGAATCAGAGCAGTCTTTTAATTTGACTGTATTTTATGGAAAAGATGCAGATTGGGCTGATGTCATAAATGCTTGTAAGCGATACCCTGTATTTGCAGAAAAGCAAGTGGTTATTATTAAAGAGGCACAGCATATGGGACAAATTGAAAAATTGGAGTCCTATATTGAAAAGCCATTGTCTTCCACTATTTTGGTGATTGCCTATAAAGATAAAAATGTGGATGGTCGTAAAACATTTGGGAAATTATTAAAAACAAAATCCATTTTTATTGCGACCAAAAAAATGTACGATAATAAATTACCAGAATGGGTAACTGGTTTTGTGTCAGAAAAGGGCTATCAGATTACACCTAAGGCTGTTCAAATTATTGTTGATCATATTGGGAATGACATTAGTCGAATACAAAATGAAATCGAAAAGTTGGTGGTCAACTTAGGGGATCGTAAAAAAATTACCGATGATGATATTGAAAAGTATATTGGTATTAGTAAGGAATACAATGCTTTTGAATTTCAAGATGCCATTGCTCAACGAAATTTTTCAAAATCAATAAGAATGATTCAATATTTTGAATCAAATAATAAAGCGGCTCCAATACAACTTATACTACCCACTTTATATGCTTTTTTTAGCAAGCTGTATGCTATTTATGGTTTAGGTACAAGAGATGAAAAAACAATTATGAGTGAAGTGGGGGTATCTTTTTATGCAGTTAAAAATTTTATAGCAGCTGCTCGTAATTATCCAGTGGGCAAAGTGCAACACATTTTAATTTTAATACAGGAATACAATTTAAGGGTCATAGGTATTAATGACGCCGCAAATTCAGATGCCGATTTGTTGAAGGAATTGGTCGTTAAAATAATGGATCCTGCTATGATGGATATTGCTGTAAAATAGTAGCTGCAGTCACTTTATCTAAGTATAACTGCTGTTTCAGGGCTTCTAAACCACTGAATTTTTCTTCTCCTCTAATGAATTCATACACTGAAACAATGATATTGTTTTCATATATATCATTATCAAAATTAAAAATATTTACTTCAATTACTTTTTTCTGTCCATCCACTGTGGGGCGAATTCCAATATTCATCATCCCATCAAATATTTTATTTTCCAAACAAGGACCTGTTACACGAACAGCATAAACCCCATTGGCAGGGATTAATTTTTCTTCATTGATAATGCGCAAATTGGCTGTTGGGAATCCGATAGTTCGACCTAATTGATTACCTCTCACTATAAAGCCTTCAAAGAAATAAGGATAACCTAATAATTGATTGGCTTTAGTTATGTTCTTTTCTAATAAATAGTTTCTAATTAAAGTGGAACTGATAATTTCGCCTTCCACTATTTGTTCGTTGATCTCTTCCACTTGAAATTGAAATGATTTACCTAAATCCTTCAGCATCTCAAAATCACCTAATCGGCCTTTCCCAAAATGATGATCGTATCCTACAATGATGGTATGGGGATGAAAATGATCAACCAGGAAATCCTTGACATAGGCATGTGCCGATAAATTTGAAAAAGTATAATCAAAGTTCACAACCACCAAATGGTCAATATTGGCTTTTTCAAGCAATGCAATGCGTTCATCTAAACAGGTCAATTGTTTGATTTCGCCAGGGATAGAGGATATAATTTTTCGTGGATGAGGATGAAAAGTAATGATAATACTTTCGCCGGCTACTTTATGGGCTATTTCCTTAATTCTCTTGATAATTTGGAGGTGTCCTGTATGCACACCGTCAAATGCCCCTGTCGTAATAACAGCGTTTTTGAAAGGGGGTAATTGTTTTAAGTCGTAATGAACCTTCATCTATTAATGCTAAATATGGCACAAATGTAAAACAATTGTACCTTTGTGCCATAAACCAATTTAGTTCAATGTCATTGTATGCCCAACGCGGTGTTTCCGCTCAAAAGGAGGAAGTTCATGCAGCCATCCAAAAATTAGATCAAGGATTGTACCCTAATGCTTTTTGTAAGTTATATGCGGACTTTTTAGGGGGGCAATCGGATTATATTAATATTATGCATGCCGATGGGGCTGGTACTAAAAGTATCTTAGCTTATATCTATTGGAAGGAAACGGGAGATGCTAGTGTTTGGAAGGGTATTGCGCAGGATGCCATTGCAATGAATTTGGATGATTTATTATGTGTAGGAATTTATGACCAAATATTATTTTCATCTACCATTGATCGCAATAAATTATTGATTACAGGAGATGTTTTAAGCGTTTTAATAAATGGCACTCAGGACTTTTTTAATACTTTAAAAACTTTCGGAGTTCATATTGAGTTTTTAGGTGGTGAAACTGCCGATGTAGGAGATGTGGTAAGAACCATTGCAGTGAATGGAACGATGACGGCAAGATGGCCCAAGTCAAAATTAATTACTAATGATTTAATTGCACCAGGACAAGTGATTGTCGGTTTTTCAAGTCATGGCCAAGCCACTTATGAATCTGAATACAACAGTGGACTTGGTAGTAATGGATTAACGAGTGCAAGACACGATGTGTTGAGTAAAGAATACGCCACTAAATATCCTGAGACCTTTGAACCCAAACTTAATGATCAAGTAGTTTATATTGGTAAAAATAAAGTGACCGATATGCTTGAAATACCAGGCTATGGCTCCATTTCAGTGGGTAAACTATTATTAAGCCCTACTCGTACTTACGCGCCATTAGTTAAAGCAATTTTGACACAACATTTTGATGCAGTAAAAGGAATGATACATTGCAGTGGTGGTGGACAAACAAAATGTATGAAGTATTTACCAGGTAATATGCGCATTGTAAAAGATAAGTTGATGGAACCGCCGCCCATCTTTCAATTAATTCAAAAAAATTCAGGGGCAAATACCAAGGAGATGTATCAAGTATTTAATATGGGGCATCGTTTGGAAATATTCACTGATCCTATCACTGCGACTTCACTTATTGATATTGCTAAATCATTTAATATTGAAGCACAAATCATTGGTCAAGTGGAAGCATCTGATACAAAAGAATTAGTATTACTAGGAAGTTTTGGAAAGGAGCTATTTAGCTATTAATTTTATCAATAGAAGAAGATTAAAGCATTCTTATAAACTATAACATCATGAGTGAAATTGTCGTTCAACTAGAACATGTAAATATTTATCAAAGTGGTAATCTAATTTTGCAAGAGGTTAATTTTGAAGTGCAAAAGGGTGAATTTGTTTATTTAGTAGGCAAAACAGGGACTGGAAAAAGTAGTTTGCTTAAATCTTTATATGGGGAAATAACACTTACCGAAGGACAGGGACAGGTGGTTGGATTTGATTTGAAACAAATGGATTGGAAAACTTTGCCTTTTTTAAGAAGAAATTTAGGTATCGTATTTCAGGATTTTCAGTTATTGACCGATCGTAATGTGCATGAGAATTTGAGATTTGTTTTAAAAGCAACGGGTTGGCAGGATGAGCAACTGATCAACCAAAAAATTAACGATGTATTAGCCAAAGTAGGCCTTGAAAATAAAGGGTTCAAAATGACCTTTGAAATGAGCGGTGGCGAGCAACAAAGGGTGGATATCGCTAGGGCATTGTTGAATTCTCCTAAATTAATATTAGCTGATGAGCCCACTGGGAGTTTGGACCCTGAAACCAGCGATGAAATCATGCAAATTCTATTCCAAATTGCAAAGGAGGACGGAACCGCCATTATCATGGCGACCCATGATTTTATGGTGGTCAATAAGTTCCCTTCCCGTACCCTCACTACCGAGGGAGGCAGGCTTGTGACAAAGGCTTAATTTTTCTCCACTAATTGTACACAAAACACCATTTTTGCCTTGATTTCTTGGGTCTTTTTCTTATGTTCGCAGACATAAAAAAGAAGAAAACAAGTGAGACTAAAGTCATTAGAAATCAAAGGGTTCAAGAGCTTTGCTGACAAAACAATTGTAAGTTTTGATGAGGGTATAACAGGAATTATCGGACCAAATGGTTGTGGTAAAAGTAATATCATTGATAGCATAAGATGGGTGATAGGAGAGCAAAAAATTTCAGCGCTTCGAAGTGAAAATTTAGATTCCTTGGTTTTCAACGGAAGTAAAACCAGAAGTGCAAGTAGTATGGCTGAAGTAAGCTTAACTTTTGAGAACACTAAAAATTTATTACCAACAGAATTTAATAATGTTACGGTTACGCGTCGTTTTTATAAAAACGGTGAAAGTGAGTATCGTTTAAATGATGTGGCTTGTCGATTAAAAGACATCCACAATTTATTTATGGATACAGGAGTAAGTACAGATAGTTATGCAATTATTGAATTAGGAATGGTGGATGATATTATCAAGGATAAAGATAATAGCCGTCGCAGAATGCTTGAGCAAGCAGCAGGAATCACTATATATAAAACACGAAAAAAAGAAGCGAAAAATAAATTAGATGCTACTGAGCAAGATTTGGCTAGAATTGAAGATTTGTTATTTGAAATCAATAATCAACTAAAAACACTAGAGAATCAAGCTAAAAAAGCAGAAAAGTATTTTGAAATTAAAAAAGATTATAAAGAGACAGCCATTGAATTAGCTAAGGCGGCCTTAGAAGGATTTAACATCAGTTACAAGGAATTAAATGAGCAACAAGATGCTGAAATAGATAAGAAGTTTGAATTGGAAGCGGCTATTGCATTAGAAGAAGCTGGATTAGAGCAAGAAAGAGTCAGTTTTATTGAAAAGGAAAAAGGATTGCAATCCATGCAACATGAATTCAATGATTTATTGCAAAACCTACGTTCAAAAGAAAATGATAAAAATTTAGCTGCGCAACGCCTTGATTATTTAAATGACAAGGAAAAATCCTTACAAGAGTTTTTAGAAAGAGCCGAAGGGCAATTAAAAACAATTGGTGATTCTATTGAGTATACTAAATTACAAGTTGTTGATGAGGAAAAAATATTCGCAGACTTTAAAAATAGAGTAGAACAATCTCAATTAGCATTAACCAATAAACGCACCGATTTTGATGATCAAAGAGTGGTACTCGATACATTGCGTCAACAGTATCAACAAATTCAACGCAATCAATTTGATGCGGAGAAAAAAGTAGCGGTGGCTGACACTTCTATACAAAATATACAAAGGTCACAACATCAATTAGAGGAGGAGCAAGGGCAAAGGTTAACTCAGATTGAATCTATCACTACTCAGTTAGCTGAAAAAGAAGCAGCTCTCGCCACTCATAAAGCGAATTTAGCTGATTTGCATAAACAACATGATATCGCTAAAGCAGGCATATTCGAAACACAGGAACAATTAGAGAAATTAAGGTCTCAATTAGCCGACGAGACAAGGATATTGGATGCGAAGAAAAATGAGTATGACTTATTGAAAAGTTTAGTAGACTCTATGGATGGCTATCCTGATAGTGTTAAATTTTTACACAAGAATACAGGTTGGAATCACAATGCACCTATTTTATCCGATATCTTATATGTCAAGGAAGCCTATCGTGCAGCTGTAGAGAATGTATTAGAGCCTTATTTAAACTATTATGTTGTTAATAATTTACAAGAAGGTTTGCAAGCTATTCAATTATTAGACGATAATAAAAAAGGGAAAGCCAATTTCTTTTTATTGGATCAATTACAAGGAGCTTCAGTGTCAACAGCACCAGCAAATACCATTTCTGCCTTATCTGTTTTAGAAGTAGATAGTAAATATGTAGCGTTGGCAAATCATTTATTAGGAAATGTATTTATTGCAGAAAATGAACAAGCCTTAGAACAAAGTATTGACGGTATTCTTTTAGAAAAAACGGGTAAGTATGTAAAAGGTAAGTACTCTTTAACTGGAGGTAGCGTTGGTATATTTGAAGGAAAGAAAATTGGTCGTGCCAAAAATTTAGAAAAATTATTGGAAGATATTCAATCACAAGAAAAAGTGGTGAATGAATTAAAGGAGAAGATTCAATTAAAACATAATTCGGTTTTAGAATTTAATGAGTTATTAAAGGAAAATGAAATTAGATCTACTGAGCAATTAGTTAATTCATTAATCAATGATGTTTTTGCAAATAAAAATAGATTAGAGAATTTGCAATTAGCGCAAGGTTCTGCAAGTATTAAGTTGATTGATTTTGAAGAAAAATTACAATTTGAACATACCGCAATTGCAGACACTAGAATTGCATTTGAGGCTTTGAACATATCCTTGCACGAAACGCAAGCGAAATTAGAAGCGATTGAATTAGCATACCAAGCAGCTGAGCAGGCCTATCACTTAGCTTCAGGGGAGTTCAATGAGATGAATTTGCAGTTAACAAAACAACAAAGCAAAATTGAAGCATTACAACAGGAAGTGTTGTTTAAGGAAAATCAATTGAATGATTTACATGCTCAAATCCAAACCAATAGTGTTCAATTAACCGAAGCTTCTGCTGCTATTATTGAGAGTCGTGCACAATTGGAAGCATTGCAAGCAGGTTTAGTGGAATCTATAAGAGTGAAAGAAGAAGAAGAGTTAAAATTAAATGAAGCAGATCAAGCTTATTATAAATTAAGGAATGACCTACAAGAAAAAGAAAGTGCATTAAGACACCAAGTGAAGTCGAAGGAATTGGTGGATCAATTGATAAATGAAATTAAGGATAAGCTGAATAACTTAAAATTACAATTGGCAGGAACCAAAGAGCGTTTAAATGTTGAGTTCAAAGTTGAATTAGAGGATATTTTAGATGAAGGCAGATTAACCAAAACTTCCTTAGATGAATTACAAGCCAATACGGACCGTATGAAAAAGCGCTTGGAAAATATGGGTGAAGTGAATCCAACTGCAATTGAAGCATATACTGAAATGAAAAAAAGGTATGATTTCATTTTAGAACAAAAGAATGATTTGGTGACAGCGAAGGAAAGCTTAATGTTAACCATTCAGGAAGTAGAAGCAACGGCCAATCAGGCATTTTTAGCTACTTACAATACAGCAAGAGAGAATTTCCAAAAGGTATTTAAAGCTTTATTTACAGAGGAAGATTCTTGTGACTTGATATTAGTTGACCCAGATAATTTAGCAGAAACTGCTGTAGAAATTGTAGCTCGCCCTAAAGGTAAAAAACCATCTTCTATTAGTCAGTTGAGTGGAGGGGAGCGTACATTAACTGCAACTGCAATGTTGTTTGCTATTTATTTAATTAAGCCCGCTCCGTTCTGTATTTTGGATGAGGTGGATGCGCCTTTGGATGATGCCAATGTTGGCAAGTTTACACAAATGATTAAAAAATTCAGCGATAACTCACAATTTATTATTGTAACACATAATAAACAAACCATGAGTGCAGTTGATGTCATTTATGGAGTAACGATGCAAGAGCCTGGGGTAAGTAAATTAGTCCCAGTTGACTTTAGGAGTTTAAGTAATTAATTTTTTTAGAACCTAATATAAAAGGGGTGCTTCATATTGATAGCGCCCCTTTTTGTAAATAAAATTTAAAAACATTCATTTTAATTGTTTAAGTCAGCCATCATATTATTTGTCACTTGTTTTTTATTGTACCTGCCTTTTAGTCGACAACCTGATTATTTTGATAGTGAAACAGCCCCTGCGATTATTGAAATAAAAGGGGATAGTGTAACCGCGCATTATAGTGAATTTGGTAAATCCTATTATTTAAAATTAGATAGTGCAAAATATATCAAAAACATTGGATCCAGAACCGAAGTGATTTATGAATTGAGTCACCCTGAAAAAGCGTTGATTAATAAGGTTTGGGGATATTGGCTCATTCCATCGGAATTAGCTTGGTCATTCGGCTTATTTGCAGTTTTATTAAGCATTGCTTATGCTACTACGCATCGTCCGCATCCTACTGCATTAGACGAGCAGATAAATTTTACAGAAGTTCCGAAAAAAAAGTATGAATAAGGGGAGTAGGGTAAGGCTATCTTTTAAGTAATCTTTTAATCTCTTTATCGACATCTCTATTTTTGATCGTCTCCCGTTTATCAAACTCTTTTTTACCCTTTCCTACGCCAATTTCTAATTTAGCGTAGCGCTTTTCATTAAAAAATATACGCAGTGGAATGATAGAATATCCTTTCTCTTTTACTTTGGATTCTAGTTTTTCTAATTCTCGTTTATTCAATAATAGCTTTCGATCATGTACTTCAATATGATTATTAGAATTACCGTGGGTATAAGCATTAATAAATAATCCCCTCACCCAAAGAGCGCCTTTGTCAAATATGCAAAAGGAATCATTAAAGCTCACTTTGCCCTCACGAATCGATTTTACTTCGGTTCCAAGCAATACAATGCCCGCATCATACTTATCCTCGATATGATAGTTAAAATAGGCTTGCCTATTATTGAGCTCGATTTGTTTGATCACTTTAGACATAAAAAAAATCCGACCCCGAGTACTCGGGATCGGAGACAAAAGTAATATAAGTATTCTGTTTTTGAATTAGAAAATTGAACTAAACCCTAGGGCGATCTAATTTCTAAATAGAAAGACCACTTCGGAAAGTTTGTTTTTAAGATCTTTACGATCAATAATGAAATCTAAAAATCCATGTTCTAGTAAAAATTCACTTCTTTGAAAGCCAGGAGGTAAATCCTTTTTAATGGTTTCTTTGATGACTCTTGGGCCTGCAAATCCAATTAATGCACCTGGTTCTGCTATATTAATATCACCTAACATACCAAAGCTGGCCGAAATACCTCCAAATGTAGGGTCGGTTAATAATGAGATAAAGGGCAATTTAGCATCGCTTAATTGCGATAATTTACCACTGGTCTTTGCCAATTGCATTAAGCTAAAGGCGCTTTCCATCATTCTTGCGCCACCACTTTTACTTATGACTAAATAAGGAAGATGATGTTCAATACAATAGTCAATGGCACGACTAAACTTTTCACCCATGACACTTCCTAATGAGCCACCAATAAATTCAAAGTCCATACAAGCCACCACTATGGATTCGCCATTCGCCTTTCCTACAGCAACACGCATAGAATCTTTTAAATCGGTTTTTGCATGAATTTCATCAAGTCGTTTTTGATAATTTTTTAAATCAGTAAAGTTAAGGGCATCTTTACTTTTTATATTATCAAATAATTCAGTGAATTGTCCCTCGTCAAATAAAATATCAAAATATTCATCACTACCAATGCGATGATGAAAATTACATTTGCTGCAAATAAATAAAAATTCTTTTAGCTCCGAACTTGTACAGATATGATTACAAGAAGGGCATTTAGTCCACAATCCTTCGGGTGTTTCTTTTTTATCAGCAGTGGAAGTGGTAATTCCTTTTCGTATGCGTTTAAACCATCTGGCTTTATTAGCTTCTGTTCCAGTTGTTTCTTCTCCAGTTAAGTTTACTTCAATATCTTCTTCTCTGTTTTTCATAGGCAACTATTTAAGTAATTAGTACCGTGTGTTTTAGGCGAGGTACCAAAGCAATCGTTTTCGTCTTTATGAAGTTATAAAAAAATAAACAGCCACCTCATTTTCAGTGGGGTGGCTGTGTTAAAATTTTGTTTAAGCGTTTCGGTTAATACAGTTTAGGTCATTAAAGGCAACTTCTAAGCGCTGGATGAATGATTCTTCACCCTTTCTAAGCCAAACCCTTGGGTCGTAGAATTTTTTATTAGGCTTATCAGATCCATCTGGATTTCCTAATTGTGTTTGTAAGTAAGCTTCATTTTTTATGTAATACTTTAAAATACCTTCCCAGAAAGCCCATTGTAAGTCGGTGTCTAAATTCATTTTTATTGCACCGTATCCAATGGCTTCTCTAATTTGATTTTGTGGTGAACCAGAACCGCCATGAAATACAAAGTAAACTGGTTTTGGAGCTGTTTTTAAATGTTGCTCAATATATACTTGGCTATTGTTTAAAATATCAGGTCTCAATTCAACATTGCCTGGACTATACACCCCATGCACATTTCCAAATGCAGCAGCAACTGTAAACATATTACTTACTTTACTTAATTCAGTATATGCATAAGCCACATGTTCAGGTTGAGTATATAATTTATCATTTTCAACACCACTATTATCAACACCATCTTCCTCACCACCTGTAACGCCTAATTCAATTTCAATACTCATTCCTAATGGTGCCATTCTTTTAAAGAATTCAGCAGAAGTTTGAATGTTTTCTTCCAAAGGTTCTTCGGATAAATCCAACATATGTGAACTGAATAATGGTTGTCCTTTTTCTTTGTTAAATTGTTCGCCTGCATCAATTAAAGCACTAATCCATGGAAGCCATTTTTTGGAAGCATGATCGGTATGCAATACAACAGGTACATTATAAAATTTAGCTACTTGATGCACATGTAATGCGCCTGCAATAGCACCTTGAATATTCGCCTGTAAATTATCATTCGGCATTCCTTTTCCTGCGATAAATTGAGCACCGCCATTAGAAAATTGAATGATAATAGGGGAGTTCACTTTTGCTGCAGTTTCGATGGCTGCATTTATGGTATCCGTTCCTGTTGTGTTTACTGCTGGAATTGCAAAATTGTTGTTTTTGGCATCATTGTATAAAGCCTCTAATTCTTTGCCAAATAAAACACCTGATGTGTACTTGCTCATAGTTAAATTATTATGTTGCAAATATACAAATTCTTAGCCAAACAGATGTTAGCCATTTGTCCTTTTATGGTTGATAAATAACTTAAAAAAGAAAAAAATATTTTTAGGGAATTGGCTATTAAGGGATTTATAAAAACCCTTTACTTTTCATCCAATCGTCATTGTATACTTTGCCTACATAACGACTACCATGGTCATGAAAAATACATACTACAATATCTGTTGGTTGTAATTTGTCTTTTAATTGTATTAAACCTTGTAAGCAACTACCAGCACTGTAGCCACAAAAAAGACCTTCTTCTTTTGCAAGTCTTCGCGTCATTAAGGCACCATCTTTATCACTTACTTGTTCAAAATGATCTATCACAGTCATGTCGTAATTTTCAGGAATAAAATCTTCCCCAAAGCCCTCCGCAATATAGGGAGCTACTTTACTATGATCAATTTCGCCAGTATTAAAATAATGTGTAAGTAAGGATCCAACTGGATCAATTGCCCACACTTTGATATTTGGATTTTTTTCTTTTAAAAATTTTGCGGTTCCTGTGATAGTACCCCCTGTTCCAGCAGTACAAACTAAATGTGTAATTTTCCCTTCTGTTTGATTCCATATTTCAGGACCGGTGCTTTCATAATGTGCTTGTCGGTTTGCTAAATTATCATATTGGTTTACAAAAAATGAATTTGGTGTTTCATTGGCTAATCTTCGAGCCACAGAGTAATAACTTAGAGGATCAGTAGGCTCCACATTAGTAGGACAAACATAAACTTCAGCACCCATTGCGCGTAAAATATCTATTTTTTCCTTGCTCTGTTTATCGGTGGTCGCGAAAATACATTTATAACCTTTGACAATAGCAACTAATGCCAAACCCATTCCAGTATTGCCACTAGTGCATTCTATGATAGTACCACCTGGTTGCAAAGCGCCCGATGCTTCGGCCATTTCAATCATTTTTAATGCCATTCTATCTTTAATTGAATTGCCTGGATTAAAATAATCTACTTTGGCTAGTATAGTCGCAGGAATTTGTTCCGTGATTTTATTAAGGCGAATTAAAGGTGTATTACCAATAGTTTCAAGTATATTATTTAACCACATAGAAAGATAAATCAATGTTGATTTGGTGAAATTAGGTTAAAAATAAGGAAAACTAAAAGATGTTAGTAAAATCTAACTATTTGCAAAGTTGCTTGTAATGATATCGCAAAACTTTGATTCAATCATTTTTTCAGCTAATAAAATCAAGTTCTTGAATGCTTTGGCATTACTAATACCATGTCCAATGAGGACAGGTTTATTGACTCCTAAAATAGGGATACCACCATAATTTTCAAAATGGTATCTACTAAAAAAAGCGTCATTGCCTAAATTTTGATGAACTGCTGCATCATACATAGCTTCGGCAGTTTTTAAAACAATATTTCCAGTAAAGCCATCGCAGACAATTACATCTGCTTTTTCATTAAATACATCGCGACCTTCTACATTGCCAATAAAATTTAAAGCGGTATTTTGTTTTAATAAGGGATAAGTAGCTTGTGCTAATGCATTGCCTTTTCCTTCTTCTTCTCCCATATTTAATAATGCCACTTTTGGGTTTGCAATATTTAAAATATGCTTTGCATATAAGTTGCCTAAAATCGCAAATTGATTTAATTGTTCTGGTTTGCAGTCAGCATTTAATCCTACATCCACTAAGATGCCTGTTTGTCCATTAAGTTTAGGAAGTAGGGAAGCGATGGTGGGCCTTAATACGCCATGAATTGGTTTAATACTAAACATGGAACCTACTAACATAGCACCCGTGTTACCTGCACTTAAAAAGGCATCAATCTCGCCATTAGCTAATAACTTGAACCCAATGGAAATAGAAGAGTTGGGTTTTTCTTTTAATGCTTTGGTAGGATGTTCATGATACCCAATTACTTCTGGGGCATGTACAATATGTAAAAATGGTGACGAAAAACCATGATCCTGAAACAATTGTTTCAGTTGTGTTTCGTCACCAATACAAAATAATTTATGTTGGTATTGAGATAGATATTGTTGTACGCCTTTGACAGCTTCTAATGGTGCAAAATCACCACCCATCATATCTATGCCGATATTCATTTTAAATGAATTACGCTTTTAAAGGCGCTTTCTCAGATACTAATTTGCCTTTGTAGTACAATTTACCTTCTTGTACATGAGCACGATGACGAACATGGATTTCACCTGTTGTACCATCTTTGCTTAAGGTAACTTCTTGAGCTACATAGTGAGTTCTTCTTTTAGCACTGCGTTGTTGTGAGTGTCTGCGTTTAGGATTAGGCATCTCTTATGTTTTAATTATTTATATTTTATTTAATCGACTATTATACTATTTCAATTCTTCGTTTCTTATTCTCCTAAGTTTTTAAACTTATCTAAACCCTTCCAGATATTATTGTTTGGAATTTCGTTGGGGTTAGATTGGAATTTTTTTAATTGATCCAACACTTTTTGGTTACAAGTAGATTCACCTTTTTCGGTCTCCTTACAAATTTTTTGCAAAGGAATACTCAAATTGATGAATTCATATATCCAGCTAGCTACTGACAAATGACTTTCGTGTCGGTCAATGTAGTAAATATCAGGATCCTCCTCGTTGCTGTTCATGGCGTCAGGGTCGTCCACTAATTTTACAATTAGGTTAAACTCATCCCAGAGTGAAACTGTTAGGGGGTTACCGCAACGATCACAAATGGTTTCAACTTTGCCATCCACATCAAAATGTAATTGCATAAAACCTTGGTGCTTATCTAAGTTCAACTTCACCAATGTGTTACAATCACTAAAATCCTGAGGTCCAAAATTAGTAAAGAACTTGTCCTCAATACGGTATTCCAACTCGTGCACCCCGGGTCTTAGACCCACAAATGCTATTTCGTAAGCCCTGTTTTGGTTCATAACCGTACTTATAAGGGTGGCAAAGTTAGTAAAAAGCAACCAAAAGACAAAGTTTATCCTAATTTTACAATACAATTATAATCATGTCGATTCGCCTTCCTAAATACCTCAAAATCACCTATTCTTATATCTGGCATGTCCTTGCCTTGTTGGTATTTGTTTTTGGTAAAAATGAACTGTGGGTGCAGGATGTATATTCAGAAAGGTTTTTTAAATCGTTCACTTATGGTATTCGTGGTGCCATAGGGTCCATTCCTTTTGCTATTGGGGAGTGGCTTTACATAATTTTACTTATTATATTGATATACAAGATTTTAAAATTTTTAATTAACATTAAAAATCAAATTAAAGACGCCTCAATTATAGGTAAAATTGTTTATAAGATTTCCCATGCTTTTGCGGTACTCTATGTTATTTTTCAAATGATATGGGGGTTGAATTATCAAAAGATGAGTCCTGCAAAGGATTTTGGACTCAAAGTGCCTCTTAACTATACTGAATCTCAGGTAGATAGCCTTAGCTTGACCTTGATTAGTCAACTCAATGCCGTTAGAACCCAAATTTCGGACACACAAATAAAAAATTTGACCTTAGATTCACTCATTGAACTAAGTAAGGATGCATATTTTATGGGAGCAAAGACGTATCCCTTTTTATCTTATTTACATCCTAATATTAAAAAGGCCATCTTCCCAGGCTTAGGAGATAAAATTGGGTATTTGGCATTTTATCAACCCATTACTGCTGAGGCAATTATAAGACCAGATTTACCCATCCTAACCCAAGCTTTTACCATTTGCCATGAAATGGCACACCAATTAGGGTATGCCTCCGAAGCGGAAGCCAATTTTGTATCTTATCGTATTGCATTACTCAATGACAATAAATTCATTAAATATTCGATGTACCTACAAATGTTTACCTATGCGCAGGAAGCACAATTAATGCTCATTGCAAAATCAGGTAATTTTAAAAGATGGGAACTTGTGGTTAAACGAAATAAAGCATTATTGTCGCCTAAGGTTATTGCCGATCGACAAATAATCAAGGCCTTTTTTAAGGCAAGACAAAATAAAAGATTGCCTGGCTCTGAAAAATTATATGATCAATTTTTAGTTTGGAATCAACAATCCAAAGGAATTGAAAGTTATAATGATGTCCTATTATGGGCATTGGCTACACCCCAAAAAAATTAAAACGAATTTTTCCACATCATACTTTCAATAGGCTTTTCAGGTTGACCACTGTATTTAGCATTTGATTTTTGATTGTATTTCACTTCAATTTCTCCATCAACTGGGAAATAAATAAGTTGTCCAATGGGCATTCCTTTATAAACGCGTACAGGTTGTTTCACTGAAATTTCCAATGTCCAGTAGCCACAAAATCCAACATCTCCTTTTCCTGCAGTTGCATGTATATCAATGCCTAAGCGACCGGTAGAAGATTTCCCTTCTAAAAAAGGAACATGTGCATGTGTCTCTGTGTATTCTAAAGTAACACCTAAATAAAAACCAGATGGTTCTAAAACAAATCCCTCCTCAGGTATTTCAAAATAAGTGATCGTATTATGTGCTTTAGCATCTAAGATATTATTATCATAAGTAGCCAACCATTTTCCCAAATGAACATCATAACTATTACTTCCCAAATCTTTACGATCATAAGGCACCACTTTGATGGTTCCTTTCTCGATTTCTTCTAATATTCGCTTGTCTGATAAAATCATCTTAGTTTATTTTGTTTATGTTTGTCTTTGAATTATTAAAGTTGTAGGGTAGGAATGCGGTGCAATTTAACTTAAAGCTTTTTTTTATGCCTTTCTTTTATCAACAAAATATTAACGAGACTACTTATTTTGCCATTTGGGCAATACAAGAGCCATTGTCCTATTTTGAAGAAGAAATGAAACTATTGGTGGATATTCAAAATGAAGATCGCAAATTGCAACATTTAGCAGCAAGATGGTTATTAAAATTAATGCGACCTGAAATTGCATTGGAATCAATTGAAATCGCAGATAATGGCAAGCCTTGTTTGCCTGGAGCACCCTTTCATTTTTCATTATCACATTGTAAAGGATATGCAGCTTGCGCCATTAGTGAAACCGGTCCTATTGGCGTGGACATAGAAATCATACACGAAAGAATTTCTAAAGTGGCACATAAATTTTTAAGTGTAGAAGAAAAACAATTAGTGACAGATATAACTGATGAAGCGCTTTTAAAACAGTTGGTTTTTTATTGGGCTGCAAAAGAAGCCATGTATAAGATGTATGAAAAAAACGGTATTGACTTTTCAAAACATTTTAACGTAACACAATTAGCCGATCAAGATCAAGGATTGGTCCTTGCCGAAATAAATCATCAGGATCAAGATAAAAAAGTACAATTACAATATTTATTTAATTCCGACTTTGTTTGCGTAGTTTGTTTTGACAAATAAAAAAGCCCATTCACCGCGAAACTTCGGGTTGAATGGGCTTTGTGCGGAAGAGGAGACTCGAACTCCCACGCCCGGTTTATGGGCGCTACCACCTCAAGGTAGTGCGTCTACCAATTTCGCCACCTCCGCATCCATTTATAAATAGGTGAATGGATGAAAACTATAATCCTTTTAATACTTCATTTGCAGAACGAACATAATCATCATTTTTTGCTTCAGTTGCAAGTTTGATGCAAGTAGTAGCACTTTCTTTCGCACCTGCTTTATCTCCCAATAATTTTTGTGCTTTTCCTTTTAATAAAAATAACCAATATGCTTTTGCATTGGTCTCGATGGCTTTGTTCACGTTCGCCAAAGTTTTTGCATAATCTTTGTCTAAATCAAAATAAAAATTAGCTGCTGTTGCGTAAGTGTTTGAATTGATATTAGTTCCTGCAAGGGATGCTTCAACTTGTTTACGAACTGTAGGTTTGATATCTGTTGAAATAGGAATACTTATCAATACTTTACCCCATTTTAAATCAATGGTAGCAGTTTCAGCAGTGATATTGCCTATGTTCATTCCAAAAGTTTCCGTGTTATTGCTTGTAGTTTCTGGTTTTACTTTTAAGCGTACCACATCTTCTGTTTCTTTATATTCAAAACTTCCCCAACCTTTAGAATTGGTATTAAAAATAATAGTCCATTCTGTTTCGCCAGGAATAGTAAACAATCCATAAGCACCTGCTGCTAATAATTTACCTCCGATTGTAACAGGATCAGAAAAAGTAATTTTGGTTGCAGCATTTGCACCTGTGCGCCATACCTGACCCACTGGAGCTAACAAAGTACCTTTCCCAAAAACTGGACGACCTTTTAAACTTGGTCTTGAGTATACGATTTCAATTTTCCCTAGACCAAAGTCTTGACTTAATGTTTGAGTAGGGCTTGCGGCTGGCATTTTAACTTGTGCGCCTGCAACTAAGCTCATAAAAGTTCCAATAATTAAAAGTAATTTTTTCATTTAGATAAATTTTAGACAACAAACCTAGGCGTTTTTTAGGGATTTTGTTGTTATTTTTTATGAAAAGCAGGATGAAAACGGTCCAATGTGTCTCTTAAAAATTCCCTATTTAAATGAGTGTAAATTTCGGTGGTGGTGATGCTTTCATGACCCAACATCTCTTGAACAGCCCTTAAGTCGGCGCCACCTTCCACTAAATGAGTAGCAAATGAATGCCTAAAACTATGAGGTGAAATGGACTTAGTGATACCCGACTTTTTAATCAAGTCCTTAATGATGTAAAAAATCATTACCCTGCTAAGGCCTTTGCCACGATTATTTAAAAAAAGGACATCCTCACTGTTTTTGGCAGGGGTTTGGTGCACACGAATGGTATCCTTATATAGTTTTATATATTTTATGGCATCAGATCCAATTGGGACCAATCTTTCTTTGTCACCTTTCCCAATGACTCTTATAAACCCTACATCAAGGTATAAGCATGAAATTTTTAACTGAATAGCTTCGGTGACCCTAAGGCCAGAACTATACATTGTTTCAAGTATGGCTTTGTTACGCCCCCCTTCGGGTTTACTTAAATCTATTTGTGCAATGATTTGTTCAATTTCTTCAAAGCTTAATACATCAGGTAGTTTGCGCCTCGTTTTAGGTGAGGGTAAAAGTGTGGTAGGGTTGATGGTGCAAATTTGTTCTAATAAGCAATACTTAAAAAAAGATTTGATACCTGAAATGATTCTTGCTTGAGAGGTAGGGGCCATTTCCATTTGCCCTATACATTGAATAAAGGATTGTAAATGTTGCAATGTCACTTCGGCGGGGCTAATGCCTGCTTCGTTGGCGACTAAATAGTTGGATAATTTATCAATATCTCTAAGATAAGCTTCGACAGAGTGGTCGCTTAGTGATTTCTCTAATTGCAAAAATGCCTTAAAACCTTTTTTATAGATAGCCCAATGCATGATACTGATAATAGATTTGATGGTTAAGCTATAATGATTTTATTTCGCGCTAGATTAAACATAATATGAAAGTAAATTTAAGGTCATTTAAGCAGAAAGTAAGACACAACAGAAAACAATTAAAATCTTTTTTAACTAAAATAGGAAAGCAAAATCCAAAAGGCTGGGATACCAATGCAGAAAAAGTAAGCGCCCAAGTTTGGAAGGAAGTAGATTGTTTGAGTTGCGCCAATTGCTGCAAAACTATGACACCTACTTTTACCAATACGGATATTAAACGCATCGCTTCACATTTGAATACAACTGCTGCTGCTTTTAAAAAGGAGTGGTTGACTTATGATAAAAAGGACAAGGATTGGTTGAACAAAGTAACTCCTTGTCAGTTTTTAAATTTGAAAACAAATAAGTGTAATATATATGAAGTACGTCCAGCTGATTGTGCTGGATTTCCTCATTTTGGAAAAAAGAAAGTGATTGATTATTTACATGTCCATCAACAAAATGTGGAATTGTGCCCAGCCACTTATAAAATGGTCGAAAAAATGCAAGCCATCTTAAATTAATCTTATTTAAGAACGACCCTTGAATTCATCCATGCTTTGATGCATTCCAAACCAACGACCTACTAATGTATCAAACCAACGAATGGGCAATAGCCCTTTTACTAAGTAGATAATATATACAATGCCAGGCATTCGGACATAAAGTTGATTGTTTTCAATTCCCTTAATAATTTTATCGACCGCTTTTTGTGGTGTTACAATGGGAACGATCCTACTTTTAACGCCTTCAAACATACCTGTGCTGATATAAAAAGGGGTGACAGTAGTTATTTTTACATTCGTATTTGCATTTTCCATTTCAAGTCTCAATGAATCACTCCAACCAATGACTGCAAATTTGCTAGCCACATAAACACTCATTTTAGGATTGCTCACCATACCTGCAGCAGAGGCAATATTTACAATATGCCCTTCCTTAGTTTGAATCATCTCCCCTAAAAATGCTTTTGTAATATGCATTAATGCAAGACTATTTATCCCCATCGTTTTATCAATATCTGAATGCGAGTGGTCAATAAAAAATTTGCCGACAATAATTCCTGCATTATTAATTAGTATATCAATTTTCCCTACTTCCTTTTTTACGAGTATACTTGTATCAATGACTTGCTGCGTATTCATGACGTCAACTACATAAGTAACTACTTTGAAACCCAACTGTGTCAATTCATTAGCCGTGGATTGCATTAAGGATTCATTGACATCCCAAATGACTAAAGTAGAAAGCCCTTTCTGCAATAATTGCAATCCCATTAATTTTCCAATACCTGAGGCACCTCCTGTAATTAACGCATTTTTAGATTTAATTTGGCTCATAAAATAATAGGTAAGGGTAGGCGAAAGGGTTTCAATCTCACTACAATTTACCCAATAATAGGAAGACTAAAAAATCAAAAATAAACATCTTCAATAAATAATATTTCCCATTCATTGAAAGGATTGAGTAGGATAGCCGCAACATCAAATTGCAAGTATTTCCAAATAGGATATTGATATTGAAATAGGGCAGCTGCATTCTTTAAAAATTGCATTTTTTGAGGTTGAATACTTTGCTCAGGATAGCCAAACTGAATAGAACTCCTTGTTTTAACTTCAATAATATGAAGTAACCCATCCTTACTTGCAATGATATCAATTTCAAGGTGTTTGCAACGCCAATTTCGATGCAATATTTCAAACCCATTTTTTGTTAGGTAATCCGCGGTTATGTTTTCGCCTAAAAACCCAGTATCTTTGTTATTCATTTTATTGGTAATTTGGTTTAAACATAACGGAATTTAGTACATGCAAAAAGCGTATAAATTACAAGGAAAACATAGGCATTATGACTGGGGTGGTCAACATTTTATACCAGACTTGATGGGTATTGATAATAGCGCACAACAACCTTTTGCCGAATATTGGATGGGAGCGCATTCGTCAGCAGTGTCAGAAGTGATGACAAAAGAGGGGATGATACCATTAGATCAAATGATACAAAATAACGCATCCACTTTGTTAGGTTTAAACACACATACTGAGTTTGGGATGCTTCCTTATTTGTTTAAAATTTTAGATGTCGCTAAAATGTTAAGCATTCAAGCACATCCAGATAAAAAAAATGCCATTATTGGTTTTGAAAAAGAGCAAGCTGCCGGCATTAGTTTGGATGCATTTAATAGAAATTATAAGGATCAAAATCACAAGCCCGAAGTCATGGTGGCTTTAAGTGACTTTTGGTTATTACATGGTTTTTTAGCCCCTGAATTATTGGAACAACGTTTGCAAACATTTTTTTATTTTCATCCACTACAAGATCATTATAGAGGGGTTGATTACGAAGGGCTATATCGTTTTTTTATGCAATTATCATCAGAGGATGCGGACCGTATTTTAAAACCATTGATGATGGATGCAGTGGCTTCGGTAAAAAGTAAATCAGTAGACAAAACACATCCACATTGGTGGGCGAATCAATATTATAATGGGAAAGTACCAGATCAAAATATTGACAAGGGAATTTTTTCCATTTATATTTTAAACATTGTGCATCTTTCAAAATATGAAGGCATATTTCAAGGTGCTGGATTATTACATGCTTATTTAGAAGGTCAAAATATGGAATTGATGGCCAATAGTGATAATGTATTAAGGGGAGGGCTTACTTCAAAATATGTTGATATTAATGAATTAGTACAACAGGTGCAATTTAAACCCACTTATCCATCCATCTTAAAAGGAGATCATCTGAACGATTTTGAAACCGAATATGCATGTCCTGTTTCAGACTTTGGTATCACAAAAATAGCCATACCCCAAGGGGAAAGCTATACAATGAACAGTAATTCCTTGGAAATCTTGATGGTGACGGAGGGGGAATTACAGCTCGAGGATCTATCTGTGAAAGCAGGAGAGGCAGTCATGTTGCCGGCAGGACAAGGAATTTCAATAAAAGCCATAAAACCCTCCGTGTTATTTAAATCCTATGTCCCTTAGGTTATTCACATTTGAGGAAAATGTAAATTCTACAATGTTAATTTGAATCCTTATTTTTGAAAAACGAAATCAATTTAGACTTAATTGAACCAGGAAAGAACCCTTCGAAAAAAATAAAAAATGAAATTAAATAAACAAATCATTCTTGCATTAATTATCATGGTAGCGACAAGCGCATTATATCGTGTCTTGCCTTGTCGTCCTTATGGGTTCGCTCCACAAATTGCTATTGCCTTATTTGGTGGGTCATTATTTGCAACCAAAAAGCAATATGCTTTTTTATTGCCCATTATCTCTATGTTTATTTCTGATTTGATATACCAAGTTTTATTTAACTATCATTTGTCACCTATTCAAGGTTTTTATAGCGGTCAATTATTAAATTATGTTTTAATAGCAGGTACCGCAGTTTTTGGTTTTGGATTACAAAGCAACAAATTATCAAAATATATTCTTGGTTTTTTATCCGCACCAACTGCATATTTTTTAGCATCTAATTTTTTAGTTTGGGCACAAGGAGGTGGGTACCATCATGCCATCAATATGACAGGATTGGTTCAAACCATGGTAGATGGCTTGCCTTTTTATCCATATAGTGTTGCAGGAACCTTAGTGTTCGGAGGTGTATTATTTGGAGGCTTCCGATTTATGGTGCCTCAATTCAAAAGCCTATAATTTTTCTCTAGGATTCGTTTTTCATTGCTTCAAATTCTGCATCAATTTGCCAAGGGCCATTGTCTGCAGCTAGGGTAGCTAATTCGTCACATCTATTATTAAATGCATTATTGGCATGTCCCTTTACCCAATGAAATTTAATTTGAAAGGGAGCGGCTATTTTATGATATTGTAACCATAAATCTTTGTTCTTTTTACCGCCTTTGAAATTTGTTTTAATCCAATTGTCTAGCCATTTTTTTTCGACCGATTCCACCACGTATTTACTGTCTGTGTATATGTGAATTGGCAATTCCTTTTTTTTGATCGACAGTAAGGCTTTAATTACAGCAAGTAATTCCATCCGGTTATTGGTGGTTTTTCGATATGCCTCAGACAACTCTTTTACTTTTTCACCCCACATTAATATAGCCCCATAGCCTCCTGGACCGGGGTTACCCCTTGATGAACCGTCAGTATATATTATAATTTTATCCATTAATTATGTATAAACTATTGATAATAAGCAATATACGAATTTATAAGCTTAGTTATACAAAATGAAACAATTTTTTACCTTAATGTGTTCGTTTTACACACTATTTTTTTTATCTTTATGTGCACTTGTTACATTTTTGTGACAAAACGATTGAATTGCAAAATTGCTTGATATGCAGACTGTTGAAAATGAAATGGTGGTGTTGAATGATGCTTTTGGTAAAAAAAATTCATTGAAGAGGGTCAGTTTTAATCTAAAATACCAAACGACCTACGGCCAAATTATTTATATATATGGTGACCATCCTTTATTAGGTAATAATCTAATAGAGAAGGCTATTCCAATGACATTTTTAAATGATAATTATTGGGTATTGCATTTAGATTTTAATGAATACCAGGCATATGATAAAATCACGTATCATTATTATATTTTAAATCCAGATGGTACTAAAGTGTATGATTGGGGCAATGATAAAGTATTTAATCCCAATAAAGTAAATAGCAAAGAGCTTGTTTTATTGGACGCGTGGAATTATACGGGTTATCCAGAAAATGTTTTTTATACCGAACCTTTTGTCAACGTTTTAATTCCACCAACCTTACATCAAAAGCCATCAAACGGTATTGAAAATAATACAACTCATATTTTTAGGTCCAAGGCCCCATTGATGAAGCCAAATCAAACTTTGTGTATTGTTGGTGATAATGTTGAAGTGGGTCAATGGAAAGTTAAAAATCCACCACTACTAACTAAAGTTGCAGATGCAGCTTATTTTGAAGTGAGCCTAGATTTAAGTAAAGCTATTTTTCCTTTTAATTACAAGTTGGGGGTATTTGATGTTAAGAAAAAAGAATTTGTTTGTTTTGAGGAGGGAGAAAATAGAGTGATAACTCAAGTCGCTACAAAGGATCAATTGGTCATCATCAACGAAGGATTTGCTCACCTGTCTAATAACAATTGGAAAGGGGCTGGGGTTGCGATTCCTGTATTTTCATTGCGTTCAAATCAAAGTGCGGGTATTGGTGAATTTGCGGATTTAAAATATTTAGTGGACTGGTCTAAAAAAATTGGTTTAAAGCTAATTCAATTATTGCCATTGAATGATACCACTGCAACACATACATGGCAAGACTCTTATCCTTATGCTGCAATTTCGGCTTTTGCACTGCATCCTATGTACATAAGATTGCAGGACATGTTGAAAAAAGATCAATCTAGTTTACTGGAACCTTTCCAAAAAGATTTGGAAAAATTAAATGCATTAAGCCAAATAGATTACGATGGCGTCATGAAGTTGAAATGGGAAATACTTAAATTAATTTATTCCATCAATGGAAAAAAGGATTTAGCTTCTGTAGGTTTTAAATCTTTTTACAAGCAAAATGCACACTGGTTGGTTTCCTATAGTGCGTTTTCTTACTTACGTGATTTGCATGGAAGTATTGATTTTAATACATGGGCTTCTCATTCCACTTTCGTACAATCAGAAATTGATAAATTAACTGCACCTAAGTCAAAGACCTATGTTGATATTGCTTTTTATTATTTTGTACAATATCATTTGCATTTACAATTAAGTGCAAGTTCAAAATATGCACATGCTAATGGGGTGATAGTGAAAGGCGATATTCCTATTGGAGTTTATAGATATGGTGCAGATGCTTGGCAGCATCCTGATCTATTTCATATCGATATGCAAGCGGGAGCGCCACCAGATGACTTTGCTATTAAAGGACAAAATTGGGGATTCCCAACTTACAATTGGGAAGTGATGGCTTCCAATGATTATAGTTGGTGGAAATTGAGATTTGAACAAATGAGTTATTATTTTGATGCATTTAGAATTGATCATATACTAGGTTTTTTTAGAATTTGGAGTATCCCAATGAATCAAGTAGAAGGCATCATGGGCAGATTTGTGCCAGCCATTCCTATTACGATCCAGGAATTGAATAAAAATGGAGTTGCATTTGATCATCACAGATTTACTCAGCCCTTTATAAATGACACTGTTTTATTAAAAACATTTGGGTATGATAATGATTATGCAAAACAACATTTTGTAAAGGCGACACATCATGGACAATTTGAGTTATTGCCTGCGTTTCAAACACAAAGAGCAGTTGAAAATCATTTTAAATCTTTGCCCGATGATGAATGGCATCATAAAATGAAACAGGGACTGTATGATTTAATAAGCAATATCATTTTATTTGAAGGAGACATTGCTCAAACATATCATTTCCGTTTTAATATGGATGCGACTTCATCATTTCAGCATTTAGATGAAAAGTCAAAACAAAGTTGTCGTGATTTGTATATAAATTATTTTTTCATTCGCCAGGATAAGGCTTGGGAAAAGGAAGCATTAGATAAATTGCCGATGCTAAAAAAATCAACTAATATGTTGATTTGTGGGGAGGATTTAGGATTGGTGCCACATTGTGTGCCAGATGTGATGCGCCATTTAGGGATTTTAAGTTTAGAAGTACAACGCATGCCCAAAGCAAGTAATAAAACATTTTTTCATCCAAATGATGCGCCTTATTTAAGTGTCGTAACGCCAAGCTCGCATGACACCAGTACAATACGCGGATGGTGGGAGGAAGATAAAAATAAAACTCAACAATTTTTTAACCAAGAAATTGGACAAAAAGGGGAAGCTCCTGAATATTGTGAGCCATGGGTTAATAAAGCCATATTAGTTCAGCATTTATATTCACCAGCTATGTGGTCTATTTTTCAATTGCAGGATTTCTTGGGAGTAGAAGCAAGTATTCGTCGTACCAATCCAAAAGAAGAACAAATCAATGTTCCTGCAAATCCAAAACATTATTGGAGATATAGAATGCATTTAACTCTTGAACAATTATTAAAAGAGGATAAATTTAATCAAAACTGGTTAACTGCCATTCAATCTAGTGGTCGTTAATGATTTGATTTCATTTAATTTGGACTAATTTCTATTTACATACTGCCTGTTTTGTATCTTAGCAAAAATTAACATTAGTGCAACTCGAATTTTGGGAACAACAACTACCTTTTGAATATCCATTCACTATCTCCAATGGACGAACCAAGACACATCAGCAAAGTTTAATGGTTAAATTGAGCTTGGGTAATTGGGTAGGATATGGAGAAGCCCCTGCGATTGCTTATTATAATGTTACCGTTAGTGCGATGATGGAACAATTAGAAAAGCAAAGAAAACTCATCGAAAAATTTGCTTTAATAGATCCTGAACGATTTTGGCATTTCTTACATCACTTATTTCCTCAAGATCCCTTTTTAGTTTGTGCCCTTGATATGGCAGGTTGGGATTTATTTGGACAAATGAAAAAGCAACCCTTGCACGAAATGTGGAATACCACATGGGATACAAATGTGGTGACGCCCATTTGTGATTATACATTAGGGATAGATACCATCGATAAAATGGTTGAAAAAATGAACGCGCATCCTTGGCCAATTTATAAAGTGAAAGTGGGTACCGACTATGATATAGAAATGATGACTGAATTAAGACAGCATACAGATAAACCTTTGCGAGTAGATGCCAATGCTGGTTGGACCACAGAAGAAGCTTTATTAAAAATACCTGCCTTAGCCAAATTGGGGGTGGAATTAGTAGAACAACCTTTGGCTAAAGATAATTGGGAGGGGATGATTCAATTAAAAAAACAATCTGCTTTACCCTTATTTGCAGATGAAAGTTGTGTGTTTGAAAAAGACGTGGCAATATGTGCCGAATATTTTCATGGGATCAATATAAAACTAACCAAATGTAGTGGACCCACTCCGGCTTTAAGAATGATTAAGGAGGCAAAGCACTTAGGACTGAAAGTAATGATGGGAAGTATGAATGAAAGTGTGATTGGGTCGGCGGCGATTGCTCAGTTTTTACCACAGTTGGATTATGTGGATATGGATGGGCCAATATTAATGACCCAATTAAATGGAGTTGGATTAAATTATAGTTTTGAAAATAAGGACGGGAAAATTGCACCTTTACACCTGCCAGGTTTAGGTGTTCAATACAAACAGCCCTTTAATAAATAACAGATGACACCCGAACGTACCGATAAATTATTAAAAGTATTAAGCAAACGCCAAGCCAACTTAACAGTTGTTTTGGAAAATGTACAGGACCCACATAATGTATCTGCTGTCATGCGCACCTGTGATGCAGTGGGAATACAGGATGTTTATGTGCTTACCACTAAAATACCTAGACATAAAAAATGGGGTTATCGCAGCAGTAGTAGTGCATTAAAATGGTTAACCATTCACGAATATGAAAACTTGGACGAATGTGTTGCAGCCTTGAGAAAAAATTTCAGTAAGATTTTAACCACGCATTTATCAAGTGATGCAGTGAGTTTACACGATATTAATTTTGCCGATTCGGTAGCCTTAGTTTTCGGGAATGAACATGCGGGTGTGACAGAGGAATTCAGAAATTTAGCAGATGGTAATTTTATTATACCACAAATGGGAATTATACAAAGTTTAAATATTTCGGTAGCATGTGCAGTGAGTATCTATGAAGCAATGCGTCAAAAAATGAATGCGGGACATTATGATAAAGCATCGCTTCCAACTGAACAAATGAATAGCTTATTAACACAGTGGGGTTTTGAAGAAGAAACACCCGAAGTGTATAAAAATTCAAAACTAAAGCGTAGTTAAAAGGTTCAAGACAAAACTTTACATCTGTTCTGGAACGGCAATACCCAAACAATGCATTGCTTTTTGCAAAGTGGCGGCAGTTAATATGCCAATTTTAATACGAAGCTGTTTTTTAATTTCAGAATCTGCATTAGCAATCGACAGTTCGGCATAAAATGTATTAAATAATTTTGCCAAATTAAAAGTATAAATAGCAATCTTAGATGGGTCAAGTGTATCAGCGGCCTCATTAATGATAGCAGGAAAAAGGGATAACTCAATCGCCAATTGTTTTTCTAAGGGTAATAATTCATTAGAGCTAAGTGTCACAGTAGTGCCCGTTTTTCTTAAGATGCTTTTAATCCTTGCATGGGTATATTGAATAAAGGGACCAGTAAAGCCATGAAAATCGATGCTTTCCTCAGGGTTAAATATCATTTTCTTTTTAGGATCCACTCTTAATAGAAAAAATTTAAGCGCGCCCAATCCAATGGTATGATACAATTCGGAAAGTTGTTCAGATGTGAATTCAGTTACTTTGCCTAATGCTTCCGTTTTTTGTTTTGAAATCTCTATCATTTCATCAACTAATTCATCCGCATCCACTACTGTTCCTTCACGACTTTTCATTTTACCAGTGGGCAATTCCACCATACCATAACTTAAATGATAAATGCCATCCGCTGCCGGTAATTGTAATTTTTGACAAATTAATTTAAGCACTTTGAAATGATAATTTTGTTCGTCACCTACTACATAAATACTAGCGTCAGTATTAAATTCATTTTGTTTTAGTTGTGCTAATCCTATGTCCTGGGTCATATATACCGAAGTGCCATCTTTACGACGCACAATCTTTTCATCTAATCCATCACCTGTCAAGTCTATCCAAACCGAACTGTCTTCCTTTTGATAAAATACCTTTTTATTTAATCCTTCATTTACTAACTCCTTACCTAATAAATAAGTATTGCTTTCGTAATATGTTTTTGCGAAGTCGGATCCAATTTTGTTATAAGTCACTTCGAAACCTTCATAAACCCAGCTGTTCATTCGTTTCCATAAATCAATGGTGGCTGCGTCGCCTTGCTCCCATTTCAATAACATTTCTTGAGCACCTTTTAAAATAGGGGCTTCTTTTTCGGCAGTTTCTTGCATCATGCCATTAGCAACTAATTCAGTCACTTCGGATTTAAAGGCGTCATTGTATTTGACATAGTAGTCCCCTACAAAATGATCGCCCTTTTGTTTTGTGTCTGCGGGTGTTGCGCCATTCGCGAATTTTTGCCATGCAATCATGCTTTTGCAAATATGAATGCCACGATCATTCACAATACATGTTTTAACCACTTCATGTCCTTGTAATTTTAAAATTTCGGCAATACTCCAACCTAAAAAATTATTTCTTAAATGACCTAAGTGCAAAGGCTTATTGGTATTAGGGGAGGAGTATTCCACCATCATTTTTCTTGGATGCTCGTTAGAAGGAATTAAATGAAGTGGATCCGAATTATTTAAATAATCAAACCAATAAGTATTACTGATGGTAAAATTTAAAAATCCTTTTACAATATTAAATTGAGTGAGTACATTAGGCATGTCGACCATCATTGCATTACCTAGTTCATTTCCTAATACGTCTGGACTTTTTCCTAATTGTTTTACAAATGCAAATAATACTATAGTATAATCTCCCTCAATTTCAGGCTTGGTGGCATTCACTAATACTTGTTCAACAGGTATTTGAACGCCATATAATGTATGAATACATTGAGCGGTAGATTTTTTAAGATTCGTTATTAAATTCATATTAAAGGGTTGCCTAATGCAAAAGTAATTAATTAAGATTACCTTTGAGCATCGATGTTAAAACTGCATGAAATAATACGACAAAGCATTTTGAGCTTGATTGATTGGGTTTACCCTGTTTTTCAAAAGATCATGCCTTTGAAGACATTTAGATATGCGGCTTGTGGCGGGGCCAATACTTTTTTAGATATCTTTTTATTTTTCATCTCTTATAATTACATTTTACACAAGGAAATCATTCATATCGCAGGGTTGAGTATTAGTCCCCATATTGCTTCATTTATCATTAGCTTTTGCGCTACTTTCCCAATTGGCTTTTATTTAAGCAGGTATGTCGTTTTTCAAGAAACCAATGTACCCAAGGCCACCCAATTAATGAAGTACTTTTTTGTGGTATTTGGCTGTATTATTTTGAATTATATCTTTTTAAAGCTATTTGTTGATTATTTTGGCTGGTATCCTACTTTGTCCAAAATAGTGACGACCTTTTTTGTGGTCATCTTTAGCTATACCAGTCAAAAGAATTTCACTTTCAAGACCACTAATTCGGCTTCTAATTAGAATTAAAATGGGTATGGTGGGGCTTGAATACTGCCTTTTCTGCTCCTTTATTTTAAATTTATGCCATTCTAGAGCATGAATAGGGCTGATTTACTGCCATTTATGACAAATTTGCACCCAAAGGCCTATGGCATAATGATTGCCAATAATAGAGTAATTAAACATTGAAAATCAAGCATTATGGCAAAAATAATAGGAATTGACTTAGGTACGACAAACAGTTGCGTATCGGTTATGGAAGGTGGCGAACCTGTAGTTATCGCAAATGACGAAGGTCGCAGAACCACTCCATCGGTGGTTGCGTTTTTAAAAAATGGGGAGCGTAAAGTAGGGGATCCTGCTAAGCGTCAAGCCATCACTAATCCCGAAAACACCATTTCAAGTGTGAAGCGTTTTATGGGTCGTCGTTTTAATGAAATTAGTGAAGAAAAAAGTCACTGGAGTTACAAAATTGTACAAGGTGAAAATGATACCGTACGTGTATCAATTGATGATCGTATGTATACACCACAGGAAATTTCTGCGATGGTATTACAAAAAATGAAAAAAACAGCTGAAGATTATTTAGGAACTGAAGTAACAGATGCGGTTATTACTGTACCTGCTTATTTTAATGATGCACAACGTCAAGCAACCAAAGAAGCTGGAGAAATTGCTGGTTTAAATGTGCGTCGTATTGTAAATGAACCTACAGCAGCTGCATTGGCTTATGGATTAGATAAAAAAAATGTAGAACAAAAAATTGCAGTATTTGATTTAGGTGGAGGAACTTTTGATATTTCAATTTTGGATTTAGGAGATGGTGTATTTGAAGTAAAATCAACCAATGGTGATACCCACTTAGGTGGTGATGATTTTGATAAAGTGATCATGGACTTTTTAGCCGATGAATTTAAAAAACAAGAAGCGATTGATTTAAGAAAAGATCCAATGGCTTTGCAAAGATTAAAGGAAGCTGCTGAAAAAGCAAAAGTAGAATTAAGTTCTTCTTCTGAAACTGAAATTAATTTACCCTACATTACAGCGGTAGATGGTGTTCCAAAGCATTTGGTTTTAAAATTAACAAGAGCAAAATTTGAATCATTAGCTGATAATTTATTTGCACGTTGTTTAAAGCCATGTGAAGCAGCTTTAAAAGATGCTGGATATGCTACATCTCAAATTGACGAAATTATATTAGTTGGAGGATCTTCAAGAATTCCTAAAGTGCAAGAATTGGTTGAAAAATTCTTTGGTAAAAAACCTAACCGTTCTGTTAACCCTGATGAAGTGGTGGCAATTGGTGCAGGCATTCAAGGTGCTGTATTAACGGGTGATGTGAAAGATGTTTTGTTATTAGACGTGACTCCATTAAACTTAGGAATTGAAACTATGGGTGGAGTAATGACTACGATGATTACTTCAAACACGACCATCCCAACTAAAAAAATGGAAGTGTATTCGACAGCAAGCGATAACCAACCAGGTGTACAAATACATGTGATACAAGGGGAGCGTCCAATGGCGAATCAAAATAAAAGTTTAGGGATGTTTAATTTGGATGGTATACCACCAGCACCAAGAGGTGTTCCTCAAATTGAAGTTACTTTTGATATCGATGCCAATGGTATTTTAAATGTAAGTGCTAAAGACAAAGGAACTGGAAAAGAACAAAAAATTAGAATTGAAGCGGGTAGTGGTTTAACTAAGGAAGAAATTGAAAAAATGAAAGCCGAAGCGAAAGCCAACGAAGCATCTGATAAAATTGAAAAAGAAAGAGTAGAAAAATTAAATGAGGCCGATAGTATGATTTTCCAAACGGAGAAGCAATTAAAAGAATTCGGAGATAAAATTTCTGAAGACAAAAAAGGACCTATTGAAACTGCTTTAGCTAATTTAAAAGAAGCGCATAAAACACAGGATGCTACACAAGTGGCTGCTGCTTTAACTGCAATGAACACTGCTTGGACTGCTGCAAGTGAAGAAATTTACAAGGCACAAGCTGCAGGAGCTGGTGGACCAGAAGCAGGAGCCCAAGGACCTGACGCAGGTCAAAGTAATGGCGGTGCAAGTAATGATACTGTTGAAGATGCTCAATTTGAAGAGGTGAAGTAATTGATTTTTCGACGAAAATTTTATACCCCCACCAGTGCCCCGATTTATCGGGGCACTGGGTTTTTAATAGCTACTCATATTCCATTTTCGCATTTGTATTAAATTTTTATCTACTATCTTCGTAATGAAATAAAAGGATATGGTTGAGTTGTTATTTTTAGGGGGTATGTTCTCGGCTTTATTAACTGTCTATTTATTGTTAGTTAGTAAAAATGAAACCAAGAGTTATGCGGATTATTTATTGTCAATATTATTTCTTTTGCAGATATATTGCACGTTTTTATATTTATTTATCCACTCAGGTTTTATTAATGCAGCTCCCTATTTATTTAAAACAGGGGCTCCAGTAAATTTTATTATTCCTCCGCTTGCTTATTTATATGTAAGGGCAGTTTTGTATAATGAAAAAGGGTTTTCTAAATTTGATGTAGTTCATTTCATTCCTTTTGTTTTATTTTTTATTAATTATTTGCCTTTTTATTTAATGCCCATAGCTGAAAAGTCAGATATAGTAAGGGCTGCCGTATTAGATCAATCTTTGATTTATAAACATAACGCAGGAGTATTACCTGAATATGTTCTATTTATTATGCGACTATTGCAAACCATTATTTATTTAATATTTAATTGGGTATTGGTTATTAAATTTAAAAAGAATAATTTAAGTAAGCCAGTGCAAGATCAAATTATTGCTGTTATAAATTGGCTTAAATTTTTTAATTGGAGTGGAGTATTCAATTTAGGTGGAATGATATTGTTGATTTTATTAGTGTTGGTTTTTAATGGTTCATTTATCATAACATTTTTAAATTTGATTCCTGGTTTAATTATATCCCTTAGTTTTTTCGCCATTAGCAGTTATTTGTTAGTAAATCCTAAAGTATTATTTGGTTTACCATTTGTAAAATATAACGAAGTGCCATCTAGTATCTTGGACGATGATTCTCAAAGAATACATTTTATAACAGAAGATTATTCCAAGGAAATTGCGCATATAAAAAGCTTTTTTTTGGAACACAAGCCCTACTTAAAAAGTAGTATAAATATTAACCAGGTTTCCGTCGAAATTGGCATTCCAGCCCGAGAACTATCCTTTATATTAAATAATCACTTTGGATTAAGGTTTAATGATTTTGTGAATAATCATCGCATAACCTTCGTAACTGAAAGATTGAATCCTGATTATTTAAAAGATTATACCATCGAAACCCTGTCTATTTCAGCCGGCTTCACTTCTAAAAGCACATTTAATGCCGCTTTCAAGAAAATTCACAACTGTACACCTTCTGAATTTTTAGCAAATTCTTATTAGTTAAAATGCTGATATACAGCGTCTAAATTGTACAATAATCCGAATATTGTACCGTAATTCTGAATTCTGCACGAATTAATAGACAAAAATCTAAGATTTACTATTTTTCTAATCTAATTTACATATACTATAATTAGTATCTAAAATACTATGAATTACATTATACACTATATAGTTTAAATAATTTATATATATTATTTACATTGATTAACAATGATTTATATAAAAATATAAGTCTGTAAATATATATAATATAGATAAAAATCTATAATTTCAATAGAATTGTGGAATAATTTCTCAATGATAATAGTATAAATACGTTGGCTATATAACCTTTATGAAGCATTTTACTATTTACAAGTATATTTTATTTACTGTAGCTTTTATTACTGTATCTTTTTTTTCAAATGGTGCAAAATATGTAAAACCTGTTTTTACAGACATTTCTGTTACTTTTTATGCTGGATATATTGGAGTTCAAGGGGCGAATACGAATAAAGCTGATAGTATTAATAATTTATCTACACTTGGCATTTCAAGTGTAACATTTATTCAAAATGATGCAAATTCGGATGGTGTTTTTGGAAATGGAGGTATTCAAGGAAACGATTATGCCGGCACAATAAAAATAACTTTAAAGACAGGAACAATTATTACATTAACAGGGGCACTAAATTGGCGTGAAACGACAGGTAATAAAGTGGAGGTATTGGGATTTATTTTAGATAATGGACAATCAGCCAATTTTAAATACGGTAAGGAAGAAAAATCAAAAACATTCTATCTTGTTGGCGGTACAACAAAAGGAAAAAGTTCTACGATTGGTCTAAGGTCTGTGAATTCTTCATTTAAATTCACAGATGGAGAAAGTAGATCTGGTAATGCGGCTACCGTAGGATTGTTGTCTGCATTAAGTGATGAATTGCCTGTGCCACCTTATTGTGCTGGGACACAAGCTACCAAGTCGATTAAAGAGGGGGCATTTATAATTGATATGGGTATTTTACCACAAACAGTTGGTAATGCATTAAAACCTTATGGATTAATTTATGATTTATTAAGAAATTTTCAAGTACCTATTCTTTGGTCGATTAATGAATGTAAGGTGAAAGATGGCATTGATTTTAGTATAGGAGGAAATAGTTATAAAGGAGGCCCTTTTATTATTGAATCGCAATATCGATCTGATTCAGTAAATGCAAGAATCACTGCTTGGCAAGCATTAGGTGTCGTAGGTGTTACTACAACATCACCATTAACAGTGCCTTATACTACCACTTTAATAAAAGCGCCTAATTGGACATTGGATAAACAAAATGGGCAAGTGGCCATTCCATATTTTAGTAATGCGGGTATTCCTGATGTGGCCTATGGAGGCAGTGAAAGCAGTGGTTGGAAAAATCCATCTGACCTAGGATCTTGTGATGATTTGTTTATCATGCCACACGCAGATCCAGCTTGGGCGACACATGGATCCTTATTAGATTGGAATTTAAATTATAAAGGGGGCATTTGGTTGGGATGTAGTGCAGGTAGTCATTTGGAAGACATGTTTAATCCTGCAGACTTTACAAAACAAACCAATTTCTTATCTGAAAAAACAGGATTAGCATCAGGGCCTGGACCATATATACAAAATGCATTGATCTTAGCTGACGCTCATGAAGATGGAGTGCCACCTTATAATTATGATCCTACATTGCAATATGATCCTATCATGCAGTTTATGGGAACCATTGATCAAGCTGTTACAAGTGGGGCGGAGACAGTTTATATTCCACTAGAGCCAGGCTGGAGAGCAAGTACTAAAGTGGGTATTTATCAAAATAGTAATACTGAAGTAGTTGATGGAACTCCAAAACATCGTGCTGCAATTATTGCATGGGGATATGCATTTGGAGATGTCAACAGAGGAAAAGTGTTTATAGAAGCCTCACATCAATTTAATCCTAAAGTAGAAGTAAAAAAAACTGGAGGGTCTAGTATCTCTGCGCCTGTTGCAAATATTAACAATGCTAAAGAGGAAAGAATGTTGATATTGGATGACAAAGAGTCTAGCAAAACCATTACTCCGGATCAAATTGCAGCACAAAGAATATTTTTTAATTTCTCATTTACTGCTGCAGTAGGAAAAGATATTGTTCCAACTATTTCTGGTTTGCCAAAGGATGCACCAATTTTATTTTCTGGACAAACCTTACCATTATCAGTTACAGTCCCATCGGGTTCCAATATTAATTCATATTCAATTCAATGGTCTTCAAGTAGCGGCGGTACTTTTTCACCCAATGCAACCTCTGCGAATGCGACTTTTACTGCACCTGCAAAAACAGGGATATGCCAGTTAAGTGTTACAATAAAAGATGCCTGTGGAAGAATTTATTTTGATTCAAAGCCAGTTGATATTCAATGTATGATGACGGTATCACCTGTTGCAAAAGATATTTGTTACGGAGCATCGGCAACAAGTGGAGCGATAGATATTACAGTGACCAATGGGGCAGGCCCATTTGTTTGGGCTTACAAAAAAGTTGGGGCAACAGATTCGGTAAAGGGAACTGGAATTCCAATCACAGGCTTGTCTGTAGGTTCATATGGTGTTAAAGTAATTGGAAGCAATGGGGTGGGATGTATTTCTACTTTAACTTCTGATATAAAAGTACTAACCCCATTTTCGGTATCTGCAACTTCTGTTAATAATATTTGTAATGGAGCAAATGCAGGATCTATTAATTTGACAGTAAACGGAGGAGCCCCAAGTTATAGTTATAATTGGGGTTCTGGATTGACAACGCAAAATTTAAATAATTTATTATCAGGTAAGTATAATGTTACTGTAACTGATAGTAAATCATGTACTGCCAAACTATCTGACAGTATTATCATAACACAACCAAGTTTAATAACATTAACACCAAGTGTCACTAATATAAATTGTTATGGACAAAATACAGGAGCCATTGCATTAACAATTACTGGAGGCGTAAGTCCATATACCTATTTGTGGAATGATGGAACAACAATTAAAGATAAATCGAGTTTATCTCCAGCAACTTATTCATTGACTGTTAATGATGCGAATGGTTGTTCAAAATCTTCAGGAAATATTATTATTACACAACCAACTGCTGCGTTAGGTATTACCGAGGTTCAAACGAATGTGGCATGTAATGGAGTAGCAAGTGGGGCGTTGAATATTACGGTGACCGGCGGAACAAGTCCATATACTTATGCATGGACTAAAACAGGCGATGAAACATTTAGTGCAACGACCGAGGATTTGAGTAGTTTATCAGCAGGGACTTATGCTGTAACGGTTACGGATAATAAAGGATGTACTAAAACAAAAACATATACGATCACGCAGCCTACTGCAATTAGTATCACAAATTCTATAACGAATTTAAATTACTATGGTAGTAATGATGGAAGTATAAGTTTAAATGTGAGTGGTGGAACAAGTCCATATGTTTATGCATGGACTAAAACAGGAGATGGTACCTACAGTGCAACGACACAAAATATAGGAAGTTTAGTAGCGGCCACTTATAATGTAAGAGTAACGGATGGCAATGCATGTGTCACTAATGTAACAAGTTTAACAGTAACTCAACCTAGTGTATTAAGCATTGTTAAAACGTTGACACCGGTTAATTGTTATGGAGAGAAAGTAGGTGCAATAACAATAGTGGTAAGTGGTGGAACAGCAGGTTATACCTATTTATGGAATGATGGAGCTACTACACAAAACAGAACTGGCATAGGGGGAGGCACTTATAGTGTGACCATTACGGATTCAAAGAATGGCAGTAAATTATTTGATAATATTATTATTACACAACCAACTGCTGCGTTAGGTATTACCGAGGTTCAAACGA
>JBAXVC010000007.1:0-104595 GCA_037129315.1 Chitinophagia bacterium | reverse complement strand
GTGGTATCAATTACTGGAATTTGACTTATTTTATTATATAATTTGATTGTATCAGATGCATTTAGTTTTTGGTTAATGCGATTGCTTAAGTAAGCTGTATCAAGCTTATTCAATTTTAAATCAATACGGTTACTTAAACTAATAGTATCTATCTTACTGAGTTTTAAATTAATTCGATTACTAAGGCTAGTGGTATCAATTACTGGAATTTGACTTATTTTATTATATAATTTGATTGTATCAGTTGCATTTAGTTTTTGGTTAATGCGATTGCTTAGGTATAGGGTGTCTGTTTTTTTTAGTTTCTCATTTAGTAGAATGAGTGTTGCTTGCGAGGTGGGCTTTACGCTATCTGGGGTATTATTTACTTTATCAATTGCGGCAATAGTTTTAAAATCTTTAATATTATCAAAACCTGTACCACCTTGATTTATACTAACTAAACCATTTATATTTTTGGCATCAACCTTATCTGCGTAAAAGGCAAAGGGGACATAATTTATTTTTTGTGTTCCTAGGTTTATAAAATAAAAATCACCTGTAATATCTACTTCTACTTGTAGATATTTTTCTGATTTGGCCCAACTTATATTCTCAAAATTCCCTATTGTTGCCATTTTTCTTTCCTCACTACTACCTACCACCACCGAAAAAAGACCAATCACATTTGTAGTAACAGATTTAATTTCTTGGTATTCAATATTACCATTTAGAGAGTCCGTTTTTATAGACAAACGAAGGCTTATTATTTTATTAGTAATAACCAGCCCATTACTATTACGAGCAATTCCTTGAAAATTAATTCCTTTATTATTTTGAGCATTTAAATACATCAATAAAAAAGAAGCGATTAATACAAGAAAAAATCTTTTTTTCATAACTAAATATTATTACATTTTTATTATCTTAAAAACTTTTGTTTTTGATAATGAATTTGCAACAACATAATTTATAACCACAATATATATTCCAGTATTTGCCGAAGCAAATGGAATCTCTTGATAAAAATGTATTCCAGAAAAGGGTCCTTCAATGACTTGATATTCTTTTCCTTGTTCATGATAAATTCCAATTCTTATAATAGCAAGTCCAAGTTGAGCCGCACTAATTATTAATTTATTTTTTACGGGATTTGGGCCAATTGAAAAATGTATTCCAATACTATCCACTATATGGACATTGTAATCCATTAAAAAATTATTTTGGAGCATACCTGCAGTAATCAAAAATTGATTACTAGCATACAAGGTATTCACAATTAATCCCTCTCCAAAGCTCCAATCCCAGCTGTAGGGTTCGATAAATTTTGTATGGCCATTAACGTTGAAGGTATAAGGGTCCATATTTTGAGCTTTAGCGCTTTGTACCAAGTTTATGTAGAGCAGTAAGAACCCAATTATCCTTGTCAAATTTTTTTTCATACTCTAAAATAGTACATATATATTGTTGAAGTATAACAATTTATACATTGTATAAAATCTATATTTATTAGAAACAAATTTCACAATTTAGACTATAGCCCCTTTTATCCTTTAAATTTTGGCCATTCCTATACAGCTTATATCGTAATTACCAGTGCCTATTTATGATAAAAAATGACAATATTGGAAAATCAATGTATAATGTTTAATTTTAATTTTAAATCCCCCAGATTAAAATCATTTTACTTAATACTTTCAACTTAGTTACAGTAAATAAAAAATCAGTTATGAAAAAATGGATCTTAATTTTAATTTGTCTTCCTTTTGTTTTGATCTCTTGTAGTAAAGGAGGTGGAACTACTACACCAGTAACACCAACACCGCCCGTAGTTGTTGCTGAAGCGGATATAGCTTTTAAATTAGAAATTGATTCGAAGGAAGTGGACTACAATGCTATTTATGCATCTTTAAGTGCTTCTCAGCCGGTGAATATTAATGTGACTTCAACTCCCTTCCCAAAAGATGGTGTGAATATTGAGGTAACAGTAAAAAAAGATTTAGATAATTCAACTGTATCAGCTGATACCAAAGCGGGCACTGCCGCTGCATCAAATCCACTTACAGTGACTAGTTTAATACCAGGTGTACTTTGTACTGGAACAGTTACAGTAACTTCAAAAACACAAGATCCTGTGAGTAAGACTTATAAGACACTTACAAAAACATTTAAAATAGCGCGTAAGTAATTAACGCTTTCTCCTAAAATAGATACTTCCCCTGTAGGTTATTTACTTGCAGGGGATTTTTTTGCGATGGCCTCTATGGCATTAACTAATTTATCTAAATCTTGAATTCGAGTATACACATGTGGTGTGATGCGTACACAACTTACATTATCCCAAACAATACCCACTGTGTGTATTTTGTAGTTGTTAAATAAAGCATTGTCTAATTCACCAGGAGTCATACCATCAATACTTACGCCACAAATAGCGCAGGAGAATTCATCTTTTAATGAAGTATTAATTTTTACTTTAGGAATTTCTTTAACTCTTGTTGCCCAATAATTTTTTAAATATCGAATGCGCTCTTCTTTTCTTTTACTACCAATTGCAGTATGAAAATTGATGGCTTCTCCAATACCTTGTTCGATAGGGAAGCTTCTGGTACCAAGGGTTTCAAACTTTCTAATATCCGTTCCTTTGGGGTTATCATTACATACCAATGGCCAAATTTTTTCGATATTTTCTTTTTTAATCCAAAGCATTCCGCTACCAATTGGCGCAGATAAAAATTTATGTAAGGAAGTGCCAAAATAGTCGCAACCTAAATCCGGTATTTTAAAATCCATTAAACCAAAACTATGTGCACCATCCACAATGGTTTCGATATTATGCTTTTTAGCAAGCGCGCATAATTTTTTTACTGGCATAATTTGACCCACCCAATTCACCATATGCGTAATATGAAACACTTTTGTTTTTGGGGTAATGGCATTTTCATAAATACGTACCATATCTTCTTCATTTTCCATTGGGAATTTAAAGTCGAGTTGTTTATAAACAATACCTTCTCTTGATGCTCTTTGCTTCCAAGCATTCACCATATTGGGATAATCAAATTTGCTACCCACTACTTCATCTCCTGCTTTTAAATTCAAACCAAAGATGACTGTGTTTAATGCCTCTGTGGCATTTCGATTGATGGCAATTTCTTCAGGATCGCAACCGGCTAATTGCGCCAATTTATATCTTAAGGGCTCTCTTCCTTGATCTAAAATACGCCACATAAAATAGGAGGGCCCTTCGTTGGACATTTTATTAAAAGTCTCTACCGCTTCTTGTACGACTCTCGGACTTGGACTTACACCCCCATTATTTAAATTGATGATGGAGGGGCTTACAGTAAAGCCTTGCTGAATGACACTCCAATAATCTTCATCCATTGCCAACTCTTTAGGACTTAGCATTTTCTTTTGCAAATTGATATGCTCAAAATTGGCAGCATGGGCTTGATTAAACAAACTGTTTGCCGAAAAAGCACCTGCCATCAGGCCTAGGTGTTGGATAAAATTGCGACGGTTGGCCATATACTTAATTTGTATAGGGAAGGTAAAAAATAATATTCGAATTAATGCTGATAATCTTCTAGTTGCAATCTTGGGTAGGCTCCAAACTGAACATTTCAGCTTCTGTATAAATACGTGAATGAACAATGAACCTAAGACCCATTGGAATTTCTAGCGAAAAACTGGATCCGCGTCCAGGTGTAATGTCTATGGTAAGTTGCGTGTGTTTCCAGTATTCAAATTGATCGCGACTCATAAAAAATTCACAATCTGCAATGATGCCAATTTTTATATCACTGCCCCCAACTTTAAAATCTCCCTTTTCAAAACACATAGGTTGAGATCCATCACAACATCCACCACTTTGATGAAACATCAATGGCCCAAATTTTTCTTTTAATTGAGCAATTACATTTTCAGCTGCAGGGGTTACTAAAACTCTCTTTATCATAAATTGTTTTTTAAAAAAACAAAGAACCTTCAATCGGCTTGAAAGTTCTTTGTAATTTAAATTGTTTTTGGTTCGCTACTAAAAAAATCCAAGTTTATTTTTATCGTAAGAAACTAACATATTTTTTGTTTGTCTGTAATGACCCAACATCATTTTGTGCGTTTCTCTACCAAAGCCCGATTTTTTATAGCCACCAAATGGAGCATGCGCTGGATAAGCATGATAGCAGTTTACCCATACACGACCAGCTTGAATTGCTCTTGGCACTTGATATAACTCATGCGCATCTCTTGTCCATACACCTGCACCTAAGCCATACAAGGTATCATTTGCTATAGCTAATGCTTCCTCGGTTGTTTTAAATGTAGTAACACTAGTCACTGGTCCAAAAATTTCTTCTTGGAAAATGCGCATTTTATTGTGGCCTTTAAAAATAGTAGGTTGAATATAATAACCACCTGCTAATTCACCCTCTAACTTATTAGCTTCTCCACCACATAAAACTTCTGCGCCTTCTTCTTTACCAATTTTTAAATAAGATAATATTTTTTCATATTGATCATTAGATGCTTGTGCGCCCATCATAACAGTGCCATCCAAAGGATGACCTACTTTAATAGCTTTCGTTCTTTCAACAACACGCTTCATGAATTTTTCGTAAATACTTTCATGTACTAAAATCCTGGAAGGACAGGTACATACCTCGCCTTGATTTAATGCAAACATTACAGCACCCTCTATTGCTTTATCAAAAAATGCATCATCATGATCTGCTACAGAAGGGAAAAATATATTTGGCGACTTGCCACCTAATTCCATCGTAACAGGAATTAAATTTTCAGATGCATATTGCATAATTAATCTACCAGTGGTTGTTTCACCTGTAAATGATACTTTAGATATTCTTGGGGAGGTAGCCAATGGCTTTCCCGCTTCTGGACCAAAACCAGTAACTACATTTAAAACCCCTGCTGGTAATACATCAGCAATCAATTCCATTAAGCATAATATAGAAGTGGGTGTTTGTTCTGCTGGTTTTAATACAACGCAACAACCTGCAGCTAATGCTGGTGCAATTTTCCAAGTGGCCATTAATAAAGGAAAATTCCATGGAATAATTTGCCCCACAACACCAATAGGTTCATGCACTATAATACTTACTGTGGTTTCATCGTGCTCAGAAATAGCACCTTCTTCGGCTCTAATGACGCCAGCAAAATACCTAAAGTGATCAATACAAAGTGGTAAATCCGCTGCTCTGGTTTCTCTGATTGCCTTACCATTATCAATGGCTTCGACAGTAGCGAGGTACTCTAAATTGTCTTCAATTACCTGCGCAATTTTAATTAAAATATTGCTTCTGTAACTAGGCGCCGTTTTACTCCAGGTTGGAAAGGCTTTGTGGGCTGCATCAATGGCTAACTCCACATCTTCCTTGCCAGAACGTGCGGCTTTGGTAAATACCTTTCCATCAATAGGTGATATATTATCAAAATATTCACCTTTAACAGGAGGCACAAATTTACCCCCAATAAAATTGTCATACTTAGCTTTAAAAGTAGGACGGTTTACAATGGTTGACATAGCTTATCGTTTTGTTTAGAATGTAATTCTACTTTGAATTCTGTTGTATTTATAGTATTTTTAAGTCGGATTGTAGCACAAATCTGCCAAACTGATTTTTCAAATAGTCTACTTTATAGTAAAGACTTGAGCTACAATTTGTTAACGATTACCGCTATGACCAGAACAAGTCAATTAAAAGAGGTAGGTCTTACTAAGGAAAAATCCCTTAAGACATTAGTGGAAAACAGAACTGCTTATACATTAGATAAATGTGAGCTAAATGTATTTGAAACACATCAATCAGCCGCTTTGGTTCCGTTAACATTCAATGATTTTGTAGTAACAAGCATGCTAAGAGGAAAAAAAGTGATGCATTTATTTGATCATCCTGGTTTTGATTATTTGCCAGGCGAAACCGTATTAGTACCAGCTGGCATTGAAATGAATATTGATTTTCCAGAAGCTTCGGTGCACAACCCTACACAGTGTATAGCACTTGCCATTGATCATCAAAAAATTGAAAGTACCCTAAGTTTTTTAAATGATAAGTATCCAAGAATGGGGGAGGCTTATTGGAAGTTTAATAAAAATAATTATCATTTTCAAAATAGTTTAGAGATTGCCTCTTTATTAAATAAAATAATTTCTGTTTGCTCGAGTAATATGCCATTGAAAGATATCATTGCAGATTTGTCTCTTCAAGAACTAATTGTAAATATTGTACAGGTACAAAACAAACTTGAATTAACCCATGGAGATTATAAAAATAGCAATGCAAATCCACTTTCTTATATTACTGGATTTATTAAGGCGAATATTACCGAAAACATTAAGTTGGGGATATTAAGTGAAAAGGCTTGTATGAGTAAGACGACTTTTTATCGATCCTTCAAAAAAGAATTTGGCATTAGTCCGATTGAATATATTTTATCCGAAAAAATTAAGCATGCAAAAGAATTATTGACTATTTCTAATGTTTCTATAAAATCTGTCGCCTTTGATTGCGGCTTTAACGATGTTAACTATTTCGTGCGCTTGTTTAAGAAGGTAGAAGGCATTACCCCGCATCAGTATCAATTATTGATACAAGGCAATTCTATTATACATTAGTATATTTTATTTTTCTAAGCTGAATGCGTATTCTAACTTAAAACAACTTAAATTTAGGGTTAGAAAAGCAATTGAATTGAGATACATCTCTTGTTCCATATTATTATTTTTAGCATTGACTAGTCAGTTGGGTACCTATGTGATATATGTTGTACAGCAAGAAATAAATAAGGAAAATATTGCACAGCAAATGGCCCGCCAACTTCCAGAAGCAAATTTGGTTAAAATAAAAAACAGCCAAGAAATCAAGTGGGAAGAAGCCGGTAAAGAATTTTATTATGGAGGCACTTTTTATGATGTTGTTAAAACGGAAAAAATAAATGGGGTGACTTGGTATTTTTGTATCAATGATAAAATGGAAAGTCTGCTATATAATAATTATACTACCTCCTTTAAAAATACGACAGAAGCCCTACCAGGCAATAAGCAAAGCAAACAGGTTTTAAAGTTTTCACTTTCTTATTTCATCCTTTATACTAATGAAATATCAACATTGTCTACTTACAATAAAAACCATTTTAATTTAATAGATCAAGCTCTTAAGTCAATGGTATTAAATGTAAATGCGCCACCTCCACGATTAGTATAAGTTTATTGTATATCAATTTAACTCCTTATATCATTTTTTGAGGAGAATTTCATTTCACACATTTTAATTTTTATTTAATGAAACTTAATAGCTTCATCTTATTTATATTTTTATTTTTTATCCATTCAGCATTTGCACAAAATAAATTTACTGGCAAAGTGCTAGATGCCTTTACGCACAAACCATTAGCAAGTGCTACAGTAATTAGTGGATCCGAAAAAACAATGACAAATAACCAAGGGGAATTCAGCATCATGGGTGCTACTAAAATTACGATATCATTTATTGGATATGAATCCTCCACTCAAATTTTAGGAACCTCTACTAGTTTGCTTACTATCTATCTAACACCCATTGCATTATCCTTAGCGCAAGTTGAAGTAACGAATACTTCGAATCCTAATAAATCAATTTTATACCAACCTGGGGCTATTTCAAAAATTGGTGTTACTGAGTTAAAACGCAATACAGGACTGTTTATGGATGATGCCATTCAAACTAATATTACGGGTGTCTCCATGGCTCGTCGTTCGGTAAGTGGAGGACAGCAATTAAATATTAGGGGCTATGGCAATGGTACAAGAGGGACAAGGGGCGTTAGTAGTAATTTTGATGGACAAGGATACAAAGTGTATTTAAATGGGATTCCATTAACAGATGCTGAAGGAATCACCACCATGGATGATATTGATTTTGGAACCATTGCAAATATTGAAATTGCAAAAGGTCCTTCAGGTACTTTATATGGACTAGCCATTGCGGGTGCTATTAACTTAACCACAGAAAAAGCAGAAAAAGGAAAAACAAATGTGTCTCAACAAATATTAACAGGGAGTTATGGCTTAACTCGTTTTACTACTACTTTTAAAGCGGGAACAGATAAATCTTCTTTATTGGTTAATTACGGTAATCAAAAAACAGATGGCTATACAATTCATAATGCTTCAAAGAAAGATTTTGTAAATGTGATTGCAGATTTACAACCCAACTTAAAAAATAATTTTAGTATTTATGCAGGTTATAGTAGTAGTTATGATCAAAGATCAGGTGAATTAACAATGGCACAATGGGATGCTAATGACTTTTCGGGAAATCCGGATTATATCAAAAGAGATGGACACAGTAATGTAGTAAGTTTTAAAACAGGCGTCAGTCATGTGTACAATCATAGTCAAAATATTTCGATTAGCTCTGCGGTATATGGGATTGGCTTTAATAGCAATGCTAGTTCTGCTGCAGGATGGACAGATAAAAATACAGTGAACTATGGAATGAGGTCCGCAATTAATACTAAATTTTCCATTACAGATGATATTACAATAGGAGGCGTTACGGGTATTGAATCGCAACAACAAGTGGGTCAAGTAGTGGGTTATAATATGAAACAAAATCCATTAGATGCAGCCACCACTTGGACCTATGGTGTTAATCCATATTGGGTGATTAATGCGACTACTTCTAATGTCTATGCCACTAGTACCAATAGTCATGTATTTTCAGAATGGACCTTATCATTGCCTAAAGATTTTTCATTGGTTGCCGGTTTAGGAATAAGTAAAATGCATATTAATTTAAATGACCGTTTTAATCCTTCACTTAGCACGCGTCCTTCTACTTTTGATACAAGTTATCAATTTATGTTAGCCCCCCATTTTGCAATCAACAAAGTAATTAATAAGCATATTTCATTATATGCTTCATATAGTACTGGATTTAAAGCACCTACTAGCTCTTACTTTTATGTAACCACACCTGCAGTGTCAACACCCGCGACACCTGCCACCGGAAGTCTAAATCATTCATTATCGCCCGAAAAAGGTAATCAGTTTGAAATAGGCAGCAAGGGACAATTATTTGATAATAAACTTATTTATGAATTAGCATATTTTAATACTGTGTTCTCTAAAAAAATGACCGCCATTTCTGTGGTGTCGCCTGCTTCTCCTAATACTACATTATATACATATGTAGTCAACGGCGGTGAACAAATTCATAAGGGAATTGAAGCGATGTTAAAATATACATTGTATGAATCTAACAATGGTTTTATAAGTTCTATACGTCCTTTTACAAATTTGACTTACTCTAATTTTACTTATGGGAATAATTTTACTATCCAAAAATCAGTGGTGCTTACCGAAGAATATTCTAATAAAATGGTAGCAGGCGTTCCTAAATATGTTGTCAATTTTGGATTTGATATTTTAACACAACCAGGATTATATGGAAATGTAACATACAACTACAGAGACAAAACACCTATTACATCAATGAATGATTTTTATGCAAGCTCTTATAATTTATTAAATGGTAAATTGGGATATCAAATAGCCTTATCTAATCATTTAAATTTTGATATATACCTTGGTGCTAGTAATTTAACTGCTGTAAAGTATCCTATGATGATTTTTGCTAATCAATTACCAGATACTTATACGGCAGCCCCTATTGGAGCAGTTGTTTTTGGAGGCATTCATTTGAAGTATAATTTTTAAATTTTAATTATGAAAAAAATATCGATTGCTTTTGTGAGTATATTATTTTTATCTTCCTGTGGAAGATTTAATAATAGAGAGATAGATGGTACAAAGGACATCAGAATTGTCAGTTTATCTAAACATTTAACTGAATTTACTTTTGCACTAGGCAAGGGCCATGATATTGTAGGAGTAGATTGGAGTAGCACTTATCCAGATAGTGCTAAATTGATTAAGCCAGTGGGGTATCATAGAGCATTAAATCCAGAAGGTATTATCTCAATGGCTCCAGACTTAGTGATGCATAGTAATGATATAGGTCCTGAAACGGTATTGCCTCAAATACTGAAAGCTGGTTTACATTGTAAAGCTTTTGGGAATGCAAATACGATTGATAGTGCTAAAATGCTGTTACATGAATTAGGTACATTCTTTGGCGTACCTGTCAAAGCAGATTCCTTAACCACATTAATGGATGCTTCTATTAATAAAGCTATGACTGCTGTGAAACAATTGACTATAAAAGATACTCCTACAGTAATGATTATTCATTTTGGTCGCGCAAGCAATGTATTTTTTGTTATGAGTGGTCGAAAAGGAGTTGGAGATAAATTGATTCAAATGGCCGGCGCTAAAGTGGCTCATTATGATGCAAAAGGAGCTAGACAAATAAGTGCAGAAGCCATTGCGGAGGCTAATCCTGATATCATTATTGCTACTGATTTCGGATTTGACCAAATGGGCAGTATGGATAAATTTATCACAGGGGTGCCAGGCGTGAGTTTAACAAATGCAGGAAAAAATAAACGAATTGTTCGATTTGAAGAACATGATTTAACTTACTTTGGTCCTAGAACCGGAAATAATATTATTCAGTTGATGCAATTATTTTATTCTAATAAAGATGCAGCGAAAAAGTAGTCTTTTTTTTATTGTATTAATTTTTATCCTTGCATTAGTGCTTATCAATGCTATTGCATTTGGAGCTGTATCTATTTTACCTTCTGAGATGTGGTCCGCATTGCAGCATTGGTTTACTAGCAAAGAGCCGGCCTCTATTTATGAAAGTGTATTTATTCAACTAAGATTACCTCGAGTTTTATTATGTGCCATCACTGGCGCCATCTTAGCAGTATCTGGTGTATTAATGCAAGGGTTATTTAGAAACCCAGTAGTGGAACCAGGATTAGTAGGAACAAGTGCTGGTGCAGCTTTTGGAGCCTCCATTGTTTTTAGCATAGGTCCATTTCTATCTCCTGTTTTGAAAACCGCATTGGGTCCATTTTTAGTTCCTGTATTTGCTTTTATTGGAGGCTTATTGGCCACATATATTGTGTATCAACTTGCAAAAAATAATAAAAGAGTTGCTATTCTTCCATTATTATTAGTGGGAATGGCCATCAATGCCATTGGTTTAAGTGGTGTGGGATTGATGACTTATTTAGCACGTGATCCACAAGCAAGAAGTATCACTTTTTGGAATTTGGGTACATTTTCGGGCGCTTCTTGGTTTCAAGTTATTGTGACTGGAATCGTAGCCATTGTTTGTATTATCATTGCTTTTAAACAAGCTAAAAAATTAAACGTTTTATTATTAGGTGAGCAAGAAGCGAGATACTTAGGAGTGGAAGTACATCGTTTAAAAACGAGTATTTTAATAGTGAACACTGCCATGGTTTCGGTGGCAACTTCCTTTGTTGGGGTGATTGCATTTATGGGATTGATTGTTCCACATGTATTAAGACTAATTATTGGAAGCGATAATAGAAAATTAATTCCTGCTTCTATTTTAATGGGCGCTTTATTATTAACCTTAGCCGATATGGGTGCAAGGTTATTTTTAGCACCCTCTGAAATACCTATTGGGATTATCACCTCAATCATAGGTGCGCCATTATATATTTTTTTATTGAAAAAATATCAGTTCAATCAAAACGATTTGTAATTATGATAGAGACACAACATTTGAAATATAGCATTGGAACAAAAAATGTTTTAAATAATATTTCAATATCATTTTTACCTGGTACTTGTAATTTAATCATTGGCCCTAATGGCTCAGGAAAGTCAACTTTGATTCAATTGTTAAGTGGAGAATTGGATAATTACGAAGGACTTGTATTTTATCAGGGTATAAATTTAAAAACATACAAAAAGCAAGCCCTTGCTTCATGTAGAGCAGTATTAAGCCAACAAACTGAATTAAGTTTCCCAATGTTGGTGGAAGAAGTAATTATGTTGGGCCGAAATCCCCACTTTGAATTTAATCCTACAAAAAAGGATATAGAGATAGTTAAAGAAGTGATTCATTTATTAAATTTAACGGAATTCAGCTTAAGAAATTATCAAACATTAAGTGGTGGTGAAAAGCAACGCGTACATTATGCGCGCGTACTAGCACAAATTTGGGAATCTCCTATTGGTGAGCATCGTTATTTGTTTTTAGATGAGCCCTTGAATAATTTAGATATCTATTACCAATCTATTTTTTTATCTATAGCTGTTTCTTTATTAAATGAAAAAACCACTTTGATAGGAGTGGTACACGACATTAATATTGCGATTCGTTATGCGGATCAGCTATTCTTTTTAAAGGAGGGTGCTTTTATTGAAAATGGCGCCCCCGAAAAAATCGTGGACGCCATTTTGCTCAAAAAAGTATTCAATATAGATACTCAGATTATTGCAAATCCTATATCAGGCAAGCCGGTTATTATATTTTAGGCAAGATATATCCGTTGTGGTAAGGCTTGGTAAAATAGGCTTTATTAATGGCTTCGTCAGTGAATAAATTTTTACTCGCATCCCAATTCACTTTTTTCCCAGAACGGTAAGCAATATTACCCATCTGTGCAATAGTAGCAATATGAGCCCCTTCTTCAATAGAGCAATGTAAACTTTGAGGTGTATTGTTTCTAATGGCATCTGTAAAATTGAGCCAATGTAAATTCACTCCATTGTCTTCACTTTTATGAAGTGGGATGGCTATTTTATTTTTAGCTTGTCTTTCTTCAATTACTTCCCAACCTCCTCTATCTAAAACCAAAGTACCATTATTGCCAATAAAAGCTATACCATGGTCACGACCATAAGAGCCATTGTCAATGCCCATTGCAGAATCCCAGACTAAATTAAATTTATCAAACTCATATAAAGTAGTTAAAGTATCTGGCGTTTCTTCTGCTAGCTCAGGGTAAGCAAATTTGCCACCTAATGCACTGACACTTTTAGGATTGCCTGCTTTCATACCTTGAATAGCGTAGTCTAATAAATGCACTCCCCAATCGGTCATTAAACCACCAGCATAATCCCAAAACCATCTAAAATGAAAATGGAAACGGCTTGCATTAAATTCACGAGTAGGAGCAGGACCTAACCATGTTTTATAATCAACACCCGCTGGAGGAGCGCTATTAGGCACAACAGGTTGAGGGCGCATCCATCCTTGATAACACCACACTTTTGTTGTACGGATATTACCTAACTGTCCAGAATGAACAATATCTAACGCATCTTTAAAATGTTTTTGACTTCTTTGCCATTGGCCCACTTGAACAATACGGTTATATCTATTTTTAGCAGCAATCATAGTATTACATTCTCCAATAGAATTTCCTGCTGGCTTTTCGACATACACATGTTTACCTGCACTGCAAGCATCGATCATTTGCAATGCATGCCAATGATCGGGTGTTCCTACAATGACAATGTCAATATCTTTTCGATCAAGTATTTTTCTGTAATCACTATAGGTATCAATTTTTTGAACAAGGGGTTGCTTTAATAATAATTCTGCTTTTCGTTTATTTAAAACAGATTCATCAATATCGCATAAGGCGACTACTTCTAAGTTAGGTACTTTAAGAGCGGCCATGGTATTGGACCATCCCATACCATTTACACCAATGGTAGCAACTCTTAATGTATCGGTAGTAAATATTTTACTATTCGCGAATAGATTAGAAGTCATTAAGGCACCTGTTGTGAGTGCAGTATTTTTTAAAAAAATTCGACGACTGTTCATGATCATATCTTTTAATGATTAAAATAAAAAGGCTATGTTAAATATAATTAAAAACTTTTGCTTAAAATTATATTTAATTTAAAAATTTCCTAATGAATTTGAGAAATCGAAGTTGATAATGAGATAGTTATCACTACCATTTAAGGTGCATAGATAGATTTATGACCCGACCATCCAAGGGCGCCCAAATTTCAGGGAAGCTAGGGTTAGTCAATGGCGGCATCACTAAGGATCCATTTTTATTTTGGCGCTTATCAAATAAATTTTCGCAGTTGAGTACAAAGCTGGCTTTCCCTAAATTGTATCTTAACATGATGGCAGTAAATAGATAGGCCTCTGTTTGAGTGCCGTTGTCAAGATATTGAGTACCTGTATAAGACGATTCAATACCGGCTCTAAAATTCCCATTAAATTCATAAGCAAAAACGGTTGCAAATTTATTTTTAGCAATCAAAGGTAATTGGGGGTGGGTTGCATTATATTCTCTTCGTGCATCTGTATACACATAGCCAAAGTAGAGTTCATATGGTGCTTTGATGGCTTGAATATAGGATTCCATTCCCTTTGAAACGAGCGGGTTAGAGGCATTATTGTAATAGAATACAGGAGGAATACAACAAACCAAACTTTCAAAACTTACTGTTTCTAATAAAATGGGCTTATCTACTTTATTGTAAAACAAGGTTTGATTTAAAGTTAAATTCCAATCATTTATTTTTGTTTTATAATTCACATCGTAATTAAATCCTATTGATTTTTCCGATGTAATATTTTCTCTATATCCAATTAAATAATGGTAATCTCTTTCGTCCATTTCCGAATTAAATAAACTAGGCGTTTTATAACCTTGCCCACCACCTATCCGCATTGTGACTTTGTTATTTAATTTATACATTAAGGAAAGTCGAGGTAAAACGAAAATTCCATATTGATTATTTTGATCCACCCTAATACCAGATTGCAAAGTAAATTGATCCGCAAATTTCCAATCATCCTGAATAAAAACACCCATGGTATGAAATGCATCATTTGGTAAATAACTACTATCAGGCAATTGTTTATTAAATTGCTCACCATTAAAATTGATGCCCATGACTAAATTATGAAAGTCATATTTTTTTGAAAAGGCTAGTTCCGAATACCAGCTTGATTGTTTTCCCTTCATTCCAAAAACATTAGTAGTCATGTCCCGATCAAAAAATGAAGCGTTAGTTTTAGCGGTGAGTTGTCCGCCATTCGCTAAAGGCTTCTCCCAGACTAAGTCAACTGTATTTCTTAAACTTTTATTTTGAATAAAAAATTGATGTTTACTATCTGCATTACTCGATAACACTTGCATATCTCCTCCATTTCTATCTTCATAATTTAAAGTATACCCAATCGTTAGGTTGGATTGATCTTTACCATAAATAAAGAATCGAGGGTGCACAAAAATGCTTTTAACAGCGGGCACATCAGAAAATCCATCATTGTCTACATCAACTTGTTTTTGTTGCGTTGTACCTGCATATAAAGAATAACCTACCTCCTTATTTCGAGCAGAGAAAAAAGTATTAAAATTGGTTTCTTTTAAACTAGAGTAATTAAGCGTTATACTTTTTTCTGGTTTACCTAATTTTGGTTTCTTTGAAATTAAATTTAACATACCTGCAATGGCACCACCACCGTATAAAGTAGAGCTAGCACCTTTGACCAACTCAATTTGTTGTAAATCGAGAGGGGGTATTTGTAAGATGCTAAAGCTTCCAGCATAACCACCAAACAAAGGCATCCCATCTCTTAGAATTTGTGTATACTTTCCTTGTAATCCTTGAATGCGCATATCGGCATTGCCAGTAGCCGCATTGGTTTGTTGTATTTGAATCCCAGCAATATCTCCTAATAAACTAGCTATATTACCGGGCTTGATGCCGTTTTCTTCATGCACTTCCTCTGATCCAAGTACTTCAACTTTAGTAGGTAAATCTTCGATTCTTGAATTAGTTCTTGATGATGATACTATAATGACTTCTTCTAAATCTGCCTCCTCGCGTGCGAGTAAAATTTGAATTGGCGAAGTTTTAGTTGTAAAGTTAATGAGCGTATCTAATGTGGTATAACCTGTATGAGAAAATACTAAATGTAATTTTCCTATAGGTATATTATTTAACACAAAGGTTCCTAATTCATTACTCACCACACCTTTATTAGTAGCTAATAATTTAACTGAAGCGCCTATGAGTGGCGCATTGGTTTCTTTATCTAAAATATTTCCAGAAATTGTTTGCGCTGCTAATGGAACCAATCCGAAGAATGATATTAGTGATGATAAAAAAAGACATTTTATTTTTAACATGAAATATTTTATTTTTTACTAACCACTAGAATTTTAAAAGAACCAGCAATCATCTTTGCTCTTGTATTAGGTTTAGCATCTGCAGGTAAGGGTTCAAAGTCGGCAGTGGGTAAATATAATTTATCTGATAATTCGTCAATGGCAATAGTTCTTGCTCCTTTTAATGTTGGTATGGTTTCTAGTAATTTATAATGTGCCCCATCTAATTCTTTGATAACGCTCATAGTGCCTTCCCCATTTGAAGTGTAAATAGTTTTTGTGTTATTATTAAATGCAACACCATCGCAACCATCCCCAATAGGAATTGTGGTCACCATCTTTCCATTCGCAGCATTAATGACACCTAACATTTTTTCGCCACCAGAAAATAATCTTTTGGTTTTATTATCTATAGCTAATCCGGTAGGAGATTCAATGGGAGCGATACTCCAATGTGCTTCGGCCTGAAATGTTTTTACATTGATGACTACAATTTCATTTTTGTCTTCCACGTTTACAAACACTTTCCCTTGCTCATCAGATACGGCTGTTTCAGGTTTGCCACCTACATCAACAGTGGCAATGACTTGATAATTACTTGCGTCAATAAAAGTTAAATTTTTACTACGACCATTACAAGTAATGATGGTTTTTGAAAAAGGCTCATAAAAGATGGCATCTGGATTTTCACCTGTTGTAATTGTAGCAATCACTTGATTGGTACTTAAATTAAATGCAAAAACATTATTTAATCTGCCATTACTTGTAAATCCTATTTTATGAATTGGATCAAATGCAATACCATGTATTCCTGTGGTATTCATTATTACACCTAGCGAATCCCCGTTATTTTTATTTAAAATATTGACTTGTGTACCATGAGAAACGAATAATTTATTTTCATTGACACTTAAATAGTCCCATCCACCTGGACTCTTAATTGAAAACTGTTGATTTACTTGATAGCTATTTTGAGCAAATAAAACCGTTGGAGCTATGATAAGCAATAATTGTAATAATTTTTTCATTTTTTAATTTTAATTTAGAAGTATAAATTTAATATAATTAACCAGCTTCAATATTAAATTATTTTACTTCTTTTTTAAATAATAGAAAGATTATTAGGGCTCATAATATATTATTTAATACAATATGTATTAAATTAATTTAAGTAAACCCCAGATACCCAATAGGTACACTATGATCACTATGAAAGAATCGATCCCCATTCTTCCAATTTGTTTTTTTGAATGGATGACCATACCTGCCATATAGATGCCAGTTAAAATAATGCCAAGCATTGTTAAATAAATGTCTGATGGTTTTAAATTAGGTAAAATCGCATCCCCTCCAATCAGGGAAGCCATTAAAAACAAAACAGGTAAAAATGCATTTCCTCCAAATATATCACTCACTGCCATATTATAATCTCTAATTTTAGCAGAAGCGATTCCCGTAGATATTTCCGGTAATGCTGTACAAAGTGCTAATATAGTCCCACCAAAGAGGACGCCACTTATACCCCATCTGTTTGCTAATGTTTCTCCAGATACTTCTATTGTCCAGCCTGCCAATAAAGTTATGATTGCACCAATAATAAAAACTGCATAAGCACTTTTAATACTTCCTTTAAAAGTAGATTTAGGCATTCTTAAATGATGTACTAATTCTTCTGGTTTTGGCTTTTTACTTGTATCAATGATTTTAGTAATTAAAAAAATAGTGCCAAGCCAAATGAAAATAATCATCCACTCAAATGGAGTTGTTCTAAAAAAAATAAATGTGGATGGAAATTGCGATGCAATGATGACAATACTTAAAATGAAAATTAATGCTACTCCTTCTAATATCAATACTTTTGAATGTCCTTTTTGAGTTAATGGAGCAGATCGACCTACTCCAAAAACATCTATTAAAACTAAGACCACCGTTTGAATTGCAATCCCTCCCAAAATATTACTTATAGCAATATCATAATCTCTGTGAAAAGATGCAACAGCTGTAATGGCAATTTCAGGCAGATTGGTTACAATGGCTAAAAAAACCATACCTCCAAATGCTTGACCCAGACCAAAATGAGTTGTAATAGCATCGATTGCCTTGGTGAGCTTAATACCACTTACCCAAATGGCAATCGCTGATACAATAAAAATAAGTACCAATGATTGACTTGAAAAAGTAGTTAAGTTCATGATGTTGGTTTAGAAACTGAAAGCTAAAGTTTGATAATAGTTGTAATGAAAATTTCCAATCGGCACGATGGGGTGTGTGTCGTATAAGAAATCTATATTAAATGAAGTGCTGAGTTTTTTACTGATAGGTAATTGAATAGTCGAAAACAACGAAGTACGATTCCCCCATTGGTTATCGATTTTACCTGTTTGATTAAATGCCCTAATAATTATTTCAAAATTATTATTAGGATGTATGATAGAATATTTAGCAGTGATATTTAATTTAGCATGCGTTATTTCTATCTTCTCATTATTAATCTTTGAATCATCATTCACTGCGGACCAATTCCATTTTTCTTTTTCTAAAAATAAGCCTGCACCCCAAAAAAAATCTTCATTCTGTGTATTCTTAAAATAATGAACAAGGTTTAATCCAGCCAAACTCCTTCCTTCTAAACCCAATCCACCATCCCATTGATATTGTATAAAACTTTCTAGATACAATTGATGACCAATGCTTCGATTGTTTTTTAATTGAAAAGTACCAATATCTTGAATAGATTGTCCCCCATTTGTAACACGATCAATTTTTGTATATAAGGTAGTCGCATTTTTTTTACCAACAAATGTAAAGTCGCCCGAATAAAATAAGTCTACCAAGTTTTTCTTTTGTTGATCTGTTGCAATTGAAACTGAAATTACGCTTTGTGTTTTTTTGGTAGAATCTAAGGCACTTGTTTTATCTGTATTTAAAACTTGCGCATTTACCCATGATATACTATGCAATAAAATAAAGATGCCACAGCATCTGCTAAAAATAGGGTTCCATTTCATAATCTAAACTACCGGTTATTGTAATAACGAATAATAATATTAATTAGTATTTTTTAAAAACGTACATAGTACAATTTGCTTAAAAGGTAAAAACCCATTAGTTTGTAACTTATTGAAAGTCAATAATTTAAAAAGATTTAATAAAGTCTACTAATTTAGTAGACTTTATTAAATAAAAACCTATATTTGCAAAGTCATGTGGCCGAGTGGCGAGGCAAGGGTCAGCAAAACCCTTAACGATGGTTCGAGCCCATCTATGACAACTGTGATTTTGGGTCTTAAGCAAGCAATCGTTAATCGGGCGGTGTTTCTACACTGCCCTTTTATTTACTTTTTGCTTTGTAATTATATCGATAAATAAATGCTCCTATTAAAAGCAAAGCACAGAATTGTACCAATATTTTTTCAGGATCTAAAAAGTCAATGGGTCTGTCCTTTAATAAAGGATCCATTACTAATCCATGAATAATAAACAATAGTCCTGTAAGGTATGAGATTACATGAATATTGCGCCAGGTAGTAGTGCCTAGCTTCTTTTTGATATTTTTTTGAGTCGTAACAATCACTAGTAATAATGCAATCAATGAAATTAAACCTAGTAAAACAAAATAGGGTTGATGTGGTGCATTTAATGGAAACAATAAATGACTAAAACTAAATTTAGAACTAGGATCTAAGGGTATGATAATAAAGTGACAAAATACTATTACCAAAGCCAGGTAAGCGGTATAATTATGTATGTCAATTATTTTATATGCTTTCCACTTTGTAGGAAGTTTTTGCCAATACACTGATTTTTTATAGGAAGTGCTCAGCATAATACCCATAAGAATATTGAGTGTTAAAACCACCATAGCAATTAATCCTAAGGCACCTGATATATCAATTGTTTCCATAATAATAATTTACAATATTAATGATTGTTCGATTAATTACATTCATGCTCCTCCCAGTCTAATGATATGCATTGCGAATCAACATATGAATTTTATTTAATATAAAAATTCGATTTTGTATAATAAAGTTAAATAATTTACATTTAATGTTTAAACAAGCAAGATAAACGATCTTTGTCGTAGAAATTAATTTATTAAATAAAGTTTGTTTTTATGAGGTTCCTTTTGTCAATGTTTCTTTTTTTGAATATTGCTCCTTTACAATGGGGTAATAATTACAATCAAGCAATCCAAACTGCAAAAAAAGAACACAAGTTCATACTGCTTAATTTTTCTGGATCTGATTGGTGTGGTCCTTGTATCAAATTGCATAAGGAAGTTTTTACAACTGATGAATTTAATCAGTTAGCAAACGATAAACTTGTTTTACTAAATGCCGATTTTCCAAGATATAAAAAAAATCTATTAGCCCCTGATCAACAAAAATTAAATGATGCATTAGCGGATAAGTATAATAATAAAGGTATTTTTCCTTTAACCGTTTTACTGAATGCAGAAGGGAAAATAATAAAAAGCTGGGAAGGCTTTCCCTCCTCAACGCCCGACTTCATTGAGGATATTGCTCAATCTATTCAAGACAATCAGTAATCATGTCCGCACTTACCATTTTTAAAAAGGAGATGAAATTAATGGGTAATCATTTTGAAATTACCGTGGTAGGTACTGATGAAAAATGGGCTTTTGAAAAAATCGACTTAGGGGTTGCCGAAATAAAAAGAATTGAAACTTTATTAACCACTTTTGATGAAAGCAGTGAAACTAATTTAATCAATGCGAATGCAGGAATTGAACCAGTGAAAGTGAGTAGTGAAATATTAAATTTAATTGATCGATCCATTCGTATTTCTTCGGTAACACAAGGCGCATTTGATCTTAGTTATGGTTCGGTGGATAATAGTTTATGGAATTTTGATACCACTATGACTAGTTTGCCAGACGCCAAAATGGCAAAGAGCAGAGTAAAATTAATTAATTATAGAAATATCATTATCGATAAGGAGAAGAGTACGGTTTATTTGAAGGAGAAGGGCATGCGTATTGGCTTTGGTGGCATTGGTAAAGGCTATGCCGCGGATGCTGCAAAAAAAGTAATGCAAAAAGCAGGGGTTGAAAGTGGCGTGGTGAATGCTTCTGGAGATTTAATCACATGGGGTACACAACCTGATGGATCTATTTGGACTATTGGCATTGTACATCCCGAATATGCCAACTCCGTATTTTCATATATGAATATAAGCGGATTGTCTGTAGCCACTTCGGGCAATTATGAAAAATATATTATGATTGGTGGTAAAAAATATTCCCACACCATAAATCCAAGAACAGGTCTGCCGGTGTCTGGAATAAAAAGTGTTACGATTATTTCCACCAATGCAGAAATTGCTGATGCTATGGCGACACCAGTGATGATTATGGGAATTGAAGCTGGATTAGATATGATTAATCAAATAAAAGATATTGAAGCTATAGTGATTGATGACAACAACAAATTATATGCATCTAATAATATTAAATTAACGAAATAAATTTTTGTCATTATGAAAAACAAAAAACAAAAATTCTATATTTTATTGGCTACTTTTTTTTCCATGTTATTCATTAGTTCATGTGAAGTAGTAAAAGAGTATCAAAAAAATAGAATCAATGATTCTGAGATGGCCTTATCTGCAAGAAGAGCAGAAAAAAATGAATTAAATTTTATGTCTTATAAGGAGGGCGCAGCAGGTGCCAATGGAGGTAAAACGGGAGGAGGATGTGGTTGTAATTAAATTAAAAAAATATAGAAAGCGTAGATGAAAAAAATATCACTCACTCTTATTGGATTATATTTATTATTTGTGCATGGATTCTCGCAGGTCTCCGAACAGTATAGTAATATGTTTAAAGCAAAGCCTTTAAAATTAGAAGAAATTAATTTAGTTACTAGTTATTATACGCAGGATGGGAATCATTCTGCAGTAACAGGTGGTATTGGTACAGAGAAATTGACCGATTTTGCTAATATGCTCGAATTAAAATTAGTAGGTTATAGCGATAAGGGATTAAAACATACTTTTTTAGCTGGATTAGGAGTAGATCATCATACAGCAGCTTCTCAAAAATGGATCTCTTCAACTGGTGCTTCTTCCCCTGAAGGAACAAGGGTATATCCTTCATTAAATTGGACCGTACAAAATGAGGAAAAAGGAAATGAATTTGGAATTGGCACTTATTATTCTAATGAATATAATTATAAATCATTTGCCTTGGATGCCCATGTTGGGTATAAGAATAAGTCAGGTGGCGAATTGGGTTTTAAAACATCAGCATATTTTGATAAAGTAGTTTTAATTTATCCTTCAGAATTAATTCCTACTTCTACAACCGAACTTGCTCCCACCTATAATTATGAAACCATTAAAACGAGTGCAAGTAGAGGCAGTGGAGGTACCATCGTTAATGGCGTTAATGTCGTTGAAAGCACGCATGCCAACATTCCCACAAGTCCTAGAAATACCTATACCTCCTCACTTACGCTTACTCAGGTTATCAATAAAAGCGCACAAGCTTCTATTTTATTGGATATCGTGAAACAAGATGGATGGTTAGGGCTGCCATTTCATCGTGTTTATTTTACAGATGGTACTGAGAAAATTGAAAACCTACCTCATTCTAGATTAAAAATTCCAATAGGTTTTAGATTTAATTATTTTGTTGGAGACAATTTAATCATCAGGTCCTATTATCGTTATTACACAGATGATTGGGGTTTAAAATCGCATACGGTCAACTTTGAGGTACCTTATAAAATCACTCCTTTTTTCTCTATTTCGCCATTTTATAGATATTACACACAAACCGCTACTAAGTATTTTGCTCCTTATAAGCAACACTTAGCAACGGAGACGTATTTTACAAGTAATTATTCTTCAGCTGCATTTAGTAGTAGTTTTTATGGTACAGGTTTAAGAATTGCACCGCCTAATGGCATTGGTAATACTTACTTATCCACTTTGGAGCTCAGAATAGGACATTACACACAAACAACTGATTTAAACTCCAATGTTATTTCATTACATTTCACTTGGAAGTAAGACGTAATTATTTTTATTATAACATTTAAACAAAAAAGAGGAACTTATCATGGATAGGTTCCTCTTTTTTGTTAAATTGAATTCTTATTATTTTAATTTATTGATGAATATGAGTATCATTAGATGGGGTATGATTGGATGTGGCAGTGTTACTGAAGTTAAAAGCGGTCCCGCATTTAATAAAGTAGCTTATTCAAGCTTAAGGGTGGTGATGGGAAGAGATGCTGCAAAAGTTAAAGATTATGCTACTCGTCATCATGTCCCTCATTACTGTACAGATGTAAATGAACTAATAAATCATCCAGAAGTAGACGCCATTTATATTGCAACCCCACCTCAATTTCATGAACCATATGCTATTGCTGCTATGGAAGCAAAAAAACCTGTTTACATTGAGAAGCCAATGGCATTGGATGTGGAAGCTTGTTTGCGGATTGCTGATTTTTCAAAAAAGTCGGGAATAAAATTAGTTATTGCACATTATCGACGCGCCTTGCCCTTATTTATGCAAGTAAAAAAATTACTTGATCAAAATATTGTAGGAAAAGTACACTCAGTGAATATTAATATGCAAAAATCGGCCGGTGGTAATTTAAATCTAAAAGAAAATTGGAGACTAGATCCTAAAATAGCAGGAGGTGGTTATTTTTATGATTTAGCACCCCATCAACTAGATTTGGTTTTTTATTTTTTTGGGAAGGCGATTTCGTATCAAGGGAAAGCAAGTAATCAAGCGGGTTTATATGAAGTGGAAGATACTGTTAATGGAACTATGTTAATGCAGAATGGAATTCAATTTAAAGGGGATTGGTGCTTTTGTGCCGCGCAAGAAAATGAAATAGATTTATTTGAAATTGTGGGGGAGTATGGAAAAATATCATTCCCCGTTTTTGGTAATGATATCACTGTTGAAAAAGAGGGAAAGATAGAAGTAATCCATTTTGATCCACCCATGCATAATCAACAAAATTTAATTCATCAAGTGGTTCAGCATTTTCTAGAACAGGCTGAAAACCCTTGTTCTGCTGAGGATGCAATACAATCAATGCGTGTTATGCAAGCCTTTGTATATGGCAATAATTAATTAAATTTACAACTTCGTTTAACTAACTAAAAATACTATTATGAGTAAATACTGTTTTGCGGTTGATTTAAAGGATGACCCTATTGCCATTGCTGCATATGAGGAGTACCATAAATCGGTATGGCCCGAAATTATTAAATCAATTAAAGATGCAGATATTCATGTCATGGATATTTATCGTGTTGCAAATCGATTATTCATGATCATGGAAGCAGGCGATAGTTTTAGTTTTGAAAAAAAGGCAGCGATGGATGCTGAAAATGATATTGTAGTTCAGTGGGAAAAATTATTATGGGACTATCAACAAGCATTACCTTGTGCTAAGCCTGGAGAAAAATGGGTACTGATGAATAAAATATTTTCTCTTTAAATAGAGAAAAAGAATTGCTCAATAAAAATAACACAAGCCATCGCGAGTACAAACCAGCCAAATCCCTTTTTAAGTTTAGCACCATCTATCTTTTTATTAAGATAATTTCCAATTATAATACCAAGCGTCGCTAAGAGTACAATTGTAATTAAAAATTTCCAATCAATGATGGTATGAGTAAGGTCTCCAACAAATCCTACTATCGATTTAATACTTATAATAAAAATGGAGCTTGCTATTGCTTTTTTCATTGGAAGTTTTCCAAGAATGACTAAAGCGGGTATGATTAAAAAGCCCCCTCCTGCACCCACAATACCTGTTAACATGCCTTCGCCTAGTCCTACCATCATTAAGGCTAAGCCATAAACTGGCATCATGCCCTCCACTTCTTTCTTATTTTTCCCTAAAATCATGGACAAGGCCGAAATAAACATTAGAGAAGCAAAGAACAACATGATAAAATTACTTTTGCTCACAATGTTATTTCCTAGATGGATACTTTCTGGGATATTGGGTAGAAAAAATTTCCGTGCTATAAAAACCCCTATCACCGAGGGTATTCCAAAGACAATGATGGTTTTAATATCTACTAATTTTTGCTTTACCCTCGAAATGACACCTGCAATACTACTTGCGCCAACAACACATAGGGAGTAAGTAGTGGCCAGTAGTGGGTTAATATGGAACAGGTACACTAATACCGGTACTGTCAATATGGAGCCACCGCTACCAATCAATCCTAATGAAATTCCAATTAAAATAGATGCAAAATATCCGAGTGCCTCCATGTTTGTTTATTTTTTGGCAAAAATCTTAAAAAAGTAATACAAGATATGTACTATTAGTCACTTAGTAAATAATTTTGGGCAAAACTGAGGATTAAATATATTTAGTTAAAACTGATTTTTGTCACCGTATGCTTTACTTTTATATTGGAACTTTGGCGTTCATTCAAAATGGTATCTTATGAAAATTGAGCAAATTTATACTGGCTGTTTAGCACAAGGTGCTTATTATATTATGAGCGAAGGTGAAGTGGCGATTATTGATCCATTAAGGGAGGTGGATCCTTATATTCAAAAAGCTGCTTTAGATAAGTCAAAAATTAAATTTGTTTTAGAAACACATTTTCACGCCGATTTTGTTTCAGGTCATTTAGACTTAGCAAAAAAAACGGGTGCTAAAATTGTGTTTGGTCCGAATGCAGCTCCTGCATTTGATTTTTATGCTGCAAAGGATAATGAAGAAATAGCATTAGGTAAAATAAAAATAAGGGTATTGCATACACCTGGACATACCATGGAGAGTACTTGTTATTTACTCATCAATGAACAAGGTAAAGAAGTTGCATTATTTAGTGGAGATACTTTGTTTATAGGAGATGTAGGTCGTCCCGATTTAGCTCAAAAATTAAAGTCGGAGTTGACACAGGAAATACTAGCAGGTTATTTATATGATTCGCTTAGAAATAAAATAATGACTTTGTCGGATGATATTGTAATTTATCCTGCACATGGCGCAGGTAGTGCTTGTGGTAAAAAAATGAGCAAGGAAACACAAGATACCTTGGGTAATCAAAAGTTGAGCAACTATGCATTAGATGCAAATATGACCAAGTCTGAATTTATCGAAGCGGTGTTAGACGGATTAGTAGCACCTCCTGGGTATTTCCCTTTAAATGTTATGATGAATATACAAGGCTATGATAGTATTGATCAAGTGTTGGAGCGAGGGCAACATGCAATGACTCCTTCTGTTTTTGAAACAGTGGCTAACGAAACAGGTGCTTTAATTTTAGATACACGCGATGCGCAAATATTTGCTCAAGGTTTTATACCGAATTCCATTAACATTGGAATTGAAGGCAATTTTGCACCCTGGGTAGGCGCGATGATTCCCGATATAAAACAAGAAATTTTATTAGTAGCAGAGGAAGGTAGAGCGACCGAAATTATTACTAGACTAGCTAGAGTTGGCTACGATTTTACAATTGGTTATTTAGAAGGAGGATTTAATGCTTGGAAAGAATCTGGAAAGGAAATAGATTGTATCAAGTCCATTGATGCAAAGGAATTAGCCTTACGTCAAAAGCAGGACGCGCAACTATCTATTTTAGATGTTCGAAAAGCCTCCGAATTCAAAAGCGAACATATTAAAGGTGTTCAAAATGCACCACTTGATTTTATCAATGATAGCATGGCAGCTATTGAAAAAGATAAAACTTACTACGTGCATTGTGCAGGAGGATATCGATCTATGATTTTTATATCCATTCTAAAAGCCAGGGGTTTTGAACATTTAATAGACGTGAAAGGAGGATTTAAGGAAATCAAGGAGTCAGGCCAATTCAAACTAACCGATTACAGCATTCCTACTACTTTTCTTTTGTAAATGTATTACATAGGCGCATAATACATAACCAATAATTTCTTACATTCATGTAAATTATTATTTATGAAAAATAGGCTGCGTCCAATTATTTTTATTTTTACGATACTCTTAATAAGTCATTTTTGTCAAGCACAAGAGGCTACAGTTCAACATAAAATAGTCATTCAATTAACGACAGCCGACACGAGCGCTTGGTCATCGACCATTGGAAGCATAAAAAATATTCAAAAAGTATTTAAAACCAATTTGCAAATTGAAGTAGTAGTGCATGGCAAAGCCCTTGATTTTTTAGTAAAGGACAAAACTTTTTTTGCCAATGAAATAGCTGGATTGACACAAGAAGGCATTGTATTTTCTGCCTGCGAAAATTCAATGCGCAGACATAATATACAAAAGGCAGATTTACTGACCGATGCTTTTACAGTGCCTTCTGGTGTGGTAGAAGTAATTTTAAAACAAGAACAAGGCTGGACTTATTTAAAAGCCAGTAATAATTAGTCCATGATAACAAAGGGCTTATTTTTTTCTTTCTATTTCTTTATTTAGCTCTTCTATATCTACCGACCTTTCGGTGTTGTCGCCTAATAAATATTTCGAAAAATAATCGGCCGTTCTCCAGAACCAATATTCACTCATGTCTCCAAAGCCATGTCTTTGAGTGGGTAGTATCAACATATCAAAACGCTTATTGGCTTTTATCAATGCATTCACTACTCTAATGGTATTTGACGGGTGCACATTGTTATCTATTTCACCATGAATTAATAATAATTTACCTTTTAAATTTTTTGCGATATCTGGATTTTTGTCAATCATATAGGTAAATGTAGTATCACCTTTATCTGAAATATTTTCTTTTACTCCATTGTGTTTTTCGCTCCACCATCTATTATAAACACTGTTATCGTGATTCCCAGCATTGCTTACTGCAACTTTAAATATGTCGGGATATGCAAACATGGCGGCAGTGCTCATAAACCCACCACCACTATGACCATGAATACCCACTTTGTCACGATCTATAAAACTAAATCTGTCTGCTAATTGTTCAATGGTTGCTTTTTTATCAGCCAAGCCGTAATCTCTTAAGTTGCCATATCCATAATTATGATACCATTTACTACGAGCAGGGTGACCACCTCGATTACCTATGGTTACTACAACAAAACCCAATTGAGCTAAGCGATCAATTCGATCCATTCCTTTACTAAAACTTTTATTTACCGCTTCAGTTTGTGGTCCAGGATAAACATATTCTATAATGGGATATTTTTTGGTGCTATCAAAATCAAAAGGCTTATACATCACTCCAAAAATATCAGTAATACCATCGTCCGCTTTCACTTTAAAAGTTTCTGGATATTTATAACCTGCTGCAAATAAGGAACTTAAATCAGCTGTTTCCAGGTCCATCAATTTTTTACCCTCTGATGAATACAATGCAGAACTAGGAGTTGAATTAATACGAGATGAATTATTGACAAAATAATTTTTCTTGTCATTCATACTAAAATTATGATCAAAATTACCAGGGTTTAGTAATTGTAAATTAGATCCATCAAAATTAACTTTGTATAAGTGTAAGTAGTAGGGGTCCTCTTTTACATTATTATTTACATTTTCCCTTCCATTGGCCGAAAAGTAAACTACTCTCTTTTCTTCATCAATTGAAACAATATCTTCTATATGCCATGGGCCTTGTGTAATTTGATTCTTTACTTTACCATCCTTGTCGTGCAGATACAAATGCGCCCAACCATCTCGCTCACTCCATTCTATGATTTCTTCTCCATTTTTCACCAAACCTGGTTTTTTAATTTCAACATAAGTATTAAGACTTTCCTCAATTAAAGTTTTAACAACACCGGTGTTGATGTCTACCACACATTGGTCAATTTTTTTAAGGTCGCGACTAGTACGAGATAAGTATAGCTTATCATTTGTTCCTAACCAAATCATTGGCTTGTGTTCGTCGTCACGCGTATTAACATTGGTGGTTTTATTCCATATGGAAATATCTTGGTCTTTAAATAAGGAAACATCAATTTCTTTATAAGTATATGCAGTCATATCAATCATCATTAAATGATCGATAGGCGCTTCTTTTTCGCCGGGCATCCAATATTTATATGTTTCTAGAGTAGGGCGTGGTTCGGCGATACTATTAATCACCCATAAATCTTTCACTTTTCTATTATCTACCTTAGACACAGCAAGGTGTTTGCCATCCTCACTCCACATCGCAGAAACAGGCTTTCTTTTATTTGCATTTTTTTCTGCGTCTACATTGGTTTCTCCCCCGCCACCATAGGCACTTTCGCTATGCCAACTAAAATTTTGTATACCATCTTTCGTGATGGCGTGTTCAACAATGGTACTATCATCTTCATTTTTTATAGCCTTATCATAATTTTCTTTATCCATATAAAATAAATTATAATTTCTTCCAAACACAATTATTTTTTCATCAGGCGATACGGTTGCCCAACTTGGTTTTCGTTTTGTTTTTTTAAAGCCTACTAATTCGTTAAGTTGTTCAGTTATTAAATTATATTCAAAATAAAATGTCTTCTTAATTTTTTCAGGCTTCTCATCTTTTTTTAATACGCCTTCTTTATTTATTTCAATGGAACTTTTCAATTCAAATTGAATCCAGTTTTCATCCTTAATAAATTTTAAGGAATCAATAGGTAGATGCTGACCATCAAATGGATCTTTAATAATTTTAGTCAGCTCTGCTGCTAATTTATCACGATTGAACATCGATCTTTTTTCGTTTTTTGCAGGGTCTACAATATTCCATTGTTTACCCTCACTTGTTTCGTAAGTGTACCAAAATTTATTAGACAATTTTAACCAATGAGGGTCCACAGACAATGAGAAAATCATCTTGTCTAATTTTTTTGGAGAAAATCGAGCTGCTAAACTATAATTTGCTTTTTGTTGACTCATCGCAAAAAAAGGCATCACCATGATAATGAAGAGTAAGTATTTACGCATAAAATTGATTTGTATATAGGAAATTACCAAATATGTACTAATCTACCTACTTGAATACTCCTTTTTTGATGAAAGGTGCCATTGTAGAAGGCCCTTTATTAATTAGCAGACAAAGTTTTACGATGTAATGAAATATGTTTTAAATTAGATAAAATCAATATTATGAAATCCTTCATTATTAGCTTCATTTTTATCATACAGTTAATACAACTTGATGCACAAGTGTCTTCGGCATATACTGCTCCTACCTATCAGGACGCCACTCGTAATGAACGAATTGCTAAAATATTTCCCTTAGTGGAGCAGATCTATAAAAAATTTGCTACTGAAAACCATTTTCCAGGTTACGCTTTTGGAATTGTAGTAGATGGAAAATTAGTTTATAAGGGAAGTGAAGGATTTGCGAATTTGGAGGAAAAAATCCCTGCTAATAGTGCTTCTATGTTTCGTATAGCATCCATGTCAAAAAGTTTCACTGCCATGGCCATTTTAAAATTAAGAGATGAAGGAAAATTACAATTGGACGATGCCGTTGAAAAATACATCCCAGCATTAAAAGGGCAAGGGCTTACAACAGACGCTCCCCTTATTACGATTCGTCATTTAATGAGTCATAGCGCAGGTTTTCCTGAGGACAATCCTTGGGGCGATAGGCAGTTAGATGATACGGAAGCCGATTTAAATACACTCATCAAAACGCAATTATCTTTTTCCAACACGGCAGGTGTCGCATATGAGTATAGTAATTTGGGTTTTGCAATGTTGGGGTATATAATTCATAAAGTATCTGGCATGACATATGATGTATATATTCATAAAAATATTCTGACACCCTTAGGAATGAATAATACCACTTATGAGTATACCAGTATTCCTAAAGATAAATTTGCATATGGATATCGATACATTAATAATCAATGGCGTAAAGAGCAACCATTAAAGAATGGCATTTATGGTGCGATGGGAGGGATGATTACTTCTATTGATATGTTTAGCAAGTATGTTGCCATGCACGAAGCGGCTTGGCCTGAGCGAAATGGTAATGAAACATTTCCAATCAAACGAAGTAGTATTAGAGAAATGCATCAACCTGCTCGTTTCATTGCATTGAATCCTTATACTCGATTCCCAAGTGGCAAAATAATGGCAACTATTGACAGTTATTCATATGGACTTCATTGGATGATTGATGCAGAAAATAAAAAAAGTATTGGTCATAGTGGTGGCTTGCCTGGGTTTGGTTCCAATTGGCGCTTTTTGCCTGACTATGGGATTGGCGTTATTTTATTTGCTAATGTAACTTATGCGCCAACTTCAACTATCAACTTAATTGTGTTAGATACGATTATTCAATTGGCTCACCTAAAGCCACGCTTAGTAAGTGTTTCACCCATACTAGCACAAAGGCAAAAGGAATTAGCAGGCATCATCACTCATTGGAATAATAAGGAAACAATTTTTGCGGAGAATTTTTTTGATGATTATCCTATTGAGGCCTTAAAAAAATCTGCTGATGAAATTTTTATGAAAGTAGGGAAAATTAAAAAAGTAAATACAATGATTGCTGAGAATCAATTAAGAGGGTATTGTATTATTGAATGTGAGATGGGTAAATTAAAATTGGCATTTACTTTAACACCCGAAAATCCAGCACTCGTTCAAGCATACCATTTAACAATCGAAAACCCTTAATATCATTATATTGAAATGTAAATTGTTTTTTACTTGGAAAGGACTGTTGCTTTGGAGTAATCATTTTTATGGTATTTGTGGTGCTTTGTTGGCCATTGAAAGCTCGTTGATTATTAAACAGACTTTACCCTCTTTGAATTTAATTTTATTTATTTATGCAGCCATTGTTTTTTATTATACACTAGCTTATTTAAATGAACAAGCGCAAGGATTGTATAATGAACGCACTCAGTGGTATGCGAATGCTAAAACTTATTTATTAATTAGACAGTTTATATTAGCGGCATTCCTTGTATATTTAGCAGTAGCCCCCCTTGGATTGATGCAACAACTTATTGAACTTGAAATACAGGATCGAATTTTTATTTTAATTACGCTACTGATTACAGCACTATATTATATACCGAGCCAGTATTTTTTAAAATCTTTTCAAATTAGAAGTGTAGGTTTTATAAAAAGCATAAGCATTGCTTGGGTGTGGACTTTAGTTTGTTGTTGGTTGCCATTAGTGATTGAAAATCATTCATTGCCTTTATTTCATCTTTCTAATCCTACTCATTATATATATTTATTACAACAGTTTATTTTTATATTAATGTTAACCATCTTATTTGATATTAAAGATATTAATAGAGATGTGGACGAATTTGTAAAAACAGTTGTAGTTAAGTATGGCGCCAGGACGACTATTTTTAGAATTATTATTCCATTACTTATTACCTATATATGGTTAGGGCTATATGTTTTTTTTAGGGCTCATCAACATTTTCTATTTATAATTTTTCCTTTTTTCATTGCCTTTGCATTGATAAAAGTGATTTATATGATTCCTAAGCGGAAAAAAATTCATGAAAATGTCATACTTATCGATGGCTTAATCATTATAAAAACAATCTTGGGCATATCCTTGGCTTTTTTGTATCACTAATACAATTTTCATTAGGTGCATGCATTTTTAATAATAAAGCGAGTCCTTTAGAGACCAACGATGAAAGGGGTAGCCCAATCATTTAAAATATATTAATATGTGCTTACCATTTTAGTAATTTCTCAAATTTCTGAATGCTTTTACCTTAATTACATTAATTTGCATCCTTATTTAGCACATTAATTTATATTCTATTATGGAGGAGCAAAAAAAGAAAAAACAAGCAAGTATTCGTAAAGTGGTTATTAGCATTTTATTGATTGTGGCCTTATATTTTGGCGGCAGAAAAGTTATTTTTTCAATTACGCATGAAACCACAGACAATGCACAAATTGAAACCACTATTGTACCTGTTTTAACTCGAATTTCAGGCTATGTAAAATCATTAGAAGTGAAGGATTATGATTCTGTGCATCAATCTCAAATTTTAGCACAATTAGATGATGCTGAATTAAAAATGCAATTAGAAGAGCAGCAAGCTGACCTGCTTCAAACATCGGCAGAGGTTTCTAATGCGAAAGCGCAATTAGAAAATGCCATACTTTCTCTAAAAATAAACAAGGGCAATATTGATTTAAAAAATATTAAATTAAAAAAGGTAGGCAATGATTTAAGTAGAGATCAAAATTTATTTAAGGAGCAAGCCATTACTAAAAAACAATTAGAGGAATCTGAATTCCAGGTTTCTACTGCAAATCAGGAATTTAGTAATGCTCAAACTGAATATGCAACTGCTAATAATAAAATTGCTGCATTAAAGGAAAATGTAAATAGAGTTTTGGCGATGATTGATATGAAAAAAGCTAAAATTAAAGAAACAGAATTAAAATTAACTTATACGACAATAACGGCCCCCAATACAGGAAAGCTAGGTAAAAAAAATATCAGTATTGGTCAATTTGTACAAGCGGGTACTCCATTATTTAGTATTGTGAATGATAGTAATTTTTGGGTGGTTGCAAATTTTAAGGAAAGTCAATTAGAATCTTTAATTGAAACAAAAAAAGTAAAAATTCGAATTGATGCTTTCCCAGACCTAGATATCGAAGGGACTATCCAAAGCTTAAGTGATGCAACAGGTGCAAAATTTTCATTACTTCCTCCAGATAATTCAAGTGGAAATTTTATCAAAGTAACCCAACGAATTCCAGTAAAAATAGCCATCAACAATCAAGCTGCTTTTAAAAATAAATTAAGAGCAGGGATGAGTGTATTTATCACCGTTGACAAATAGTAAGCATGGCAGCGCTTAAGGGCATCGCAAGAACCATTATTGTAATTACGACTGTATCAGCTGCTATTATGGAGCTGATTGATACTTCTATTGTCAATGTTGCATTAAACGACATTTCGGGAAGCTTGGGTGTAAGTATCGAAGATGTAAGTTGGGTGATTACTTCCTATGCTATTGCCAATGTTATTATTATTCCGCTTACTGGTTTTTTAGCAGAATATTTTGGGCGTAAAAATTATTACATCGTTTCGATGATCATCTTTACGGCGGCGTCATACTTATGTGGGCAGTCGGATAGTTTATTAGAATTAATCCTTTGGCGTTTTGTACAAGGTGTTGGCGGTGGGGCATTGCTGTCAACTTCACAAGCGATATTGTTTGATGCTTTCGAACCCAAGGATCGGCCTATGGCTGCAGGTTTATTTGGAATGGGGATTGTATTGGGTCCAACATTAGGTCCAACATTAGGAGGTTGGATTATTGAGCACAATAGTTGGCCTTTAATTTTTATGATTAATATTCCTATTGGTATCATTGCTACTTTTTTATCTTTCACATTTATAGATAAAAAAGAAGGTGAGGGAAAAGGGAAAGATGCCATTAAGATAGATTATACAGGCATCATGCTATTAATGGCAGGAATTGGATGTCTGCAATATGTTTTGGAAAGAGGAGAATCAGAGGAGTGGTTTAATAGTGAAACCATTCGCTATTGTTCTGGTATCGCAGTGATTGGGCTTATTTCATTTATTTTATATGAATTAAATATCAAGCAGCCGGCTGTTAACTTAAGAGTACTTAAAAATCGAAACCTTGCCTTTACCACCATTTTTACATTTGTAGCGGGCTTTGGTTTGTTTACTTCTGTATTTGTATACCCTGTGCTTGCACAGAGAATCATGGGCTATACTGCATTTGAAACAGGTATTTCACTATTACCTCCAACTTTAGCAGGGGTGATTATGATGCCCATTATTGGCAAATTGATGAGCAAGGGTGTGACACCTATTCCATTCGTTATTGTTGGGTTTAGCTTGTTTTCGGTGTATGCATTTTATAGCGCTTCCATGCCTTTGGATGCCAGTAAATGGGACTTTTTTTGGCCATTGTTGATTAGAGCATTTGGTATTTCGATGAGTCAATTACCATTGATCAATCAGGCGGTGGTAGGCTTGGCCCCTAAAGATTACGCAGCTGGCATTTCTTTAAATAATATGATTCGTCAATTGGGAGGAGCATTTGGTATTGCAATGGCTAATAATTATGTAGCAAAACAATATTTTCAACATCGCACTAATTTGCTTGCAAATATGCCATCGGATGGCGCGCAATGGCATGAAAGAGTGACTGCTGTCACGCAAGGCATTGCCTCTAAAACGGGCGATTTACATGGAGCCACTCAAAGGGCTTATAAAATGATTGATATGTCTGTGGATCGGCAAGCTTATTATCTATCTTATCTAGATACATTTAGATTAGTAGGTATTTTCTTTATTGTAGTCATCCCTTTAGTTTTTTTCTTAAGGACTAATAAAAAAATGGATAAAGCTGCTGCTGATGCCGCGGCAGAAGCGCATTAAAAATGTATTTATACTTTTAAAGTAAACGAGATATGAAAAAAATAATGGTAGGTATTTTAGTAGTCATGAGTAGTTATTCTACTTGTATTGCACAAAGCTTAATAAATGGCGAACTTAAAAATTTATTAAATCAGTCCTTACTTTATTTTCCAAAAGTGAAGGAGGTACAACAATCGGTACAATTGGCCGAAGATAAAGTAGCATTGGCCGAATTAAATAAATATCCAGATATTACACTTGATGCAAGTTATGCCTATGTGCAACCTAAAATAGAAGTAGCATTTGGTGATAAAACTTTTCAATTTGCACCCGTGCATAATGTCTCAGGGGCGCTCAATGGTACTTATACTTTGTTTGATTTTGGTCGATTACAATCTAGTATTCAAAAAGCAAAATTAGAATTACAAACTTCAAAACATATTGCCGAAGAATTGAAGCACAGTTTATTTTTTCAAATAAGTCAATTGTACTACCAAATTATTTATACCAAAAAGGCGATTGATATTCAAAGTCAAGTGTTACAGTTACTTAACGAAAATAAAGTAGTGGTTGAAACGCAATTAAAAAATGGAAATGCAATTCAATTGGACTTGTTGACTATTCAAAGTAAGATAGACAATGAGTTAAATAGAAAGATTGATTTAGAAAACAATAGTCAAAAGCTACTGAACTTATTAAAATATGCTACAGGCGTCACTAATATTACAGAAGGCCAGCTTAGTATTACTTTGAAAAAATACACTTTAGACGAAGCCTTACAAATGGCATTGATACACAATCCTAGCTTGGCAATCACAAAGGATAAAGTAAATGTATCAAAGGCCGAAGTAGCCATTACTAAATTAATTGAGCGTCCTTCTGTAGGGCTAAAAGCCAGCGTAGGCTCTAGAAACGGGTATTTACCTGAAATACAAGATCCTCGTTTTAATTACAATGCCGGTATTGGATTTTCTGTTCCTTTATTTAACGGAGGCAAGACAAAACAACAAATTAAAATTCAGGAGCGCTCTTTAGCATTGAATGAAACAGGTGTAATTGCGCAACAACATGATGTTGAAAAAGATATTCAAGCTGCATTAATAGATATCAATAGCAATGAAAGCAGAATAAAAAATGCGGCTACTCAAATAGAGCAAGCCGCATTAGCGCAAAAATTAAGTGTCAGCAAATTAAAAAATGGAACCGCAACGCCTATTGAAATCACTTCAACAAATGCGGATTATCAAAGGGCTTTGCTCAATCAGCTCCAGTATCAATATCAACTTTGTAATGCGCAGTTAGAATTAATTAAATTAATGGGCATCGAATTACTTGATTAAAAATCAGCATAATTTTTTGCAGTCATTAATACAGTTTCGCCTTTGTTTACAATTTTTTGATATTTTTTATCGGGTGCAATTTTTTTCCAAATAGCATCATCAAAAAAAGCTTTCCAATGTGCATCGCGTTCCGCCATATTATTAAAGCTGGTCATGTATATTAAGTTGGGAGTCCTGCCACCCGCAATCACTTTAGAATAAAAAATAGCATTAAAATTTAATTTATTAAATAGTGTAATTTCTTGCCCTTCATTAAACATATGAATTTTGCGTAAATGCATTTCCTCGGTAGGGCTTTCATAGCTTCGATATTCATAAATCCGAGTATTGGTTTTTATTAAATTTGAATTGGCATTAAATTGAGGTTGCAGTTTAAATGCTTTAGTTAATAAAACTTCAATACGATTATAGGGCAAACTACTGTCTTTATTATCTAAACGAAGTAATGGGTCATTTCCAAAGGGATCTAAATTTTCAATAGGCTGGTCTAATTGCTCTAATTGATTCAAGGTTTTTAATGGTATCCATACATAAATGCGCTTATCTGCACTGGTGTCATTATCTAATGGGGAAAAGACGCCTATTTTTTTAAAACCACTTTTATGTAAAAAGGGTAAATACGCAGATTGTAAGTATTGGTCAATATGATCCAATTGTTTTTGTGAACTACAGTGGAATATTTTGATTAAATAAAATTCTCGAGGTACTGCGTTGTTATTAGCTTGAGTTTGCAATACACCTAGCAGCAATACACATAAAAAATACCATTTTTTCATAAAAAACTTATTTGATTAATATTCAGATTAAAATTCAATGATTAAGTTACTGCTTTTAAGTGTTTTTGGAAGCTTTTTTTGTTTTTTTGTTTTGCATGAATTATATTTAATCATAATTCATTAAACAAAATACAGCTTGCTCATCTAATAGGTGTCATCAAATAGATCATCTTTAAAGCAATCAAAAAACTTAATTAAAACCAAATTCAATGGAAAAATCGAAAAAAGACTTTATCCCTTTTATATTAATTACTTGTTTATTCTTTTTATGGGGCTTTGCTAATAATTTGGTACCTATCTTAATTCCACATTTAAAAAAATCTTTTACTTTAACCACTACACAATCTACATTGGTTGACTCTGCAGTATACATTGCATATTTTTTTATGGCTTTACCAGCAGGGCTTATCATGAAGAGATTCGGATATAAAACAGGTATTATCATTGGACTTTTATTATTTGCAATGGGCGCCTTTTTATTTGTACCTGCAGCGAACAACCAATCCTATGTTTATTTTTTGTTTGCCTCCTTTGTTATTGCTTGTGGCCTTACGATACTCGAAACCGCTGCCAATCCTTATGCTTCTGCATTGGGAGATCCGTCTTCTTCAACACAAAGATTAAATTTAGCGCAATCTTTTAACGGACTTGCTGCTTTTTTAGCTCCTTTAATTGGCGCCAAAGTTATATTTACACAAGGCAATTCACCCGAAGCCTTAACTGCCATGTCTGCATCGGTTCGACAAGCTGCCTTGGCTTCTGAAGCGTATACAGTTAAAACACCCTATACTATATTAGGGTTGGTATTAATTGTTATTGCTGTTTTATTTTATTTAGTAAAACTACCAGATATTAGAGCAAAAAATTCTACAACTAACAAAGCAACAGTGTTAGGTACTTTCCAACATACTCATTTAAGATGGGCAGTCATTGCTCAATTCTTTTATGTAGGAGCGCAGGTATGTGTTTTAAGTTTATTCATTTTATTTGCAACTGAATCTGCTGGAATCAATCAATTCCAAGCTGCTCAATATTTAAGTTTTGGCACTTTGGCTTTTTTAATTGGTCGATTTACGGGAACATTTTTAATGAATTACATTGCACCAAGTAAACTATTAACTCTTTATGGATTAATAGCAGCAGTACTTTGTATTATTGCAATTGCTACACATGGCATGATTACTATTTATGCCTTAATCATTATGTGCTTTTTCATGTCTATTATGTTCCCCACCATCTTTTCATTAGGTATTAAACAATTAGGTACAGATACCGAAATGGGTAGTAGCTTGATTATTATGGCCATTGTTGGGGGTGCCATTTTACCTCGCCTATTTGGGCTGATATCCGATGCAACAGGCAATATTCAAATGGGGTATCTCGTACCGATGGTATCCTTTTTAGTAGTCGCCTATTATGGATGGAAGGGAAGCGAAGTAAAGGAGTAATACTATTTAATAATATTTTGATGGATCATCCAATGCTGCAATAATGTAGGCCAGAATATTTCACTGGCATCATTTTTCATTCCAAATCCATGCCCCCCTTTATCAAAAAGATAAATTTCAGCGGGGACTTGATGTTGCATGAGTTGATTATAAAATTGGATGGAGTTGGCTACCGGAACAGCACCGTCATCTTTTGCATGTACTAAAAAAGCAGGAGGGGTATTTTTTGTAACATGCTCTTCGTTACTAAAATAATGAACTTGATCTTCAGATATGATGGGTCCAATTAAATTATCTCTTGATCCACTGTGACCAAAACTGCTAAAACTAATAACGGGATAAATCAGTATTTGAAAATCTGGACGACATGAGATTTTTTCAGGGAAGTTAATTTTTAGATCATCAAAATGCGTTGCAGCCGTTGACGCCAAATGTCCCCCTGCCGAAAAGCCCATGATCCCAATTTTGTGATCATCAATTCCCCAATCCGCTGCATTTTTTCGGGCCAAATATATGGCTTGTTGTGCATCCTGAAGGGGAGCAATGGTTTTATCTAATTGATGTTTACTACTTGGAATTCGATATTTTAAAACAATGGCATTCACCCCAATAGAATTAAAAAATGCAGCCACATCGGTTCCTTCATGAGAGGCAGCTAAAATACCATAACCACCACCAGGACAAATAATTACGCAGGGCCTTTTTATATAGTCCTTAGCTACTCTAAAGTATTGATATGCAGGAATAGATACTTTTGCGATTCGTATTATCCCATCATTCGTTACATTTTCCTCATTGGCTGCATCTATATAATTAGGTATTTGGTCATATAGGGGCAGATATTGCGCTGTTGATTTTGACATATGAATAGTTGAAAAAATTAAAATAAATAATAGAATTTTATTTTTCATAGTATAAAAATTATTAGTTTTAAATATTCCTATTGCTTTATTAATGTAATATACTAAACACATGAATAAGTATGAATACAAGGGATGGTAAATTTTATAATATTTAAATAAATCATATGGCCATTCAAATTTGTCCAGTATGTTCGCAGCAAATGGAGCCAGTGATGGTACATGGCCATTATCAGTGTAGTATTTGTGGTACTAATATTGCACCTTGTTGTGATGGTGAAAATTGCGAAAACTAAAAGTCCCAACCTCTCTCAATATCAAGAAGTTGGGACTTACATAGGTCAATATTAAATTTATGAACCTTGAGGTGGGGGTGGTGGTCCACCACGACGACGCATCATTTCGGTTCTAGCTTTTTTGTAAAATTCTCTATCTACTTTTAATGCATCATTTACACGTGCATCTGTTTTTAAAATAGCCTTTAGTGCTAATGCCATTTTTTTACGTGCATTCAATAAAGCTTCTTGTAAATCTATTTCATTTTCTTTTTTATCTTTTAATATAGAACGGACTAAATCGCGATGTTCGTTATATACAGGCCAAAATGCTTGCGCTTCTTGTGGCGTAAGCGATAGTTGTTCAGTTACAAATTTAATCTTGAACATTTCCATATTCACTCTGTTGGATTGATGATCTCTTTTCATTTCTTGATCATTAGGACGATTTCTTCGGCCTTCAGGAGGTTGTGCACTTACAGAAGTCAATAACAAAGAGAATATTAAAGTGTATAATAATTTTTTCATAAAATATATTTTTAAGGTAGTAGGATTTTAATTGTTTAAGACAATCATTACCTGCTTATATAATTAATTAATCGATGGTATCTTTTAAGATTGAACTGTTTTCAGATTCTAATTTTACACTTTCAGTTTGCCAGTCCATCTCAGCGATCCATTCATTTGCATTAACATAAGATTCTATTTCTTCGTTTGAGATATCTTGAATCGAAATGACTGCTAGTTCTGATTTTATTTTTGGTTGAGTATTTAAAAATATAAAAGTACTTGCAATAACAAAAATGAAGATGGCCGCAATAGCCATTTTCCCATAAGTAGTAAGATAAAATACAGAAGGCTTATTTTTTGAAATTCGATCAAGTAGCTTATCTGAAAAGGTATCGAAATAGTCTTTTGGCGCTTCTGTTTTTTTTAAATTAAAATGGGCAAAATCCTCCTTGGCAAAAAGCTGTTCTGCTGCTAATTTGTCCTTGTTTAATTCAATATTTTCGTTATTTGTTTCCATTTGTACAATTTTGACAATTGATTAATAAGTTGGTTTAAGTATTCTTTAAAAATTCCTCTAATTTCTTTACCGCTTGATGGTAATTGGCCTTTGCACCGCCTACCGTAGTACCAGTGATGTTTGCAATTTTTTCATAATTTAATTCTTCAAAATAACGCACCATAAATACAAATTGCTGTTTTTCAGGTAGTTGCTTAATTCCTTGGTCTAATTTAATCTGAATTTCACTGCTTTTTGGAGCATCTGTTTGACTAGATAGATTTTCGTAGTCTAAAAGATCGGAATTAGAGTTAGAGGTACCCTGTCTTTTTTGTTTTGCCAAAAAATTGAGGGTTTCGTTATAGGCAATACGAAATAGCCAGGTACTGAATTCACTCTCCATTTTAAAACCATCCAATTTGTTCCAAATTTTGATCCATACCATTTGAGCTATATCATCAGCATCATCATGATCTAACACCATTCTTTTTATTTGATGGTACACCTTCACTTGGTGCTTTTTCACCAACTGAGTGAACGATTGTTCCCGTTGAATGGATTGTTGGAATTGAATGATTAATTCTTGGTCTGAGTGCATAGTGGCTATAAAATTACATAAACATTTTAATTACACCTTTAAATACTACCTCTTTATCCTTATTTTGAGATTATATTTGCTCTAAAATAAATATCAATCCAATGCAAAAAAGAATTTTATTAGCTATTCTCTCTTTAGGATTCGTTGCTTTTACCGCAAATAGTCAAAAAGCCGATAAATTTATTAATAGTAAGGAAACGGAGCGTATTGAAAAATTTTTATCATCAGATGAGTTGCAAGGTCGTCAAATATATAGTGAAGGGCTAGAAAAAGCATCATTATTTATTGCAAATGAATTTAAGCAAAACGGTTTAACTACTTTTAATAATAGTGATGGATTTTTACAATCCTTTTCGAGATTAAATACCAAATTTATATCTGCTAGCGGAAATTTTGATGGCACTAGTATTGAGACAAAAAATATTATTGCTATTACAGCAGAAGCCAATTTAAAAGTAAATGAGAATAGTGGTTATGAAATTGTAAAAGTAGCTAAGGAAGATAATTTATTTTTAACAGTCAGAAAATATATGACTTCTAATAAAAATTATTTGATTTTAGTTGATGAATCATTAGCTGCTAATTTTGGAAGATTGACACAATTTAAATCCGGGATGACCGAGCAACAAAAATCAATTTTAATTGTTCTAAGTAATCAAATTCCCAAACAATTTACAATTGAAGCTAACCATAAAATTGAAAAACTAAATTTAGCTAATGTAGTAGGTATCCTACCTGGGAAAACTTTGCCAAATGAGTATGTTATTTTTTCGGGCCATTATGATCACCTTGGTGTGATTGGAAAAAGAGCAGTAAATGGAGATTCTATTTTTAATGGCGCTAATGATGATGCCGCTGGCACAACTGCAATGATTATGTTATCAAAATATTTTTCTGTTTTGGCTAACAATGAGCGTACATTGGTATTTGCGGCCTTCACTGCCGAAGAGTCTGGCGGTTTTGGTGCACAATACTTTTCAAAGCAATTTGATCCTTTACAAGTAAAGGCAATGTTTAATATTGAAATGATTGGGACTGAGAGTAATTGGGGAAAAAATAGCGCATATATCACAGGGTTCGAAAAAACAGATATGGGTGCTATACTTCAAAAAAACTTAGAAGGAAGTGATTTTCATTTTTATCCAGATCCTTATACCACTCAAAATTTATTTTACAGATCTGATAATGCTACGCTAGCAAGACTAGGCGTTCCAGCACATACTATTTCTACTTCAAAAATGGACAATGAGCCAAATTACCATAAACCAAGTGATGAATTTAGTACCCTCGATATTGATAATATGACGCAAATTATAAAAGCCATTGCTAAAAGTGCAAAATCAATTATTGCTGGTAAGGATACACCTACTAGAGTGGACACCAATCAATTGAAATAATTATTTATGACGGGGTTCATACCTAACTGAATCAGGATAGCCAACGGCATTTACATAAATGACTTTTTTATTTTTATCAAAATAAAATTCAAGTATTTTTTGATTCTTATATTCCTTTAAATTATCTGCTGATGCAGGTTTAGCCGAAGTGGTGACATAAGTAGTGGGTTGAATTCGCAACATGCCATTTTTATCAATTTGGTTAGTGCCATTACTAGAAGGACTTGTTGGATAATTGGGAGTATAGGCTGATTTTTTAGGTATTAAATAAGTGCTATAGTCAAATAATAGCATGTATCCCATTTCATTATTCTCTCTATGTTTAAAAGCACCTAATTTTGCAATTACTTGCTCCTCAGGCTGATTCGTCCATCTTGCTGTTTGTATTTCACTCATTGAAACAATTATTTTTTTGGTAGGTGAACAACTTGCAATAACAAAGCAAATTGCAATGAGCATTGGTTTTTTCATACCTTTATGATATTAATTTATTAATTATGAGTTTGCCTATTTTGTTTGGAATCGTAGCCTTGGTCATTATCATTATCCGACGAAATAGAAAAGGAAGGTAGTGTTATTAAGTGGATAGAACCCATTTTACTTAATAGCCTCAAATTCACCTCTGTCCTTATTTTTCTGCACCTTATTTGCTTCAAAAACTTTACCATTCATTGCAATGTAAACTCCTTTAGGAAGTACTTGTACAAATGCTAATGCGCTGCCTAAGTTGAATAAACCATCGGAACTCCCAAATTTATATGGAACCATGGCGCCAGTCAATACAATGGTTTTATCTCCACAACAATCTGCAAGGTAACTTGCTGAAATAGTCATGGTATCTGTGCCGTGTGTGATTACAATTTTTTGAGCAGGAGACTGTATACAGGCATCTGCAATTTGCTTTCGGTCTGCATCTATAAAATCCAGACTATCCTTCATCATCAAAGTAGTGATGGATAATTCAAGTTGACTTCGTCCAAGTTGCAACATTTCGTGTAAATGAGTTTCCTTAAAGTATAAACTTCCATTAAGTTCATTGTATTCTTTATCAAAAGTGCCGCCTGTTACAAATACTTGAATGCTCATGGGATACTAATTATTTATTGATGAAAGTTATTGCCAATAAAGGAAAGGGCATTGATGATACCCGAGCGCCAATAGGTCCAGTTATGTACACCATCACGAATTCTAAATTCATGGGGTACATTTTTATTGGACAATGCGATATGTAAATTGGAATTACCTATTGATAAATTATCATCATCTCCACAGTCAATCCAATACTTCACTGAAGATAATTCTTCAACTGATTTTTTTTCTATGATGGCTAAAGGACTATTGCGAAGCCATGCATCAGTGATACGGTTAGCTCCTTTTGCATTTTTATTCGCATTCGTCGCAAAAAGGCCACTATTGTAAATATTATCGGAGGCATTCATAATATCCTTGTCGGACCATACTACGGCACTTAGCGGTGCAACTGCTGCAAATAGCTGGGGATATTTTAAACCGTATATTAAAGCACCATAACCTCCCATTGAAAGGCCTGCAACACCTCGGTACCTTTTTTCAGACTTCACCTTGTATGTTTTTTCAATAAAGGGTATTAATTCCTTAATAAAAAAATCTTCATAATCTAATGAACCATCTGCTGCATTAATATAAAAACTTTTAAAACCATCTGGTGTTACAATAATCATTGGAGGAATAGTGCCATCTGAAATGGCCTTATCGGCCAAGCGATTAATTTCTCCAAATTGAACCCATCCGTCATCTGCATCTCCATATCCATGCAATAAATAGGTGACAGGGTAGGAACGTTCGCTTGTATTATAATCAGCAGGTAAGTAAATAGTATAATGAACTTCTCGATTTAAAATTTTACTTGTTATAGTTTGTTTTTCTTTTACAATGCCTTGACCCATCACTAAAAAAGCCATGAAACATTGAATAAGAAGAAGCATGTATTTTTTCATGTAAGCAGTTATTGAATTAATAAAAATAAAATTACACTATTACTTTGGTTTAATCCACATATCCAAGCGATCCATTTTTATATTATCCGAAATGGCCTTAGTTTGAAATAAATTAGCTTTGCTTTCGTTACTGGAAACATTCATGCCAAAAGGCTTATAAGCAATAGGGCTAATGAATAATAAGGCTTTATTTAAAACCGTTTCTAATGGGTCGCCTAGTTGTTTATAAGGTAGGATATTATCGGTAATAGCAATGTCAGGAAGGAAACCATCCTTGGTCCCATAATTAGATTCATCTTTTGAATTTGCAATTTTAAATGTAATGGGTTGTAAACCATAATTCCATCTATTTTTACTATCCGTTAAAGTGAAGGACCCTACATTTTTTCCATAAGTATGTTCGCCAACTAAAATCACATCCATGAATGGCTTTAAATTATTAATAACTAATTCGCTAGCAGAAGCAGTACCATTCGCTACTAAAAAAAATACCCTCGATAATGTCCCCAAATTATTAGATTCCATTTTAAAATTGGTATTAAATGCAGTTGAACCGCTGGATTTATTTAGGTCTTGTGTGTAGGTGGCGTTATATACTTTTTTGTTCATGATCATATCAACCTTTGTAGCTAAATCCTTTACGATAAGATCGGTCAATAAATCAGATGATGTTACATAACCTCCTCCATTGTATCTCAAATCAATCACCAACTCATTCACGCCTCCTGCTTTAAATCGGGCAAAGACAGCTCTTAAACTATCGTCGTAGCTAGATAAAAATTGTATGTAAGCCATATACCCTACTTTTTTCCCACCCCATTTAATAATGGTGTCTTTTAAGATGGGGTTGGTTTGCAACTCAACTTTAGTAACAGTCATAGCAATTCCATTGCTGCTAAATACACCACTTGCATAGGAACCAAGTCCTAATTTCAAAGTTTGATTTTGTAAAATACTAGAATAATTATTTTTCGTAATTGTAACGTCATCTACTTTCAAAATAATGTCCCCTCTTTTTAAACCAGCTTTTTCGGCAGGGCTACCCTGTAGTACATAAGCTATGACAAAAGCCACATTCAATTGTGCATTATCCACATAAAAAACAGAGTATTTAATTCCTAGTACGGTATTGATACCATTTAATTGATTGGTTAAATTTGTGGCACTACTATCAATCCATGAAAAACGATCCGTATTTCCATAGTCGTACAAAACGCTATAAAAATAATTCATAGGATGATCATTCAAATTAGTATTCGATATTTTTGGCATATTGGTATTCCATAAATAATAATAGCTCATAGTATTATGGATCCAGGTATTCACATCGCTATTGTTGGCCATGCCATTATTTGAGTTTACTGAGAGATCCTTTTTACATCCCATCATTATAAAAAATAGGCTAAAAGCAATAAGTATTTTTTTCATTTTAAAATCCGTTTTATCTAGCGTAAAATTATATAAATTAAGGACATAATATCAATGATTTAATAATGACTTATTTAATCCACCACATTTTAACTTATTTTTGGTACTAATATCATACACTTATGAACTATCTAGGGATTTGGCCAAAAAGTTTGATGGGAACATTCATGATTTGTGCGCTTTTATTCCATCCTTTAATGCATGCACAAAACACTAATAAAATGGACTATACCAAGCTTATAGATCAATGGCATAATGAGCGAGAAAAGGATTTAAAAATGCCCAATGGATGGTTAAATCTAGAAGGTTTGTTTTGGCTACACAAGGGTGTCAATTCATTGGGTACTGCAAAGGGCAATGATTGTAAATATGAAAACTTAAATTCACTAGATACAAGTTTCCCTAGCCAAATTGGAAATTTTATTTTAGATGGCGATAGTGTTTTATGGGAAAACCTAAATTCATATCAGGTCAAAGTAAATAATGTTGTCTTGCCGTTAGAAAAAAAGATTTGTGTTTTTAATGAGAAAGCGCTCAACATAGAAATGACCTGGTCTCATTATAGTTGGACCATCATTAAACGAGCTGAAAAAATTGGAGTTCGATTTAGAAATTTACAATCAATAAATGTGTCTTCATTTAAAGGCATTGATCGTTTTCCAGTAAATGAACAATGGAAAATAAAAGCAGTATTACATCCTCCAGTGCAATCAGAATTAATGATATTAAATGTATTAGGTCAAAATTTAGCTACCAAAAATGCGGGCAAATTATCATTCAGCTATCAAAATAAAGAATACAACTTAGATGTCATTGACGAAGGAGCGCAGACATTGTTTATCACTTTTGCAGATGCCACTTCTGATGTGACTACTTATGGTGCTGGTCGATTCATAGATATTGCCAAGCCTGATGCCAATGGCAACACAGAAATTGATTTTAATAAGGCCTATAATCCGCCCTGTGCTTTTACAAAATTTGCTACATGTCCTTTGCCTCCTCCACAAAACAGATTACCCATTGCTATAAACGCAGGTGAAAAAATATATGGAAGACACTTATCTGACCATTAACTTTGAATGAGAATGCAACAATCATCTACTCTCATAAACGATACCATTGCTGTCATAGGCCTAGGTTATGTGGGACTGCCTTTAGCAGTTGCATTTGGACAACGATATCAAGTGATTGGGTTTGATATTGATACAGACCGTGTTGCTCAATTAAACCAGGGGATAGATACCACCTTACAATGTACCAAGGATGAAATAACAAACACAATAAAGCTTAGTTTTAGTGATCAACTTTTGTTGATTAAAAATTGCAATATATTTATCATTACGGTACCTACGCCAGTGACAAAAGACAAGCAACCTGATTTAACTTTATTATTGACGGCATCAAAAATGGTAGGGTCCATTTTAAAAACGGGAGATCTTGTTATTTATGAAAGTACCGTTTACCCGGGATGTACCGAAGAAGATTGCGTTCCTGTTTTAGAAGAAAATAGCGGATTAATATATAACCAAGATTTCTTTTGTGGCTATTCGCCAGAACGAATTAATCCAGGTGATAAAATTAATACACTAACAAAGATAAAAAAAGTGACTTCGGGTTCCACTGTAGAAATTGCAAATAAAGTGGATGCTTTATATGCTAGCATTATTACTGCTGGGACCCATAAGGCGCCTAGTATAAAAGTAGCAGAAGCTTCTAAGTCAATTGAAAATGCACAAAGAGATATTAATATATCTTTTGTCAATGAGCTTGCTTTGATGTTTGATAAAATGGGTATTGATACCCATGATGTACTAGAAGCAGCAGCTACAAAATGGAATTTTTTACCCTTTAAGCCAGGATTGGTAGGTGGGCATTGTATTGGTGTTGATCCTTATTACCTAGCGCATAAAGCCACCAGCTTGGGTTATCACCCACAAGTTATTTTATCGGGTCGTAATGTGAATGATCAAATGAGTTCCTTTATAACAGAAAAAGTGATTAAGCTTTTAATACAATATGGTTTTAAAGTACAAGGTGCTAAAGTGTTATTGTTGGGCGTCACTTTTAAGGAAAATTGCCCCGATATTCGAAACTCTAAAACCTTTGAAATTTATACTGCATTAAAAGCAATGGGCGTTGATGTAGTTGCATTTGATCCCTTTGCAAATGCACAGGAAGTATGGCATACTCATCAAATTAATTTAGTGACTACCCTCACTAATTATGATGCTATTATATTAACAGTAGCTCATGATTTTTTTAAATCATTGGATTATACCCAATTAAAATCTAATCCTAATTCCATTTTATACGATACTAAGGCATTATTGGATAAAAGTATCGTTACTGCAAGATTATAAATTTTATATCCAACTATTATTGAGGATGATAAATGCTTTCTGCATTTTTTAACACTTCGGCTTTATCTAAAGTCATTTTTTTCAATTGTTGCGCTTGATATAAAGGCCGTTGATCAGCGAAGTGTTTATTTCCCTTTACACTACTTGCACCAAATGTATTTACAGTTTCAATCAAAGGGAAGTCGCCATTTTTAGGAAAACGAACCAATGAAATATAAGCATCTCCACTATTCATTTTCCTTTGTCCTGATCCAAAAGGTTCAGATTGAACGGCCGCTAAAACATCGGGCATTCCGCCTTGTGGCCAATTCTCATCACCTCTCACCAATCTTTGCATTTCACCTAATGTTACATTAAGTCTATTAAAATGTTTCATTAAATAATCGTACACATATTGATAAGTAGCCACCGCTTCGCTCATGCTTAACTTTTCATTTTTATGATCACCCATTAAAGTAGGGATGGAGTAATAAGCTAAATTATAAATCAATGCGCCATTGCTTTCGGCTATTGCATTATGGTCCCATTTTTTTAAACTAATGATAAGTGGAGATAATAAAGGGTATTTTGTTTCATCTACCATGAATAAGGAATCAGCAGTATAGCCATAAGGGTATAAAATTTTAGCAGGAAGTTGACGATCAAATTTAATGCGCTTTAAATCTTCGTAACTAATTTTATCAAGGCCATCTATTAAATCCTTTGCACGACGACTGCGATTGTTATGCGTTAATTCATAACCATCATAAGAATCAAATAATTTAGGTGATAAATTTTCATTTTCGGCAGTAGCTAAAAAAGGAGAATGATTGGTATTATATAAGTATCCACTTTTTGGATTTAGATATTGAGGAAGTGCGCTTAATGGTTTAAAAGTAGTCCATAAAGTAGCACGCGTATTACCAGGAACGGTGCTGTTCCAATGATAAGCAGGGTCGTTGTTTCGGTAAGGCATCTTTCCATTGGAAATATAAAATATGGTATCTTTTTGATCGGCATACATGATATTGAACATGGCTAAATGGTTCTGCGTAAGCGCTGCTTTGAATTCAGTAAAATTTTGCGACTTATTCATGGCATACCATTGTTGTAATGCACCCGCATCCATTAAGGAAGGAAGACGCATCGAAAAGTATTGTCCAGAAGGCGTTTTAGCAGTAGGGCCATATATTGAAGTATATGCTGTTTTATAAATTGGAATTGGAATGCCTTTAATACTTAATTTTATTTTTCTAACTTCTAGTGGCAACCATTCTCCATCTACTTTATATTGATTAGGATGTTGTTTATCTGTTTCAAGTTGATAAACATCTATTTTATCTTGCAAGTTCACGGTATGCGCCCAAGCCAAATGGGGTGTAACACCATGAAAAATTAATGGGGCGCCAGGAAATAATCCTCCTAAAATATTCCAACCTTCTTCGCTTTGTAATTGTGCTTCATAAAATGCAGTAGCACCTTCGATAGGTTGATGGGCGTTAATGACTAACATATTTTCACCCGATGCAGATTTGCTAGAATGGATGGCAAAGGAATTACTACCTTCTCCAGTAAATCCAGGTAATGCCGGAATGGTGCCATTTAAAATTTTAGGCAAAGCTTTGTCTACTCCACAAAATACAGCTACCGAAAAAACAGTTGCAGATAAATATTCTTCTATACTAATTGGGAAAACATGTTTATTGAGTACTTGATCAGGATGTGCTTTTGCATAAGCTTCTAATCCTAATAAATATCCTTTTACTAATTGAATAAATTTTGGATCCAAACTACTCATTTGTGCTATCACAGTAGCTTTGGTGTTCAGTAATCCCGCGACATAATCTACAGTAGCTCCTTTTTTTCCTAAATAGGTAGCTAATTTTCCTTTGCCTGTTAATAGTAAGGTTTGAATGGTCGTAAAATCATCTTCTGAATGTGCCCAGGCTAAACCATAAGCTACTTCGGGATCAGTAGGAGCAAATATATGAGGAACGCCAAACTGATCTCTTGCTATCGTAATTTTATCCGTTCTAATAATAGGGCTGCTCGTTTGTTGTGCTGTAATGGAATTTGTCCATATGAGTAAAAAGGAAATAAACAATGATCTCATTTAATATTAATTTATTGGTAGGAGTGAATTTATATATAAAAGTCTGTAATTTATAAAAACTATCTAAATTTGCGCGATAGGATGAATACTTTAAAATAATAACAATGATAGAGTCTAAAAGGTTCGGATCTAAAAAAGCATTAGTAGATATTGATGAAACGATTTGCTTTTATAGTGAAAAGAGAGTTTACGAGTTAGCGGAACCTAATTTTGAAAATATTGCAAAAATCAACCAATTGTTTGAACAAGGTTGGCATATTACCTATTGGACCGGAAGAGGCGAAAGCTCAAAACGCGATTTGCGTGCTCTGACCCTTGAGCAATTAAATAGATGGGGCTGTAAATTTAATGACTTAATTACGGGCTATTGCCCCAACGGCAGTCCTACCAAGCCTAATTTTGATTTAGTGATAGATGATAAAGCCAAAAGAATTGAAGAACTTTAATGAGCCAAAGTTGCTCTATTTTTTTTAGCAAAAGGCAAGTAAAATACCCAAAAATGAAGCAATGCGACCGCTTCTAATACAAGGATATAATAAGGCCATTCGCCAATGACAAAAGGATTATTCACTTCAGGCTTCGCAGCTAAATACATATAATTAGCGCCCACTCCATAATTAATAAGTCCAACTCCAATTGCAACTAATTGCGTATAACCAAATATCCAAATCCAAGATTTTGGACGTGGTCTAAAATTTAAATGTAAAATCATATATGTTATCACCAGTAACATACCAGCATGATCGATAAAGTAAGCATAAAAATTATACCCATCCATACCAACAGTAAACTCTGGTGTAAGTAAGGAGTGGATGCCTCCTGCTAAGCCCCAATAGTAAACGCATTCGGCCAACCATTGTTTGTAATTGAACAACAATGCAATGCACATAAAATAACTGATACTACATAAGTGAACAGGGAGATTTTGTTTTAAATTCCAATATCCTTCGTGGTAATTATAATAATTTTCAACTAAGTAATTGATTGAAAAAAATAATGCAATAAAAGTAGCGTAGGTGTTTACTTTTACTTTTTTGAAATGAAAGGGTACGCGAACTACAATAGTGATGATTAAAATAATCATCACCATACATTCCCACCAAAAAGGAGAGAAGGGTTCAATGAAAGCAGGCGGATGAAATTTTCCCATAAGCAAGTAATCCTTCCCCTTAAAGTACTATTTATTTTACAAATGTCCATCAAAAAACCCCTTGAATGTATTGAACAAGCAAGGGGTTAATATAAATTCTTTAAATGGAACAAGCCTAAATAACCTATAATTCTCTAATCCAGATGTTTCGATAACTAATGGGGTTGCCATCATCGCCATGATCTTGAAAATACAAGGGTAGTTTGCTATCATGTTTTTTATACACTGGTATTGCGGAATAATCGGTAGGACCTAAAATAGAAACATTATTTTGCACCAATACGCCATTATGTAAAACTGTTACTCGGCCTGGGGAACTTAGTTCGCCGTTGTCATTAAATACAGGGGCTGTAAAAATGATATCATATGTTTGCCATTCGCCTGGTTTACGACTTGCATTTACCAAAGGCGCATATTGTTTATAAACAGCAGCAGCTTGTCCATTGGAATAGGTGACATTATCATAGGAGTCTAATACTTGAACCTCATATTTACCCATTAAGTATACGCCACTATTCCCTCTTGCTTGACCACTATTTTTTACGATGGAAGGCGTTCTAAATTCAACATGTAATTGACAATTGCCAAAAGCTTTTTTCGTGTATAAGTCACCAGCGCCTTTCACATCTGTTAATGCACCATCTGGATCTAATTTCCATTTTGCTGGGCTGCCATCTAATTTTTGAAAAGCAGATAAATCTTTACCGTTAAATAATACAATCGCATCCGAAGGCGCATCCGCATTAGTAGCGCCTGCCGAAATAATAGGGACGGGAACCCAAGATTCTAAACTTTCAGGGGTTACCTTAACAGTTTCTTGTTTTGTTTTTTGAGCGTTTGCATGAATACTAAAAATACAAAGCGCCATAAAAGCCCATATACTTTTTTTCATATGTTAATTTGATTATTTATTAAAGCAATTTAAGGAAAAGCAAGCGGCGAAACAATTTAATGCAGGTAATTTATGCTTAAAACTGAACATTCCCTTTTATCAAACCCCTACATTTAGGGTCGCCACAACTACATTGGAATGGTTCCATGGTATGGTCTAAAAAATCAGCATAATCCAAAGTAAGTTCTTCGCCTTTTTTAATGTCTTTTTTGGTGATGACATTTAAACCCTGATAACCGCAGTTCGCATCACAGTGGTGATTTTGTGGGGCCCATTCTTCGGGTTGTAAATCCCATAATATATATACTTCCTTGCCTATCGGATAGGCGTAGCGTCTAAAATTTAATTTTTCTCGCTCATCCCAATTTTCGTCCATGTATTTTTTAGTGATGATGCGTTGTGCTTTTTCCTCCCCTTTAAATAGTAATGTGTTTTTAGGAAGATCATATTTTGCATAAATTCCATATCCCGAAATCGCATTCCCCTTGATTAAAAATAGTTTTTCCTTTTTTTGATAACGGGCCATGCCTTCAATAATGATGCGTTCCAAAAATCCTCTTTGACCTGCAGTATCATGCATTAAAATATAATCTGCTGAACCCTCCAGCCCTTTTTCGTAAAAAACAGAACAAGTAAAATTTATTTCTAAAAAATAGATATCACCTTTTGCGTCCATTCTAAAATCCATACGAGCATAACCTACACCACTAAACGACATAAATATTTGCTCTCCGATGGACTGCAGTTGCTTTGCCAAATTTGTATCTTCAACAGGAATATTTGCATTAGGATGTAATTCGGAAGTTTTTAAAGCATAAGTTTTGTAAGCAAATCCTTCTGGGAAAATATATTCAACAGGTTTAAAACTTGTACAAGTTTTACCATCTGCATTGCCACATACCAATACTGTAAACTCACGGCCTTCGATATATTCCTCCACTAATGCCGAACCAAATTCGGCTACTATCTTATTTACTTTCGTTATTAATTCTTTTTGATTAGCCACTTTAGAAGCATCATCCACGCCTAAGCTATCACCTGCCTTAGCTGGTTTTACAAATAAAGGAAAGTTTAAATTTCCAGGTAGTAAATCTAGATCATCCACTGATTCAATTAATACATGCGCTGGTGTTTTTACATCTTCACAAAAAGCCAAATACTTCATGATGGTTTTTTGTGGATCATACAAATTCACAGTTGGGCCAGTATAAGGAAGTCCTAATAAATCTAAACTCATAATCACATCAATGGAAGGCACTTTCCACTCTAAATAACCTTCACATAGATTAATATAGATATCGTAATTTTTTTCCTTTAACAGTTTAAGTTGTTGGTAGGTCGTTAATTTATTTAGTAAGACATGATCAATATGCGCTTCGGGCATAATGGCCGATAAATTTCTTTGAGGGTCATAATATTGGTAATCAACGCCAGATGTTGAATAATCGGGCTGTAAAACACAAATTTTTAAATTGGCAAAACTAGCTGTATCATTTAATAGGGGGAGGTGGCGCATAATTTTATTTTTTTCGTCTAGCGAATGCGTCATTAATAATATGAATCACTAATTCGGTAAAGCTCTGATTGGCAAATCTTAGAATAGCACCAATAGAAGTGTAGTTTTCATCTTCACTAATACCACATTGTGCATTTACTTCTAGTACATAAGGCTTGCCTGTTTTGGCGTCAACTCGAACATCTACTCTAGTGTATCCAGTTCCATTAACTGCAGCATACGCATCCCATGAAATTTGTTGAATGGCTAATTTAGTATCGCTAGGACTAGCTTGATATTGGTAAAAATTTTCGTCAGCAGGCATGGGGGTTTCATCTTCATATATTTCCCAAAGTCGATCAAAGGATAATATTTTTTCATTTTCAGGAAGAGAGGAATGAAATACTCTTTCAACAGGCGGATAAATTTTAGCATACTCTGGCTGATGATGAGTTCCTACAATCATGACCGTATATTCGGGCCCTTGTATAAAAGATTCTGCTAAAATACCATCTGTCGCAAGATCCCATCCTCTATACCCTTCAAACATTTTATCTAATTGTAATTGCAGGTCAGTTGGGTTATCAACCACATTTTTAATTCCCAAACCTAAGCTACCACCGGATACGGCTGGCTTTACGATTAAAGGACTCCCTAAATTTTTTATGAGCTCATTTGGTTTAACCTCTGCATTTATTTTAATCGCTTCCCATTTTGGAGTGGGGACACCTGCTTCATCAAAAGCCTTCTTCATTGGAATTTTTGAAGTGGTGATATCATAAAAATAATCATCCGCTCCGGTGTATACTAATTGTTTTTCCTCTAATGCTTTGATTACCGATAATCCTGGTGCACCATTTATTTCATCACCATCGCATAAATTTAAAACAACTGGAAAAAACAATCCCTTTTGTCTTTCATTTGCTATTTCTTGAATGACAGTTTTATAAGTTTCTAATGAAACAGGTTGCCATTGCCAAGGCAATTCAAGTTCAGCAAATACGCGTGTATATTCCTCTATACTTTGACTAAAATCATAGTAGTAAGATAAATTGGGGTCTGGGTTATCCAAGGCTGGAGCAAGCACCCAAACTTTCAAATGACCAATTGGTACAAAGGGGTAAAATAGTTTACGCAATGATAATTAGATAGTGGAATGGTTAGTAATTATGAATGAAGTTATAAAATTTATATTACTGACAAATAATTAAGGGGTTTAATTTAATCACTACTTTATACGAAGACTTTAGAGCGCATGTTAGGATAATAGAAAATACATGATTAGGGCCATTTATCATGATTTTTATTGCCATTGGTAATTTAACATAGGTTTGTTTATCAATGTATTATAAGCTTATTGTTGTTTTACTTTATTAGAAAATGATAAGCCTTAATTATGCAAAGCCAAGTAATCATATGTGATCAACAAACAGTGTATGCTATAGGATGTGGGTCACTTCTTCATGATCATCCTAAGTTTAATGGGTATTGTATTATTCATACCCTACAGGAATTGAATGAAATGTTGTCTATGGATCACCCTAAAAGTGATTTTCCGCAGGTTTTAGTACTAGATAGTGGGATGTTGAACTTTGCTCAATCGCATACCATTTTAACAATTCAATCCATTAAAAAGCGCATACCTATTATGATATTATTTAATGAGGAAGATGACTTGCATTTGTACAACTTAATTGATATTGGGTTTTCGGTCATTGTATCAAGGCAGGTTTCCGAGCAGGATTGGGTAAAAGCATTGTTAATGGCAGAACAAGACAAGGTCTATTTTTGTTCCAATATTGCAGATAAAGTTTTTGGCTTAGTGAATCAAATGGATAAAATCAAACAAATGGAAAGAATGAGCCAACTGACTATTTATGATAAATATATTTTAGTACGGATTTGTCAGGAAGCCTCTAGTAAACAAATCGCTTATGAAGTAGGGCATAGTAAACGCACTATCGAAGGCCACCGCACTAAATTAATGCAACAGTTTGATGTAAAAAATTTAGCGGGCTTAGTAAAAATTGCTTTTTTAACTAAGTTGTACGATCATTATTTAATGAATCCAAGTATGTATGATGTTGCTTTATGCACCAAAACATCTGCTATATAAATGGAGTATATTTAAATTCCCCAAGACTTAATTTTGTTTAAATCAATTTTTGCACTTTCTAATGGTGTAAGATTTTGGTAGGATTCTTGCTCTACTATAAAATGGTGCGCCCCTCCTATTTTTTTTGCTAATAAACTAATTCCTTTTGGATCTACCACACCATCACCTAAGATAGTGCTCTCATAGCCATCACCCATTTCGCCTTTTTCTACTTTGATTTCATCTTTCACATGCAATGAAGGGAATCTGCCAGGATATTTATTAATCCAATCTTTTCCTCTAGCGCCCGCGCCATACATATTGCCAAAGTCAAGCTGTTGAACAACTAAACTAGGGTCTGTATTTTTTAATATTAAATCATAAATAATTTCGCCATTGACTTTTTCAGTAAATTCAAAATTGTGATTATGGTAGCCAAATTTCATTCCTTGTTTTTTACATAACACACCACATTTGTTGAATACTTCCATTTGAAATTTAAATGCATCATAAGAATTTCTAATTTTTTCATCTATCGATGGACTAATCACATAGGTTTGACCTAAGGTAGCAGCGTCATCAACAGTATACTTCCATTCGTCAGTGAAATCGTTAGTTGATTTATTAAAGTGCTCAACATTCATTACGGTATGTCCACTTGGCATATGAAGTCCTAATGAGTCCAATACTTTTTTAAAATCTTTTGCATTGTATCCATAAAATTTGCGATCAATATAATTAGCGTGTTCAACATACTCATAACCCATTTTAGCTAATGCAGTTAAAGTGCTTAATGGATCTTTTTTCATATCAGCACGAACAGAATATAATTGAATACCAATTAAATTTTTTACTTTTTCAACGCTGTCTTTTTTTGACCAAAGTACACTAGGTTTTAAACTTGCCCCTGCAAGAACTAAGGAAGCATTTTGTATAAATTTTCGTCTTGAATTTTGCATCTTATCCTGTTTTAGGATTTAAATTTACATAAAAAATAGGGATAATCTTACCCCCCTTTTTGATGAAAAATCAACTTTGAACGTCTTAGCCAACTCCATTTAGACTCAAATTATGAATGTCAAAAAAGAGAGACTAGGCGCGCATGGCAGAAGGGAACGAAAAAGGCACAATGTCTGTTAAACTAAAACCCTCAAATAGGGTCAAATAGCGACTCTATTTATCAGGTTTTGTATTTAAATCTTATAAATCAGGACAATGGTCGCCCGATTGAACAAGCCAGATTACCGCTTATCCAAAAAGAGGCCTATTTTACACAAAGGAGGCGTTAAAAACAGCCTTACAAAAAAAATGGTACGAATTTTATCGTAATTTTACAAAATGAAAAAATTAAAAATTCTAAAAGGACTTTTTCTTAGCACTTTATTACTCATTGGTTATTTTGCTTCTGCTCAAACTTTTACAATTGAGGGGACTATTGTAGATAGTATTGCCAAAAGAAATTTACCATCTGCTACTATATCCATTGTGAAGGCAAAGGATTCCGCATTAGTGAGTTTTGCAAGGTCAAATGAACAAGGTCATTTTACGATCAAAAATATTGCCGCTGGCTCCTATTTATTATCTCTTTCCTATGTAGGTTATCAGCAACAATGGTTGGCTTTCAAAACAGGGAAAAATGCCAATATTAATTTAAATAATATATACTTACAAGATGCCAGTACCATGTCAACCGTGACTGTAACTGCGCGCCGAGCACCCGTGGTTATTAATGGTGATTCCATTGAATTTAATGCTGAAAATTTTAAAACAGCCCCCAATGCAGTCGTTGAAGATTTATTAAAAAAAATGCCAGGCATCGAAGTAGATAAATCGGGCGCTATTACTGTAAATGGTAAATCGGTTACAAAAGTATTTGTGAATGGCAAGGAATTTTTTACAGGAGATCCTAAAATGGCCACTCGAAATTTACCTGCTGATGCGATCGATAAAATCCAAGTGTATGATCGCAAATCCGATCAAGCAATGTTTACAGGTATCGATGATGGTACCGAGGAAACGGCCATCAATTTGAAAATTAAGAAAGACAGAAATCAATCCAATTTTGGAAAATTGACTGGAGGCGCGGGTATACCTGGCAGATATGATTTTCAGGGCAATTTAAATCGTTTAAATAATGATGAACAATTATCTCTAATAGGAGGTGCCAATAATACCAATCGTCAAAACTTTTCCCAAAGGGACTTCTCTAGTTTTAATGGTGGTGGTGGTGGTGGTCGACCTGGCGGAGGTGGTGGTGTAACCGTTGCCTTTAGTGGCGGTGGAGGCGGAGGAAGTGATGCAGGAGCACAAGGGGTAGCAACTACTTTATCAGGTGGTGGAAATTATTCCAATGTATTTAATCAAAAGAAAACGGATTTTAATGCAAATACTTCCATCAGTGATATAGAGCGCTTTAATAAAAGTAATTCATACACACAAAATTTAACGCCCGGAAATTTATTTAATAGAAGTGATATTTCTGAAAGCACATCTAAAAATAAACAACAAAGTTTTGGGATGACCCTTGATCAAAAAGTCACAGAAACTTTTTCATTCAAATTAACCCCAAGTATTGGCCAATCAAATAGTAGTTCAATAAGCAATTCAAGCTCTGAAACATTTTTACCAGATGGCACAATGACGAATTCCAGTAAAACTCATTCTACTAGCGCAACGGATGCGACAAATTTTTCAAATACATTATTATTAAGAAAAAAGTTTGCCAAAAAAGGCCGAACCATTTCTTCGACCATTACCAATGGATATAATCAATCAACTTCTAATGGTACTCAAAATACAGAACAATTATTTTATACACTAGGTAATATTACCAAAGATTCTCTTTTGGATCAACGAAATACGCGTAAAGGAAGTACTACTACCTATTCGGCAAATGTAGTATACACCGAACCTTTAGGTAAAAAGTCCTTATTAGAAATGAATGCCTACTTTAGCAAAAGCATTGGCAATAGTAGTAAGAAAGTGTATGATTCAGCAGGTAATTTTGAAACCTTAAATACAAGATTAACAAATGAGTTTAATAGTGATTATACCTATACAGGTGGCGGGATGAACTATCGTACTAATCAACGCAAATTTAATTTCTCAACAGGATTCTCTTTACAAAATGCTAAATTAAATGGCGAAAATGTAAGTGCTAAAACATTGCTGAATCAGGATTTCAAGGATATCTTACCGTCGGCTATGTTTCAATATAATTTTTCTCAAACTAAAAATTTGAATATCAATTATCGCACTTCAACCAATCAGCCTTCACTTACACAATTACAACCTGTTTTAGATCAATCTAATATTAACCGACAAACCATTGGTAATCCAGACTTAAAAAGAAGCTATGTTAATAATTTAAATATCCGATTCTTTTCATCTAAAATTATTTCACAACGCAACTTTTTTGCATTGTTAAATGCATCTTCAACCAATAATTCAATTGTGAATTATGATAGTATTTTACCAAGCAGGGTAACTTTGTCAAAGCCTGTCAATGTAAACGGTTCGTATCGTGTGAATGGAAGTGTGAATTATGGTTTTGGATTAAAAAAGATTCATTCTCGTTTAAATTTTGGTTTAAGCACTGGATTTAGTAATAATATCTCTTATACCAATTCATTGTTAAATACCATTGTAACCAAATCCTATGGCCCTTCATTTACTTACAATTTTCAGTTAGAAGATGTGGTTGATATAGATTTATCTGCTCGCTATTCATTTAGCAATACAAGTAATAAAATCACACCAACACTTAATACTAATTATTTAACAAGAGTATATGGTGCAGATGTGACGAATTATTTGCCCTTTAATTTTGTGATCAACCAATCCTTTAATTATACTATTAATTCAGGAAGGGCAGCCGGATTTAATACTGCTATTCCTATTTGGAACGCTTCTTTTTCTAAATTTTTCATGAAAAATAAACGCGCTGAAATAAAAGCCAGCGCCTTTGATATTTTAAATAAGAATGCCGGAATTAGCCGAAATGTTTCTCAAAACCAAATTGTTGACCAGAATTATAATGTGATTAATCAGTACTTTTTGTTAAGTTTTATATATAGTCTGCAAAAATCGGGCTTAGGCGGGGGCAATAAGAGTGTGATGATTCGAATGAATTAATTATATTTATCAAGTAAAAAAACAATTTATATGCGTAAAGTGATTGTATTAGGACTGATGGCTTTGTTATCTATGACATCTGTTTCAGCTCAAATAAAAGAGGGGAAGTTAATTTTTGAACGCAAAACGAATATGCGTAAAATGATTACAGATCCAGAAATGAGAGCTCGAATTCCTGAATTTAGAACTGAAAAATTTGAACTCATTTTCAATGACCAAGCAAGTATGTTTAAAACGATTCCTGATGATGAAGCGCCGGATCCATTTGCAAATAGTGGAGGAGATCGTGGTGGTGGGGGAGCGCGTTTTATGTTTAGAATGCCTGAGGTTAATATTTATACCGATTTAAATACTCAGTTACAATTGGAAGCTCGCTCTATGTTTGAGAAAGACTTTTTAATCACTGATACTTTGAAACCTTTGAAGTGGAAATTGTCAGAGGAAACAAAAACAATTGCAAAATATGTTTGTAAAAAAGCAACAACTAGTATAGTGCCACAACAACTTAATATGAGATTAGGTGGTGGTGGTGGCCGACCAGGTGGCGGTGGCGGAGGAAATCGTGGCGATGGTGGTGGCCGACCAGGTGGTGGCGGAGGTAATCGTGGCGGCGTTAGTTTTAATACTGGCGGCGTTAATATTAGTACAGGTGGTGATACAGCAGGGCAAAAACCTAAAGAAATTGAAATTGTGGTTTGGTATACCGAATCTATTCCAGTTTCTGTGGGTCCAGATACTTACGCAGGCTTACCAGGAGCCATTTTAGAAGTAGATACTGACAATGGTTCTGCAGTTATTACAGCATTAGAATACAATGCTAAATATTCCGCAAAGGAATTAAAACAACCCACTAAAGGAGATAAAATGAGTCGCGCTAAATTTATGGATACTTTGCAAGAACTTTTTAAAGGAATGCAAAATGGAAGTGGCGGCATAACTATCAGAGCAGGTAATTTTAATCAATAGAAACTTACAAATTATTGAATACTGAATAAGCAGCCTTTGAGCTGCTTATTTTATGATATACCATTTCCATCCTAATGTAATGGATCTTGGGTCGCCTAAGTAATAGGAATAAGCACTGCTTCCTTTCACACTAAAGTTTCTAGTTGCCATGGTAGAATAATAAGCATTGTTTAAGTTTAATATATTCAACCATAGTTCCGATTTTTTAAAATTATATCCTACGCGCATATTCATCACATCAAATCCTGGATAAGTGGTTTTATTAGTCTCGTCCATAAAGTACTTAGATTGGTGTTGCGCTTCTAATGCAATACGTAATGCTGCTGTAGGTTTCCAGCTAACGGTAATATTATTAAAAAAATGGGGTGCGGCATTCATTTCATTTCCACTTACATCCGTTCCTTTAATGTTGGTGCTTATATATTTATGCTTTGTATTAGTACCATTTAATAACAATTCCAATGAAGGACTTATCTGATATCTAAATTGATATTCAATGCCAAGATGTTGTGTTGCTCCAGAATTTTGATTCAAATTAACACCATCCGTCTGGCGAACCGAAATAATTTCATTGTTGCCATCTAACTGATAAATAGAAATTTCGGCATATATTTTTTTATTTTGATACCAGGATCCTAACTCAAAATTTTTAAATAGTTGTGGTAATAAAAAAGGTACCCGAATGGCATTATAAATTTCGGTGATTTGAGGGGGCACAAACCCTTCACTATAATTAATATAACTCCCCCAATTTCCTTTATTAAAAGTAAATCCAATTTTTGGGGTCCAGTTTGTAAAATGATTGTTGGCCGAGGGAGTACCACTTGTTAATTCATTATAAAACAAGTATTCAAAATCATCATAACGAATGGAAGCATTTAATCGTATTGACTTAGTGATGTCAAAAATATAATTTGCGTAAATGGCTTTATTGCTTAGCTGTGTGTGATAGGAAGTAATTAAAGAGTCAATACTTGGATAGGAATACTTGGTGTATTTACCAATGGCAGTATCCTTGAAGATATCGATATAATGCGCAATTAAATTTTGACGTGTCAAATCCCAATAACCACCTAAGAGAAATTTACTTTTTAATGCCTTGAAATTCCAATAATGTTGAATATCTACTACATAGGAATCAAACTGATTGCTATTGACTTGGCCTTTAAATTTAGTTGGATTGATGGTAGATGCAATAGAATAAGTGGGATTCTGGTCCATGATATTGTTTCGATACATGGCATTGATTGTTGTGGTAGATTGATCATTCCAAGAATATTGTAAATTTTGTCTAAAACGAAAAGCATTAATTTGTCGAAAAGTAAAGGTTTGTTGGGTTCCAAAATTTTTCTGAAAAAATTTAATACTATCTAATGACCCTGTCATTTGAGTATAATAATCAATATAGTTAAGGGTTTGATATGCCTTTAATTTTTTATTAATTTCAAAATCATGTCTGATACTAATTGATTTTTTATGATAATCACTGTATTCGGTCACGCCATTTTTTTGATCTAACCAAGAACTATTTAATTGCCAACCTCCAGTCTTATTGGGAATGCCAGCATTAATGGCTATTTTTTTAAATCCAACATCATTCATTTGATTCGTAATGGAGAAAGTAGTTTTAATGGGGATAGGGTTGGGTATAATATTAACGACACCTCCAATGGCTTCTGCACCATATAATGCCGAAGCAGGGCCCTTTAAAATTTCAATAGAATAAATATTATCTGAATTTATCTCGATGAGCGCATTGGCGCTAAATAATCCACTTGTTCTAATGGGCATACCCTCTTCTAAATATAAATACAAGCCTTTTAATGAAATGGGTTGCCTTATTGCCATCATGTGTTGCTCATTACCAATAGTAGGCATATAGACACCACTTACTTTATTTAAAAGTGCATCTATTCGTTGGGCCTTTGTTTCATCCACTACTTTGGGAGATAAAATAGAAATAGCAATGGGTGCTTGAATTCGTTTTTCCTTTAATTTATTGGCGCTAACAATAACAGACTTTAGATTGGTAAAACTCGTATCCTGTCCTTGGGTAAGAAGATGTAGAAATAAACTTACTACTAAAAATAAACTCCCTTTAACTTGCATTCGCAAATTTAGGCGTATTAATATAAATGAGAAGTAGTAATTACCTTAATATTTGGAATAAATAAACCAAATATTAAGGTAATATATTATTTAAGAAAATAATTGATGATATAAAAGGTAATGGCCGCTAAGACAGCACTAACAGGTATGGTTAAAATCCATGCCCAAAGTAAATTAGTGGTTACACCCCATCTTACAGCACTTAATCTTTTTGTAGCACCAACACCTATAATAGAGCCTGTGATGGTATGCGTTGTTGAAACTGGTATACCCATTTGACCAGTGAAGAAGAGTGTAAATGCACCTGCTGTTTCTGCTGCTACCCCTTCTAGTGGCGTTACTTTGGTGATTCTTGTACCCATTGTTTTTACAATTTTCCAACCACCACTCATGGTACCTAAGCCAATTGCTAAATAACAAGAAACTGGAACCCAACTCGGAAGTTGACTAAAGTCTTGAATACTTCCACTTGCAATTAATGCTGCACCAATAATGCCCATTACTTTTTGTGCATCATTTCCGCCATGTCCAATACTAAATGCTGCAGAACTAAATAGCTGTAATTTTTTAAACATATATGCAACACTATGCGCAGTTGGCGTTTTAATTTTTTCAACATATATGTAAACCAACATAAATAAAATAGAAGCACCAATAATTCCATATACAATGATGGAGTTATCTGCTTTATCAATTTCATCTGAAAAAGTTTTTTCAATATTGAATTTGGTAATTTTAGCTTTTACTTTATCAATATTATTTGCTTTAATTGGATAAATGCCATTAACTAAAACCAAAGCAGAATCTAAATTAATCGTCCCTTCTAAATATAATTTTAAAGGAGCTTTATAACCTTCCGTTTTTTCAGAGGCAATCTTATATTCTTCTTTAGCCTCTTTATTTTCAGGCGCTTTTGCTTCTAACACTAAAAAGTCATTGGCATTTCTAACGCCATCTTTTAGTTTGCTTAAGGCAGCACTTTTTAGCCACCCGCTATCTTGAGCCGTTTTAGCAATTTTATCAGCACTTAACTTATCAAAATCGGCAATGAATGGCTTTACATGATTATATGTTTCAGTTGCTTTTGCTAATTTTTCTTCGTTTAATGCCAGTTTCGCAAGTAAAATGCTGTCTGTTGAATGCTTAGACAAGTCTTCCTTTAAAGAAGCAACTTCTTTTTTATATTTATCTACACCGTAAAACTTTTGAACATTTTCATTCATTTTACTTTCTTCAAAATTATCAAAAAGTAAAACCGTACCCAAAGTAACGGCTGCGATTATAAGTAGACGAAGCCAAACATTTCGCATAATGGTCACTACACTAATGAAAATAGATATTACAATACCTATGATGGGAGCTAAGAATATAAATAATATTGTTTTTAAAATAGTATCTGCATCTACAATTTTAGACCATGGAAAATCAAACCCTTTTAACATTAAAGCGTGTGCTATTGCGGCTCCGGCAAAGCCTCCAATCAAAGTATGAGATGAGGAAGAGGGAATGCCATACCACCAAGTAAGTAAGTTCCAAAAAACAGCAGCTAATAATCCTGAGAAAATCACAGGCAAAGTAATAAAGTCCTTGTACACTGTTTTACTAATGGAGTTGGCAACTGCGTGATCCTTAAATATCCAAAAAGCAATTGAGTTAAATAAAGCCGCCCACAAAACTGCTTGAAATGGTGTTAGTACTTTGGTTGAAACAACGGTAGCAATTGAATTGGCTGCATCATGAAAGCCATTGATGTAGTCAAAAATTAATGCTAACGCAATAATTATAATTAATAGGGTCATCTTGAATTAGATTAAGCGTACTTGATAATAATGGATTCAATTACATTTGAAACATCTTCAATTTTATCTGTAGCAATTTCAAGTACTTGATAAATCTCTCTTTTTTTAATTACTTCTTTAAAATCATTTTCTTGTTCAAATAATTTTTCAATACTCATGTCAAATACATCGTCAGCTTGATTTTCAATACTATTTACTTTAATCATAGCTTCGGTCATTTCCTTTACATTCTTCATATTACGCAAACCCAAAACTGCTTTTTTTGTTTCAATAGTTCCTTGTAATATTAATTCAGCTAATTTATGAATACCTGTATCATTAGGATTTACTTTATAAAAATTTATTTTTTTAGCAGATGCATAAATATAATCAGCGATGTCATCTAAAGAGGTAGCTAAATAGTGAATGTCTTCTCTATCAAATGGAGTGATAAAATTTCTACCTAATTCAGTAAAAATATTATGTGTCAAATCATCATTCGTATGTTCAAGATTTTCAATTTGTGCTAATATACTTGCCCTTTTATCCGCATCTGGCTCGGTTACCATTTCCTTTAATTTGATACCCATCTCATAAACATGCTCTGCTACTTCTTCAAATAGTTGAAAAAATACACGGTCTTTAGGAAGGAAGATTTTAAAAATTGAATTCAAGTCCATAAAATTGATTTAATAGTTTATTTTAAATAAGCGACACAAATTTCCATCATTGGCTAAAGAACACCCCAATTGGTATATTACCAAATTGTTACCAATAGTTATATACTTGATTTTCAATAGATTAGATAATAATGTAGTGTTTTTGGTCACATTTTTGAAATACTAGATGACCCTTCTTTGAATTATTGGGTTAAAACTTGCTTTGATATTTCAAAAATAAAAAAGGGAGCTGGTTTCCCGGCTCCCTTTACAAAATCCATAGCTTTCCCCCAAAAGCTAAACGAATCTCATTTTTTTCAATTATATATTTATGTAATTAAGTTACAAATTAAGTTTACTAATAGGTTATTTCTTATCTTTAGAATAAATTTTATAAATCTTAATAAGTTATTTACCTATTTTATAATTGAATATCAATGAGTTACATAAAAATTAAATTTTTTGTCCCTTTTCTGACAATAATAGGTTTTACACAATTATCTGCTCAAAGTCGTGACTTAGATTCCGTCTATTATATTAAAAGTACCCCCTTTTTAAACAAGATTATAGAGCTAAAGGATTTACATACCAATATCCAGTTGTCAGATGCCAATAATTTAATTCCAACAGATGGCACCCTCTATATGCCCAATGGCCAAGAAATCATCAAGGATGATCAAAATCTATATATTAATATACAGCAAACAGGTTTTATATATAAATGGGTTGGCACGATAGATAGTTCACTTAAATTTCGTCGAATTGATCAGACCATCAATATCAACTACAATATTGGCAGTTTTAATTTTTTATACAAGGAACAGTTATATAGTTATGGCGGTTATGGTTTTTGGAAAACGAATGGACATTTAAGGGGCTTTAGTTTCTTTGATAAACAGTGGGATATCATTCCTTTAAATAAAGAAATTTTTGCAAATGGATATCAGTGGCTTTCGAAGAATGAAGGAAGGATATATGTACCTATACAAAAATATATCAATGCGGGGTTAAAAGTTACCACTGAAGTGGATTTTAGTCAATACGAAAGTTATTATTTGGATTTGAATCAAAAAGAGTGGGTTATGTTAGGTGTACTTGATCCTAAAGCTCAGAAAATCATTTCATCCGATCCCTATCCTACTAATTTTTTGTCTGTACAAAACGGGATAATTCATATAATCAATGATGAATTATATTATTTCAACTTTATAGATAATAAAATATATAGATCAACAAAGGCCCAAGTGAATCAATTTTTTGTAAGGCGTTTACCGATGCGAGATGCATTTGAGTATAAGGGTCAAATATATTTTTATATTCCTAGTATTGAACGTTTTGAAACAACTGCATTCAATTTACCCAATTTTGAAATGTTGAATTTTCCTATTTGGAGAAGAGATACCGACATGGACAAATATGTCGCATTAGCAATAGTATTATTATTATTAGTATTATTAATCATAGGTGTATTTAGACAAAGAATAAAACAAAAAATTATTCAATCGCAACTTAAAGTATTAAAAACAAAATCGGTGAGTCAGGCCTTTGTTGGCACGGAAATTTCTTTGATTGAAATGCTTTTAAAGTCAGCTAAAGACGATATAAAAGTTGAAATTCATCAAATTAATCATGTCTTAGGTATCAAGGATAAAAATGTAGGCTTACAGAAAAAAGTTCGAAGTGATGTGATTAATGGTATTAATGAAAAGTATCAAATTATAACCAATGGCAATCAACCTTTAATTGCAAGTGTAAGAAAGGAAGACGATAAAAGATTTTTAGAATATTTTATTACACCTTCTGAAAAAAAGGAAATTCAAAAATTGTTAGATAAAAAATAAATTACATTTTCGCTTTAAAGCTCCAAGTAATATTAAATTCTGCAACAACTTCATTTTGTTGATTTCGTCCAATTGATTTAGACACTAATATTTTTCCTTCTTTAGTGCTTATTGCTTCATTAATAATATTTTGAATAGCCTTGCCATCCTCGCAAGTAAATAAGATGATCCCTGTTGCTTTTTTTACAAATGACACTTCCATTTTCACCACTAACATACTTACTTTAGGCGTTCGTTGATACACTTGCCCAAACGCCAACATCCCACTACACATTTCGGCCGCCATCGCTTCTACAGCAAAGTAGATGGATTTAAATGGGTTCATACTAAACCAAGAATAGTGAATGCGTACCACGCATTTATCAGCATCAAAATAATGAATGCGTAATCCAGCAAAAAAAGCAGCAGGTAGCTTTTGAAATAAAAAAAATCGAAATTTTATAGGATGGGTAATAATCTGCTTAAATAAATTGAATGAAGGGTTCATAGCTCCTATTTTTTACCATGTAAATGTAGGAATAAGATATCTAAATTGGAATAGTCATTTTTTATAACTTGTAATAAAAGCAAAGGGCACTAATGAATAGTACCCTTTTGCTTTAGACAAGTTTAACTGCTTTAAGTTATTTACCCATAAACATGCTTCTATTAATAGTAAAACCAATGGCTAAACCATGCCCAGCTAATGAGTTACTATTTCTTGATAATTGTTCTATGATTGAGGAAGAAGTTGTGTTGCCAATATAGAAGTGAAATTGGTGGCCGCCAGAATTTATCTCTATACCTAGTGAAACCAAGTTGGGTTCGTAATTTAATATAGATCCATTACTAGTTAATATATTGTCATAACCACCAAGTTGACGAGAGTATTCAAAATCCAAACTTAAAACATCTGTCATTTTATACTTTCCCCCTAAGCCAATAGAGTATATATCATTATCATTGTTAATTCCATAAGGTACTTTATTATAATGCACTGCAGTCGGCATTAATTGCAAGGAAAGTTTATCATTAAACTTGCGAGAAATTAATAATTGATTGACATAATTAAACCTATCACCTGTAAAAGTAATTGTTTTGTCTGGCGCAGTATTCACATTAAATAATGAAAAAACCGCCATTGAAATAGGTACATTTTTTGCACCCGATTGTTGACGCAAAAATTTAATTTTTGTAAAACCCTCATATACTGAGCTACCAGCTGCGGCGGCTCCTATGTTTAACCAACGCAATGGAGAGTAATCAAAGGATAAATAAGTATGTGCTACACCCGAATTAAGCCCAAATAATTGAGCACCCATTTGAGATTCTGCACCTTTATTATAAATAGGACTAAAATGATGGGAAATCATAAATTGTAAAAACCCTGGAGCACCCATTTCGGTGCTCTGCATATTTATAATTTTTGTTGTACTAAATATATTTTTAGTAATTTTTTGTTTTGGAATAACTTTTGTTATACTATTTAAGCTATCTGATTGAGCAAATGTAGGACTCAATAATCCAAGGAAAACTATAGAAAGTAAAAATATTTTTTTCATAATTATTATTTTTTTATGACAATTGTAATTGTTCAATTTTTTTATTGTGGTTGTCCTTGTGCTATCCATGCTAAAATAGTTTGTGTGGTACAAGAATTTAAACTTAATACTGGACCTAAGTGACCTGTAGCGCCACCGCTCTTCATCATCGCAGTGATTATGGCTTTATCTTCTATCATTTTACTATAAGTTAAAGCAACTGAAACTGTTCCGTGACAAGTTGAACTTTTACAAGTACTAGTATAAATCGGTAAAATATTACTAGCATAATTGATGGTTCCTGAAACAATACAACCACCACCATCGTCCTTAGCTCCTTGTGCTATCCAGCGTTGAATAACTAATTTTTGAGTTGGCGTAAAATGTACACCTCCATAACCTGGATGTTTGGTGGAATCGGTCAGCATATCATTAAAAGTGGCTACTCTTGCTAAAATTGCTGGATAAAAAACAGTATCTAAGTGTGAAAACTGTACTGCTGTATTACCGACTCCATTATTATGACATCCACATGCTCCAGAAGTTATAATTGGAACTACTTCTGATCTAAAGGAAGCAACTGGTAAAGATTCTACATCTGCTTTGTCTTTATAACAAGATACTAGCGTACTGAAGGTCAATATGACAGAGAATGCTGTTGGAATTAATTTTATTTTCATTTCTCTAAGTTTGAATTAATTGATTTTGTTATTTTTTTATGATCTTTCCAGATACTTTATATTTAAAAATACCTGCATTCGCATTTCCATATTTCCATACATCTGGAATATTGGGGTCAGAAAAATACCAAGCTTTGACTAAAGCGATTTCATTGGGTTTTAAACCACCATCGCTATTTGCCATACCTGCAGTATTTGATGTTGCGTACACTCCAGTGAATGGATTCGCCATAACTAAAGTGGAGTCAACCCTCATAAGTAAAGTACTTGTAGAGTTTAAATAATTTCCTTTTACATAATATGCTTTTTTTGAAACAGGATCAGTATAAGAAACAGTGGTGTTACTTCTAAGTGATTTAGGATAACAGATATCAAATATAATATCATCATATGTATTAAATGGTCCACGAGAACTTATTGCAGATACGGGAGTAGAGAATGTTTTATACGGTCTAAAACTTGCGTTGGCAACTGTGTCAGTATAAAATTTTCGAACACTATCTTTATAAGTTTGAAATATTAAATTTCTAATAGCAGTATTTGTAAGTTGACAATATATTGTTTTTGCTGCTGTCACTGGATTGATATAGGTCCATTGGGTGGTATCTGCAGTTGTCAGATTAGGAATTAAGCCCTTCCTTGCCCAACCACCTAATGCAGTGTATTCATTGTGACAATTTCCAGAAGTACAACCTTGACTAATTATGGATACAGCGGCTGGTCTAAAATCATTCACATCTGGCCTTTCTTTTGCACCATTTAAAATCCAGTTATAAATAATACTTTTATCTGCAGTCGATAATTCAGTGTTTGTTGTAACAGGAGGCATTGCTTTATTAAAGTCATTAGTTGTTAAACAATTCCATAGCATGCTACTTTCTGGCCTTCCTGGAGTAACATATTTTCTTACCTCAACAAATGTTTCAAATTTAGGGCTAATGGTACCACCATGACAATTTGTAGTTCCGCAATTATCTTTTAATATACTTAACACTCCTGGAAATTTAAGACTGTCATTTAATTTAGGATTTGCATCAGCTACTGATACCACATTGTCGCTATAAAATGTTGCGAAAACTGCACTATCAGCTGCCCCATTATATGTTCTATCAAGTCCTTGAATAATAGCACTGCTATCTTCTTTCTTACATTGTGTAGCAAGTGTGGTCATAACGAACCCAATCAGAACAAGTGGGATGAGTTTGTTCAAAGCAATTTTTCTCATAAATTATTTGTTTTGTTGTTAAAGAATTTGGTCATTCAGAAATCTCAGTAATGTGGGGATGAAATATTTCGATTTCTGTTTTAAAAAAGAACTCTAAAATTTGATAAATTGAATCGAGATGGCAGCATATCTATTCAAAAAAATCAAAGATCCAAGAATCAAAAATGTTTAATCAATGAAAAATTCATTTAATTTTCATTTTTTCATGGAGCAAAGCTACTTTTGAAGCATAAGTTCATAAATGATAACAATCAGAAAATGTAATGATATATGTCAGTAATCATTATACATTACTAACTGAAATCAATTAAACTAAATTTTAGTTTGCATAATACCATATAACAGAAGCTTTAGAATTTTGACTTCTGTATTGTCAAATTTTGTGGATTTTAATTATTTATGTTATTTAGGTTAGATCTTAAATCAAATAATTTTAATAAATGATGAATGTCATGTTTTTTAATGATAGCCGTCATTTTTGAAGCTGAAGTAGATTTTTAGTTTTGTATCATAAAATCAATTACAAAATGAGAAAAACACCAATCCTGATGTTATTTGTGGCCTTTATTACCACAACTGGTTTCACTTTATTTCAAACTAAGCCTTGGATTGTACCTGCAGATAAGGCTAAAACTGCCAATACAGTAAAAGCAGATGCGGCTTCTATTGCAGCTGGAAAAACCTTATATGGACAGCATTGTGCTTCTTGTCATGGAAAAACAGGGCTAGGGGATGGAAGTAAAGCTTCAACATTAGAAACAACCCCTCCCGATTTTAGCAAGGCAGCTGTTCAAGGCCAAACTGATGGGGCTTTATTTTATAAATCTTCAGAAGGTCGTGGCGATATGCCAAGTTTCAAAAAGAAAATACCAGACCAAGAAGATATTTGGAATTTGGTGAATTACATGCGCACATTCAAAAAATAGTTTACCATTTTAATCCAAATTATGTCAAATATTAATTCTGATTCAAAACAGATCTCAACTCGAAGAAAATTAATAGCCGGATTGGGTGTATTAAGTTTCTTCCCTGTATTTAGTTTGGGGTGGTTTAATAAAAAAAAGGAAGTCATTTCTTGTGCGCCAGAACAGAATATCAAAACAATTAAGTTTTTGACACAGGATGGCACTTTGGTTGAAGTAGATGCAACTAAAATTAATGGAAGCAAGGCAAAAATATCTAATAAGGAGTTACAATCTTGGGTGAATAAAGAATTGTAATTAAAAAAATATTTGAATGAAAACAAACCAAAATTCAAGAAGAGATTTTTTAGCTACTTCGTTAATAGCTGGTGCGGCATTGGCTGGATGTAGTAATAAAAATCCATTTACAACCGAAGAAATACCCGATGTAAAAGCGTCCGGTGAAATGGTAAAATTATTATCAGTAGATGGCGAGATCATCGAAGTAGATAAAGCTTTTTTAAAGCCAGTGCCTACATTGCCGGCTGTTATGAATACTGAAGCTAGAGAAGGGATTGCGGGCAAAAAATTTGTCATGGTGATTGATTTATCTAGATGTAAGAGTGTAAAAAAATGTCAGACAGCTTGCAATCACATGCACCATATTCATCCAGGACAAAATTGGATTAAAGTATATCCAATGCAAGAGGCAGAACATACTGCACCTTATTGGCAACCCACTACTTGTATGCATTGTGATGAACCACCTTGTGTTAAGGTTTGCCCAGTGGATGCCACTTTTAAAAGAAAAGATGGCATTGTGTTAATTGATAGTGATAGATGTATAGGTTGCAGATTTTGTATGGCTGCTTGCCCTTATTCAACTAGAGTTTTTAATTGGGAGCAACCTGTTTTAGAAAAAGAAATTGCAGAGAAACCTTATTCATGCGAAACAAGTGTGCCACAGAAAAAAGGAACGGTTGGCAAATGTGATTTTTGTCCTGATATGGTGAGACAAGGAAATTTACCACATTGCGTATCAGCATGTCCTAATGGCGTTTTCATGTTTGGAGATATTTTAGAAGATTCTGTAACCAATGGTGCTGAAACATTTAGATTCAGTGAATTGATCAGGGATAAAGCTGGTTATAGATTGATGGAAGATTTGGGCACTAAGCCAAGTGTCTATTATTTACCACCTGTAAATAGAAATTTCCCATTTGAGAATAAAGAGGAAGCAGCCGATGCAAAAAAAGGGTAGGCTTCAAATTAATTAGTTCATACTAAAAATAAACAAAGTGGATAAGCTAACAGAAAATAAAATTATAGAAGATTTATTTCCTCAAAAATTTGGTAAGCAAGGACAAATTTGGGTGCTGAGTTTATTATTGCTTTGTGCATTAGGTGCCTTTGCTTATGGCCGTCAATTGTATTATGGGTTGGAAGTGACTGCTATGCGAGATTATGTTTCCTGGGGTATATATATCTCTAACTTTGTATTTTTTGTAGCCATAAGTTTAGTGGGATCTTTAATTACAGCGGTATTAAGGTTAACGAATGTAAAGTGGAGTACACCCTTAACTAGAATTGCTGAAATTATAGCAGTATCTGCAATCACTTTTGCTTCCTTAATTATTATTGTTGACATGGGCCGTCCTGAAAGATTTTATAATCTTTTTTTACATGGACGACTACAGTCCCCCATTATATGGGATGTAATTGTGATTACAACTTACTTTTTTATCAGCTTATTGTTATTGTATTTTCCATTATTGCCAGATTTAAAAATATTGATTGGGTTTAAGGAGCGAAATGGTAAGTGGTTACAAAAATTATATGTTTTTTTAGGTTCATTTTGGAAAAATTCGCCAGCACAATTTAAAATAACAGATAAGGCTATTAATATTTTAGCAATAGCTATTATACCAGTCGCATTTTCAATACATACTGTTACGAGTTGGCTTTTTGCTACAACGTATAGACCGGGATGGGACAGTACTAATTTTGGAGCCTACTTTATTTCAGGTGCCTTTTTAGTGGGTGCAGGAGGCGTGGTGGTTGCTATGTATATTTTTAGAATTCATTATAAACTTGAAAAATATATCACCAACGATCACTTTGATCGAATGGGAAAAGTATTGGTGATGTTGGCATTATTGTATTTATATTTTAATGTCAATGAGTTTTTGGTTCCCGCTTTTAAAATGAAAAAATCAGAGGAAGAGCATTTATTAGGTTTGTTTACTGGTGAATTTGCACCCATTTTTTGGTTTGCCATTTTTACAGCTATGTTCATTCCTATTTTTATATTGTTATTTAAAAAAGGCCGTAGACCTTTACCAGCATTTATTGCTGGCGTTTTAGTGGTAGTGGGATCTTGGTTTAAAAGGTTTTTAATTGTAACACCTACGTTGTTACATCCTTTTTTACCTATGCATGATGTACCAGCAAGCTATCATCATTATATACCCACATGGGAAGAGTGGGCGATTGCTATTGGGTCCTTAGCGGGCGCATTATTAGTCATTACATTTTTTGCCAGAATATTTCCAATTATTCCAATTCATGAAACCATACTAGAAACCGAAACCCATGAAAATGAAAAACATTTTTAAATTATTAGTTATTGTTTTAGCGTTTTTCCCCACCTTTTTAATGGCGCAAGCGGTTGAAAAAAATACATTAATACTTGGTGTAAAATATTTTAATGATAATAATATAACACAGCATTTAGTAATAGAAGCTAAATCCAAAATTGATGGGAAGTTTCAAAAAATTGGCAATATCCCTGTTCATGTTTTTATCTCAAATGATTCAAATAAAAATAATTTAATAGCAACTGGGGTAACTTCAGAAAGAGGTGAGTTGATTGTTTTGATACCACCTAGTGCAAAAGTGGAATGGCAAAAGTCAAATAAACAAAATTTTGTAGCCATAAGTGCAAATACTAAATTATATGATGAAGCAAGAGCAGAATTAGCCATTACGAAAGCCAAAATAAAAATAGATACTCTAGAAGGAAGGATTGTAAAAGCCAGTGTAATGGCATTGCTAGATACTGTATGGACGCCAATGGCCGGGGTTGAACTAGTTTTAGCAGTTAAAAGATTAGGTGGAAATTTAAATATTAATGAAACACTTACTTATACAACTGACTCAAGTGGCTCGATTAGTGCAGAATTTAAAAGAGACAGCTTGCCTGGTGATCAAAAAGGCAATCTTGTTTTGATAGCCAATGTGATTGATAACGATACTTATGGAAATTTAAGTTCGGAAACGACAGCGCCTTGGGGTACTAAATTAACATACGCTACCAATTATAATCATCGAAGTTTATTTGCACGAAGGGGACATTCTCCTTTTTGGCTTGAATTTTTAGCTTATGGCATTATCCTAGCTGTATGGGCAGTTATTGTTTATTTAATTTTTCAAATTAGAGAAATTAAAAAATTAGGAGCGGTTTAATGATCCTAACAAGTTTCGGCATCATAAATCACTACCTTTTGCCAAAGGTGCTTACAACTTTCTACGAAGGCAAGATGAATGGGATGCACTTGATACACTCCCTCTTGTTCTGCCGATTCAAAAATACATAACCAAGAAATGCTGTAATCTTTTTCAATGACTTCACGAGTGGAAGCAGCTGGGGAACCAATATTTGAAAATTGGATACAAGGCACTTTTGATAGTTCTTGCAAACCCTTTATTAATAAGGCTTTATCCTCAACTGAGTTTGGATTTTTTAAGTAAAAAAGTACATGATGTACAAAGTTGCTATTGTTGGTAGGTAAGCTCATAATAGATAGTAATATAAGGTTATGTAATATTTAATTTAAGGCCGAAGATAAAAATTTTTCTCTCATTACTTTAGCGGTTTTATGATCTCCAGTATGGCTCCATCCTGGGGGCATAAAAAGATATAAAACTTTATTGATGAAACCAGGTGCATGGTAAACATCTTTTCCTAATTCAATAAATTCTCCAAAATAAGCATCCAAAAAATGATTTGGTTTAACTGTTCTAGTAATCCCATATTCAACTGGAATTTCCTTAAGTTCTAATTGGTAAGTTTTAAAAACCTTATCCCAAATATTTAACAAATTACAATAGTTGGTATCCATGTAAATTGGGTTTTTAGCATGATGCACACGATGGTGAGAAGGCGTTAAAATTAATTTTCCTAAAAATCCTAATCTAGCATCTTTTATTACTGTATCTCCAATATGAATAAATGAACCCCAGAAGCCATCTACAAACATAATCACAAATAACATAGGCGGCGGCACGCCTGCTAAAATGCAAATTGAAGTGCGAATAATATCAGCGTAGGGACCTTCTAAAAAAAAGTGTGAATAGGAAATAGAAAGATTCATGCTTTCTGGTGCGTGATGTGTGGAGTGAAGACACCAAAATAAGCGCACTTTATGTCCTAAAAAATGATAGATAAAGTGGGAAAATTCCCAAATGATATAGCCATATACAAACCAATACCAAGTAAAGCTAATATGTATAATGGCATATTTTTCAAATAGCCCAATCATAATAATAGCCATTCCAATGGAAAGATACCTACCTAAAATTGCATTTAATATGTAAGAGAAAAGAGGAATTTTATAATTGATCACATTAAATTTTCGATACAACAAACCCCTGACTAATTCTAAGACTAAAACCAATGGTAGCAAGGGTTGCAGCGCGGTTGTAATACCTTGATAGGTAAGCAGCGATTGGTAATTACCTGTTTTAATTATTTCAAGTAAACCTGTCATTCCAAAAAAACCTTTTATTTGGTCAAGGATGGTGTGGATAATGCCCATAGTTGCAATTTTAATTAAGAGATGAACCAATTATATACGACGCCTACTAAAATACAAAATATCCAATTATATTATACTTATCTGATTTAAATCATCCGTTTTATTTAGTAAATTTACAAATGTCTTTGCCCACCCCGTTATTAAATACTTTAAAACGTTTATTTTTCACATTTGTAGGGTGTTTTTTATTAGTTTCTGTCATGGCGCAATCGGATAGGGAATTTTGGTTCGCAGCGCCCGAAGTGACAATTGATCATGGAGACAATCCTGTTTTTTTTAGGATAACAGCATATTCTAAGGATGCGACTGTTACTATTTCGCAACCCGCTAATCCCAATTTTACCCCTATAGTTTTTACTGTTTTAGCTAATCAAACTTATAGTATTGATTTTACTCCCTATCTACCTATTATTGAAAATAAGCCAGGCAACACCGCATTGAATTATGGTATCTTAATTTCTTCTACCACCTCCATATCTGCTTATTATGAAATCACATATATTAATAACCCAGAAATTTTTCCACTAAAGGGAAGTGTATCAAAGGGGATTGATTTTATAATTCCTGCACAGACAAGATTTGATAATAGTTGCTGTTTAAATGGAACATATGGCACTCCCTATTCATTTCCAGCACATAATGGTTTTGCAATTATTGCAACAGAAGATAATACACAAGTAGATATTACTTTGACCAATAAAGATGAAGCTGGACATCTACCTGGTGTTACTTATACAGTATACTTAAATAAAGGTCAAACCTACGCTGTTAATGCAATAAATTATTCAGTTACTACACATCTTGGAGGCTCTGAAGTTAAATCAAATAAGCCCATCTGTGTAACAATTTATGATGACTCTATCGTGATTATTGGATGGGATCTTATTGGGGATCAAATTGTGCCTATAAATAATACTGGTAAAAAATTTATCGTTGTAAAAGGGGTTTTAAATTATCCTGTTTTTCCACAAACAGACTTTATATACATTTGGCCAACCGAGAATAATACAGAAATTTTTATTAATGGGATTCCTCTAACTCAAAAATTCAATAAAGGACAGCATTATGAATTGTTATTATCGGATCCCACTGCATATATCACTACAGATAAGCCTGTTTATGTATTTCAATTAACAGGAACAGGTACCGAAGCAGCAGCCACTTCATTACCAAGTGCTGAATGCACAGGATCACAATCAGTTTCATTTGTAAGACCTAATTCAAGTGAATTTTATCTAAACCTTTTTTGTAAATCAGATGATATTGGAAGCTTTTTAATTAATGGAACTCCAGGATTAATAAAGTCTTCAATGTTTAGTCCAGTGAATGGAACTAATAATGTTTGGCAGTATGCAAGGATTGATGTTTCTTCAATATACACCATCAACAATTTAATTACTACTACACAAGCTACTTCGGTTACCAATAGTACTGGTTTATTTCATTTAGGTTTTTTAAATACGAGTAGTGGTGGTTCTCGCCTAGGTTATTTTTCAAACTATGCACAAGTCGTATTATCCCCTGTGATTACATCTACTACTTGTTTTGGATCTGAAATTAAATTATCGGCCATAGATTTACAAAATGTAAATTACAAATGGTCGGGGCCTAACAATTTTAGTTCAACTATTGCAAACCCCACCATCTCCAATGCAAGTTTATTAGATTCTGGGATGTATGTAGTTGAAGCCAATGTTAATGGGTGTGGTTTATCCAAGGACAGTGTTCTTGTTAAAGTGAATCCCAAGCCCACCATCGATTTTATAAAGTCAACTGATTCAGTTTGTATCGGGAGTACAAAAGATATTCATTATAAATTAAACGGGAAAGCCCCATGGACATTAGAGTACAGCAATGGAATTTCAAATACGATCATTTCAAATATTGCACAGTCTCCTAATTATTTTACTATTGCTCCTACTACAAATACCATTTATAGTATTATAAATATTAAGGATTCAAATTCATGTGTGGTCACAGATAATATTAATAATGAAAAGGATACAATGTTCGTAAATAAATTGCCAGTACCAGATTTTGATATAGCCACCATCAAGTGTGAGCAAAGGGATTTATTATTCAGCGACAATTCAAAAGCTGATTTAGATAATATTACTCATTGGTATTGGAGTTTTGGAAATGGCACTATTCGAAATGAGATTACTAATACCCCTTTCAACGAAAAGTATAATATATGGGGTAACTATCAAATTAAATTAGCAGTACAGTCAAGTTTAGGATGCAAAAGCGATACCCTAATTAAATCTATTTATATTAATCCTAATCCAACTGTAGGATTTGAAATGCCTGAGGTTTGTTTAAATGATAAGTATGCCCAATTTAAGGATACTAGTTTCCTCGCAGATCACTCAGTTAATTCATTTAATTATTTATGGAATTTTAATCTAGTGCCTCCCGCAGGGAAAAAACTTCCTACTATTCCAACAGCAGCTATAACTGATCAAAATCCAATTGTTCAATACAATGATTTTGGTGATTATCAAGTTTCCTTAAAGCTTATACATAAAATAACAGGTTGTGAATCTGCCGATACTTCTCATTTTAGAGTGAATGGAGCTGTGCCAAAAGCGCAATTCAAAATAATCAATGATACTGCACTTTGTAGTAATCAATCGGTTAAAATTATAGATACGTCCTGGGTTGATTTTGGGGATATTGGAAAATTAGTATTGAATTGGGGAGATGGCGCACCCGATTCGGTGGTTAATGATCCAACCAACGATCCTACTATTCATAAAACCTACGAGCATTATTACGCAAATATTTCAGCACCTAGTCATTTAAATTTAAATTATCCAATTACACTTACTGCTTTTTCGGGAGTGACTTGTTTTAATAAAGCTAAAACGGATATCAAAATTGTGCCACCTCCTGAAATACCCATCATTCAAACACAAATAAATTATTTATGTTTAAAAGATAGTATGAATTTAATTCCAACAACGAATGGGGGATTACCTGTCTTTAGTTATTTATATACTTCTGAAAATCCAAATGCATCCATCATAGATAATAAAATAATAGGTCTTTTACCGGGTGAGGCACAATTATCAATTCAGGTAACAGATAGTAAAAAATGTGTGTATCCATTTCAAAATAATTTTAAAATTCAAGTAGTAGACTTACCTGTTGCAACTATTTCAGTTAGTGATACTGTAATTTGTAATGGGGACTCAGTAAGCTTAACAGGGAATGGGCCCAATGCTATTTTTTATAATTGGTTTCGCAATGATACTTTAGTGAAAACGACTAGTATGGGTAGTTATCGTCATAACACTCCTGGTTCATATCAAATTACGATGAACAATGGACAATGTAATTCATTGCTAACGCCAGCATTAAAAATTGCCTCATTTAATATTACTAAGTATTCTTTTACAACGAATCCTTCCATTTGTATAGGTATACCATTAGTGATTCATACCGATGCAATTGATCAATATAGTGTTCATTATAATTGGACTTTTGGGGACGGCGCTAATTATTTAAAAGCAAATCCTGGATCCCATAAATTTTTATCAAGAGGAGATTACACAATAAAATTAAATGTGACCAATGATTACTGTCCAAAATATTATTATCAAGCAATTGGCAAAACGGTAAAAGTGTTGGCTGCTGCAACTCCCACTGCCTATAAATTATATTTTTTAGCTAATCAGGAAGTTGCCTTAGTTACTAAAATTGATCCTGGCTATGTTATGTATAAATGGAGTCCGGGGACTTATTTATCAAATAATAATATACCTAATCCAATTTTTAAAGGAGAAAAATCGGTGGACTATACACTTACACGAACCGACACAGTTACATCTTGTACTGTGACAGATGAATATGAAATAATAGTAACTAATGAAGTGTATGTAAGTCTGCCCAATGCTTTTACTCCTAATAATGATGGACTAAATGATAAACTAAAAGTTGAATATAGCGCTGGAGTTACAGGGGCTTTTAGTTTTAAAGTATTTAATAGATGGGGTCAAATCTTATTTCAAACAAATGATATCAATAATGGATGGGATGGAAGAAATCAAAAAGGGGTCATGCAAGAAATGGATGGCTATAGCTATTTGTTAGAGTATCATTACAAGGATTATAAAACTGGGCAGGATATTCCAGTAAATAAAACAGGGTCCTTTATTTTAATGAGATAATTATAGATCATGCACGGCTCTCACCCAGCATTTGCTTATCTTATAGTAATCATCTTGTGTGCCATCATTAAAAAATTGTAACCAAGCTCGACCATCACTGCTTTCGGAAACCGTCCAATAATATTGTCCCGACAAGCCACCTATTTTTGCTTTATTTAAGTATAATAAATTTAGCTCCTCCTTGTTGGGTAAACGCCAACCGGGGCCTAGTTTGGCACAGGCTTTAAAGGCTTCATCCCATTTTAGTTGAGAGGGCAAGTCCCTTTGGGCAACCTCTAATTTCCCAATTTTTTGAGTATTGCCTATAATGTTCTTTTGAGCATCACATGGCAAAATCAATCCTAAAACACTCAATAAAGTACCCAATAAGTATATTTTTTTCATACTAATTGTAATTTAAGGGATAAATATCAAATTATTAGCATGTGCTGCTCTTATAAGATAGCATTTGAGTAGTTAATTTTCATCATTTTTAGGCCCCTCGCTAAGGTATATTAGCACAAATTGTTCTAAATTCATTAAACCAAATTCCCTTTTTTACAACTGGCCATTATATTTTAATTTTATGAAATTATTCAATTATTTATTTGTTCTCATCTTTATTCTTTTTGCTGCAGTACAATATAATGACCCTGATCCTTATTTATGGATACCTATTTATTTATATCCAGCATTTCTTTGTTATTTAGCTGCTCGTAATCAATTTCATAAGAAAGCATATATAGGCGGTTTTATATTTTTTACTATTTATGCTTTGTATAAATTATTAGATAAAAATGGTATAGTTGATTGGATAAAATACCATGATGCAACAAATATTGCAGCTACTATGAAAGCCGAACAACCATGGATTGAGGAATCAAGAGAATTTTTTGGGTTAGTGATCATTTTAGTAGTGTTATTCATTAACTATAGAAAGTACACAAAATTAAATACCGCTTCTAAAGGCTAGCATTAATGAAAAAAACATTATTACTTATTTGCAACCTCGTTGTATTTATTATCACTATTAAAGCACAAGAGACGGTTGCAAAGGCTAATCATTTTATTTCTTTATTAAGTAGCGAACAAAAATTAGAAACCTTATTCCCATTTGACGATAATGAGCGGTATAATTTTCATTTTGTGCCTATCGAAAGGAAAGGAATTACATTTAACGAATTGAATCCCGAGCAAACTAAAGCTGGTCTTGTATTACTGAAGTCCTGTTTAAGCGAAAAGGGATATAAAAATGCAATTGATATAGTTGCCATGGAATCCATTTTAAAGGAAATTGAGAACAGAAAACCCGAGGATAAATTCCGCGATCCAGGCAATTATCATTTTTCTGTTTTTGGAATTCCATCTAATAAAACCATTTGGGGTTGGCGCTTTGAAGGCCATCATATTTCTTATACCTTCTCTTTTGATAAAAAATTAATGGTATCAGGTACGCCCGGATTTTTAGGAACCAATCCGGCAATTGTATTAACTGGCCCCAGTAAGGGGAAGGAAATTTTAAAAGATGAAAAAGAGGAAGGTTTTCAGTTACTACAAACATTAACGCAATTACAACTACAAAAAGCCATCATAGATACAATAGCCTATAAAGATATTTTATCTTTTGACAAACGAAGTGCGGATATCAATCCAAAAATAGGAATAAAATATTCCGAATTAAATCAAGTGCAACAAGCGTTGTTGTTGAAATTAATTAAGGTTTATGTTTATAGGTATACTCATTTATTTGCCGAAAGCATGTTAAAGGAAATACAAGTAGCTGGATTAGATGCTATTTTATTTGCATGGGCAGGAAGTACTGAAAATAATATAGGGCAACCTAATTACTATCGAGTGCAAGGGCCTGGTTTTATTATAGAATACGACAATACTCAAAACAATGCCAATCATATTCATTCTGTAATAAGGGATTTGAAAAATGATTTTGGCGGAGATGAATTAATGAATCACTATAAGCGTGATCATGTTGCGCAATAAAAAGTTTACCAATTAAAATGGGAATAGTATGAAAAGGACAATTTTATTTTCGATTGTATTAGGGTTTGCATTTTTATTTTTAATGAGTCCATTATTTGCTCAAAAGAAGGCAGTGCTTGCATATTATTCAGGAAATATACAAAAGCTAGATTCTTTCGATGCTACAAATTTCACACATATTATATATTGTTTTGGTCATTTAGAAGGGGATAAACTAAAATTAAAAAGTGCTAAGGATACCGCAATCATTCAAAAGATGGTTTCGATGAAATCGCAAAATAAACATTTGAAAGTGTTGCTCTCATTGGGTGGATGGGGCGGTTGTGCTCCTTGTTCTGAAGTGTTTAGTACCAAGGAAGGCCGTAGTAATTTCGCGGCTTCAATAAAATCTTTATCAGACTATTTTGGATCCGATGGCATTGATTTAGATTGGGAATATCCTGCTATTGCTGGATATCCAGATCACCGTTTTACTCCTGAGGATAAGCCTAATTTTACGGAATTAGTCAAAGAATTAAGAAATCAATTAGGCAAAAAAGCGACTATTACTTTTGCGGCAGGAGGGTTTGAAAAATTTGCTAAACAAGCCATTGATTGGAAGGAGGTAATGCCTTATGTTAATTATGTTAATTTGATGACCTATGATTTAGTTGGAGGTAATTCGATTGTAACAGGACACCATAGCGCATTGTTTAGTACAGCAAAACAAAAAGAATCTACCGATCATTGTGTCAATGTTTTATTAGAATTAGGAGTGCCCGCTAAAAAAATGATTATTGGAGCTGCCTTTTATGCAAGAACATGGGAAGTGGCATCTGAAGAAAATAATGGTTTATATCAAAGTGGAAAATTTAAACAATTTATTGGCTACAATGAATTCCCTAATCGCATTTCAGAAAAATCTGGCTATACATTTTATTGGGATGAGGAAGCGCAAGCTCCATATGCCTTTAATCCAACCACAAAGTATTATGCCACTTTTGACGATAAGCGCAGCATAGAAGCAAAAACTAAATATCTTTTAAAACATAAATTAGGTGGTATCATGTTTTGGCAGTTAGGTCATGACTATTCAAAAAACGGATTAGTTGAAACCATTCAAAATACCTTAAAAGGGAGTAAGTAATTTTTATAAAAAAATAGATTTTTAAAATTTGAGATATGGAAAGAAGAAAATTTATTCAAAGTTCAGGATTATTAGCTGCAGGTATTTATCATTCACCAGCAAAAGCCATTGCAGGGCCTTTTATTCAAAGTCCATTATTACACAATATTCCAATTGATAAAAAATTAGATCCACAATGGATCAAATCCTTATATCATCGAGGTTTCGCTACTTCCTATAAAAAAACTAAAAACGAATTAGAATTTATCGGAATGCCAGTGGGTGGTATTTTCACAGGTACTGTTTATTTAGGAGGGGATGGTCGACTTTGGTTATGGGACATTTTTAATGCAAATCAAACTGGAATAGATCCTAAGACAATTGATTGGGGATTGGATTTACATGTAGGAAAAAAAGTAAGGCCACAGGATGGGTCAGCTTATGTTCAACCAGCAAAAAATATAAGACCATTAGAACAAGGATTTGCTTTCAAAATAGTTTCTGGCAAAAATACGATTATCAAAAAAATGGAGGCAGCTGATTGGGATGATATCATTTTTGAAGCTACTTACCCCATGGCAAAAATTCATTATATAGATAAAAATTTAGGCTTAGATATTATTGCAGATGTGTATTCTCCCTTTATACCATTAGATGAAAATAATTCTGGACTACCCTGTACCATCTATTCTTTTTCTATAAAAAATAATACTAAAAAAGACATTACAGTATCTATTTTAGGTTGGTTGGAAAATAAAGTATCACCTCATGCTATAAAAATTACAGATACTAGAGTGAATCATTTTGAACTTATGAATGGGGCAACACTTTTAACAAGTAGTATCAAAGACAATGGTGCCGTAGATCAGGCCAAGCAACCAGATTATGGCACTATGGCCATCGGTTCAATGAATGCAAAGTCATGGGGCAATACCTCATTTGCTTTACCCGTTACAGCAGATTCGTTTACAGCACAGAATCAAAATACGACAGAAAAAATAGTGAGCGCTGGCCCTTTGATGAATTCTGTTTGTTCAAAACATATTATAAGAGGAGGTCAAACGATTAATGCTCATTATAGTATATCATGGCATTTTAGTAATCTGTTATTAAATCCTGTGATAAAAGACAAGGGCCGTTTTTATAATCAAAAATTTAAAAACGCAACCGAAGTGGCTAGGTATATTCATACTCATTTTACGCAATTAGCTACTCAAACTAATTTATGGAAAACAACATGGTATGATTCAACATTGCCTTGGTGGTTTTTGGAACGAACCTTTTTAAACATATCTACTTTATCTACAACCACTGCACATAGATTTGAAAGCGGACGTTTTTATGCTTGGGAAGGAGTAGGATGTTGCGAGGGAACCTGTATGCATGTATGGCAGTATGCTCAGGCCATGGGACGTATTTTCCCGGCGGTCGAGCGAGATACAAGAGAGCGCATTGATTTGGGTTTATCCTTAACTGCAGATGGCATGATTTGGTATAGAGGCGAAGTGGTGAAAACAGCAGCTATAGATGGACAAGCTGGAACCATTCTTCGAATATATCGAGAACATCAGATGTCACCCGATAAAAAATTCTTGCAAAAAAATTGGAAAAATATAAAGTTGGCCACCACATGGGTGATTAATCAAGATAGAAATAAAGATGGGATGGAGGATACGCCTATTGAAAATACATTAGATGCGGTATGGGATGGCGAGATAGCTTGGTTAGTTGGTTTATGTATTGCTGCTGTGAAGGCTGGGGAGCAAATGGCTATTGAAATGGGTGATTCAAATTTTGCAACTATTTGTGCGAACTATGTTGCCATTGGAACAAAGAATATGGAAGAGAAACTTTTTAATGGTGAATACTTTATACATAAAGCAGATGAAATAAAAGGAAGAGAAAAATTAGGTTCTTATAATACTTGTCACATTGATCAAGTGTATGGACAAAGTTGGGCACATCAAGTAGGATTGGGCCGAATATTAAATAAGGAAAAAACCATTTCTGCATTAAAAGCTTTATGGAAATATAATTTTACACCAGATGTGGGGCCGTATATTAAAGAAAGAAGAGGATGGAGACCTTATGCTTTAGCAGGGGAAGGAGGACTGGTCATGAATACCAATCCTAAAAATGAAGCAAAGCCATATGGTAACAATGAAACTTGGCAGCTTGGTTATTTTCATGAGTGTATGAGTGGATTTGAACATCAGGTGGCAGCACATATGATGTCAGAAGGAATGATAGATGAGTCACTAATTTTAACGCGCATGATACATGACCGATACCATGCAGGGAAACGCAATCCTTTTAATGAGATTGAATGTAGTGATCACTATGCGAGGGCGATGGCGAGTTATGGTACCTTTATTTCGGCCTGTGGTTTTGAATACAATGGTCCTAATGGACATATTCGTTTTGCGCCACAATTGAATCCTCAAAAATGTAAAGTTCCTTTTACCGCCGCTACTGCTTGGGGTTCTTATGAACAAAATACAAATAACAATTTATTTACTGCTTCTTTACAAGTTAAATATGGCAGCTTATTTTTAAATACATTTTCATTTGATGCCGATATGGTAACAAACCATGTATCTGCTGTATTAAATGGCAATGAGATTCAAGCAAGTGTTAAAAAAATAGGTAAAGCATACATGATACTGTTTAATAATAAGATTGAAATAAAGGAAGGGCAATATTTACAAATCAAGTTGAGCTAATATGCAAGTTGGTAAAAACAAAGTTGTGGGTATTCATTATACCATTTCAATTGAAAGCCAAGGCATCATTTTTTCGAATTTAGATTTTGATGCAGAGGAATATGTACATGGGTCGATGGCTATTTTCCCAGGAGTAGAAAAAGCGCTTGAAGGACATCATGTAAATGAACAAGTAGAATTATTGTTAACAGCTTCAAATGCCTACGGACTAAAAAGTGAAAAATTAATCTATTCATTAAAAAATGAGCTATTTGATAATGTGGATGAGTTGGAAGAAGGCAGTACTATTCAAATTCCAGGAGGACAGGAAGCCCTTTTATTACAAAAAAATAAAGACAGTATGTTAATAGATGCCAATCACCCATTGGCAGGAGAAAATTTACATTATCATATATGTATCAAATCAATTAGAGAAGCAACAGAAGCTGAAATAAAATTTGGGCGCACTGAAATTCAAATAAAAGAATGCAGTGGGGCGCCAGGTTGTTGTTAAAAATATATAATCCATCATCAATTTAATTTTATGAAAAAAATAATCTCAATTATCCTTATTCTTGCCTTTGCAGCTTGTACAACTGCCCCTTTTGAAAAAGGAAGTTTTGGCTATGATAAAGCTTTTTTAAAAAAATACCATCCAGATATGGTTGTATTAAGTGAAGGGGATGCTCAAATTTTAGTATTACCTCAATACCAAGGTCGTGTCATGACAAGTACCGCGCAAGGGGATCAAGGATTTAGCTTTGGATGGATTAATCATGACTTAATTGCTTCCCAAAAAAGCACAGCTCATTTTAATGCATTTGGTGGGGAGGAAAGATTTTGGCTAGGCCCTGAAGGAGGACAGTTCTCCATATTTTTTAAACCTAAATCTGAATTTGTATTTGATAATTGGTTTGTGCCGCCTAGTTTAGATACCGAAGGTTTTGAATTAGTGAACAAGACAAACACCGAAGTTCAGTTTAACAAAAACATACATCTAATTAATTATACAGGCACATCACTTGATTTAAAAGTAAATAGAAAAATTAAACTTTTAAATAGGGACACTGTTGCTCAATATATTGGTGGAAACATGGGGGCGTCTGTAAAGGCCATTGGTTTTGAATCGGAGAATACCGTAACCAATCAAGGGAAACTTGCTTGGACAAAGGATTCTGGGCAACTATCTATTTGGATATTAAGTATGCTTCAAGCAAATGATCAAACCACCGTTTTAATTCCTTTTAACAAAGGGGACACTAGTGTGTTAGGAAAAATAGTGACGGATGATTATTTTGGTAAATTAGATACGACTCGATTAAAAGTGAGAGATGGTTATTTATTATTTAAAGCAGATGCCAAACAAAGAAGTAAAATTGGACTTTCACCAAAAAGGGCAATGGCAATGGCTGCAAGTTTTGATGCAATAAATAAAGTATTAACGATCATTCAATTCACTATGCCAAAAGGAGAAACGAATTATGTAAACTCATTATGGAAAAATCAAATAGATCCTTTTAAAGGAGACGCTTTGAATGCTTATACAGATGGTCCTATCAATGGGAAACAAATGGGTAAATTTTATGAATTAGAAAGCTCATCACCTGCATTAAGTTTGGCTCCAGGTGCTTCCCAATCACATATACAAAGAACCATTCATCTTAAGGGGAGTCAGCAGGATTTAGATGCGATTGCTCGGAAATTATTTGGAGTGTCCTTAAATTATTGATATAATCTAACCCAATCCACTACCATATTAATGGGAAGTTCTTTGGGTTGGGTTACTTTACCTGGCCAGCTTCCTTCTAATTGTTGGTCAATGATTAAATAAAAGGGTTGATCAAAGGGCCATTGATAAGTTCCCGCGCCAGGCACTTTGGGATAGGTAATGGTTTCCACTCCATTAATAGCATAAACTAATTTATCTGGGTACCAGCTCACACTAAATACATTGTAACCATTAGGATCAATTTTTCCAGTATTGAATTTTTTAGGGATGTCTTGCTTTAATGTGATGGTATAATGATTGTGTGTTGTTTGGTATGCAAATTGGTCATGGTTTAATTTTTCCATGATATCCATTTCGCCATTGTGTTGATTGGGGTAAATATCTTTTTCAGAAAGCATCCATAAGGCAGGCCAAGCACCATAGGCAGAATCTAATTTTACTCTAATTTCAATTCTTCCATATTGAAATGCAAATTTGTTAAAACTATAAATACCTCCAGTTAACATTGGGCGTGGATCACCATTAATAGTGTCGTTATTAATGATGCCTCTTAGGTAAATATTTTCTTTATCAAACTTAACCACGCTGTCGTTGGTAGCGCTAATGTATCTAAAACAGCCCATATTTTCTTTCCATTTTTCAACGGGCATCTTCCATTTAGGTGTTGTAAAAAGTCCAATACGGTCCCAATAATTAGTATCTAAACTTCCTTTGTTAAAATTATCTTCCCAAACAAGCTTCCATTTTGTAGTATCATTTCTTCTTTCTTCTTTTTGAATAAAAATGTAATCCTCATTTTTTTGATATGGCTGAAAGTAGTAGGCTTTGAAATTTTTAATAATGGGCGTTTTGCTTGATTGCATAATGATGAGTCTGCAAGCCTCAACTTCTAATTCATTAAATTGCTGAATACGCTTATGACCAACTGAAATACCTTCGGCAATTTGTTTCCATTTTCCTTTTTGTAACCCTTCGACACGATAGGATTGAATGTTTTCACCTTTAGCAATATCCTCACTTATTTCAATTTCATTTATTTTAGTGGGTTTCTTAAATGAAATGGTATGTTGATTTCCTAAGCCGTTTATGGAATCTAGTACTGCTTTGTTTCTTTTTATTAATTTTTCACCAAAGCTTTTAAAAATTTTAGCATCCGCTGCAGGGAAAAGTCCTGAAGTATCAATTCCCATTCCAATAAGCATATTGGTATTGTTTCCCACAGAAGTATAATACCTGCTCATTAAATCATTTGCAGTAAATAAATGCTGTTCTTCATTGGCTCTCCAAAGCCAGCCGCCATTCCACGCATTTTTATTTCTATTAGGGAAATCCGCTTCAGCACTCACCCAATATCTACCATTAGGATCCCCTTTGCTATTGACAATTTCTTCTTGCCCTTTATTATTAATCACGGAATTGATACGACTCCAAAATGGATAGGGTGTTCGCCCGTCTTCATTTTCAACCCATCTTAAAATATTATTCATTCCTGGAGGACCTTGAAACAAACAGGCATCGGGTTGGTATTTTTTTAATAAAACTTTTACTTTATCTGCAATACCTGTTTTTTTATCTGACATAATTCCACCATCAAACCAAATTTCGTATAAGGAACCATATTGTGACCAAAGTTCTTCCAATTGTTGATATACTGCTTGATTGTATTTTGCTCTATCTGCATCTGACATGGGTTTATATCCTGCACCATAATAAGTATTCATATTGGTATTATAATATACACCAGGTTTAATACCATATTTTTTACAAGACTTTATAAATGCCGCAAGCACATCCTTATGAATAGGTGTGTTTCCTGTATGATAATTGTGCACTTTGGTATTCCACAAACAAAAACCCGTTCCATGTTTTGCTGTGAGGACTGCGTATTTTGCTCCTGCGGATTTGGCGGCTAAAACCCATTGGTCCGTATTTAGTTTAGAAGGATTAAATGCGGTTAAAGCAGGGAGCGTTTCTTTTTTTTCGTAGTTAAAAGTAGTAGGCTCAAAAATATTAATGTCTAAATGGATGATAACACCAATTTCATTATTGATCCATTCAACTTGTTTGGCACTTGGTAATACTTGAATTTTTTGGCTAAAACTACATAGCGTCACACCACTCAAAAGTAGGGTAAGTATATTTTTCATAGCATAAGTTTTATTTTTTAGCATATCCTATATAGTTAAATATACAAAAAAAAGGCCATCTTAATAAAAGATGGCCTTTTGGTATAAAACTGGGAGAATGCTATTTAATAATTCCAATTTGTTTTAAGAATTCATAATTATCAAAGAAGTCTTGCTCTTCGGTAATTTTACCATTTACAATAGTAGCAATGGTACAACCAATTACATCAATTGTTTTACCAGTTGCAGGTATGCCAAAGAAAGGGCCACTGTGTGTACCTTTAAATTCCCAATATTTTACTAATTTATCTCCTTTAGCAAACATTTCTTTCACTATAAATTGTCTGTTCGAAAATCCAGTTACATAATTAGCGTAATAAGCTTTAGCACTGTCTTTCCCTTTAATTTCCGGTACTGTATGTAAAACCACGTCACTTGCATAAGCAGTATCTAAAATATTGATTCTGCCTTCATTGATTGCCACTTCCCAAACGTTGCCGTAAAATTTAACATTGTCATTTTCAATTTTTTCTTTTTGAGCACTTTGGTTGGTACAAGCAAATAATAATGTGCTCATTAAAATTGCGCAAATCATCTTTTTCATAATTTTTTATTTTTGAATGGCTAAAATACAAATTTACTTTAATAATAAAAGTAATTTCTAAGGATAATTTTTATTTTTTTTACCAATAATAGTGCAATAGGAATGACTATTTAGCAGTTGATACCACCGCTCACTTCAATTCTTTGGCCATTAATCCATTTTGCATCATCTGAGCATAAAAAAGCAATGACCCCTCCTAAATCATCCGAGGCGCCTACTCTTCCTAATGGAGACATATTACCTAACATGGTTTTAAATTGGGGGTTATTTCTAATAGCGGCGTTATTAAAATCAGTTTCAATAGGGCCTGGTGCTACAATATTTGATTTAATACCCCTACTGCCTAATTCCTTTGCTAAATATTTAGTTAATATTTCCATGGCCCCTTTCATACTAGCATAAACACTATAGCCTGGATTACTAAATCGAGTGGTACCAGATGAAATGTTTAAGATACTTCCACCATCATTCATGTAGGGAAGTAATTTTTGAGTTAAAAAGTAAACACTTTTAAAATGGACATTTAGGAAATCATCAAAAATAGCTTCAGTAACATCAATAAAAGGAACGGTTTTACCCATACCCGCATTGTTAATTAAAAAATCAAACTGAGTCGCTTTAAATTCGCTATTTAATATAGTTTGAATTTCTTTGACGAAACCATTTAAGGAGTTAAATTCGCTCATATTTAATTGAGCTATTGCACCATGAGCGCCTAATGATTTAATTTCTTCGACAGTTTCAATGGCCATTTCTTTATTATTGTTATAGGTCACAATAACATCGATATTCTTTTTTGCTAAACTAATAGCCATGTCTTTTCCTAAGCCACGACTACCCCCCGTTACAATTGCAATTTTATTTTTCATATTATATTATTTAATGAATACCCTAAAATAACAAATATTAGATGCGAATGGTTCAAATTATTATTAATTAAAATATAATAAATTATGTTTGACTATTTTACATAAGCGGTGGACCTATTTTAAGGCACTTTGCATACATTTACCTACTCAATTTTTTAATAGAATATGCTTAAATATTTCATCACAATTACATTATTAAATTTATGTATATTATTACATGCCCAAAAATCTGAAATTGTAGTAGGGAATGGTCAAATTTTAGGGAAAGTGGTGGATGCCGAAACACAATCACCAATTGAATATGCTACCATCATTATTTATAAAAAGGGTACAACAATAGCAATCAATGGAGCTACGACAAATGCGCAAGGTCAATTTATCGTAAATGAATTGGTATTAGGTTTGTATACAATTCATGCAGAATATATAGGAGCTAAAACCAATGTGATTAATGATGTAAACATTGACAACAAGCATCTTAGAATAAATTTAAATACCATTTCATTAGAAAAGTCAAATAAATCGCTACAAACCGTTACTGTAAAAAATTCAGCCAAAACCATTGAAAATAAAATTGACAAAATGGTTTTCAATGCTGAAAAAGACGTTAGTTCACAAATTGGAGTGGCTACTGATTTATTAAAGAAAATTCCAATGGTGTCGGTAGACATTGATGGTAATGTACAATTGGCAGGAACTTCAAGTATTCGATTTTTAATAAATGGTAAACCAAGTGTCGCATTTGGTTCTAACATTACAGATGTATTACAGTCCATACCTGCTAATGAAATTAAAAGTATTGAAGTGATTACGAATCCAGGTGCAAAATATGACGCAGATGGCTTAGGAGGCATCATCAATATCATACTAAAACAAAATAAAACTAAGGGTTACAATGGAAATATTAACACAAGCATCGGGACATTGATTGAAAATGGATCTTTGAATTTAGCTGCACGAAATGATAATTTTGGTGTAAATATGTTTATAGCGTCTAATGAAAATTTATTAGCTGCTACGCCTAGGACCATGACTAGAACTACTATTGATGCTATGAATCATTCTACTAACTTTATACAACAAGAAGGAAGTAGTGATGTTAAACGCCATGGCACACATTCGGGAATTAATTTTGATTGGACCTATTTGAAAAAAAATAATTTCACTGCGGCATTGAGTAACAATGATTATGGATTTGACGCTACAGGATATAATCATCAAACACTTTCGAGTCAGATAGATGGTGCTGGAATTATTCAGAATTCATTACTAAATAATATAACAGCAAATGCATATCTAGGGAAAGGGAATAACTATAATTTAAGTTATAAGCGCAATTTTGATAAACCAGACAGGGAGCTAAATATTGCCTATAACGAAGGTAATTCTAATAACAGTATACATTCTAGTGCATTACAATACCTAATGCCTGCTAGTAATTTAGTGTATGGTAGTAAGAATAGTTTAGCATCAAATTTAAAAGATGCTGAATTGAAATTAGATTATTCGGAACCTATTTCAGATAAATTAAAATTTTATGCCGGCGGTAAATTAATCAATACTAATATCAATAGTGCTACAGATGTATTGACACAATCTGCAACACAGCCATTAAAATTGAATAATAGTTTATCAAATACATTCATGTTTCAGAATAAAGTAATCGCCCTTTATTCTGAAATCGAATTTCCTATAAAAAATTGGGTTGATGTTAAAATAGGGGGACGATGGGAGCAAACAAATGTGGATGCTTTTTATTCTTCTTCCAACAAACAGATCAATCCTAATTATAATAATTTTGTTCCTTCTCTTTTCTTCAAACGCAACTTAGGTTTGGATAATAGTATTAAGTTAAGTTATTCAAGAAGAATTAATAGACCTGGTTATGAGGAGTTAAACCCTTATATCAATAGCACTGATCCAAAAAATATGAATCAAGGCAATCCATATTTACTGCCTGAGCTAGGAGAGCGAATCGAACTTTCGTATAATCAACAAATTGGCGAGAAGGGTTCCGTAATGATTTCTTTATTTCAACGCAATTCAGATCAAGACATACAGCCCTATGTAACATATTATCCTAGCATACAAGTTGGCGATAGTTTATATTATAATGTTAACTTAAGTAAAAGTGAAAATATTGGGTTAGAAAAAAACACGGGTTTAAATATATTTGGAGATATTAAATTTTCGAGGACTTTAAGTGTTCGTACTAATGTGTCTTATTACTATCGAAAAATTATTAATAGCATTGACCAAAACTATAATGCAACAAGTCAAAATTATAAAGCGAATATTAATGTTACCTATGAATTTTCAAAAACATTAGTAAGTGAATTCTTTGGGAATTTTAATTCTGCTCGAAATGAGGTACAAGGTAAGTATCCAGCCAATGCATCATATAGCTTAGCAGTCAGAAAACGATTTTGGAAAAACAAAGGTAGTTTAGGATTAGTGGCTAATAATCCATTTGCAGAATTTGTTAAACAACAAACATTAATTAGTGGTCCAAATTTTTATTCTAATTCAATTAGATATGTACCCTCTAGGTCATTTGGTTTAAGTTTTAACTGGCGTTTTGGCAAGCTAGAATTTTCAAAAGAGAAAAAGGAAGATGGTTCAGAAGAGAATTAATTGTCACACAGAAAGCTTAATTTTAAGATATACAACACCTGTAAAGTATGAACATAAAAACCTTACTCATAGTATCTTTAATATCAAGCACACACCTCAATAGCCAAGAAGTTGCATCCAAGGTATTTTATTTGGAAAAAATTAAAGCTGAAATGAAGATTGAATGGCCAAAAAACAGAACCATTAATTTGGTTTTCCACGGACACTCCGTGCCCGCAGGTTATTTTAAGACCCCAGTTGTAAACACACTCGCTTCCTATCCCTATCTTGTTTTGGAACAAATAAAGGCTGTATATCCATTCACGGTAGTGAATATCATCAATACTTCAATTGGTGGCGAAAATTCAGAAAGTGGCGAAAAAAGATTCGAGACAGAAGTGCTGATACATAAACCTGATGTAGTATTTATTGATTATGCTTTAAACGACAGAGGGATTGGATTAGTTCGTGCAAAGATAGCATGGGAAAAAATGATACGTGCTGCATTGGATAAAAATATTAAAGTGATTTTATTAACCCCGAGCCCTGACCAAACTGTTGATATTAAAGATGATCACTCCATTCTTGACCAGCATGCTGATCAAATAAGACAATTATCAAAATATTATAAAGTGGGGTTAATTGATACCTATACACTCTTTAAAAATAAAACAAAGGAAGGGTTTGATTTAGTCAATTATATGTCGCAAGTGAATCATCCCAATGAAAAGGGCCATCGTTTAATAGCCGATGAAATTATGGAATATTTTAAATAATACACAGCTTTTAATTCCTGCCTAGTTATATTTTTTATTAATTAAATCAATAGCTTTATTTGCGTATAAATGAAGTGAGTCTATATCATTTATGCTACCAAAATATAAATGTTTAAAATTTAATGTGATATTTTTCACTCTGTTTGTAGCCGCTTTATCAGGCGCCTTTATCCCAATTGTTTGTGGAATTTTTCCTATATCAAGAACGGTTAATTTATTAAAATATTTTTCTTCGGTCATGTATTGCATTTCATCTTGCAATTTAAATCTATATCGTGTAGCTTCATCCTCGATTGTTTTAAAATCGAGTAAAAAGAAGTTATATTTTGAAATACAATAGGCCAATTCAGTATTTTCTGAATTTCTAAAATAACCTTTTGAATCAGCATCGGATCTGCTTTTGTCATTGGTATTAAAATTCCAATAGCCTAAATGGATTCCTAAAAGTGAATAATAGGTATGTGTATTTATTTTATTTGGATCTGAGTTTAACATATCTATCACGCTATCACAAGTTTTAAATTTTAGTGCATAGTCTTGTTGATGAAATTCCAATTGTTTTAAGTCTCTTTGTAAATCTAATGATACAATTTTCATTAGTTCATTCTTCTTTGTATTTTCAGCTAAATGCTCTCTAATATTCTCTGCAAAAAATCCTAGGGTGACGGCAGTAAACAACATTATAAATTCAATAATGTATTCGGACCATTTCTTTTTATGTGTTGGATGATGCGGGTGATGTACTTCCATATTATATTATTATAGTTGAATGTAAGATAATATTTTCAATTATAGTCTTTCGCCAACTTTCAAAACCGAATTTATAGTAAAGTAATCCTAATTTTAATATTAAAATTTGACAAATAATAGGTAAACAAATCTTAATTTTAATAGGTATTTTAATCCTTAGTTATGAAAAAATCCCTAACATTTTTATTTTTAATTCTAGTTCATCTTACGTATGCACAATTGCCAAAGCCCTTTGCTGGTAGTATTAAACGAGTTGAAAACTTTGCTTCTCATTATGTAAATGCAAGAAATATAGATATATGGTTGCCGGAAGATTATAATGAAAATAAGAAATATGCTGTTTTGTATATGCAAGACGGACAAGGCCTTTACGATGCCGATATTACCTGGAATCATCAGAGTTGGGAGGTAGATGATGTGATTACTAAGTTAGTACATGAGCATAAAATTAAGGATGTTATTGTGGTGGGTATATGGAATGGACAAAGTTTAAGGCATTCTGAATATTTTCCGCAAAAGCCTTTTGAAAATTTAACCACCATCGAGAAAGACTCAATCAATGCACAACTTCAAAGGGCTTCAAGATCTAAAGGAGCCTTTCAACCTATTTCTGATAATTATTTAAAATTTTTAGTGACTGAACTAAAGCCATTTATTGATAAAAATTATTCAACTTATACTGACAAAGAGAATACTTTTATTGCTGGTAGTAGTATGGGCGCTTTAATTTCGATGTATGCGATTTGTGAATACCCTAACATTTTTGGAGGTGCAGCATGTTTAAGTACACACTGGCCTGGCTCATTTACAGTTGACAATAATCCAGTGCCTAATGCTTTTTTAAATTATATGAGGGATAATTTACCTAATCCTAAGCATCATAAAATTTATTTTGATTATGGTGATCAAACATTGGATGCATTATATCCACCCTTACAACACAATGTAGATATAGTTATGAGAAGCAAAGGCTATTCAAAAAAGAATTGGATGACCCAATTTTTCCCAGGTGATAATCATAGCGAACTGTCTTGGAATAAAAGATTAGATATACCCATTGTTTTTTTGTTAAGTAAATAATTTTATTTTTTTGCTTCCTGTAATTTATGAAATGTAATATAGGAGGTGAGTAGTAATCCAAAAAATAGTATTGCCATTAAGCCATAAGGTATAAATGCATCACCCACTGCTAAATGAGCGTTTAAAGCAGTTAGGTACATAATACCATAGCCAACATAAGCCCATTCTTTAAATCTAGCTGGTATAGCTGGAACGATTAAAAGTACCAAACCTATTAATTGGCCAATACTTGCTTCAATCCCTAAATAACGAGGAATAAGTAAATGATTGGCACCTTCAATAGCCATTTGAGAATTCATCTGAGTAGCGCCTAATGAGAAAAGGCAGATAATACCTGTTGAAATCCAATAAATAATTTTGGTTGTTTTCATGATTGTATATTTTATTAAAATTATTGATAGTTTTTAATTTTTAAACATTTACCGCTGGTTTTTTTAAAAACCTTGGATTTGATTACTTAGTAAGGCTTAAACTTAAATTTCATAGTCTTAGCCAATAGATATCGATAAAACGACTAAATCGCTTAGATTTGTCTTAAAATACACTCCAATAGGGGGTATAAAACAGGGTAAAAAAAGCTAATAAATAAACTATAAAAGATGAACGAAATTATATGTCCACATTGTAAAAAAGCATTCAAAATTGATGAGGCTGGTTATGCTGATATTTTATCGCAAGTTCGAGATCAAAAATTTGAAGAGGAAATTCATAACAGGCTAAAACTTGCAGAGCAATCTAAATTAGATGCGGTTAAATTGGCCGAAGCGAATTTAAAAAATACAATTCAACAAGCATTTGCCGAAAAGGAAAAGCAATTAGCTGAAATGAAATCTAGATTAGAGAATGCTGCATTACAGAAACAATTGGAAATTAATAAAGCAGTTGGTGAGGTTGAAAAAAAGCGTAATGACTTACAAAATGACCTTAAAAATAAGGAATTGGAAAAGGAAGTTCTTGTACAAACATTGAGAGAAAAATATGCTGCCGAATTAAAAGCAAAAGATGATATTATCAAAATTAAGAATGAAGAGATAGACTTTAGAAAAGACTTAAAACAAAAATTATCAACAAAAATGCTTGGTGAAAGCCTTGAGCAGCATTGCGAAATTGAATTTAATAAGTTACGCACGACTGCTTTCCCAAAAGCAAAGTTTGGTAAAGACAATGATTCTAGCACAGGAAGTAAGGGTGATTTCATTTATAGAGAGGAAGATGAAAATGGAACTGAAATTATTTCAATCATGTTTGAGATGAAGAATGAAGCGGACGAAACTGCAACCAAGAAAAAAAATGATGATTTTTTGAAAGAATTAGATAAAGATAGAAATGAGAAGAAGTGTGAATATGCGGTTTTGGTTTCAATGCTTGAGTCTGATAGTGAGCTTTATAATACTGGAATTGTAGATGTTTCCTATAAATATTCTAAAATGTATATAGTAAGACCACAATTTTTCATACCGATTATCACGTTATTACGAAATGCTGCTATGAACTCATTGCAATATAAGGCAGAGCTAGCATTAATGAAAAGCGAGAATATCGACATTACAAATTTTGAAGATAATATTAATAAGTTTAAAGAAGGTTTCTCTAAGAATTTTGATTTGGCTAGACGCCAGTATCAATCAGCAATTGCTGAAATTGATAAGGCAATAGTTAATCTTCAAAAAACAAAAGAATCATTAACATCTTCAGAAAATAATTTAAGATTAGCAAATGATAAAGCTGACGACTTAACTATAAAAAAATTGACTAAAGGAAATCCAACTATGATTTCAAAGTTTAATGATTTAAACAATAAAGATTAAAATTAGTTGGTTTAATTTTACATCTTCACCACTTTAAATTGTTGCACTATCTTTTGATCATTTGATGTAACCCTAATGATATAGGTACCTCCTGATAATTGACCTAAAGCAATCCTGCTGCCTGCCGTAACATTTAGCTGACTGGCCACTTTTGTACCCGTCGCGATATCAAATACTTCAATGTTTAGCTTCTGATACCCCTTTACTACAAAATCAAAATTAAGTTGATTGACAAATGGATTAGGTGCTAGTTTAATGTATTCGTCTTTGCTTAAGTTAATAATATCGGTCACCAAGTAATAATAAGCTGCACTTAAAGCACTTGTACAGCCATTGGTGGTTGTTTTTGCAGTGTAAGAGCCTGCTGCAGCAGGTTTATACTTTTGAGTGGTATCGGTTATCGCAACACCATCTTTATACCAAGTAGTGCCTGAAGCTCCTGATACTAAGTTATTATCGGCATCACGTACTAGTGTGGGGGCAGTAGGGATGCTATATTTTTTAATTTGAACTGTGTCGGATGAAATTACACATCCTGAGCTATCTGTTCTTGTAACAAAAAGCTTAGTACTATCTGTGAATGTTTTATTACTCAAATTAGTTAAATCACTTTTGCTTCCGTAATACCATTTTAAGGTATCACCTTTGTTAATATTTGAAACTGTAAGTTTTAGGGAGTCGCCAGTGCAGAAGGAATATTTAGAAGAACTAAAAGCGGGTTTGATTAAGTTGTTACAGAAGTTAACTGTGATTTCGTATAGTTTTGTTGGATTTATTGCATCAGCAGATTCGAAGCCAATATATTTCAATTTCCCATTAACCATAAAACCCTTCAAGAAATTACTATTGCCAATTAATTCAATATTTGTTGAATCATAAACATTTAGTTGATTAGGTATAATGTCAAACACCCCTTTGTTATTTTTCCAAATTAAATTATTAAGTTTAAAAAAGTGGCCATAATTACTATTAGGCAACTTTCCTCGATAAGTAACACCTCCATTGCCATGCATTACAATGTCAGGCCAGCCATCATTATCTATATCAGCAACTTCAAACTCTCTAACACTCAATGAATCATCAGCATTATTCATAATATATTGATCAGGAATAAACTCTCCTTTCCCATTATTTAACCAAATTTGTATAATAGACCCATTTTTTCCCGTTGGAAGAACGCCTTCCGAACAAATAGCTAAATCTTTAAACCCATTATGATCAAAATCAGCTGTTTTCATAGACGTAGCATTTTGCCCTCCATAACTTGTATAACTAAACATTCCTAAATTCTTTGGCTCATAAGCGTTTATAAATTGTTTGGTTGATGGGTCAAAACTCAATATTTGAAAAGCATACTTTATTTCTCCAGTCGCACCTGTATAACCATAACTACCCCTTATAATTTCAGGTGTCTTATCACCTAAGATATCTGTAATTAAAACAGCTCCTGAACCACAACGATTTTCATACACACTTTTTGATATTAAATTTCTTGCTTCACTATATGTTCCATTTTTATTTTGAAGAAACGGATGCACACCTTCAGGCCAATAATGACTCCATAAATGAACTCCAACAACATCAACTAAACCATCACCATTTAAATCACCTGTTCCCACTGCATGATAAAATGCCTTCACAGAATCAACTTTTGTCCATTTTAAAGTATCATTAATTGTATTTACAACCACAAGATCACCAAGTGGCAGCGGTTTTGGCACTTCACTACCATGGTTTGAATAAGCAAAATTTCCTAATGTATCTAATAGTGAACATTATTAATTAAATTAGTTGAAAATATTTAACCATGTCAGAATTCTATGGTGTTTTTAGTAATTACGAAATCGAAGATGTCTACATGTTCATTGGAACTGAAAAACTAGATAAGAGACTTAAAGAACTTGAATTAACTCCTATAATGGGTACAACCCTAAATGATTTTGTTTCAAAGGATATTAAATACCTAGGAGTTGGTGTAATTAATGTATTTAATATGATTTTAGATTATTTCCCTGAAGATATAGAGTTAGCGATATTCTTATATAATAAGTCTAAAAATTACAATGAAAGCAACTATTTTTCATCTCAAAAACAAAAAAAAGAAAGAATTGAATATATAGAAATGATAAATAGAATGATATTAAGAGGGGAAGAAGTTGAATATTATCAAGCAAAATTAAATTCACCTTTTCTTTCTGTTTTTTGAGCGTAGCTGGTATGAACTATACTTACCGTTAATAATAGTAATAGATACTTTTGCATAATTTATGGCTGCTTGGCTAATTTTTGCAAATTTAGCATTAAAATATTTATTATTTTTATATTAAACTATAAGCTTATAATTCAATCCAATAATACACTAAGCTATCAGTAAAACTTTACAATTCAATTTGAAAAAAATCCCCCTTCTATTCGTTTTAATTATTTGTTTTTTTGAGCTAAGGTCTCAAGATAGCACTTTGCACCCTACTATTTTGCCTGCTATTGGCTATTCTTTACAAACCAATTGGGCTGCAGCTGTAAACTATAATTTGGGTTTTTATACTGGTAAAATACATGATACGAATCATAAAATTTCAAGTATTAATACTAGTATTACCTATACCTTAAATCACCAAATTCTTCTTCCTTTTCAATCTAATATTTGGTCTAAAAACAATAAATATAATTTCTTCACCGATCTAAGGTATATGCAGTACCCATCTGTTACTTATGGCTTAGGTCCGAGGTCGTCCATTGACAATGGCTATAATTTAAATTATAATTATTTAAAACTACATCAAACTATTTCTAAATATATTGCCCCGCATTTTTATGGAGGTTTAGGTATTTATTATGATCACTATTGGAATATAGAACAAGTAGATAAACCTTTTAATACTAAAACTCCTTTTGAAAAATATGGTTATAGTCCTTCAGAAAAAGCAGTAGGTCTTGCTGCAAGTGTATTATACGATTCAAGGTTGAATCAAATTACACCCACAAATGGTATGTTTGGAAAGATAACCTACAGGCCTAATTTTACATTTTTAGGTAGCGATAATAATTGGAGTACTATATTAGTAGAAGCCAGAAAGTATATCCATCTTTCAGCAAAGTCAAAAAATTTATTAGCCCTATGGAGCTATAATTGGTTAACCCTTTCGGGTAAACCTCCTTATTTATTTTTACCTTCTACCGGCTGGGACGATTTTTATAATACCGGTCGTGGTTTTATACAAGGCAGGTATAGAGGAAAAAATATGCTTTATTTTGAATCTGAATATAGATTTGGCATAACACCCAATGGTAAAATTGGCGGAGTTGTTTTTGCCAATGCGCAGTCTTTTTCCAAGGATATTAAATCCGAGTTAAGTGTTATTGCACCAGGCTATGGACTTGGCCTAAGATTTAAGATAAATAAGCATACCAATACCAATGTTTGCATAGACTATGCCTTTGGATCTGATGGCTCAAATGGTATTTTTGTCAATCTCGGTGAGGTCTTTTAATGAATTGTTAAATTGGGCTATATAATTTACAATTCCCTACCATTAATTTAAACCTACGAACCTTTTAGTAGTCTAATATATGAACGTTTTAAATTACAAACGTTTAATTAATAACTTAAAATTATATAGCTATGAAAAAGAGTATTTATTTAACCTTTTTAGTTATTTCCATTTTTATAATGGCCTTTAGTTCAAGTTCCCTTTCTGCCCAAAGAGGTGGCAGAGGTGGAGGTTTTAGTAGAGGAGGTTTTGGAGCTGGCTTTGGAGGTGGATATAGCAGGAGTTTTGGTGGAGGTGGCCGTTCTAATTTTAGCGTAGGGGTTGGCATTAATAGAAATATATCTTCCATAGGGCGTTTTAATGGTGGACAAAGGTTTTTAACCCGTTTACCAAGGTCTTATCAAACTATAAGATTCGGGGGCATGCCTTATTATTTTTACAATGGACTATTCTTTAATTATTATGGTGGTTATTATAGAAGCATTTTCCCACCCTTTGGTTTAAGCATAGGATCTTTACCTTATGGATATTGGGGTTTTAATTTTGGAGGTCTTCCTTATTACTATCATAGTGGTGTTTATTATCAACAAGTAGAAAATAACTATCAAGTAGTGCAAGCACCAGTTGGGGCAAGTGTTCCAGAAATTCCTAAGGACGCCAAGACTGTAGTGGTAAATAATGAAAAATATTATGAGTATAATGGTACTTATTATAAAGAATATGTAAAACAAGATGGTACTATTTGGTATTTAGTAGCAGGCTTAAACGGAGTTTTGAATACCGAAGTATCAGATTCTACAAAAGTTAATAATATAGCAATTCCAGAAGTAACCATTGTTAAAACAAAACAATTTGATGTAGGAGATATACTAGATGCCTTGCCTGCGGATTGTAAAGCGGTGGTTATTAATAATAAAAAATATTATGTTTCTAGTAACAATGTTTATTTTGAAGAATTTATAGAGAATAATGCCTTAAGGTATAAAGTAGTAGGAAAGTAAAATTGACTATAGTATTTGTTTAAAATGGGTAGTTAAATTTATTTTAGAAATTATATAAATTTAACTACCCATAAAACAGTATCAAAAAATTAGCAGTAACTGGCTCTAATTTAATTCCAGATCCAATTTTGAGTACAGACCCTTGGGTAGTTGATTTAGTAAAACAAACTTTAGATAGTCTAAATAATGCGCGATTAACAAATGAAACAAAGCGACAAATAAAATTGCAGAAACTATTATTATATGAGCCACATATTACGCATGCAGATTTACAAAAAATTGAAAGCCCTACCTTAGTAATAGGAGGAGATCAGGATGTGATTGTACCAAGACATACACTAGAGATTGCTGAAAATATTAAGAAATCTAACTTATGGATTTTACCAAACTCCGGCCACTCAACACCAGTAGCGTATAAGCATTTATTTAATCAAACAGTGTATACTTTTTTTACAACGCCTTATCTAAAAAAAGAAAAGGAAGCTAAGTTTTATTAAGGCATAATTTTTCTACCCCTTCACATCCTTTCACTCCTGTTTTCCCTCTAAAAACACAAAACCTGGCACAAACCTGGCACAAAAGAAAAAACCACCTATGAAACGAATCATAAGTGGTTGATTTTCAAGTGGGCCCACCAGGGCATGATCCTGGGACCCC
>JBAXVC010000006.1:0-110695 GCA_037129315.1 Chitinophagia bacterium | reverse complement strand
TTAGGAGCAGCTTTTTTTGCAGTTGCCATGTTTTTTAGATTTAATGGTTAGTAAATAATACACTAAAATTAAAAACTTTTATTATAACTACAAAAAATATTTTTTAAGCTACCTCTTGAACTGGTAATATGGAAACAGTAGTTCTGTTGTTTTTACCTTTTTTAAACTCCACAATGCCATTGGTCATTGCGAAAATAGTGAAGTCAGAGCCTAATCCAACATTCTTGCCAGGGTGGTATTGAGTACCTCTTTGACGAATAAGGATATTGCCAGATATAGCCGGTTGACCGCCATATATCTTAACGCCTAAACGCTTACTGTGGGAATCACGGCCGTTTTTAACGGAACCTTCCCCTTTTTTGTGTGCCATAGTATTTCTATTTTACTAAAGTTATTTACTAGAACTAGTCGCTTTATTAAGCGATGTTCTCAATTTTGATTTGAGTATAATGTGTTCTGTGCCCGTGCTTCTTGCGGAAACCCTTGCGTCTTTTCATCTTAAAAGCGATTACTTTATCACCTTGAACTAAATCGTTCAAGATTTCAGCTTTCACTGTTACTTTACTCGTAAATGAGATACTTCCGTTGTTATCAACAAACAATACGTCGTTGAATTCAACTTTATCTCCTGTTTTACCTTCCAGGTGCGGCACATACAAGCTTTGTCCGGCTTGTACTTTAAATTGCTGTCCTGAGATTTTTACAACTGCTAGCATAAATGTCCAAAATTAGGATTGCAAAGGTAATTATTATTATCCCAAATTGCAATTAATTCTAAAAAAAATATGACAGCTTGTTTTTTTACCCATTTGAACCCATTATTATTGATTTTTTGGCTCTAAAGTCATTTGATGATCCATTAAAATGTCCCTATTTTTGCTCAACTTTACCCATTCTCCTATAAAAGTCCTTATGAATATAAAATCGATCCTTGCTAAACCTTTTGCCTCTGTGGTAAATAGGCAAATCAAAAAGGAGCAAGGAACCGCCATTTCTGATCAGCAACATATTCTAAATCAATTAGTTAAGATAGGAAAAAATACCCAATTTGGGAAGGATCATCATTTTGAAGCTATTCATGATCATGCCAGTTTTCAAAAGGCGGTACCCATTCGGGATTACGAGGACTTTAAACCCTATATCGACCTTATAAAAAAGGGAGTACAAAATGTACTTTGGAAGGGCCGCCCCCTTTATTTGGCCAAGACGAGTGGTACGACAAGTGGTGTAAAGTACATACCCATCACCAAGGATTCCATAGGGAATCACATTTCAGGGGCTCGAAATGCCATTCTATCTTATATGTCCAATACGGGCAATACCCAATTTGCAGGCGGAAAGATGATTTTTTTAAGTGGCTCACCCGAATTAGAGCGTGTAGGCGGAATCCCCACAGGTAGATTAAGTGGTATTGTGAATCATCATATACCTCAATATTTAAGAGGGAATCAGTTACCTAGCTTTGAGACCAATTGTATTGAGGAGTGGGAGGAAAAATTAGATAAAATTGTAGAGGAGACCTTAGGAAAGGATTTAACCTTAGTGGGAGGAATACCTCCTTGGATGCAAATGTATTTTGATCGAATAGTTGAAAAAACTGGAAAGCCAGTGATTCATTCCTTTCCAAATTTACAAGTTTTGGTACAAGGGGGTGTCAACTTTGAACCATATAAGGCTAAATTATTAGAGACCATTGGAAAAAACATTGACACCATTGAATTGTTTCCTGCAAGCGAAGGGTTTTTTGCATTTCAAGATGAGCGCAATGAACAAGGATTATTACTCAATACCAATAGCGGTATTTTTTATGAATTTATTCCAATTGCCGAAACGCATCTTTCTCATCCCACTCGTTTAAGTTTAGGAGAAGTAGTATTAGGAGAACAATATGCACTTATCATAAATAGTAATGCTGGATTATGGGGTTATAGTATTGGTGATATTGTAAAATTTGTAAGCACAAATCCTTATCGAATTATTGTAGCGGGAAGGGTAAAACATTTTATTTCTGCATTTGGGGAACATGTCATTGGAGAGGAAGTAGAACAAGCTTTATTAAAAGTTTCCGATGAAATGAAAGTAAGGGTGGTTGAGTTTACAGTGGCACCTTATATTCAACAGGGACAAGGACAAAGCTACCATGAATGGTTTATTGAATTTGAAAAAGCGCCTTCGGATATGGCCTTATTTAGCCAAAAATTAAATGAAAATATGTGTACTAAGAATGTATATTATATGGATTTAATTCAAGGTAAAATTTTAGCTCCATTACAAATTTCAACACTTCAAAAAAATGCGTTTATAGATTTTATGAGGTCCAAAGGAAAATTAGGCGGACAAAATAAAGTTCCTCGATTAAGTAATGATCGTAACATTGTCGAGGACTTAATTCAATATATTTCACATTAATTAAATAATAGCGTATTTTTAATGTCGACACAAACAACAGGGATGCAACAAAAAAAGATTGCCATATTCGGATCAACAGGCTCCATCGGAAAACAAACTTTGGAAGTGATTTCTGCACATCCAGAATTATTTACTGCTGAAATATTAACTGCTTTTTCAAATGACGCTTTATTAATTGAGCAAGCTTTACTGTTTATTCCAAATATTGTCGTGATAGGAGATATTGCTAAATACGCCAATGTTAAAAAAGCATTAGAGGGAAAGCCAATAAAAGTATTTGCGGGTGAAGAGGCGTTGGAGCAAGTAGCAGCGATGGATTGTTATGATTTTATGATGGCTGGCATTGTTGGCTTTGCTGGATTAAAACCTACTTTAACCGCTGTAAAGAATGGTAAGACCATAGGATTGGCGAATAAAGAAACATTGGTGGTAGCAGGTGATATCGTGATGCGCCTTGCAAAAGAAAATAAAGCAAATATTATTCCTGTTGATAGTGAACACTCTGCCATTTTTCAATGCTTGGTAGGGGAAGCGCATAACCCCATTGAAAAAATTATTTTAACTGCAAGTGGGGGACCTTTTTTAGGGAAAAAGCCTAATTTTTTAGTGAATGTAAAAAGGGATCATGCCTTACAACATCCTAATTGGAGCATGGGTGCGAAAATTTCAATTGACTCTGCAACCCTTATGAATAAAGGGTTAGAAATGATTGAAGCAAAATGGTTATTTGGTTTAGCGCCACATCAAATTAAAGTGGTGGTGCATGCGCAAAGTATTATACACAGCATGGTACAATTTGAAGATGGAAGTATTAAAGCGCAAATGGGATTGCCCGACATGAAGCTACCCATTCAATATGCGATGGCTTTCCCAGTTCGTTTGCCCAATAAATTTCCAAGGTATTTATTTGATAAACCTAATCAACTTTCCTTTGACGAACCCGATGTAAAAACATTTCGAAATTTGCAACTTGCAACTGATGCAATGATCAAGGGCGGTAATGCACCTTGTGTATTAAATGCAGCAAATGAAATTGCGGTATATGCTTTTTTAAAAAATAGAATTGGGTTTTTAGATATGACCGAATTAATTGAACGCACTTTAGAAAAAATTGAATTTATAGCACATCCTACCTTGGATGATTATTTTGAAACCGATGGGGAAGCGCGTAACTTCGCCGCCTCTTTAATACAATTATAAACTATGTACATTTTAGCATTTGACCTTGTGTCATTCGGCGTCAAAACAGGGCAATTCATTTTATCTTTTTCTATATTGGTAGTGTTACATGAATTAGGACATTTTATACCTGCTCGTTTATTTAAAACAAGGGTCGAAAAATTTTATTTATTTTTTAATCCAGGGTTTAGTCTTTGGAAAAAAAAGATAGGAGAAACCGAATATGGAATTGGATGGATCCCATTTGGCGGTTATGTGAAAATTGCTGGAATGATCGATGAAAGTATGGACAAGGAACAAATGAAATTACCACCTGAATCTTGGGAGCTAAGATCAAAACCTGCTTATCAAAGATTAATTGTGATGTTAGGAGGTGTTATTGTAAATATAATTTTAGCGATTGTTATTTTTATTGGAATAGGTTGGTATTGGGGTGAAGATTATTTACCTGCCAAGAATGTGACTTATGGGGTGCATGCAAGTGATAATGCAAAAAGAATGGGTATTCAGGATGGGGATATTATTGTGTCTATCGACAATAAAGAATTAGAAAATTTTGATGCGTTAGAATCCAAATTAATTTTAACCAATCCCAAAGCCATTCAAGTTAAACGAAATGATAGTTTGGTTAGTTTAAGTATTCCAAATGATTTAGCTTCTTCCATAGCGAAATTCAAAAAAACGACGCCATTTGTAATGCCTCGTATTCCAGTTATAGTTGATTCGGTAGGTAAATCATCGGTAGTAACTAAAGGAAGCTTTCAAAAAGAAGATACTTTATTAACGATGAATGGCAAGTCCATCAAGTATCAGTATGAATTTTTAGAAGTAAAAAATCAATATGCAGATTCAATTGTGTTGGTACAAGTGAAAAGGGGAGCAGATACTATTATTGTAAAAACATTAATTAATGGATCTGGCCAAATAGGATTATTTATTAAATTGCCTTTTGCTTTATTTACGACAGTACACAAGGAATTTAATTTATTGCAATCAATACCCGAAGGCATAAAAAGATGTTTTAACACCTTGGACAATTATATTCAAGGTATCAAACAAATATTTTCAGGTAAGGTAAATCCAAATGACTCATTGGGAAGTTTAATCAGTATTGGAAATACATTTCCTGCCCATTGGGATTGGGAAAAGTTTTGGACTTTGACAGCCATTTTTTCAATCATACTTGCATTTATGAATGTCCTTCCTATTCCAGCATTGGATGGAGGGCATGCTTTGTTTATATTAGTTGAAATGATCACAGGTCGTAAGCCTAGTGATAAGTTCATGGAATATGCTCAAGTTGTTGGTATGATATTAATGTTTGGGCTTATGATTTATGCCTTAGGTCTTGACTTTTGGAGATTATTCAAATAAGCAGTAATTTTGTAGGTTCTTCACAATGGGGTCGTATGGTTTTGACAGCAATTGTAGCGGTTGGGGTAAGCATGCAGTGCGTTGGGTAATTAGCACTTTAATCTGAATACCAAACAATCAAAAGGCGAAGCAAATTTTGCCATGGCTGCTTAATTCAGTGAATTAACTTCCATTTTGGTCGAGAGAGAAGGCAGGCCTGTTGCCCGCTCCTCAGCCTAATTAAAAACAAAACAGGATGCGATAAAAGTAGGCTGTGCCTTTTATTTAAGTACCATTCAGCTAAGTAGTAAATTGGTTTGTGTTTTTCCTGTTTACCGCCGACAAGTAATAAAACAATAAGCATGTAGAAGATCAATGGTAACGTTGTTTGGACAGGGGTTCGACTCCCCTCGACTCCACAGATGGGCCTTCGGGCAAAGCAAATTTTTAAAAAGGCCCGGTTAAAATCCGGGCCTTTTTAATATCTAAAATTCAAGGATTAATCTTGAATGCATCTCACTGCCAATCCAAGTTTTAAGTTCAAACGATTTCTGAAAATATTTGTATTGGCGGAATATAAATAACGAAGTATTGCATAGCCTTCCTCATTAGGTGTTGCTGTCCACCAGCTACCATCTTGTCCTTCATTAAAAAAAATGCCACTAAAATAACGGTAACCACCGGGCATTGCATTAAAACCACTGCTGTTATCTCCATTCCCTTTTCCTGCCCAACCTTTGGTAGATTTTAGTTTTATACCAGCAATATCATCACCACCTAAGTTGTTGGATAAGGTAGTCCACTCTTCGTCCGACGCAATATGGGCACCAATAGGAGCAAGTCCTCTTACATCATGCACCGCATAAAAGTTATATAGTTTTCCATATTTTGTTCCTAGGGAAGTATCATTATTATAATAACACCAGGCAGGTTTACCCTCTGCGCCTGCTTTTTCCCACTCTTCATCCGATTTAGCTTCCATTATCATATCGCCATTTCGGAAATGATCAATATTGAGATTGTTTTTAGCCCAAACTTGGTTCCCTATTTTTACACTGTTCTCTAACGGCTTTGGAGTATTATTCACTACCGTTTCCTCTTCTATATTTTGAAATGCTTTATCTCTATTGGAACTTCCGCAGGATGTTAGTAATAAATAAGTAGCCATTAAAAAAAAGTAGTAATACTTTTTCGATTTCATATGTAATTGATTTGAAATTAATTTAAGAATTGAAATTAGTTAATTTCTTTTATAATTTAATCTGAATACCAAATAATCAAAATCCTCACCAGTATTGGTGAGGATTTTGATTATTTGAAAAGTTTAGTCAAACTATTTATTTCGCGAAAAGCTTATTTTTTAAATATACTTTTTTCTTTAGCCATTTTTTCGATAGCTGCTACAGTGCGAGGCGCATTAGCCGATAAATTTGTATTCCCTGTTTCAGTGATTAAAATATCATCTTCTATTCTTACCCCGATACTCCACCATTTTTGATCACAATTACTTCCTGGTGGAATATAAATTCCTGGCTCCACAGTTAACACAACACCTGGTAATAAAGTACGAGGTCCCATATCATGTACATCCAAGCCTAAATGATGTGAAGTACCATGCGGGAAATATTTTCTTGCTTCTGCTTCATTTGCAGCAATGCCTAATTGAATCAAACCTTCGTTGACCACTTTTCTTGCGGCTGCATCTGCTGCGCCAAAGGGGGCACCTGGAACACAAGCGTCAATACCTGCATCTTGTGCTTTTAATACTAATTCATAAATAATTTTTTGTGCAGGCGAAAATTTCCCGTTAGCTGGGACGGTTCTAGTAACGTCAGCACTATATCCATGATATTCTGCAGCACAATCACTTAATAAAAGTTCTCCGTCGTTTATTAATTTTAAATTAGTGACATAATGCAATACACACGCATTTTCGGCAGCACCATTAATGCTAGGGTAGCCAGTATATTCAGAACCTTTAGCTTTAAAATGATACTCCATAATTGCTTGTGCTTGGTATTCGGCCATGCCAGGTTTAATGGCACGCATCACGTCGCTATGACCTTCAGCACTAATGGAAGCAGCTTTAGCAATTAGAGTGATCTCCTCTGGTTGTTTAATACCTCGCAAACTACTTAATATCATTTGAGTGCTTCTTGCTGCAATAGGTTTGTTTTGTGTATTGATAATACTATCAACAATATTGGCCATGCGAGAAAGTGGATCTTCTACTCTTTTGTATTTTGAAAAAATACCCTCGCCTCGGTAGGCGGTATAAACAGAATCAATGCTACTAAAGTCAATCGTATTAGCATTAAATTTATCGTTGGTAAAAACGTTTTCCATTTTATAACGTGCTTTTACACCCTCTACGCCTAATATTTTACCTGTCCATAATTCTTTTTGTGGGTCACGATTTTTCACAAAAATAAATTCGGTTCCTGTTTTATTTAAAATAGTGACAGGCGTTTTAAATAATAATAATAGGGCATCCGATTCTTCAAGTCCAGTTAAATAATAAAAGTTTTTACTTTGTGCATATTGAAAATCGACATCGTTATTTCTTACGCGAACTTGTGAAGCAAAAAAAATGCCTACACCATTTGCAGATAATTTTTCTTTGAAAGCAGCACGACGTCCTGCATGAAATTCAGGGCTTAAATAATCAGTAGGGTACTGAGTAGTTTGTTGTGCAACTGTTAATAAAGGGGCTACTATGATGAGTAACCAGGAAAGGAGTCTTTTTGAATTCATTGTATTTTATTTTAGCGTTTTAAAGCTAATTCGTTTTTTTGAGAATAGAAAAAGAAATACCCTTACTACTTACTATAATTGTATTTAAATAGGTATATCGGCCATTATTTGATAGAACTCCTTAATAATCATTCATTTTTTGAAGTATCTATTCAATTTTGTTGTAATTTAATTTCACTTAATCAAAACCAGTATGTACAAAAAAATTATTTTACTATTTTTTATAGGATATGGGCAATCTATTTTCGCACAATCTACCTATGTGTTTACTAAAGCATTGTATATAGAAGGGGTGCATCATTATGGAAGAGAGGCCATCTATTCCGATAGCTTAGCTTTTCAGTTATATAGTAATACTTTAGTTAAACCAACTTTGGGTAAAATATTTTGGAATGGAACAGAAGGCCACGCTAAATATTGGAAAGAAGTGACTGCAAATAAACAAAATATTTTTGAAGCCAAAGGATTTGGTATGGGGGGATACTTGTATTTCACCTATGAGTCGGCCGAGTCTAAAAATGTTTTGCTTCAAATAAAAGGGAATAGTTCCGTGTATGTGAATGGTGTATTACATGCAGGAGATCCATATGCTGCTGGATGGTTGTACATTCCTATAAAATTAAAAAAAGGGGAAAATGAATTGTATGTTCGAAGGTATTTTCAAACCTCTGTTTCTTTAATCTTTCCTGAAAAGCCTATTAGTATTATCACGGCTGATTCAACTATGCCTCATGTTGTATTGAATTTACAAAATGGAATTTTGCAAGGCGCTGTAGTAATTGTAAATACGAGTTCAAAGGATATGAATCAACTTCAAATACAATCTTTGGTTGCAGGAAAAAAAATGAGTTCAAAGATTCCTTCCATTCCTGCATTAGCTAGCCGTAAAATTATTTTTTCTTTTGATGCAAGTAGCATCAATCAAAAAGGGATTCAGGAATGTTTATTGACTTTGTATAGCAATCAAAAAGAAATTGATGAAAAGAAATTAATAATAGAAGCGGTTGACTCCTCGGCTCATTACAGTAGCACTTTCATAAGTAATATTGATAGTAGTTTACAATACTATTCAGTTACGCCACAGATAAATGGTGCTAAAGATAATGCCGCGTTATTTTTATCAGTGCATGGTGCTGGTGTTGAAGCAATAGGTCAAGCAAAAGCATATCAGTCAAAAGATTGGGGAACTTTAGTGGCTGCTACCAATCGAAGGCCTCGTGGATTTAACTGGGAGGACTGGGGAAGGTTGGATGCTTTGGAGGTATTAACAATTGCCAAAGAAAAGTTTAAGCCTGATCCCAATAGAATTTATTTAACTGGGCATTCAATGGGAGGGCATGGTACATGGTTTTTAGGCGCTACCTATCCAGGTAATTGGGCTGCGATAGCACCTTGCTCTGGTTATCCTACACTTAAATCATATGGTTCAGCAGATGGGGTAATTCCCGATAGTAGTAAAAACAAATTTGAACAATTATTATTAAGATCAGGTAATCAAAGCGATGTTATTAAACTTGCGAATAATTATACGCCATTCGGTGTATATGTTTTACATGGCGATGCAGATAAAGTTGTTTCTGTTAATTATGCACGACAAATGAAAAAAGTATTATCTAACTTTCATTCAGATTTTAGTTATTATGAATATCCTGGTGGCGAGCATTGGTTTGGGAATGAGAGTGTTGATTGGAAACCACTTTTTGATTTTTTTAAATGGCATTCAAGACTAGCTGACAGTGCTGTAAATCAAATTGATTTTACTACATCTAGTCCAGGCATTTCTGCAGAAAATAGATGGGCTGCAGTATTACAGCAAATTCAACCTTTACAGTATAGTCGAATTCAATTTAGTCGAGATAATAAAGCAAAAAAAATTACTGGGACCACTCAAAATTGCAAAGTAATAAAATTAGCACTTACTCAATTTGGGATTAATTCAATTGTTTCTATTAAACTTGATAATGCATTGCCAATTGAATATAAAACCAATTCTGCTTCAGACACAATCGTACTTGAATTAAAAGAAGGTAATTGGGTACTTGGAAAAATTCCTAGTTTGAATCAAAAAGGGCCACATCGTTATGGGACTTTTAAAGATGGTTTTCGAAATAACATGGTTTTTGTTTATGGGACTGTTGGTACGCCTCAAGAAAATGAATGGAGTTTAAATAAGGCAAAGTATGATGCGGAGACTTGGTATTATCGAGGCAATGGTGCTGTAGAATTAATTACTGACAAAGCGTATTCGATCGAGAAATATAAAGATAGGGGTGTTGTATTATTTGGAAATGCTTCAACCAATGCGGCTTATTCCATTTTGTTGAGTGAATGTCCAATTAGGGTGGAGCGCAATAAAGTTTCAGCAGGAACAAACGCATGGATTGGGGATGACTTAGGGGCTTATTTTGTATGGCCAATACATGGTTCAAACATTGCTTCTGTTTCTGTTATTACAGGCACGGGTATTAAAGGGATGAACGCTGCTTTAGCCAATCAATATTTTGCAGGGGCAAGTGGGTTTCCCGATTTTATGATTTTCAGTATAGACATGTTACAAGCAGGTGCGGATGGGATTAAAATGGCGGGCTTCTTTGATAATGATTGGAAAATGAGTAAAGAAGATCAAGAAATAAAATAAAACAATTCATTTTATTCTATTTCAAGGCCATCCATTTTTATTCTAAAATGGATAGCTGTCTTTTTTTGTGCTCTGATCACCGTAAATTCAAAATCTTGAATAAAGGACTGATAGGGCGATAAATAGGATTGCATCATTTTGATAGATGTAATTTTAGTGCCATTGATTTCTATAATGTAATCACCTGCTTTAAAGCCAAATTCGTTTAGCGGACTATTTTTATTTAAATCACCAATGGCTACACCTGTTAGATTAAAGCCAACACCATAAGCAGATAAATCAGTTCCTTTTGGCTCTAAAAGCAGTGCACCCATCCACATAGCTTTATTAATAATTTTTTTATTAAAATGCTTATTCATAAGAACAATAGGCATGATGGGTTTTTTAGCTATTCGTTTTAATGAAGGGCTAGTAACGCCAAAATGTTGCATATCAAAATTCACAAAACCTAATTTCAATAATGCTGATTTATTTTGAACTGTAAAGTCGCCTAAGGAGGGATTTTTAAATTGAGGGTCACCCATGATGGAGTTGGAATCGCAACCATTATTAATAAATAAATGGTTTTCATTACTGTCGCCTACAAAAAAATTAGCGTCAATGTATTTTCCCCATTTTTTATTTTTTCCTATCGTGTTATCCATTTGAATTTCCTTGTAAGTGCCAGTTATAATATTTTTAGTAAACTGATCACCACTTTCAGGATACCAAACATGAGGATGAAAACTATTATTTACGATTATATTATTGGAGGCAGTTCGATCATAACCTTCTCTAAATTTTAATCCGCCATTTAATAGTAAATTATTATATAAAAAATATTGACTTGAACCATCATCTAAATCAATATCCCAGCCATGGTCACAACGCCATCTATTATGTCGAATGATATTAATGTCAAGCATATCTAAAAATGGGAGGCTTTTATTTTCCTGCACTTTTGTATTTACTGTATTTTGACTAGGACTCCAATATCGATCTCGTCCCCAGGAGTTAAAACTTCCATGATCACCGGTTTCTAATACTGTATTAAAAATGTCTGAATTTTCAATAATATGTCCACCAAATGCACCTTCACTTATATTTATACCAGCTCTTGGAACATCATATATTGAACAGTGATTAATATGAATTTTATGTGCAATAGAAATTTGAATAGGCGCTGTTTGTTTTTCAACCCTTCCTGTCATTGTAATTAAACAATCTTCAATTAAGCAGTCCGATGGATAGTTTTGATTTTGAGGTCCTTTATTCAAATCTAATCCCTCATAGTTTTGATTGCCATAGCCTACTAATCTATTTCTTACTGCTAAGGTATCTCCTACAAATACAATTCCACTTGCACCACTATGATGTATATAGCAACTTATGAAACTTAATTTTTTATTATAATGATTTACTAATATGGTATTGCCGCCCACTTGATCAAACTCGCAGTTTTTGATGCTACAATTTTCTGCACCATTAAATACAATGGCACCGCCACGGTACACCGTCCAATCGGAGCGTAATAATGGATCTTTATTTTCCATAAAACTGCGTGCCGTGTGTCTAAAAACAAATCCTTTTAATTGAATTTGCGAAACAGGTTTTGAGATAGTTCCATTGAATTCTATTAAGTGACTTAATCGAACAATTTCAACCTTTGCAGTCGATAGGGTAGCTTCATTTTTAGGAAAGTAAAATAATTGGTGTGTTTTTTCATTTAAAAACCATTCGCCTGGCGCATCCAATTCTTCAAATATATTTTCGGCCATGCGAAAAACGGGGTGCATTGCCGAAGGACGATTGTTTTGCCAACCTCCTTCAAGTAATAATTTATTTTTTTCATCCTTGCCAGTGATATACCAATGCATGTCTCCCCATAAATAGGCATGCATGGCATGAATAAATCCTCCTTCAGGGTTTTTCCAATTTGCAATTCGAGAGGGTAATAATACATCAGATAAGGAATCAAATTTAGCTTCATGATTTAAATCCCATGCATCAAATACATTTTTTCCTACTTGTGCATTTGGGTATCTTGCCATATTCTGTCTTTCTCCATTAATATATAGCTGATCAATTTTTGTATTGGGCTTTACATCTGTCACATAAATTCCATTTTTATATAATTTCCAATTTGTTTTTAATTCGGCACCTCCACTGATGATCGCGGATCCTTCCTGTTCGGCGCTATAAGTAATAGTGGCATTGTTTATTTTGCTGTCTTTTTCAGTAAAATGGATGGTGCTAGGTAAATAGTAAATACCCTTTTTGAATATGACTTGAACTGAACTGCTAGTGTTGGTTTGCCGAACCATTTGTTGTGCTCTTTCAAAACTAGCAAGGGGGTGATCATAGTTTCCAATTGCATTATCATGGCCATTAGGAGAAACGTAAATTTTAATTTGACCAGATGCCGTTAAAAAAGGCATCATTAAGCAAAGCAAAAAAATAGTTTTGATGAATCTCGTCATAGTATAGTATTAAACTATTTTGAAATTAATCAATTTTTAATATAAACAACCCCTTCTTTTAATACAATTTTTTGTAAATTTAAGTTTCATTAAACCCAGCGGTTTTGAAATTTTATAATTATTTAAAATAAGTAACACCATGTCAAAGTTTTTTACAATTTTATTCATTTCTGTATTTAGTGCACATATTTGTTTTGCAACAAATGAAATACCTAAAAGACAGGCTATAGAAGGCAGATGGGATTTGACTGTTGATTTAGGTGACCGATTAGCAGCATCATGGTTGGAAGTGAGGTTATCAGGTATTAAAACTTTAGTTGGACATTTTGTAGCTGATGGCGGAAGTGCGCGTCCTATATCTGAAGTTTTTTTCAAAGACAATAAAGTTTCATTTCATATTCCAGGTCAATGGGAGCAAACTGATAAAGAATTAATAGTTGAAGGTATTTTAAAAGACGGAAAATTATCGGGCACCATGTTAACACCACGAGGTCAAACTGTTACATGGGTTGGTGTCCCTGCCCCTAGTTTAAAACGAGATAAAGCTCCAGTATGGGGAAAGCCTATTACTTTGTTTAACGGAAAAAACTTAGACGGATGGAAACCTACTGGAAAAATAAATCAATGGGTAGTTGAAAATGGTATTTTAAAAAGTCCTCGTCCTGGTTCCAATATAAAAACTGACAAAACTTTTAATGATTTTAAATTACATATTGAATTTCGTTATCCAAAAGAAAGCAACAGTGGTGTTTATTTAAGAGGTCGTTATGAAGTGCAGGTAGAAGATAGTAAGGGAATGGAAGCGACTAATATTCATTTAGGTGGCTTGTATGGCTTTATTGATCCATTAGAGATGGTGGCCAAAGATGCAGGCGAATGGCAATCTTTTGATATTACATTAGTAGGTAGAATTGTTACCGTAGTTGCCAATGGCAAAACAATTATTCGTGATCAAATTATACCTGGCATCACTGGCGGGGCCCTAGATAGTAGAGAAGCAGAACCAGGACCCATTATGATGCAAGGCGATCATGGTTTAATTGAGTACCGTAATATTGTCATTACCCCAGCCAAATAGGGTTCAATTTAAGGATGCCCTGCTTATTTAAGCAATAGGGAACTATTTAATATCAATATTAGTATTGATATTAATCATATTTATTAGGGTAAGTATGCGCTTATTTCGCTTTTTAATTAAAGTAAGCGCATGATTCATCCTTTTCAATACACCACTGCACAGGAAGCCCTTCAAATTATTCAAAGTGGACATCGAATTTTTGTACACGGCAGCGCCTGTACGCCACAATATTTATTAAAGGAATTAGCCAAACATAAGGATCGCTTAGTAGGTACTGAAATTATTTCAATCACTTTGCAAGGTAAAATTGAATTGGCTGAACCTGGTTATGAAAAGGCATTTCATATTAATTCATTGTTTGTTTCTGAGCCGATTCGTAAAGCAGTGAATGAAGGCAGAGCAGATTATATTCCTGCTTTTTTAAGTGATATTCCTGATATGATGAGAACAGTATTGCCAGTAGATGTTGCATTAGTGCAAGTGTCACCTCCTGATATTCATGGTTATTGTACTTTGGGCACTTCAGTTGATGTCGCAAGAACAGCTGTGAATTGTGCAAAATATATTATTGCTCAAGTGAATCCTCAAATGCCTCGAACACATGGGGATGGTATGATTCATACAGATCATTTTGCAGCTATGGTATTTCACGATGAAGCTTTGCCTGAAATGGACTATGGTGCAAAAATTACATCAGTTGATTTAGAGATAGGGAAAAATGTAGCTAATTTAATTGAAGATGGCAGCACTTTGCAAGTAGGTATTGGAAGTATTCCTGATGCAGTATTGCAATCTTTGCAAGGGCATAAAAATTTAGGGATGCATACCGAAATGTTTAGTGATGGGGTTATTGATTTATTTGAAAAAGACATCATTAATAATTCAAAAAAGAAAATCCATCCTAATAAACTCATTACTTCATTTGCATTAGGCACTAAAAAATTATACAACTATGTAAATGACAATCCGGCCATACATTTTTTAGATATTGATTATGTGAATGATCCACATGTCATTAGACGTAATCCAAAAGTGATTGCAATTAATAGTGCTGTTGAGGTAGATTTAACTGGGCAAATTTGTGCCGATAGTATTGGGACCTATCAGTATAGTGGCATTGGAGGTCAAATGGATTTTATGCGAGGAGCAGCACTAAGTGAAGGAGGTAAGCCCATCATTGCAATTTCAAGTCGAACCAATAAAGGGGTATCAAGAGTGGTGCCTTTTTTGAAACAAGGAGCAGGCGTCGTCACAACACGCGGACATATACATTATGTCGTTACTGAATATGGTGTGGCTTATTTGTACGGAAAAAATTTAAGGCAACGTGCTAAATCATTAATTGAAATTGCCCATCCCGAGGATCGAGAAGGGTTAATGCAACAATGTCATGAACGCTTTAAATTATTTGTTTAAAAATAAACAACATTGTATTTATCTTTCAAAAACAACTTCCTCATAAGGTACTCTGAATCGGGGTCCCCAAATACCTTCTCCAGTGCCTTTGCCTACGCTAATAATCATATTAATCTCAGCACCTTTAGGTAATTTCAATGCTTTTTTTACGCGAACTTGATCAAAGCCTTCCATTGGACAAGATTCAAATCCTTCCGCTGCTATAGACAACATAAAAGTTTGTGCTGCTAACGCACATGATTTGTGTACAGTAATTCGCTGATCGGCTTTGCCGCCAAAACGAATAAATGGCTTTCTTAGACCCATGAAAAAACTCATACATCTGCGTATCAAAGCAAAAATGCCAAAAATATCACTGCGATAGGCTAAGGGCATTAATTTTCCATAATAGTCTAAGCCTCTTTTTTCTAATTTATTTGGCTCCCCTTTAATTCCTTCCCTTAATCTATTGTAATTCCATTTGGCTCTTTGTGGCCATAAATCTCGTCGGGTAACAAAAACAACAATTTGCTTAGCTGTTTTGGCAGCAGATTGACCAAGACATAATGCAGTATACTTTTCCTTTTCATCTTCACTTTTTATCCAATAAAATTCCCATAATTGCATATTGCTGCTGTTGGGCGATAAAATGGCTCTTTCCAAACTTCTTTGAATGACTTCATCGGGCACTTCTACTAGAGGGTCAAATTTTCGATTAGATCGTCTGCGGTCAATTATTTCTTGAAATTGGCTTGAAAACATATACTACTGTTTATTTTTTATTTAATTTTACTACTTTAAAATGGTTCTTATCTTATAACAAATAAATGTTCATTCGGTTTAAACCGAGTGCAAATTAAATTAAACTTTCACTAGCAATGTTAAAAAAAATTATAATTTCTATTTTGATCCTAGTGGTCTTGGTAGGAGGATTGTCTTTTACCCCTCAGTTTGCACAATTAAAAAACTTTGCTAAATGGGGAAAGCATACCATTCATGATTATAAAACACATCCTACTCGACTTGTATCAAGTGGAGGCGCTCCTCAATATTGGCCCTTAGATTCGAATTATAATAAAGGGGTTATTTCTGATTCCATCTTAGCCATTATGGATTCCAATGACACACATGCCTTTATTGTGATACAAAATGGAAAATTGATATATGAAAAGTATTGGGATGGCTATACACCCAAAACATTAAGCGGCTCCTTTTCGGCTGCAAAAAGTATCATTTCTTTATTAATTGGGATTGCTTTAGATGAAGGTAAAATTAAATCATTGGACGAGCCTGCTGGTAATTATGTACCGCACTTTAAAGAAGCTGGGTTAGATAAAGTACGCATCAAGGATTTATTGACTATGAGTTCTGGTACGACCTATAAAGAATCAGATAAAAGTTATTTTAGTATGAATGCTTATGGATATTATGGAGATGATGAGGAATTTATGGTGAATAAAATGGCTTTCAAAGAAACTGCTGGTGTGCATTGGGAATATCGTAGTGGTGATACGCAAGTATTGGGCCTTATTGTTGAAAAAGCTTTTGGTCAAACCATTTCTGAATTAGTATCTGAAAGATTCATGAAACCTATGGGTGCTGAAGCAGATGCATTGTGGTTATTGGATGGCAATAAAAAGCATGAAAAAGCATTTTGTTGCTTTAATGGCGTAGCACATGACTATGCTAGGTTTGGTCAACTTGTTTTAGACAATGGAAAGTGGGGTAGTCGTCAAATTGTTTCTGAAAATTATATTAAGGCAGCCACTACGCCTGCAAGTTATTTAAAAGACCCAACTGAAAATGGCAACCCTGTTGATTATTATGGTTACCAGTATTGGATGTTCAATGAGCAAGGTCATGCTATTGTTGCGCAAAATGGATTGTTTGGACAGTATGTTTATATCATTCGTGATAAAAATGCAGTGGTGGTTCGATTAGGCGAATCAAAAGTGGTGAAACCACAACATCACCATCAGCCCGAAATTTTTACTTATGCTGCAGCGGCACTATCAGTTTTGAAATAATTAAATGAAGTTTAAATAAAAGACCCGTTCCAAAATGTTGGAACGGGTCTTTTTATAAGTTGAAATTGGAGGACTAAAATATATCCATTGCTTTTGCAAAATAAGTTCCAGTACCTGGAAGTGCTAGCCAAAAAAATTCTCTTTTAAAAATGATTAATGCAATCATGATGGCTAACCATGCAAAACAATAAATCCAATATTTTTTAGTATTTTTTTGAGCTTCCATATTAATTTTTATTTTAGGTGTTTTTATGTTGGGCAAATATACAAAAATAACTAAAACCGAAGGTCCACTTTCCAGCCTTTTTCGGTACGGAGTACTTTTATTTTTTTCGGTTCTTTATCAAATGAGTTTTGGTAATAGATGATGCTTGTGCTTGAATCCAAGGGGTTAATATTATTTATTTGAATGGATGCTTGTCTTAATTGTTGCCTTCCTTCCTTATCTAGTTCATAATAATGTTTTGAAATACCCTCAAATTGAGTTTTATTGCTGCTGTCCTCCAAAAGGTAAAATCTTGCTTTTTTAAATTCTCCATGTAAACAACTTTCTATAAAATAACGACCTCCATCCAAAGGGTTATCGGCAATTTCAAAGGCTGGTTGCTGTTGACAACCCAAAAGTCCTAGTCCCCAAAGGCAGATGAGTAATGATTTTTTAAACATAAGCAAAGTTAGGCCAATTAGATAATAATTAGGCAGATGAAGTAGGGGTTTAATTGGCATCTTGAGGGGTTTATATTAATTTTACACATAGTAATCAACTTGGAAGCATATGAAAAAAATACTCTTAATAATTAGCGGTTTTATAATTCTTCAATTAAATGCCCAACAAAAGCATCCTTCCTTTATGCAACAAGGCAATATTTATGAAGTAAATATTAGACAGTATACGACAGAGGGCACTTTTAATGCATTTGCAAAACACATACCAAGGTTAAAAAAAATGGGAGTGCAAACACTTTGGCTTATGCCAATTCAACCCATTTCAATTAAAGGTCGTAAGGGGACTTTGGGGTCCTATTATTCAGTGGCCGACTATACAGCAGTCAACCCTGAATTTGGAACACTCAATGATTTTAATAATTTAGTAGATCAGGCGCATGCGCTTAACATGAAGGTTATAATAGATTATGTACCTAACCATAGTGGGGCGGATAATAAATGGTTAACAACACATTCAGATTTTTATGAAAAAGACAGTTTAGGAAATCCTACTTATACTGCGGATTGGTCAGATACTCGTGAATTAAATTTTTCGAATGTGGCCTTGCAGGATAGTATGATTAATACTATGAAATTTTGGGTGAATAATACAAAGATGGATGGATTTAGGATAGATGTCGCTTGGGGAGTACCCCTTTCATTTTGGTATAAATGTATCCCTGCATTAAAAAAGATCAGACCCTTGTTTTTTTTAGCTGAAGCAGACGATGCGGAATTGCATAAGGCAGGCTTTGATGCCACTTATACTTGGAGGGAGTTTAATGTAATGAAAGAATTGGCAGCAGGTAAAAAAGATGTCCACTCACTTGATACCATTTTTAATACGATTGATACTAGCTTTATGAAAGGGGCATGGAGATTATATTTTACAAGTAATCATGATGAAAATTCATGGAATAAAGCCGATTTTGCTACTATGCCAGGCATCGTTCACGCACCCTTTGCAATACTATCTCAAACTTATAATAGAACCCTACCTTTAATATATAGTGGACAAGAGGAGCCCGTATTAAAAGCGATTCAATTTTTTGAAAAAGATCCTATTCAATTTAGTAAATATGAAAGAGCTGATTTTTATAGTGCTTTATTGCATTTGAGATTAACAAATTCTGCTTTTAAGGAGGAGGCAAGTTTTAATAGATTAAAAGTAAATAATTCAGCATCTATTATGGCCTATGAACGAGTGTATGGGAAAGATAAAGTAGTCGTTATTTTAAATTTATCTAATCAATCACATCAAGTTGAATTGCAAGATTTTGAAGCTGATGGAAAAACCTATGTTGATTTATTTACTAAAGAAAGTACCATCAATATTAAAAATACACATTTACAATCTTGGGGGTATAAAGTTTATGTTGCGATTCCAAAAATGATTCAGTTGTCACAAAATAAAAAATAGTATTACTAATCAGTAATAAATTAAAATCTAATTCTACTTCCATGACCCAACAACAACTAGTGGAGCAAATAAAAAGTAAACAATCTTATTTATGCGTAGGATTGGATACGGATATTGAAAAATTACCTGCGGGTATTCCTAAAAATGCAAAAGGGGTGATTCAATTTAATAAAGCCATCATTGATGCTACCGCTCCTTATTGTGTGGGGTATAAAATTAATACTGCTTTTTATGAATCACAAGGCATTCAAGGTTGGGAGGCAATGGAAGCAAGTTTAGCACATATCCCTTCGACCCATTTTACGATTGCAGATGCTAAACGAGGTGATATTGGAAATACGTCTGCACAATACGCAAAAACATTTTTTGAAATATTACCTTTTGATGCCATTACAGTTGCACCATACATGGGAAGAGATAGTGTGGATCCTTTTTTAGCATACTCTAATAAATTTACCATTGTACTAGGATTAACATCTAATGAAGGGAGTCAAAATTTTCAACAACAAAAATTAGCGAACGGACAATTTTTATATGAATCTGTTTTGGAGCAAGTGGCAAGTTGGGGAACGCCCGAGCAAATGATGTTTGTGGTGGGAGCTACCAAAGCCAATGATTTTGAAAGCATCCGAAAAATTATTCCTCATCATTTTATATTAGTGCCTGGGGTAGGCGCTCAAGGAGGCAGTTTGGCTGATGTTACTCATTTTGGAAAGAATGCATCCGTGGGTTTGTTAGTGAATGCAAGTAGGGCCGTTATTTTTGCAAGCAATCAAAATGATTTTGCCGAAAAAGCAGCTGTGGCGGCATCTGAATATGCGCAAGAAATGAAAGTTTTATTATCAACTTAATTTTTAACCATGTCTGTTAGAACTGACTTATTTGAATCTCCAGATTATTTTCAATTAGATACATTGTTGACAGAGGAACAACGCATGGTTCGACAAGCGATGCGTCAGTATGTTAAAAAAGAAATTTCACCTATTATTGAAGACTATGCGCAACGCGCAGAATTCCCCATTCAAATAGTAAAACAATTAGGAGGGCTTGGCTGTTTTGGTCCAACCATTCCTACACAATATGGTGGAGGTGGCTTGGATTACATAAGTTATGGCTTAATGATGCAAGAATTAGAAAGGGGAGATAGTGGGGTTCGAAGTACAGCAAGTGTTCAAGGATCCTTAGTTATGTATCCTATTTATGCATATGGAAATGATGATCAGAAAAAAAAGTTTTTACCCAAATTGGCGACGGGTGAATGGTTGGGTTGTTTTGGATTAACAGAGCCCAATCATGGATCTGATCCTTCAAGTATGTTGACTAATATTAAAGATGCGGGCGACCATGTTATTTTAAATGGTGCTAAAATGTGGATCAGCAATGCACCTATTGCACAAGTAGCTGTGGTTTGGGCGAAGGATGAATCTGGTGACATCATTGGACTCATTGTAGAACGAGGAATGGCAGGGTTTTCAACCCCTACAACACATAGTAAGTGGAGTTTAAGAGCAAGTGCTACTGGTGAATTGGTTTTTGAAAATGTAAAAGTGCCAAAGGAAAATATTTTACCTCTAATTAAAGGATTAAAGGGGCCATTAGGTTGTTTAAGCAAAGCTCGTTATGGAATTGCTTGGGGTGCTTTGGGTGCAGCAATGGATTGTTATGACACTGCTTTAAGATATAGCAAGGAGCGTATACAATTTGGGAAACCCATTGGCGCTTTTCAGTTGCAACAAAAAAAATTAGCAGAAATGATCACCGAAATTACCAAAACACAGTTGATGGTTTGGCGATTAGGTGTTTTAATGAATGAAGGAGTTGCTACACCACAACAAATCAGTATGGCTAAACGAAATAGTTGTGAGATGGCTACTCAAGTTGCAAGAGATGCAAGACAAATATTAGGGGGTATGGGTATTACCGGTGAGTTTTCGATTATGAGACATATGATGAATTTGGAAAGTGTCATTACCTATGAGGGAACGCATGATATTCATTTATTAATTACAGGCATGGATGTAACAGGATTCAATGCATTCAAATAAAAAATTATGGCGGCAGAAAAAATATTTTTAATAGGATTAATGGGTTCGGGAAAATCGTTTTGGTCAAAAAAAATGGCTAAGTGGATCAAGTCCGCAGGTTATGACTTGGACGATCTTATTGTAATGAATGAAGAAAAAACCATTGCTGAAATATTTGCCGAGGATGGAGAAGAATACTTTAGAAAAACCGAATCCAAATTATTAAAATGGTTTAAGGAAAAGAAAAAATATGTTTTGGCAACAGGAGGAGGGGCTCCTTGTTTCAATGACAACATGCAATGGATGAAAAAGGAAGGTGTCGTGATTTGGTTAGACGAATCTGTCGAAATATTGGTACAAAGATTAATCAAGGAAAAAGCACATCGTCCGTTAATTGCACATTTAGATGAAGCTGGCATAGCTACATTTTTGCAGCAGCAATTAGTGAATCGCTTTTCCTTTTATCAACAAGCCCACTATCGTATTAGTTCCGATGAAATTGTGGAATCGGTGCTCAAAAAATTAATTCAAAAACATGTCGCGTAAAATATTGCTTTGGGGTATCGGTTTCGCACTACTTTCAGTCATCTTAGGTGCATTTGGAGCACATGCCTTAAAAAGTATTGTTCCTTTAGATAAATTACAAATATTCGAAACAGGTGTACGCTATGAATTCATGCATGCTATGGCATTGATATTTTTATCACTTTATATGGAGCAAAAGCAAACAATAATAGGCCATGAGAATGGGTTAAAATGGGCTTCTCTTTTTTTTCTCATCGGTATATTTTTGTTTAGTGGATCTTTATATGGGTTAACCATTTCGGCATTTTTGAATCCAACATGGATATCTATTTTAGGTCCGATCACACCCCTTGGAGGACTTTGCTTTATGCTAGGCTGGTTAAGTTGGGGTAGGGTGGTTTTTCTGCATAAAGTGGATAAGTAGCCCCGTTAGTTTCAATTTTACACATTTGCTAAAATTTCTTTTTGTTCCTATTGGGATAACTTATATTTGTTATCATGGCAAATACGCTCAAAAGCAAAAAAGAACCTACCGTCAATTCTCCTATCTTAAATCCTGACAAAGAGGCTTCTGTCACCGTTACCGATGTTGTGAAAGATGAGCGAACTTCAAAAATTTTAGGGGCTGTTTGTTTATTGACTGCCATCTTCTTATTTGTTGCTTTTACCTCTTATTTATTTACTTGGCAGGAGGATCAAGATATGGTTCAATTATGGCGTACTAAATTATTTTCCACTACCGATGTTAAAGTGAATAATTTATTGGGCTACCTAGGTGCTTTTGTTGCCTATCAAATAATGTACAATGGTTTCGGAGTGGCCGCTTATTTATTCTGTACTTTCTTTTTTGTTCTAGGCGTCAATTTATTTTTTACCAAACCCATTTTTAGTATTTGGCGCAATGTGCGTTATGTAATAATAGGATTATTAGTGTTAAGTACCTGTTTTGCATTTGTTACACCACAGGCAGCATTTTCCTGGGGTGGCGCTTTGGGTGAATACAGTAGTAGTTGGTTAATTAAATGGGTGGGTAGTTTTGGTACAGGTGCTATTTTATTTGTAGCTGGCTTTAGCTATTTTATTTGGAGATTCAATCCCATTTTTAAAGTCCCTAATTTTAGTTTTTTACTACCTAAGCAAAAGGAGGAAGTTTTTGTGAGTGAGGATACCGAAGAAGCAGTTAAGCAAGAATGGGATTTGAATCATCCCGATCATGCAGCGACCATCGGTGGGAATAAACTTAAAAATAATATAGATGCCGATGGTAATCTTATCCCAAATGAAATGGAAGCTTCTGGGGGAAAACTTTTCATTGACGAATTATCATTAGAAGAAGAAAAAAAAACAGCCATCGCTGAATTGGAACCTACTTTGATTGAAGAAGAGGAAGAAGTAGCACCAGCTAAAGTGAACATAGAGGATTTTAATGGAGAGTTATTAGAGGATTTGGACTTAGAGATTAAAGACGTTGCAAAGGAAGTCATTGTTCCCGTTGGAAGTATTGGAACTAAATATGACGCCACACTTGATTTAAAAAATTATAAGTACCCTAATATTAATTTATTAGAAACCCATGGTAGTGAAAAAATTGTGCAGGATCCAGAGGAATTAGAGACACACAAAAATCAGATCATTGCGACTTTAAAAAATTACGATATTTCGATACAAAGAATTGCAGCCACAGTAGGACCTACTGTTACTTTATATGAAATTGTACCAGCTCCTGGGGTTCGTATTAGCCGTATCAAAAACCTAGAGGATGATATCGCTTTAAGTTTAGCAGCTCTAGGTATTCGGATCATAGCACCCATACCAGGCAAGGGGACCATTGGTATTGAGGTTCCTAATATTAGGAAGTCGGTGGTAAGTATGAAAACATTATTAGCAAGTGAAAAATTCCAGACCAGTCAATATTCACTTCCTATTGCGATTGGTAAAAAAATTGATAATGAAAACTTCATTGTAGATTTAGCCAGTATGCCTCACTTATTAATGGCAGGGGCGACAGGGCAAGGAAAGTCAGTGGGATTGAATGCGATTTTAGTTTCTCTATTATATAAAAAACATCCTTCACAATTAAAGTTTGTTTTAGTAGATCCTAAAAAAGTGGAATTAAGTTTATACCGTGTTATTGAAAAACATTTTTTAGCAAAATTGCCAGGTGAGGAAGATGCCATCATTACAGATACTAAAAAAGTAATTAGCACATTGAACGCGCTTTGTATTGAAATGGATAATCGATATGATTTATTAAAGGAAGCAGGTTGTAGAAATATTAAGGAATACAATGAGAAATTTACGGCACGAAAATTAAATCCAGAAAAAGGACACCAATATCTACCGTTTATTGTTTTAGTAGTGGATGAGTTTGCAGATTTAATTATGACTGCAGGGAAGGAAGTGGAGATGCCGATTGCTCGATTAGCGCAATTAGCGCGTGCAGTGGGTATTCATTTAATCATAGCAACGCAAAGACCATCTGTTAATATTATCACAGGAACTATAAAGGCTAATTTCCCTGCGCGTATTGCTTTCAAAGTATCTAGTAAAATTGATAGTCGAACCATTTTAGACGCGGGAGGTGCTGAACAATTAATTGGTAAAGGCGACATGTTAGTTAGTTATAATGGGGAGATAACGCGTTTGCAATGTGCTTTTGTTGATACTCCAGAAGTGGATCGTGTTTGTAATTTTATTGCAGAACAAAAAGGCTACCCTCAAGCTTTTTTATTACCTGAATATATGGATGAAAATGAAAGAGACGCCAATGGTTTTGATGCAGGGGATAGGGATCCTTTATTTGAGGATGCCGCTAAATTAATCGTGAATGCTCAAATGGGATCAACTTCTTTAATCCAACGTCGAATGAAATTAGGGTATAACCGTGCGGGCCGATTAATGGACCAGCTGGAATCGGCGGGCATTGTTGGACCAAGCCAAGGAAGTAAACCAAGGGAAGTCCTTTATAAAACGGATGTCGAATTGCATAATTTTTTGCAACAACTATAGATAAATTATAAAAAAGTTAATTTTTAGCTATAAATGGCCTTCATTCATCCTTTCATCTGCTTCCTTAAACATCTATAGTATATTTTTGTCCAACCTCTAATTTTGAATACACAAGTATATTAAAGACTTAATATTATAGTACAAATGAAATACATACTACTGCTTTTAATAGGATTCACTGCCATTCAAGGTATTGCACAAAAGGATGCCCAAGCAAAGGCCTTACTAGATCAGTTAGGGCTTAAAGTGAAGCAATCTAAAGGGATATTGGTGAATATTGAGCTAAGTACTAAAAACAATAAGGGGAAGGCCTTGGGGATCAAATCCATCCATCTTAAGATGAAAGGGGAGAAATACCTATTGGATGAGGGTAAAATGGTCATCTTATGCGATGGTCAAAGTATCTATAATTATGATGGAGCTAACTCGATTTCTAAATCGGCCTTATCAGAGTCGGATCAAACCCTAAGTCCTCAAAAATTATTATCAGGTAACTATGATAAAGACTTCAATTTCAGCTTGTTAAGTCAATCTGATTCAAAGGCGACCATTGAATTATTCCCAATTGATAAAAGGAAGAATTTTCAGAAAGTAACCCTTGTCATTGACAAGTTAAAAACGGCCCTTTCTAAAGCCACTATTTTGGATAAAAGCAATAATATTACCGATGTTAAAGTATTGTCCATTAGCTATACAGCTCAACTAGCCGATAACCTATTCATTTTCAATCGAGCTAAATATCCAAAAAACGTTGAAATATTTGATTGATTTACGCCTTTTCCGCGTATCTTCGCAGCCGAAATAAAAAAATAAAACCGTAGTTAATCGTTAACTACAAAAAAAGAAGTTTTACAATGGCTACATTAACAAAAGAAAAAAAAGCAGGCATTTTTGCCGAATTTGGCGGTAAAGCAAACAATACTGGTTCTATTGAAGGACAAGTTGCTTTATTAACCGAGCGTATTGCGCACATTTCAGGTCACTTGAAAGAAAACCACAAAGACCATTCAACTCAAAGAGGTTTGATGCAATTAGTGGGTCAGCGTAAGCGTTTATTGGTTTATTTGCAAAAACATAACCTTACTGGTTATCGCGCCCTAATTGAAAAATTAGGATTAAGAAAATAATTCAAAACAATCTTATAATAGCTGTCCCAACTGTACAACACGGTTGGGATTAGTTGTTTATATACTATCGATTCTTTTAAGAATAGATTTAAAAAAATTAACATGTTATCACAACCCAAATCAGTTAAATTCGAAATTAATCCTGGTCAGGAGGTATTTATCGAAACTGGAAAATTAGCTCGTCAAGCAGATGGAGCTGTTACAGTAAGACAAGGCAACTGTATTTTATTAGCAACCGTGGTTGCAAACAAGGATCCTAAAGAAGGACAAGATTTTTTTCCTTTAAGTGTAGACTATCAAGAAAAATTTGCATCAGCAGGTCGTATTCCAGGATCTTTCTTTAAAAGAGAAGCTCGTTTAAACGACTATGAAATATTAACAAGCCGATTAATTGATCGTGCATTGCGTCCTTTATTCCCTGAAGATTATTTATGTGATGTGCAAGTATTAATATCATTAATCTCAAGTGATGTTAACGTTATGCCTGATTCATTAGCATGTTTAGCGGCTTCTGCTGCATTAGCAGTGTCTAATATTCCTATCAAAGAAATCATTTCTGAAGTAAGAATTTCTCGCATGGATGGTCAATTCATCATCAATCCTTCTAAGGATCAATTGGCAAAATCAAATTTAGAATTTTTGATTGCAGCGACTGATAAAAATTTGATGATGGTAGAAGGAGAAGCAAAAGAATGTTCTGAAGAAGAACTAGTTCAATGTTTAGAAATTGCACATGAAGCCATCCGTAAACAAATTAAAGCACAAGCAGAATTAAGAAAAGTAGTAGGAATTACTGAAGTGCGTGATTATAAAAAACCAGAACAAGACGAAGCGATAAAAGAAAAAGTATATGCTTTTGCAAAAGCAAAAGTAAATGCGATTGCTGAATTAGGTTCTGCAAAGCATGAACGTAGTGATGCGTTCTCTGCGTTGAAAAAAGAAATCATTGAATATTTAGGAACTGAGATCACTGACTTGCAAAAGAAATTAGCAGGGAAGTATTATGAAGATTTGAAATGGGAAGTAGTTAGAGATATGATGGTGGACAAACGCATTCGTTTGGACGGTCGTCAATTAGATCAAGTTCGTCCATTAGCAATGGAAGTAGATCCTCTTCCAACACCACACGGATCTTCATTATTCACAAGAGGTGAAACACAATCATTAACAACAGTTACCTTGGGTACGAAGTTGGATGAATTAATGCAAGAGACTGCGGCAAGTGCAGAATACACAAAATTCTTTTTACACTATAATTTTCCTCCTTTTTCAACAGGTGAGGTAAAAATGATGCGTGGTGTGGGTCGTCGTGAAGTAGGACATGGTAATTTAGCAATGCGTTCTTTAAAGCAAATGTTACCTGATACTACCGTATTTCCTTATACATTAAGAGTTGTTTCTGATGTATTAGAAAGTAATGGTTCTTCTTCTATGGCAACTGTTTGTGCAGGATCATTGGCATTGATGGATGCAGGAGTTCCTGTTCCAAAGCATGTGAGTGGTGTCGCAATGGGTTTAATTTCAAGAGAAGATGGCAAGTATGCTATCTTAACAGATATATTAGGAGATGAAGATCATTTAGGTGATATGGATTTTAAAGTAACCGGTACTAGAGATGGTATTTGTGGTGTACAAATGGATATTAAAGTAGATGGTTTAAGTATGGATATTATGCGTGAGGCATTGTCTCAAGCGAAAAAAGGAAGGTTACATATTTTAGATGCGATGTATGCTTGTATGCCTGCAGCGCGTGCCGATGTGAAACCACATGCGCCTCGTATGGTTAAATTAATCATTGATAAAGAGTATATCGGAGCAGTGATTGGACCAGGCGGTAAGATTATTCAAGAAATGCAAAGAACAACAGGTGCTACTATTAATATTGAGGAAGTGGGTAACCATGGTGAAGTAAGTATCTTCTCAGCTAATAAAGATAGTTTGGATGCTGCTGTGAAATGGATCAATGGTATTGTAGCCGTTCCAGAAATTGGTGATGAATACGAAGGGGTAGTGAAGGGTGTGAAAGAATTTGGTGCTTTCGTAGAGTTTATGCCAGGCAAACAAGGTTTATTACACATAAGTGAAATAAGTTGGAAGCGTTTGGAGACAATGGATGGTATATACAATGAAGGTGATGTGGTTAAAGTGAAGTTGGTAGGTTTGGATCCTAAAACAGGCAAGTTCAAATTAAGCCATAAAGCTTTATTACCTAGACCAGAACAAGCACCTCGTGAAGATCGTGGTCCAAGAGAAGGTCAAGCTTAATATAAAGCCTAATTTTAAAATATAGACTACTGAATCCCCTTTGCTAGACCAAAGGGGATTCTTTTTTACCAATATAAACCAACATCAAATGACCAAAGAATACATTGAAATTGGCTTTGACTTTACCACCCAGGATCAATTAGGGCTATTAATTGCCCAATTGTCTGAGATGGGATTTGATGGATTTAACGAAGAGCAAGATCATTGCAAAGCCTATATACTTTCGAGTGAATTAGATAAGGATGAAGTCATAAATAACTTGAATAATATATTTAATCAATATAGTTTAATATATTCTAAATCAATAATTAAGGAACAAAATTGGAATGCAGTATGGGAATCTAATTTTGACCCAGTAAGGGTGGGAGATTTCGTTGGGATCAAGGCCCATTTTCATCCCAATTTTGAACCAGCAGTAAAATTTGAAATTAAGATTACCCCTAAAATGAGCTTTGGAACAGGCCATCATGCGACTACTTTTTCTGTCATGCAAATGATGGAACATCTTCATTTTACAGGTAAGTCGGTATATGATTTTGGAACAGGAACTGGCGTTTTGGCCATACTAGCCGAAAAGTTGGGTGCAAGACAAGTTTTAGCTGTAGACAATGATGATTGGTGCATTGAGAATGCCAACGAAAACATTCAAAACAACGATTCAAAAGTGATTGTCGTCCAAAAAGTGGTATCTGCTCTCCAAAACACCCAATTTGACATTATTTTGGCCAATGTAAATAGGCATATTATTGAAGCCAATATGGAGGAATTGACCTCGGTTGCCTATTCTGGATCCCAATTGATACTAAGTGGTTTACTTATTGAAGATCAACAAGATATGATTGAATTAGCTTCTGAAAATGGGTGGATTTTCGTCAAATCACAGCCTTTAAATGGTTGGGTTAGCTTATTGTTTAACCTTTCATAAGTTAATATTATGCCAATGTTAACAAACCATTAATTTTTTTGGGTGTATCTTTGCTATCCATTATAATTTATCAAGATGTTTGAAATTGTATTAATCATATTGGCTTATTTAATTGGATCCATTCCTACATCGGTTTGGGTAAGTAAATATAAATTTGGTATTGACATCCGTGATTATGGAAGTGGTAACGCAGGTGCGACCAATACTTTTAGGGTATTAGGTTCTAAGTGGGGCTCTTTTGTAATGTTAGTGGATGTAACCAAAGGGGTTATTGCAACTTCTTTATATGTTTTAATTCCATTCTACATGAGCCATGAGTTGGCTAGAACCAATTTCATGATTGCTTTAGGGATGGTGGCTGTATTAGGTCATATACTTCCTATTTGGGCTAATTTTAGAGGAGGAAAAGGAGTCGCTACTTTATTAGGGATGACTTTAGCTATTCAACCTATTGTTGCTATTATTTGTTTAAGCATATTTTTAATTTCTTTAATATCAACTCGCTTTGTTTCTTTAAGTTCAATCATAGCTAGTGTGGCTTTTATGGTCCTTATCTTATTCGTTTTTGATGAAAAAGAAACTTTGTATCGATTGTTTGCGATGATTGTAGCTATGATGGTGGTGGTCACACATCATAAAAATATTTCCAGAATATACAATGGCACCGAGAGTAAACTGCCCATTTTCAAAAATAGAGATAAGCGAGCATCGTCATAAATGAGCCCTTCACCTCTCTTTTCAATCTATTTTTTCATTTCCTAGTGCTTACAAATTAGAATTTCGTACCTTCGCCCTCCTTTAAACCTTACACTTTTATGTCAAGTAACCAGCACCTATTAGAGAAACTGCAGTTGAAGGATGAAAAAAACTTATTAATTCAGGGTTTACCATCCTCGGTTGAAAAGCAATTTGCGAAGTTATCCTACAATAAAAACTTGACCCCTCTTTTAAAAACTAGGAAAATTGATTTTGCACTCATTTTTGCCATCAATCAATTCCAACTTAATAATATCTTAAAGGAGTTATTTTCGGCCTTACATGCTGATTGTAAGTTATGGATTGCCTATCCCAAAACCACATCTAAAATTGTATCTGATTTAAACAGAGATGCCAGCTGGGATATTCTTTCTAAAAATGATTTCGAAGCTATAAGGCAAGTTACCATGGACCATGTATGGACTGCCATGAGATTTAAAAAAGTAGATCAATTGCCTAATAAAAATCGCACTTTTGTTGAGTTTAAATCAGCAGATATTAAAGTGGATGATTTTGAGAAAAGATTGATAGCCCTTCCTATTGAATTGGATAAACTATTTGCAGCAGATGAGGAAGCAAGAGAGTTTTTTACTTCGCTATCCATCATTAATCAAAAGGAATATTTGAGTTGGATTCAAGGTGCAAAAAAGGAAGAGACTAAACAAAAAAGATTAGAAGCTACTTTAGAAAAATTATTAGCAGGGAAGCAAAACCCATCAGAGAAGTAGTCGCGCTATTTAAAAATGACCGTCCCAATATTTTGTGTTAAATCCCGCTCCACTTGCTTAAGGTGTTTGTGAATTTGTAGTAAATGTAATTCATCGGCAGGTTTTGCATTTTCGAGGTCCATTTGATTTTGTTCAATCATCTTTTTCACTTTTCTTAGTTTAAAATACATCAGGCTAATTTCAACTTCTACTAAGAAATTTTTTTCTTCTACCTTTTTTTTGATACCTAGTTTTTCATCCCATCTTTGGCTTAATTCATGCTCGGGTGCAAATAGGGTGAGTACCCATTTTTGTACATTTTCATCTTCATGGTATTGCAAGGTTTTGCCATTGGGCATTTTACCTTCCTCCTGCCAATTTTTATAAGCTTGCATTAAATGAATCATGTCTGGATTTTCCAAAGGGAAGGATTCCATTTCATCCCAAATCCAAGTGGATACTTTTCTTCCATCTTCTAATACTTCATTACCAAATTCAATCACTACCCGTACTAAGTTTTTTTCGTGGGTTAAATCACGGTCTATCAATAAATCATTATCCTCTGATTCATTTTGACTAGGAGGAAAGCTGGGCATTAAAATGGCAGCCTCGTCATAAGACATTTTCTTTTCTTCCTTTACTATTTTATCTCGCTTAAACTTGTTGACTAACTGCGTTAAACCAGTTTCATCAATGCGTAAAAGTGAACTACATTTTTTTACATACTCCTGTAGCTTGGTAAAATCTTCGGGTTTATTTATTTTACTTAAGGTTTCTGCAATTTGATTTACAAGTGTGTTTTTCTTGTTTAAATCATTACCAACTTCCTTTAATTGTACTTCTAATTGAAATAGTACAAAATCTTTTTTAGCTGATTGTACAAAATCTCTAAAAGCATCTGGCCCCACTTTATTCACATAACTATCTGGATCCTCCTTATCAGGAATTAAAACCAACTGTACGTTTAATCCTTCTTCCAAAGCCATATCTAATCCTCGAAGCGCCGCTTTTACACCAGCAGCATCTCCATCGTAAATGATGGTTAAGTTTTGAGTATATTTTTTTATTAATCTTAACTGGTCTATCGTCAAAGAAGTTCCTCCACTTGCAACCACATTTTCAATGCCTGCTTGATGTAGGCTTACGACATCTGTATAGCCTTCGACTAATAAACATTCATTTAATTTATCTATCGAGGTGCGCGCAAAGTAAGATCCATATAAAACTTTACTCTTTACATATATATCATTCTCTGGAGAATTGATATACTTAGGTGACTTATCGTTTTTTGCAATTTGTCGAGCACCAAAGCCAATTACTTTCCCAGTGGTATTGTGTATTGGGAAAATAATACGATCACGATAGTTATCCTGCCATTCTCCATTTCGTTCCACCACCAATCCAGTTTTGGCAAACAGTTCGGGATTAAATTGATTTTGAATTAAAGCTTTGGCTAAACTATCTTTTTCGCTGGGGTTATATCCAATTTTAAATTTCTCAACAATGGGGCGTAAAAAACCTCGGTGTTGCATATAGCTTTGCGCAATGGTTTCACCCGATTCGGTTTCCCAATATTGCTTCATGAAAAATTCCATAGCAAAATGGTTGATCGCGTATAAGCTATCTGCTACTTGTTGCGCTATTTTTTGGGCAGGGCTGGATTCTGTTTCCTCTACTTCTATATTATATCTAGCAGCCAACCATCTTAAAGATTCAACATAACTGTACTTTTCATGCTCCATTAAAAAAGTAATACTATTGCCACTTTTACCACAGCCAAAACATTTGTAAATTTCCTTTGCTGGAGAAACCGTAAAGGAGGGTGATTTTTCGTTATGAAAAGGACAATTACCGATATAATTGGTCCCTCGCTTTTTTAACTTGACAAACTCGCCCACCACATCTATGATATCGATGCGATTGGTAATTTGTTGTATGGTTTGAGCGGTAATCATGACGACGAAAATAGCTAATTTGAGGTAAATTAGCGTTTAATATTAGGCCTCAGACGAAAATTCCATATCGTCGCTGTCTAGCAACTCTCTTTCAATTTCTTCCATTTGTACAATATCCCAAGCCTCGGTTTCGGTAGGGGTTAAATTCATCATTTCGGCGAAATCTGTCGCATCTAGGCTGTTTTGTAAGTCATTTGACAGTGCGCAAATGACAAAAGAGGCATTATTGTCATAAAACAGCTGTTGGGCATTGACTAGGGCCTCAATGACTAAGCTATCCCATTGGGTTACTTGACTGCAGTTGAGCACTAAGTTTTTAGGACTTTGAGACAGTATTTTTTGGGTTAAATCATTGATTTCTGGCACGAGATTTGGAGTTAATGAGCTATCGAGAAAGGTTAATACTGTAAATTTCTCCTTTTGGTCTGTTTTGTATTGCATATGAATTCAATTAAAGGTGAATAACTAGTAATGCTTGACATACTTTAGGTCAAAAATATTCGTTAATCTTGTAACAACTCCAATTTTATATATGGATAATAATTTTTCAACACAAGTTAAGGAAATCATCTCTTATAGTCGCGAAGAGGCATTAAGATTAGGCAATGATTTTATAGGTGCAGAGCATTTAATGTTAGGACTTATTCGAGATCAGGAAAATACTGCCATAAAAGTACTCAAGCAATTGAATGTGAATTTAGGAGATCTCAGAAAGGAGATTGAATTGGCGGTGAAAGATAAGTCGGGTAAAAATGTAGCCAACATTAATAGCTTACCCCTAACAAAGCAAGCCGAAAAAGTGATTAGAGTTACGGTTTTGGAAGCAAAGGCTTTAAAAAGCCCAATGGTTGAAACGGAGCATTTATTATTAAGCATTTTAAAAAATAAGGAAAATATAGCGACACAAATTTTAAACCAGTTTGATGTGGACTATGATTTGTTCCGAACTGAATTAGGCATGGTAGGTTCGACGCCGACTCATCCTATTGAGCCCCCAAGTGCTGAATTCCCTGATGATGCAGAGGATGATTTTGATGAAGAAAAAAGAAGTAACCCCGGCTTTGGTACAGGAGCAAAAGCAAAAACAACTGCTGCTAATAAATCAAAAACACCGGTGCTAGATAATTTTGGCCGTGATATAACTAAGTTAGCCGAAATGGATTCATTAGATCCTATTGTGGGTAGAGAGGCTGAAATTGAAAGAGTAAGTCAAATATTAAGTCGTCGCAAAAAAAATAATCCCATTTTAATTGGTGAACCTGGGGTGGGTAAAACGGCCATTGTAGAAGGATTGGCTTTACGTATTGTTCAACGAAAAGTAAGTCGTGTTTTATTTGATAAAAGAGTAATATCATTGGATTTGGCAGCCTTGGTAGCTGGTACAAAATACCGAGGCCAATTTGAAGAGCGTATGAAGGCCATTATGAATGAGTTGGAAAAAAATAGAGATGTTATTTTATTCATTGACGAAATACACACGATTGTTGGAGCAGGAGGTGCAAGTGGTTCACTAGATGCATCTAATATATTTAAGCCTGCATTAGCTAGAGGAGAATTACAATGTATTGGAGCTTCAACATTGGATGAGTATCGCATGCACATCGAAAAAGATGGTGCATTAGACAGACGCTTTCAAAAAGTGGTGATTGAACCACCTAGCGTAGCAGATACCATTATTATCTTAAACAATATCAAATCCAAATACGAGGATTACCATAGTGTGGTGTACGATCAAGAAGCGATTGAAGCTTGTGTGAAATTAAGTGATCGTTATATGACCGATCGTTTATTGCCAGACAAAGCCATTGATGTATTAGATGAAGTGGGTGCTAGAGTGCATTTAAAAAATATCAATGTGCCTTTAGATATCGTGGATTTAGAAAAACAAATCGAAGAAGTTAAAAACGAGAAAAATAGAGTTGTAAAAAGTCAACGCTTTGAGGAAGCCGCTAGCTTAAGAGATACAGAAAAAAAATTAGGTGAGGCATTAGAAAAAGCTAAAAGCCAATGGGAAGATGAAAGTAAAACCAAGCGCTTCCCCATTAATGAGGAAAATATTGCCGAAGTAGTAAGTATGATGACTGGTATTCCTGTAAAGCGCATGGTAGAAGCAGAAACGACTAAGCTTCGTAAGATGGCAGATGAAATGAAAGGCATGGTGATTGGTCAAGATGATGCTATTGGGAAAGTGGTAAAAGCTATTCAAAGAAATAGAGTAGGTTTAAAAGATCCTAAAAAACCCATCGGAACATTTATATTTTTAGGTCCTACTGGTGTGGGCAAAACCGAATTGGCTCGTGCATTGGCTCGAAATATGTTCGACTCTGAAGAAGCTTTGATTCGAATTGATATGAGTGAATACATGGAAAAGTTTTCGGTGAGTCGTTTAATTGGAGCGCCTCCAGGCTATGTTGGTTATGAAGAAGGGGGTCAATTAACAGAAAAAGTACGCCGTAAACCTTATTGCGTTATTTTATTAGATGAAATTGAAAAAGCGCACCCAGATATTTATAATATTTTATTGCAAGTATTAGATGATGGTATTTTAACAGATGGCTTGGGTCGTAAAGTGAATTTTAAAAACACTTTAATCATCATGACTTCTAATATTGGTGCTCGACAATTAAAAGATTTTGGCGATGGCGTTGGATTTGCGACTGCAACAAGAGTTGAGCAAACCGAAGAGAATAATCGATCTGTTATTGAAAAAGCATTAAAGCGCACCTTCTCTCCAGAGTTTTTAAATAGGGTAGACGATGTGGTTGTATTTAATTCTTTAACAAAAGAAGATATTTTCTTGATCATCGACATTATCATGAAAAATGTATTAGGTAGATTGGTGAATTTAGGATTGAATTTAGTGTTGACACCTGAAGCAAAAACTTTTATAGCAGACAAGGGATATGATGTACAATTTGGTGCAAGACCTTTACATCGTGCCATTCAAAAGTATATTGAAGATCCTTTAGCGGAAGAAATTTTAAATTTTAGTGTAAAGGAAGGAGATACCTTATTAGGTGACTTTGATTCAACACAAAATAAGTTGGTTTTTACATTGCAAAAAAAGACAAGTGACAAAGCGTCCAAGTCAAAAGAAGTGTAATACAATACCGCTTTTAAATTTTATAAATAACCCTTGCTTGCGAGGGTTATTTAATTTAAGTACCAGTCTTTATAACGTTTTAATGCTTCTAAAAAATAATAGTCAGCATAAATTAATGGGACATCCACTTCAGAATTAAAAGGGTATGCCCCAACACAATGTTGAATTAAGAATCCGCCATTTTCGCCATATTTAGAGCGGTAATGATCATTGGATAAGGACTCAATCATCTTTACGCCTGCATTAATATATTTTTCCTTTTCGGCACCATGTGTGTATCGGCCTAATTCCATTAAGGCAGATGCAGTAATCGCTGCGGCGGAGGCATCTCTTTTTGCGAAGGGTTGTTGTCCTGCATCAAAGTCCCAATATGGAATTAGATCAGCTGGTAAATTTGGATGGTTTAAATAAAATTGAGCAATATTTTTAGCATGTGTTAAGTATCTAACATTTTTTGTTGCGCGGTACATGGTAATGAAACCATACAAACCCCATGCCTGACCTCTTGACCAAGCCGATGAATTGGCTGCCCCTTGGTGCGTTGTCTTTTTTAATATCTTGCCTGTTTTTTCATCAAAATCGATGACATGATATGAACTATAATCAGGTCGATAAAATACTTTCATGGCAGTATTTGTATGTGTTTCAGCAATCTTTTGATATTGAGGACTGCCCCCATTTTGACTTACCCAATTCATCATTTCTAAATTCATCAAATTGTCAATAATGACGGGGCTATTAAAATATTGATTTTTATTCCAAGATTGAATCAACTTTAAAGTGGGGCGGTACCTTGTGGCTAATGACTCGGCCGATTTAAAAATAATTTGTTTGTATTTTTCATCTTTAAATAAACGATATGCATTTCCAAAACTACAATACATCATAAATCCAAGATCGTGGTTCCCTGTGTAAGTTTGGTTAGGCTCAATTACTTTTAAAGCACGGATTGCTTCTGCTTTGATGGTTTCGTCTTTGGTTTGCTCATAAATATATAATAAGGAACCAGGATAAAAACCGGTGCACCACCAAGTGATTTCCTTTGTCAAAACTTGCTTTGCGTTTTTGTCATAGGATTGTGGCAATTCGACAGCGGGTATTAATTTCATCATGTATCGATACTGACTATCTGCTAAAGCAAAATTTTCTGAAATCAGTTTAGTCATTTTTTGATTTCTTGTGGCATTTTGTGCAAAAGGGGTAGTATGCATCAGCACCAACAATGATATAAGAAGGAGTTTGTATTTCATTGCTTTATATTTAGAAATTAAATTATCTTTATTGTATAAGTAGTAAACTAAATAGTTTCATTCTATTTATAAATCAAATACTTAATTAACCAATTCAAATTAACAAAAATCAATCAAATGGCCAATGTTTTTATCGAAAACGAGACGCTGCATTGGTCCTTAGTTGCTCCGGGAATACAGCGGGCTATTTTAGCTTATGACGACAGTTTAATGTTGGTTAAAGTGAAATTTGATAAGGAGGCGATTGGGGCAGTGCATCATCATCCACATGTGCAAGTGAGTTATATTGAATCCGGTATTTTTGAAGTGGAAATAGCAGGGGTCAAAAAAGTAATGAAAACAGGAGATGCCTTTTTTGCACCTTCCAATATACTACATGGAGTGATTTGTTTGGAAGCGGGCGTTTTATTGGATACTTTTAGTCCTATGAGAAAGGAATTTATTGAATCTGAAATAGATGCAGTTAAAATTTAATATGCAAGTATGAAAAAGAGTAAGTTAAATGGGGGGATCAGTTTTTTATTTATTCCGTTATTTCTATTCTGCATAGCTGGATTATCGCAACAAAAAAAAGTAACTCCAACTAAAGTTAATACATCTTCAAAACCAGTTTTGTCTAAACAAAAGGGTATGAAGGCGGACACGGATAAATCATGTTGCAGTAAAATTCCTACTCGTTTTGGTTTAGTTGGTGCTGCAATGAATCCGCATGAGGGGATGGTTTGGATTGAGGGAGGAAAGTTTAAAATGGGGGGCGATAATAAACAAGCACGAAAAGATGAGTTTCCAAAACATGCTGTACAAGTCACAGGATTTTATATGGATGCAACTGAGGTGACCAATGCCCAATTTAGTGAATTTGTAAAAGCCACTGGATACATCACTACTGCCGAAAAAGATATTAATTGGGAAGAAATAAAAAGTCAACTACCCCCTAATACACCCAAGCCACCTGATTCTGTTTTAAAGGCGGCTTCATTAACTTTTGTAGCAACAAAATCAGAAGTAAATTTAAGTGATTATAGTCAATGGTGGCATTGGACAAAAGGAGCTAATTGGAAGCATCCGCAAGGACCCGATAGTGATATTAATGGAAAAGATCAATTGCCAGTTACTCAAGTAAGTTGGGACGACGCTAATGCTTATTGTCAATGGGCTGGCAAAAGATTACCAACCGAAGCAGAGTGGGAATATGCTGCAAGGGGAGGACTTCAAAACAATGTATATAGTTGGGGTAATATTTTTGAAGAGTTAGGTGTAAGTAAGTGTAATTTTTGGCAAGGAAATTTCCCATATTTAAATTTAAAAGTTGATGGGTTTGTGGGAGCATCACCTGTAAAATCATTTCCTCCCAATGGCTATGGCTTATATGATATAGCAGGTAATGTTTGGGAATGGTGTGCCGATTTATATAATAATAATTATTATGCTCAATTAGGCAATCAAAACATTTCAATCAATCCAAGAGGACCTAGCAAAAGTTTTGATCCTGATGAACCTTTGATTCGTAAAAGAGTAATGCGCGGTGGATCGTTTTTATGTAATGATTCTTATTGTAGTGGTTACCGTGTGTCGGCTCGAATGAAAAGTTCACCCGATTCTGGTATGGAACATCTTGGATTTAGATGTGTGATGGATAAGTAAAAATAGTTTTATAAGGTCTTCTAAAAATATAAAAATGCAAATTAGATTTCAAAATAGTCCAGTAGAAACAAGCAAGATGTCTACCGACGAATTGCGTTCAAATTTTTTATTACAAGATTTGATGCAAGCAGATCAAATTAATTTAGTGTATTCCCATTATGATCGAATGATCATTGGTGGTGTGGTGCCTGTAAAAAATAAAATCGAACTTCATAATGAAGCTGAGTTAAAAGCGAATTATTTTTTAGAGCGACGCGAATTAGGAATTATCAATATTGGAGGGGAAGGAACGGTGACTGCCGATAGAACTCATTACGAACTAGATAAATTAGATTGCGTTTATCTTGGTAAGGGGACAAAAGAAGTTGTTTTTTCGAGTAAGGATAAAAATACACCAGCACAATTTTATTTATTGTCTACACCAGCACACCATACTTATTTGAATCAAAAAATGTCAAAATTAGAAGCAGCTCCTGTTCAGTTAGGCGAATTGGCTACTTCAAATAAACGCACTATTTATAAGTACATTCATAATGAGGGCATCCAGAGTTGTCAGTTAGTGATGGGTTTAACCATATTAGAAGAAGGTAGTGTATGGAATTCAGTTCCCCCTCACACGCATACAAGAAGAATGGAGGTGTATTTATATTTTGACATAGACGAGGCTCATCGTATCATGCATTTTATGGGAACACCACAGGAAACAAGACATATTGTTGTCGGGAATAAAGAAGCAGTTTTATCAGCCCCTTGGAGTATGCATTTTGGTGTAGGCACTTCAAATTATGGTTTTATTTGGGGTATGGCAGGTGAAAATAAAGAATTTACCGATATGGATCCTGTTCCCATCTCTTCCATAAAATAAGAAAGACATTTATTTTTTTAAGACCAAGGGCTTTGCCATTTTTTGTGCTTTTAAGGAAAGCTCCGTAGCAAGGAAACAATGATTTTGTGACATGGCGGTCTCGGTTCTATTTAAAACATCATCTACTAATAAATTACCAAAGGGTAAATTCACATTATTGCAATCAATGTACCTCATTTGTTTTTTATCGGTCATATATAAATGATTTCCTCCTTTATGGCCAGAGGAGACATCAATGTTTTTTCGAACTTCAATATAACCTTCTGTTCCTAATATGGTTAATCTGCCGTCGCCCCATGTATCAAGCCCATCTGGAGTAAACCAATCTACTCTTATATAACCTGATCCTCCATTTCCTCTTAACATCACATCTCCAAAATCTTCAAATTGGGGGTATTGAGGATAATGAACATTTCCAACTTGTGACATTAATACTTCGGCTTCGGTAGAATTCGTAAAATGTAAAAATTGATCAAATTGATGTGAACCTATATCAGTTAAAATACCACCATACCTTTTTTTATCATAAAACCAATCTGGTCTTACTGCAAGACCGGTTCTTCCAATACCATTATTAATACGATGTGGTGCTAAATTTACTGTTTGAATCACTTGTCCAATTGCACCTTCTTTCACTAAAATACTTGCCATTTCAGTCCCTTTGTTTTCAAATCTTTCACTGTACATAATGGAATAAATTCGTTTCGTTTCCTTTTGTACTTTTTTCACAGCCGCTAATTGTTCTAATGTAATAATACCTGGCTTATCTGTTAAGTAATCCTTTCCATGTTGCATGGCGCGAATGCCAAGAGGAGCTCGTTCATCAGGAATACCCGAACTTAATATTAAATGAATAGTAGTATCCTCCAATATTTCATTTTCTGATTTAGCTAGTTTTGCTTCTGGGTATGTTTTTAAAAAATCTGCCACTAAATCAGGTTCTTTGGCATACATCGCAACTAGTTCTCCACCTCCTCTTTTAATGGCATCGGTCATTCCAAAAATATGAGGATGATTAATATTTATGACGGCAAACTTAATTCGACTGGGAGTTATCGATGGAGTGGTAGCGGGGATATAGATTTCATCTTTAATGGAATGGGAACTATTTTTAAATAGGAGCATACCTGATAAAGCAGTTGTATTTTTAATAAAATTTCGTCGATCTGAATTTGAATGGCTCATATAAAATGTATTTATATAAATGTTATAATAAGAATAATTTAATCTAACCCTTTTATTTCATAAGGGAAACGGTGCGGTCTATTTAATAATGTATTGGCTTCATCATCATTAATGAATCTTTCATACATGGGATCCCAATAAATTTTACGCTTTAATTTCATTGCAATATGGTGTAACAGACAAGTGGAACAGGATCTATGTCCAATTTCAACTGGCGAAATAGGTTGCACTCTAGATTTAATACAATCCAGCCAGTTGCCATGTTGTTCGGTACTTCGATATAAATTTATTTCATTTGCCCCTATCACAGATTGAATAATTTTATCATTGCTTGCAGACAATGCTTTTTCAGCATTCTTTGGAATAGGATCACTTGAGCTAGCACGATAATCGCCACGCGTTACAAATATCCAACCCTCAGTTCCAACAAATTTGATTCCATTAGGTATTTCATTACTGATAATCATTTTAACGCCATTGGCGTAGATGCCTTCCGTTTGAAATAGTCCATGCACATTCCATAAACCTGATTTTGGAAAATCAGCATGTCCTGAAATTTCAAGTGGCCCTGTATATTCAGTATCCATTGCCCAATGTGCACAATCCACATGATGGGCACCCCATCCAGTAATCATACCAGCACCAAATTGTTCCATTCGCAACCAACCTGGTCTGCCATAATCATTTTGAGGGTGCACTCTTTTTTCGGTATAGTATACGTTAGGAGTAGATCCTAACCAAGCATCGTAATTTAAATTTTTCGGGATCGGCATTTCTGGTTCTTCCTCTCCACCTGGATCACCTGGCAAACCCACATATACTGTTTTTAAAGTTCCGATTCGACCATTTCGAACTAATTCAGCCGCATATCTAAATTGAACAGAAGATCTTTGCTGACTTCCAATTTGTAAGATGCGTCCAGTGCGATGCACCGCGTTACTTAACGCACGGCCTTCTGCAATGGTAAGAGAAGCGGGTTTTTGCAAATAAACATCCTTGCCTGCTTCTACTGCATGAATTCCTAAATAGGCATGTGAGTGATCGGGGGTACTTATCAAAACAGCATCTATATCTTTATTTTGTAACAATTCTTTGTGGTCATCATACATAGTGACACCATCAAAGGGCTTGCCTATTTTTTTTGTATAAAAATCATTTACATATTTTTTACCATCCAATAATCTTTTGCTATCTAAATCACAAACTGCTACAATTTGGGCATGGTCGTATTGTAAGGTTTCAAACATATCATGATCCCTAGAAATTCGTCCCACACCAATGGCTCCAATATTTATTTTATTGCTGGGGGCGTTTTTACCAAAAACAGAAGCTGGAACAATAGTTGGGAACCCAACTAGTCCTAGGGTAGTAGCAGCACTTGCCTTTAAACTGTTTTTAACAAAGTGACGTCGGTTCATATTATTTTGATTTGACATAGATTTATTTTTTTAGAGGATCGTCTTTTGAGATGGCCTTTGCTTGATTGTAATTTAATCCATGATATTCATTGGCAATAAATCGAATTCCTTGTAAAAGATGATTTGTAAAAGTAGGTTCATTGTAATTTTCTTTTGCATGTCCCAAGGCTGTTATCCAAATATGTCCACCTTCAAAGTTTTGATACCAAACTGCAGGATAGTAATTGGCATAGGAACCTGCATTTTTTGTAATCTCCTCTTTTTTATTTTCATGTAGGGTAGATAAATCATGCGCCATTAAAACCTTGATACCAGGGTATAATTCTTTTCCAAAATAACATTCGTCTTCCTTTGTCCATAGTGCTGGAACCCCTTTCATCGAAGGATGTGTAGGTTCCATATTTTTTATACTAAATTTTTGATATGCAGCATGCCATAAAAAAGTTTCACCAATCATCATTTTAAACCAAGTCCAATTGCGCTCTGTTCCAGTCACCGAATGTACTCCCACGAATCCGCCACCCGCTTCGATATAGCGCCTAAATGCAACTCTTTGATCGTCATTATCAAAAACGTCGTTATTGGTACTAGTGAAAATAAGAACTTGGTATTTTTTTAAATTAGCTTGGTTGAAAATACTAGGGTCGTCAGACACATCCACTTTAAAATGATGCTTTTTACCTAATTGTTGAATACATAAAACAGCCGACGCGATATTGTCATGTATATATCCAGTTCCGTTTTTTGTATAGACTAAAACTTGACTACTTGCTAATTTATCTTTAGTTGTAATGGGGTCTTTTGCAAACGCAGTATTTAATAAAAAAAGAAAACTAAGTGAGAAGTATATATATGCTTTGGATTTCATGACTGCTTATTAAGGCTTTAAATTACAATTTTCCTCGCATTAAAAGTGAGTATACTATCATCAAGTTTGAAGGCTATGTGCATAAAATGTTATGTAATTGGTGCTTAATTATAAAATAGAGAATCAATTTATGTTAATAAATTAAAATTTCTTGTCTAATTTGCAATGAATCATTTATTCATATTGGCCACTAAAAAATAATTTTATGAGCAATCGTCGAAAATTTATTCAACACTCGGTATTAGGATTGTCAGGGGTAGCGTTTTTGCCTATCATTGGACAATCTAATAATAATAAAATAGATGCTGCTTTGGTTTCTAATTTCCCAATTCAAGTGGGTATTGCAGGTTATACTTTTGCACAATTTAGTTTGGATCAATCTATTGCGATGATGAAACGAATTGGAGTGAAAAATTTATCCTTAAAAGACATTCATTTACCTGTGAATAGTAGCGACGAGCAGATTAGTATAGCAATGACGAAGTTCAAGGAAGCTGGTATCAATATCTATACCGTGGGCGTTATTTATATGAAATCAAAGGAAGCAGTAGATGCAGCATTCATATATGCTAAAAAAGTAGGGGTTAATATGATTGTAGGCGTACCCAATTATGATTTGATTGGATATGCAGAAAAAAAAGTAAAAGAGTTTGATATTAAATTAGCAATTCATAATCATGGACCTGAAGATGCATTATATCCAGCGCCAGGAGATGTATATCAAAGAATTAAAAATTTAGATGTCCGCATGGGTATGTGTATTGATATTGGACATTCTTTAAGAGCAGGAACCTTACCGGAAAAAGCCATTCGTGATTTTAAAGATCGATTATTTGATTTGCATATTAAGGACATCAATTTAGCTGCAAAGGAAGGGAAAGCGATTGAAATTGGGCGTGGGGTGATTCGTTTTGATGAAGTGGTAGAATCACTTCGTAAAATTAAATATCAAGGAATGTGTAGTATCGAATTTGAAAAAGACATGACAGACCCTTTGCCAGGTATTGCCGAATCCGTAGGTTACTTTAAAGGAATCATAGCGGGGTCTACTGAATAATAGGATTAATTTTTATGAGTTTGAGCCCCAACGATAACTTGAATTTTTTATGTTGGCTAAATCCAACATTCTATGAACTACCGTCATTGCTATGTCTTCCATTGTTTTAGGCTTACTATAAAAGCTAGGGGTTGCTGGACAAATAATACCACCCGCTAAAGTGATGGTTTCCATATTTTTGATATGAATCAAATTATAGGGTGTTTCTCGTGCTACTAGTATTAATTTTCTTCTTTCTTTTAATATCACATCTGCTGCACGAGTTACTAAATCATCACTCACTCCACTTGCAATACGGCCAAGGGTTCCCATGCTACAAGGCACTACCATCATAATATTATATTGAGCGGATCCTGATGCAAAGGGAGCATTAAAATCATTTTTATGGTAAAAAGTAAATGGATATTTGGTGTAGTCGGTGTTATCTAACTCGGTTTCCCACACGACTTTTGCATTGTCACTCATGATGACGCCCACTGCCTCATATTGATCCTTCATTAGCACAAGCGAATCCATTAAACATTTAGCATAAATAGCCCCACTAGCCCCTGTAATTGCAATAATTATCTTATTCATAATAGTATAACAAAATTAGCTGTAAATGGTTGAAAAAGGGTAGGATGCAATTAATAGTTTTAAATGTCACTTTTTATGCCAATTTAGTCGATCTATTTGTGTAAAATATGTGCAATTTTTTGTAATTTTCATACTCATTGTTTGCCCAATTAAAGGACCCATTGACTTATTTAAATAGTTAGTTAACTAATTGTTTATGAACTAAATAACAGTCAAGTTTTCCAATAGGCAAAATGATGATTTCTTTATTAAAAAAATGAAATAATATGATACCATCGGATATGTTTAGCTTAAAAGGTAAAGTAATTATTGTTACCGGAGGTACCGGTGTTTTAGGTGCAAGTTTTGTAAAAGGGATTGCGCAACAAGGAGGAATACCCATTATCTTAGGTCAAAATGCTGAAAAAGGAAATGAAAGAGTAACCGATATTATATCGAATGGGGGCATGGCTCATTTTATTGCGGCCAATGTTTTAGAAGAAGCACAATTGATTGCGGCTAAAAATGAGATTATTGAAAAATTTGGAAAGATAGATGGGTTAGTGAACGGTGCTGGAGGTAATATTCCAACTGGTGTTCTGCCACCCACCGAAGATGTATTTAATTTAAATATTGAGGGTATGAAGGACGCTTTAGTTTTAAATTTATGGGGAACGGTGATACCAGTTCAAGTGTTTGGACCTGAAATTGCTAAAACAGGAAATGGAAGTATTGTCAATATATCTTCAGTGAGTTCTAAGCGAGCATTAACAAGAGTATTAGGATACAGCATGGGCAAGGCGGCCATTGACACTTATACAAAATGGTTTGCAGTTGAAATGGCCAATAGGTATGGTGATACAATAAGAATGAATTCCATTATGCCCGGTTTTTTTCTGACGACTCAAAATAAAAATTTATTAACGAATACCGATGGATCTTATACAGACAGAGGAAATGCCATTATTAGAAATACACCCTATAAAAGATTTGGCCATCCAGATGAACTGGTCGGCGCTTTGATTTGGTTATTAAGTGATGCATCCAAGTTTGTAACAGGCATGGATATTGGAGTGGATGGGGGCTTTACAATCAATAGTGGTGTATAAAGCTTAATATGCTTTTAAAGCAACTAAAAATGGGAAACAGCTATTATCCTTCCTATGGGGAAGTTAAAAACAGAATGGAACAAACCATGCGATGGTATGGACCCAATGATCCAGTATCCTTATCAGATATTAGGCAGGCAGGATGCACGGGTGTGGTTACTGCCTTACATCATATACCCAATGGAGAAGTTTGGTCGATAGATGAAATCAAAAAAAGAATTCAGCAAGTAGAAGCTGCAGGATTAAAATGGTCAGTGGTTGAAAGTTTACCGGTGCATGAAAACATTAAGACACAATCGGGTAATTATTTACAGATGATTGAAAACTACAAACAAAGTTTAATTCATTTGGCCTCATGTGGTATTACTATAGTTACCTATAATTTTATGCCTGTGATGGATTGGACGCGCACTGATTTAGAATATCCCATGCCAGATGGCTCATTAGCATTATTATATGAAAAGGCATCGGTGATCGCTTTTGATTTATTTATATTAAAAAGAAAAAATGCCGAGCTAGATTATACTGCAGATGAAATAGAGATTGCAAAAATTAAATTTGAGACAGCCACGGAAGAAGAAAATAGTAGGATTCAAAAAAATATGATCAAGGGTTTGCCAGGAAGTGAGGAGAGTTTTACCATGGAACAGTTTCAAATGGCATTGGATGCCTACCAAGGAATTGATGCTGAAAAATTACGAAGCCATTTAATTTATTTTTTACAACAAGTAATTCCTGTTGCGGAAAAAGCGGGTATTAAGATGGTAGTACATCCGGACGATCCACCATTTGCTATATTAGGTTTGCCTAGAATTGTTAGCACCGCGGCTGATATAGAAGCATTGATAAAAGCAGTGCCTTCCTTAAGCAATGGATTGTGTTTTTGTACAGGTTCTTTTGGAGTGAGGACTGACAATGATTTGCCTGCCATGGTAAAACAATTTGGCGACAGAATTAATTTTATCCACTTGCGTAGCACGAAAAGAAATGCGCATGGTGATTTTTATGAAGAAAATCATTTGGAAGGTGATGTAGATATGTATGCAGTGATCAAGGAATTAGTTCTCGTAATGCAACATAGAGGTGTTAATATTCCTATGCGACCCGATCATGGACATCAAATGTTAGACGATTTAAAAAAGAAAACCTATCCAGGTTATTCGGCTATTGGAAGATTAAAAGGATTAGCTGAATTGCGTGGGGTAGAATTAGGAATATTAAGAAGTAGTGCAGAAGACAATAATTTAATAAATTAACTGATATGGCGATTTCGAAAAATAAGACCATTTTTAATGATCAATTTTTACTGGAAACTAAGATGGCCAGTAAGCTGTATCATCATGTAGCTGATTTGCCAATTATTGATTATCATAATCATTTGCCACCGCAGGAAATCGCAGAAGATAAAAAATATAAAAGCATTACGGAGATTTGGCTAAAGGGGGATCATTATAAATGGCGTGCCATGCGTGCTTTGGGCGTCAATGAAAAATTTATTTCTGGAAATGCAAGTGACGAAGAAAAATTTAAAGCATGGGCAAGTTCATTACCTCAACTAATTCGAAATCCCCTTTTTCATTGGTCACATTTAGAATTAAAAAGACCATTCGGCATTCATGAATATTTAAATGAAAAAAATGCAAGTGCTGTTTATAAAAAATGTAATTCGCTTTTAAATAAAGATCAATTTTCGACACAAGGAATCTTAACAAACTATAAAGTAGAATTAGTAGGCACCACTGATGATCCTTGCGATGATTTAGCAGCTCACAAAAAAATAGCCAAAAGTGGATTTGCAACAAAAGTACTTCCCACATTTAGGCCAGATAAAGCATTGAATATTGGCGATAAAAATACTTTTTTAAATTATTTGCAAATATTAGAAAAAGTATCGGGTACAAAAATTAATTCCATTAATACTTTTTTATTGGCTTTAGAGAGTAGGGTTAATTATTTTCATCAAAACGGATGTCGGATTTCGGATCATGCATTTACAAAAATACCCTCTCAGATCACTTTTACCACTGCTTTAGAAAAGGAGTTTATTCAATTTATAAAAAATAAAAATAGTACTCCATTTTCTCAGCCTGAACAATTTGCTGGGGCAGTGCTTTTATGTTTATCAAGGATGTATTGTAAAAAAGGTTGGGTGCAACAATTTCATTTAGGTGCTATTCGAAATAATAATTCTAAATTATTTGCACGCATAGGATTTGATGCTGGAACAGATTCGATAGGAGATGAGTTGCAAGCGGCTTTGCTATCTAATTTTTTAAATGCACTTGACCAAACAGATGAATTAGCAAAAACCATCATCTATAATAATAACCCATCAGATAATGAAGTGTTTGCTACCATGTGTGGTAATTTTAGTGATGGGAAATGGAAGGGAAAAATGCAGTTTGGTTCTGGTTGGTGGTTCTTGGATCAAAAGGATGGAATGGAAAAGCAAATGAATACCTTATCCAATATGGGAGTGATTTCTACTTTTATTGGAATGACAACGGATAGCCGAAGTTTTTTGTCTTATTCAAGACATGAATATTTTAGGCGAATTATTTGCAATTTATTTGCGCAGGATATGGAAATAGGACTAATTCCGAATGATGAAAAATGGATAGCAGGTATTTTAAAGAATATTTGTTATTTTAATGCAAAAGACTATTTTAAAATCAATTAATAATACAATTAAATTTAAAAAAAATGAGTAAGAAAGTAGTTACACTAGGAGAAATTATGTTGCGTTTGTCTACTCCTGATTTCAAAAGATTTGTACAAGCAGATACCTTTGATATCACTTACGGAGGTGGCGAAGCCAATGTGGCTGCAGCACTTTGTAATTATGGTTTAAATGGAACATTTGTAACCAAGGTTCCTAATAATCCCATTGGGCAATCCGCTATTAATCATTTAAGAAGATATGGCGTAGATACACAATTTATTGCCCGTGGTGGAGATAGACTAGGTATATATTTTTTAGAAACAGGTGCTTCGATGCGTGCTTCACAAGTGGTATATGATCGTGCGGGTGCTTCCATTGCCGAAGTAGAGGCAAGTGAATTTGATTTTGATAAAATTTTTGATGGTGCAGTATGGTTTCATACCACTGGTATTACACCTGCCTTAAGCGATAAAGCAGCTGCACTAACTTTAGCAGCCTTGAAAGCGGCTAAAGCAAAGGGCATTACTACTAGTATCGATTTAAATTATCGAAAAAAGTTATGGACTAAAGAAAAGGCAAGAGAAGTAATGACCGAATTATGTAAGTATGTAGATGTTTGTATTGGAAACGAAGAGGATGCTGATACCACTTTAGGTTTTAAAGCAGCCGATACGGATGTGACTAAAGGAGAATTAAATTTAGATGGCTTTAAAGATGTTTTTAAACAAATGCAAGCTAAGTTTGGATTTAAATTTATAGCATCTTCATTAAGGGAAAGCCATAGTGCAAGTGACAATGGTTGGAGTGCATTAGTATATAATGGAACCGATTTTTACCATACTAAGCAATATAATGTTCGCATCGTGGATAGAGTAGGTAGTGGAGATAGTTTTGCAAGTGGTTTAATTTATGGATTGGTTACTGGCATGTCTATGGCAGATGCTGCTGAATTTGGCGTAGCTGCGAGTGCATTAAAACATACCATTCCAGGTGATTTGAATCATGCTGCATTGAGCGATGTAAAAGAATTAATGAAAGGCGACGGAAGCGGACGTGTTCAAAGATAAAAATTAATACAATTATGATAATAGATACACTTCAAAATGCACCTAAATATTATGGGGTGCATCCCTTGTTCCAACAAGCATTTGAATATATTGCTTCGCAAAATTTATCTGCTCTTGAAATAGGAAAATTTGATATAGCAGACGGGCTAAAAACAATTAATAATACAGCACAAGGAAAAACGGCCGAAGCCAGTGTTGCAAAATTTGAATGTCATAATAAAAACATTGACATCCAATTATGTGTGAAGGGTCATGAAACTATGGGATGGAAGCCAAGGACAAAATGTGTATTACCTAATGGTGATTTTAATGATGAAAAGGATGTTCAATTGTATTTTGATCAACCAGACACTTTTTTTACTTTAACTGATAATCAATTTGTTGTCTTTTTTCCTGAGGATGTGCATGCGCCCATGATTGGAGAAGGAGAAATAACCAAAATGGTCATTAAAGTACGTATATAGACATTGTAATTAATTTATTTTTTAAATAATTCTATTATGAATAAAAATCAACAAGCAACTGACGCCATCATTCAGCAAGGAATGTTGCCTTTATATTTTAATGCTGATGAAGCAGTGAGTATCGATATATTGCGTGCCATTTATAAAGTAGGTGTTAAAGCAGTAGAGTATACCAATAGAGGCGATGCGGCATTGCATAATTTTAAAGCCATGGTGCAAGTGAGAAATGCCGAAATGCCTGACTTGTTAATAGGAGTGGGTACCATCAAAAATGTAACACAAGCTACTGCATATGTAACGGCAGGGGCTGATTTTTTAGTGAGCCCTGGCTATGTAGAAGCGGTGGCTAATTACGCACATAGTAATGGTTTATTATATGCGCCAGGATGTATGACGCCTAGTGAAATTATTGCTGCTGAAAATAATGGTATAAAATTTATAAAACTTTTTCCAGGCAATTTATTAGGCCCTGAATTTTTAACTGGGATTAAAGATATTTTCCCTAAACTCTTGTTTATGCCAACAGGTGGAGTAGATACCACAAGAGAAAATATCGAAGGTTGGTTTAAAGCTGGTGTTTGTGCAGTGGGTATGGGAAGTAAATTAATTAGTAAAAAATTGATGGAATCTAAAGATTACGCGACGATTGAAATTGAAACAAAAAAAGTGTTGGAATTAATCCATTCTATCAAAACCAAATAAATGAAGCAGCAAGTTATTGGAAAATATAGATGGACAATTTGTGCTTTGTTATTTTTTGCAACGACTGTTAATTATTTAGATAGACAAGTATTAAGTTTATTAAAACCAACTTTGGAACGCGAGTTTGATTGGAGTAATAGTGATTATGCTAATATTGCTTCTGTTTTTCAATTTGTATATGCTATTAGTTTATTATTTGCTGGTAGGATAGTAGATAAATTAGGAACCAAGTCAGGATATGCTTGGGCCATCATCATTTGGTCATTAGCGGCTATTTTACATGCCTATGCAATACCACTAGGAATGAGTATAGTGGCTGTATTAGGATGGATTGGAATTACTTCAGTGCCTTTTTCAATTGCAGGCTTTATGTTTTCAAGGGCCATTTTAGGATTTGGCGAAGCAGGTAATTTCCCCGCTGCCATTAAAGCGACAGCAGAATATTTTCCAAAAAAAGAAAGGTCATTTGCCACGGGTATATTTAATTCAGGTACTAATGTTGGCGCCATTTTAGCACCATTATCTGTGCCTTGGATTGTTTCAAAGTGGGGTTGGGAATCGGCTTTCTTTATCATTGGTGCAATTGGTTTTTTATGGCTTATTTTTTGGTTCATTTATTACGACAAACCTAATTCTCAAAAAAGATTATCTATTGCGGAACTTAATTATATCAATGAAGAAAAAGAAGTAGAGGATATTGTTGAGGATGGGAAAGTAACGAATCGTATTTCCTGGACTACTTTAATGGGGTATCGTCAAACCTGGGCTTTTGCTATTGGTAAATTTATGACGGATGGGGTTTGGTGGTTTTTTCTTTTTTGGTTACCTGGTTATTTAAAGGATCAATATAGTATGGAAGGAACAAGCATTATTATTCCTTTGACTGTTTTATATAGCATGACCATGGTAGGTAGTATTGGAGGAGGTTATTTTCCCACTTACTTTATTAATAAGGGAATGAAGCCATACGACGGTCGTATGAAAGCCATGTTAATGATTGCCTTTATACCATTAGTTGTTTTAGCAGTGCAACCATTAGGCTATTTAAGTTATTGGGTGCCAGTCATTTTCATTGGTATCGGCGCTTCGGCACATCAGGCTTGGTCTGCCAATATTTATACCACTGTTTCAGATATGTTCCCTAAAAGATCGATCGCAACCGTTGTAGGAATTGGAGGAATGGCAGGTGGACTAGGAGGTGTTGTGGTTTCGAAAGTAGGAGGTTGGTTATTTGATGGATATAAATTAAAAGCGGTAAACGAATCTATGGAAAAAGCAATGCATTCAAACTTTGCACCCTATATAGATAAAATAAAAGGTATTAAAATTACAGATAAGCATGGGGTATGGATAGATGTAACACAAAAGGATTGGTCGAATTTAACAAAGGATATTCAAACGCAATTGCAAGCAATGGATCCAATACAGTATCATGCATTTAGTATAGTCCAAAAGGCGGCAGTTCATGATCAACTAACAATTGCCTATTCAATCATGTTTGCATTTTGTGCAGTTGCTTATTTAATTGCATGGAAAATAATGAAATCCTTAGTGCCTAAGGAAAAAATCATCAGCTTATAGCATTTGTTTTTTATTAAACTTAAAATATGCCATCTTTTTTTATTAAATTCATACTATGAAAAATAATCGACGCCATTTTATTAAACAATCAGCTAAAGTTGCTGCTGCTACTTATGCCACCACATTGGGATTTAGTGCAAAAAGTTATGCGAACATTATCGGTGCCAATGATCGAGTAAGAGTAGGAGTGGTCGGATTTTCTGACCGATTTAGACAAGCACATTTGCCTTGTTTTTTAAATCATAATAAGGAATTAAATTTTGATATCGTAGCGGTATCAGATATTTGGAAAATAAGAAGAGAAGAAGGGTCTGCTTTTTTGGAAAAAACCTTTGGACATTCTATCAGAGCAGCGCGAAATAATGACGAGTTGTTTGCGGGTAAAGACATGGATGCCGTATTTATTAGCACTGCCGATTTTCAACATGCCACCCATGCCACAGAAGCTGTAAAAGCTGGAATGGATGTGTATTGTGAAAAGCCATTTGCTGAAACCATGGAAGATAATAGAAATGCATTTAAGGCTATTAAGGCATCTAATAAGATTGTTCAAATTGGATCCCAAAGACGAAGCGGACCAAATTATCAAGCTGCCGCTGATTTTATACAACAAGGAAAATTTGGGCCTATCACTATGGTCGAATTAACTTGGAATGTGAATCAACCAGGAAGGTGGAGAAGACCCGACCTTGTGGCTAAGTGTAAGGAGGAGGATTTAGATTGGAAACGTTTTTTAATTAATCGACCTTATGAAAATTTTGATCCAAGAAAATATTTAGAGTATCGATTATTTTGGCCTTATTCATCTGGTATGCCAGGGCAATGGATGAGTCATCAAATAGATACAGTGAATTGGTTTAGTCAATTACCACATCCTCGAAGTGTGACTGCTAATGGAGGTATTTACGCTTGGAAGGATGGACGAAAAAATTGGGATACAACTACTGCTGTATTTGATTACGGCCCTTTAGATGATATGAGTCAAGGTTTTCAAGTGGTGTTTATGTCAAGGATGCACAATGGAGATGATAACCCTTCTGAAATGTATTATTCAAATGGGGGTGAAATGAATTTAGTAAATAATAAAGTATCACCTAAAGGGGGGCTGCGCAAAAATTTTGCAGATGCCATGCATATGCAACCTAATTTATTACCCGAATTAAGTTTAACAGATTCTAATATCAAAGTAGTGGCATCTGCAAATACGGGAGGTGACCCACTCACTTCTGCGCATGTTCGTAATTGGATGGAATGCATTAGAAGTAGAAAACAACCCAATGCTCCTGTAGAAGCTGGCTATCAACATTCTATTGCTACGATTATGACCAATGCAGCATGTCGAACAGGAGCCAAAGTAACTTTTGACCAAAAAACACAGGAAGTAATGGTCAATGGAAAACCATTTATATATTAGTTTTAATTAAGATTGCATTATAACAAAAGCCCCCGAGCATTCGGGGGCTTTTGTATTTAGAGGGGTTAGCTCATTTCGAAATAAGAAGGAGTATTAAATTTTATACATCTTCTCATAGTATTCTTCGGCCATTCTATTACTATCAAATTGAAAACGAACATCATTCATTCCATTTTGTGTAATTTGACGCCATGTTTCTTTATTGTCATAATACATTGGAACTATTTGTTCTTCTAGTATTTTATACATTTCATCTAAATCGTAATCGTCTTGTTGTTGGGTGGACATATTTTCATAATCCGCTTTAGGTACAACAAAACCATTATTGCCATGATTGATAAATTCAGGTATCCATCCATCATCGGTTGAGAAATTAACTGCGCCATTCATAGCAGCGGTCATTCCGCTGGTGCCGGATGCTTCTCTTGGAACCCTAGGATTATTTAACCAAATATCTGAAGCTTGCTTCATTCTTTTACTTAAACCTAATTCGTAACCAATCAATACAGCTACATTATTATAGTTCTTACTTAAATGTACAAGATTGTTGAATTGTGAAATAGCAGGGTAGTCAACTGGGTAAGGTTTGCCCGCAAATATAATTTGTACTGGATATTTTTTATTTGAAAGTAATTTCTCAAATCGATCCATATCCCAAGAAAGAAAGTCAGCTCTTTTATAACCGGCAAATCGTCTAGCCCAAACAATAGTTAATACATTTGGATCAAATACTTTGCCTGTTTGATCTGCAACAATCTCAAATGCGCGTTTTTTCAAATACATTTTACGATCATCAAATCCGCTATTGTCATTATTTTCTGAAAAACGATACAGTTGTTTGTCTGCCCAATAGCGCCAATTTTGCGCATTTGTCACATGTGTGATAGGGCAGATGCCTTCATATTTTCCCCAAAGTGCACGACTCACATGCCCATGTAATTCGGATACGCCATTTGCTTTACGTGCAAATCGGAGTGCGGCTAATGAATGATTAAATTGATCGTCTTCAATGCCTGTTAACTTTCTAACTTCATCAATGCTGAGTCCGCAAAAATATCCCATCTTATGACATAAGTAAATATCATGCTTCTCATTTCCTGCTTCTTCAGGAGTATGTGTTGTAAATACAAGTCTCTTTTTAACCTCGTCTAATGATTTGTATTTGTTTAATAAATAAAACGCAGAGGAAAATCCGTGTGCTTCATTTAAATGATATACTTCAGGATTAAAATTAATTTCGTCGATCAATTTAGCACCACCCACACCTAATAAAATGAATTGAGCAACTTTGGTCGCTACATTGGCATCATATAAACGGTGTGTAATAGTTTGTGATACATAATCATTCTCAGGTAAATCGGTGCTTAATAAAAATAGGGGAGCACTACAAAAAGTAGAGGGTGCTAAATAATAAGCTTTTACCCAAACTGGATGATCATGTATGAGCACTTGGTATTTAATGCCAGTGTCTTCTAAGAAACTGTACATTTTTTCCATAAAAGTCACCTGTAATGTTTGATCTTGGTTTCGTGCTTGATCGTAATAACCATATTTCCAAAGAATGCCCACCCCAATCATATTTTGATTTAATTCAAAGGCACTTCTTAAATGTGAGCCGGCTAAAAATCCGAGCCCCCCACTGTATATTTTTAAAGGTTGGTGAATTGCAAATTCCATAGAAAAATAAGCTGCCTTTTTCTTAAACTGTTCATTGATCTCATAAGGCACCTGAAAGTTTCTAAAACTCATAAAGGATGTTTTGATAATTTGAGCACAATATAATGGTATTTAATTAAAATGTACATTTTACACATTAAACTGTGGATAAGAATGGCTTCACTACCTAAAATGTGGATTATTTCTTCTTATTTCGCTTCCTTTTCTTGTCATATGAATCGTTAAAATAACAGGTCATATTACGATGATTGCCACAATTACCATCTTCTTTTATTTGAATTGTATTACCTAGTATGGTAAAATGTATAATGCAAGGATCTCCTTTTTCAGTGTAAGTGGCTTGGTTTTTTGTAAAGTTTAAAAGCCCTTTTAATTCCCCAACACAATTGCCATCCTGTCTTTCAAAATGTAAGAAAAACTGATATTTATTGGGTGTTGTTAAGTCCCTAATGGAAATAAAATTTTTACTGTCTCTTGCATAGTCCCCACTATAATTATAAAGCATAGGAAGTGTATCAATGGGATTGATGATAACACTTGAATTGGGTTTTTTATTACTATCAAAAAATATCAATTTGAAAGTGCTATCAGAGTATGCCCATCCTTTTTTTTCATAACTAGCCGCATTGTCTTCGCCCATTTTATTTTCAGCAACTAAAAAAGTAGGTTCTTTATTGATAGATATCGATTTGCCATATAATCTTGAATTTTTATTTTGTTCATTAAACTCAGCTACTATTTTATATCCTAAGAATGTATTTTTTTTACTAAAAACGACCACTGCAATCGCTTGTTGGTTTGGGTGTCTTACATTTAATAATAAATAGTATTCTTCCTCTTTTTCAATTTTTAAAATAGGATGGAGGCTTGCTTTTTTATCTTTGGCTGAAATGATTTGTTCTACTATCGAGTCAGGAACAAATTGAACCAATGCCTTACGGCCAATACGAATAGTGTCTGTAAATTTGTTGATATTACTATCAGAAATGGTTAAGGGGAGTGCAGCAATACGGAATGCCTTATTGAAATCATTAATTTTTAATGGGGTGTTCCCTGTAAAATCGGTTTTTTGTTCACCACAGGAAAACAAGAATCCAACACAAAAAATAAAGTACCATTTACGCATGTAGTAAATTTTCACTAAAATAGGCTTTCAATCTGAGTTCCACAAGGGTTTTATGATTAAATTTACAATATACTATGCATAATAAATCGCTTGATACTTTAAATGAATCAGTCCCCGTTCAAAATAAACGAGGTTGGCGCAAACTTCTTGCGTTTATAGGGCCTGCCTATTTGGTGAGCGTGGGATATATGGATCCAGGAAATTGGGCTACCGATTTACAAGGCGGTGCTGCTTTTGGATACCAATTGATTTGGATACTACTGCTTAGTAATTTCATGGCAATACTTTTACAAAGTTTAAGTGCGCGCCTTGGTATTGTAAGGCGTTTAGATTTAGCACAGGCCAATCGAGAGACCTATCCACCACTTGTCAATTTTGCATTATACATTTTAGCCGAATTAGCCATCGCTGCTACTGATTTAGCCGAGGTATTGGGAATGGCGATTGGTATTAAATTACTTACAGGTATTCCTTTAATGTATGGTACTTGTATCACGGTATTTGATACATTTCTATTTCTATTTTTGCAACGATATGGGATTCGTAAAATGGAGGCATTTATTATTTTATTAGTGGCTACGATTGGTTTTAGTTTTTTTATACAATTATTTATAGCCAAGCCTGATTTATCTCAAGCCATTGTTGGATTTATTCCTAGTCGTTTATCACCAGAAGCATTATACATCGCAGTAGGTATTATTGGTGCTACAGTGATGCCTCATAATTTATACCTGCATTCGGCATTGGTACAAACTCGAAAAATTGATCGAAATCCAAAAGGAATTCGAAAATCTATTTTATATAATTTTATTGATAGTGTAGTGGCATTGAATTTGGCTTTTTTTGTAAACGCCGCCATTTTAATTTTAGCCGCATCCACATTTTTTTATACAGGGCATCATGGGGTGGCAAGAATTGAGGAAGCACATTCTTTATTAGCGCCTTTATTAGGGTCTAAACTTGCTCCCATTTTATTTGCCATTGCATTAATTGCAGCTGGGCAAAGCTCTACTGTAACAGGAACCCTAGCTGGCCAAATTGTGATGGAGGGCTATTTGAAGTTAAGATTGAACCCTTGGATGAGAAGGTTATTGACAAGGTTAGTAGCCATTGTTCCAGCATTATTGGTGATTGGTATCATGGGAGAAGCGAGGGTCGATGCCTTATTGGTTTTAAGTCAGGTCATCTTAAGTTTACAGTTGGGATTTGCCGTCATTCCATTAATCCATTTTGTGAGTGATAAAAAAACAATGGGTGAATTTGCAATTGGATTTAAAATAAAAATATTATCCTGGTTAGTGGCAGCAATATTAGTATATCTTAATAGTCATTTGGTTATTGATTTTTTGGTTTCATTTTTTCAAGATTCTAATATTTTAATTTTTAAAATATTTTTTTTATTATTAGTAGTTGGCTTTATAGGATTGCTACTATTTATTACATTTTATCCACTCTTTTTAAAACAACATCATAAAGTAGAAAACGATTTTCATGGATCACCTATTGAATTAGATTGGTCGCATGAAGCACCAGTAAACCGGATTGCCATTGCTGTTGATTTTTCGGCTACAGATGCCAAGTTGATAAAAAAAGCGGTGCAACAGGCACATCCAATTGGACAGCAGGAGCGTTCGCATCAAGATTTGGAATTTATTTTTATACATATTGTGGAAAGCGTTACAGCCCATTATTTACAAGATGCGAGTGATGATGCTGAAACAAGAAAGGATCAAGAAAGATTAGATAGTTATGCAAAAGCATTAGAAGCGAAGGGATACAAGGTTAGGACTTGTTTAGGGTATCAAAATAGGGTAAAGGAGATTGTTCGAATTGTACATTTATATGATGCGCAATTAATAGTAATGGGAGGACATCGTCACCAAGGTTGGAAGGATTATATATTTGGTGAAACTATTGAATCGGTAAGGCATAAAGTGAGTATCCCAGTATTAATCGTAAATCATTAATAAGTAGGGGTGCTTTTTCGTCTAATAATACCTTAATTTAAGGCTAGTTTTTGTACATTTGCACATTAAATTTCAAATAATATGGGACAAAAAATTAAAGTAGCTAATCCAGTCGTTGAATTGGATGGAGACGAAATGACAAGAATCATTTGGAAGTTCATTAAGGATAAATTAATCCTTCCTTATTTAGAGATTGATATTAAGTATTATGATCTAGGTATGGAATATCGTGACGAAACTAATGATCAAGTAACCATTGATGCGGCCAATGCAATTAATCAATATGGTGTTGGTATCAAGTGTGCTACTATAACGCCAGATGAGCAAAGAGTAGAAGAGTTTAAATTAAAGCAAATGTGGAAAAGCCCGAATGGGACTATCCGTAATATATTAGATGGAACTGTTTTTAGAGAACCTATTGTTTGTAGTAATGTACCTCGTTTAGTACCTAATTGGACAGCGCCTATTTGTATTGGTCGTCATGCTTTTGGAGATCAATATCGTGCTACTGATTTCGTGACGAAGGGAAAAGGTAAATTGACCATTAAGTTTGAAGGTGAAGATGGTACAAAACAAGAATTTGAAGTATTTAACTTTAAAGGGGATGGCGTTGCGATGGCCATGTATAATACAGATGAAAGTATTTATGGTTTTGCCCGTGCTTGTTTTAATCAAGCCTTAGCAAAAAAATGGCCATTATACTTATCTACTAAAAACACCATTTTGAAAAAATATGATGGAAGATTTAAAGATATTTTTGAGGAAGTGTATCAAAATGAATTTAAAGCAAAATATGTCGAAGCGGGTATTACTTATGAGCATCGTTTAATTGATGACATGGTGGCAAGTGCATTAAAATGGAATGGTAATTTTGTATGGGCTTGTAAAAATTATGATGGGGATGTGCAATCTGACACAGTAGCACAAGGTTTTGGATCCTTAGGATTAATGACTTCTACCTTAATTACACCCGATGGTAAAGTAATGGAAGCAGAAGCTGCACATGGTACTGTAACACGCCATTATCGTGAACACCAAAAAGGAAATCGAACTTCTACAAATCCAATTGCCTCAATTTTTGCATGGACAAGAGGATTAGAATTTAGAGGTCAGTTAGATAACAACCAAGAATTGATTCACTTTAGTAAAGCATTAGAAGCTGTATGTGTTGAAACAGTAGAGTCGGGTATTATGACTAAGGATTTAGCCGTTTGTGTACATGGAAATAAAGTTAAACATGGCGATCATTATGTTTATACAGAAGAATTTTTAGATGCTTTGGATGCAAATCTGCAAAAGAAACTTGCGAAATAAAAAAAATCCCCCCGAATAAACGGGGGGATTTTTTTTATTAAAACTTTATCTAAGTTTATTTCTTCTTTTTCATCTCAGAACATTTTCCGTCTTTCATGCACTCTTTATTACATACATGTTTTGTTGTCGAAGGGGCTTCTTCTTTTTTGCAAGAAGTGCAAGCTTTTTTACCGTCGCATTTATCTTTGCATTTACATCCTGCTCCACAATTGGCGATAGCTGTATTAAATGAAAGTGTTAACATAACCGCGAATAAAAAAATGGATAGTTTTTTCATAATTAAATATTGTGTAGGTGATTTAAAATTGATTTTATTTATATAAATATATGAATTTTTAATTAATTGTTATTGTATTACTTCTAAAATAGGTTTTCCAATAGAGCCGCTTGGCATTTGGATGCCTAGCAAAGTGCTAATGGTAGGGGCTATGTCGGTCATATAGTTGACGCTATTGACAGCTCCTTTTTTAATGCCATTCCCGTAAAATAATAGGGGAATATGAGCGTCATAATTATAAAACACACCATGACCAGTTCCTGTATTGCCTCCACCTACATAGCCTGATTTGGTAATGAAAACTAAATCACCACTTCTTTGAGGGGTGTATCCATTTACGATGCGTTCTCTAATATTTTGAGGTAAGGGTGCAAAAGCAGCTTTACGGGAATCAACTACTTGTAGGATATTGCTTTTAGCTTCTAAATAACTTGTAATGATGCTGGTTAATTTCTCTTGATTTACTTGTAAGCTGTCCATTAAATTATGGTTAAAGTAAATGTTAAATTCATTGACAGCGCTAATTACTTTGGGATTGATTCCTTTGGACGATAATAATTTAGCTAATTCCACTCTAACACCATCATCGCTTATCACACCAGCTGGCAAATGATGTTTTTGCATAAAGCCTGGAACATTGGCTACTGCATGATCTGCTGTCAAAAATACAGTGTAATTATTTTTACCTACTTGTTTGTCTAACAAAGTAAAAAACTGAGCAAGTAATTCATCTAATTTAACATAGCCATCAAGTGTTTCCCAAGAATTAGGACCAAAGGAATGCCCAATATAGTCGGGTGATGAAAAACTTACTGCTAATAAATCGGTAATATCGTCAAGCCCCATTTTTTCATTGATTAAAGTTTGGCTTGCAACATCCAATACTAAATTATTGCCATAAGGCGTCGTTGCAATTTTACCATAATCTTTACCAATAAAGCCAGACAAATTATAAGGCAACCCTTTCAATTCTTTTCCAAAAGGAGCCGACTCGTAATCATTTTGATCGGCATCGCAATTGGCTTCATATACCGAATTTGGCAAACTTAGGTTCCAACCTAATTTATAAAAACTGTCTACTATATGAGCGTTATTATAATTCGTTAACCAAGTAGGAAGTGCCTTCCCATAATAAGTGGAACTAATAAAGCTTCCTGTTTTACTATCATACCAAAATGCGCCATCTGCACTATGCCCTGCGGGTATGATTGCACCACGATCCTTAATGGAGATACCATATACCTTACTTTTAAAATTAGTGGCTAATTTAAGCTCGTCGCCTAATGTAGTGGTCCAAACATTTAATGGACTCATTTTTCCTGCACCACTATTTTCAATACCTACTGATTGAACGGAAGCATCTTCCACACAATAGACCATTTTTTGTTGAACATTATCGTACCAATTATTTCCAGTAATTCCATGAATGGAAGGAGGAGCACCTGTATAAACTGCTGTATGTCCGCAGGCAGTCACAGTAGGTAGATAAGGAATCAGGTTATTATTGCAAGAAGCACCTTCATTCACAAAACGTAAAAAGCCATTTTGAGATTTAAAAAAGGGCTTAAATTTATTGACATAGTCCCAACGCATTTGGTCCACTACAATCCCTACTACTAATTTCGGCTTTGATTGTGCCGTTTTTACTGCAACTGTTTTTTGAGCACTTATTTGTATTGAAATCAAACTCAAAATTAAAAAAGAAGTAAATCGCATAAAATCATGTTTAATGTAGCTGCAAATTACAGCTATTTATTAGTGTTTTAAACCTAAAATTTGATTAAATTTGCTCAAATTAATCATCCGTTATGGCAGATATTTTTGAAAGACTCATTAAAAATTATGGTCCTATTGGGCAACACCGTGAAAGAGCGCATGGGTATTTTGCATTTCCTAAGTTAGAAGGTGAAATTGGATCTAAAATGAAGTTCAGGGGTCAGGAAATGATTGTATGGAGTTTGAATAATTATTTGGGACTAGCGAATCATCCCGAAGTGAGAAAAGCGGATGCGGATGCAAGTGCAAAATATGGTTTGGCTTTGCCCATGGGAGCTAGAATGATGAGTGGAAACAGTGATTTGCATGAACAACTAGAAGCAGAATTAGCTCAGTTTGAAAATAAGGAGGATGCCATATTAATGAATTATGGTTATCAAGGTATCATGAGTGCAATAGATGCCATTTGTGGCCGTCACGATGTGGTAGTATACGATGCGGAATGTCATGCTTGTATTATTGATGGATTAAGAATGTTAGCTGGTCATCGTTTTGTATTTAAGCATAATGATATTGAAGATTGCGAAAAACAATTGCATCGTGCGCAGGCTTTAATAGACAAGCAACAATCAGGAGGAATATTAGTGATTACCGAAGGGGTTTTTGGAATGGCAGGTGATCAAGGTAAATTGAAAGAAATTGTGAATTTGAAATCCAAGTTCTCATTTAGAATGCTGGTAGATGATGCTCACGGCTTTGGTACTTTAGGCAAAACTGGATCTGGTGCAGGAGAGGAACAAAATTGTCAGGATGGAATTGATTTATACTTTTCTACTTTTGCAAAAAGTATGGCATCCATTGGCGCTTTTATGGCCGGTCCTAAAACCATCATAGATTATATTAGATATAATATTCGTTCTCAAATATTTGCTAAAAGTTTACCAATGCCTTTTGTAGTTGGTAATTTAAAGCGATTGGAATTACTACGTACGCAGCCTATTTTGAAAGAAAATTTGTGGAAAAATGCCTTGGCTTTACAAAAGGGTTTAAAAGAAAGAGGCTTTGATATTGGTAAAACAGATTCAGTAGTGACGCCTGTTTATATGAAAGGTGGCGTAGAGGAAGCCACGCTGATGGTGATGGACCTTAGGGAAAATTATAAAATATTTTGTTCGATTGTCGTATATCCCGTAATACCTAAAGGACATATTATTTACAGGTTAATTCCAACTGCCGAACATACCCAAGAGGAGATTGACTTAACATTAAAAGCATTTAGTGAAACAAAAGCAAAATTAGATGCGGGGGCTTATAAGTCGGAAGAAATTCCAGATATGGCCAATAAATAAATTAAAGTAAATCCAATTGATTTTGCTCTTTCTTAAGAACTTCAATACTTACATTAAGTTCAAATCCAATCAATAAGATGAGCGCATTGAGATACACTAAAGTCATTACGACTAAAACGGTACCAATGGAACCATATATTTTATTATAGCTACTAAAATTATTGACCCAATAAGAAAATCCTAAGGTAGTAGCAAGCATTAAGAGGGTAGATAATATGGCTCCAGGGGACCATAAAGACCATCTTTCTTTGATGTGCGGTGCAAATTTATAAATGAATGCATTGCCAAAGAATAGCAATAAAACAATGATGCCCCATCTTAATAGATTCCAATAAGGAATAATAGTTTTACGCTTTATTTCAAACACATCTCTTAATAAAGTAGTGAGCTGATCTTGACCAATCAATACTAATAAGCTCGCGAATACCAATAGAATTAATATTAATGTAAGTCGTATAGCTCTCCAGCGTTGGTGTAAAAAAAAGGGCTTGTGCTCCATATAAGATTTATCAAAACTTCGAATGATCCCTGTCATTGCATTGGAGGCGTAAAAAAGTAATAATAAAAAACCAAATGAAAATACACCCACATGTTGACTAAGTAAATCATTGATGATATCTAATAAAAAACGATAGGTGCTTGAATTGGGTGAAATGTCTTTAAAAATGGAGAGGATTTGTTTTTTTATTTTTAATGTCTTAGGGAAGTAGGGGATGATTGAAAATAAAAATAAAAAAGAAGCAGGTAAAGCCATTATTAAATTAAAGGAAATGGCGGAGGCGCGATCATATAAACCAACTGTGTTTAATTGATTAAATAAAAACTTAATCACCTGGTACAAATTCACTTGTTGAAATCCAGGTATATGGATCAACTTTGCTTTTTGTTTTAAAAACAAAAGCAGGGGTTGAATTAACTTATATAGGAGTTTTAATATTTTATTCAATGTGGTGAGTTGTGTTTAATCTGCCTTTGATTTTTTATTGGCTTGATATTCATCTAATTTTTTTTGGTATTCTTTTGCATATTTATTATGTTCCTCATAGGTTTTGCTAAAGTGGTGGTATCCACTAAAATCGGCTTTTGCTACAAAGTAAAAATATTCCGTATTGGGTGCATTTAAGACTAAGTCAATAGTTTTGGGCGAGGGGGTACAAATAGGGCCAGGAGGTAACCCTACTTTTTTATATGTATTGTAGGGTGAGGGATTAGATAAGTATTTTTCATAAATACGTGTTAATGTAAAATCCTTCATTGCATATTTAATGGTAGGGCATGCTTGTAAAGGCATATTCTTTTTTAATCTGTTTTGATAAACACTAGCTATTAAAATTTTATCTGAATCGTTATTGGTTTCCTCCTCCACAATGGAGGCAAGGGTGTAAACTTGTTGCGGTGTCATTCCAATTTGAGTAGCCTTTTTGATTCTGTTTTGCTGAAGCCAAAATTGGGATTGAGCCTCTTTCATCTTTAATAATAATTTAGAGATGGAAGTGCTCCAGTAAAACTCGTAAGTATTAGGAATAAATAAAGTTAGTAATTGAGTCGTGTCAATATCAAAACGAGCCAATGAATCATTGCTATTAAAAAATAAAGCAGCTTGGGAACTATCCGTTGTGAAAGTGGTGGCTATTAATTTTGATAACTCTGCTCTTGTTCTAACTTTATTCAATATAAATTTAACGATGGGTTGTTGGTTATTTCGAAGCATTCGTAAAATGGAAAACAAGTTGCTGTTCTTTTTAACTAAAAATTGACCCGATTTTGTTTTATGCTCAATATCAAAAAGAGGTGCGAATAAAGTAAAGCTATATTTTTCTCTAATAATATGATGTGCAACTAAACTATCCCCTAAGTCGTTTATAGTCATTGTTCCTTTGTCATATTTGAAACTCGCTTGGGGTTCTGCAAATGAAGTTGATTTTATAAATAAAGTATATACCTCATATACCAATACAATGATCAAAATGAAAGAAATCAGTTTTTTCATAATGCGCTTCCTTTTAATGCATAAAGGTGAAAAGTCCTTTGTTGGATAAAGTTAAGTTTTGTCTTCCAAAAACTAAAAATCCTTCCCCAAATTGGAGAAGGATTTTTATATAAATGAGTTTAAAGATATTATTTAGCTTTTGCAGGGGCTGCTGTCGGTGTTGTATTAGCCGGAGCAGTAGTCGCTGGTGCTGCTTTCATTGGCGTGGTCAACGGTGCGGTAGTAGAAGTATTTACTTTTTGTAACAAGCCTCTATCTGAATCTGTTGAACCTGATCTTAAAAAAACTGTAGAAGTCATTGCTAAAATGGCAATTAAGGCTGCAAAAATCCAAGTTCCTTTTTCAAGAACATCGGTAGTTTGCTTCACCCCCATGAAATTATTAGATAAGCCGCCTACATTTGCATTTAGTCCACCCCCTTTAGGGTTTTGAATTAATACCATAAATCCTAGGCCTACACAGGCTGCGATAATCAATATCAAGAATAGAGTAATCATTTTCGTTGTTTTAGTTGTTCGATTCGAGACGCAAAATAAACGGATTTTTCAGGAAAAATAAAACTTAATTTTGAATATAGGGCAATTGCCTTGCGTGGTTGGCCTTGTTTCTCCCATATTTCAGCCATGGCTTCGGTAACCACCTCCTCCATTATATTGGCTTTTTCTGCAATGGCATTGATTGCTTTTTCCTGCGCTTCACCTATTTCACTGACAACTGGCGTTCCTTCCTTGTCCTTCAAAACTTTTAGCCAAGCCGTAAAACTGCGTAATTGTTGGGTAAATTTATCCTGCGGTAGCTTAGATAGGTCAATTTCAATACCCTGGGCAGCAAAATAATCCTTTTGTAGGGGTGTAAGCTCCATTTCATAAGCAACGGTGTCTAAAACGACAGGTTCCTTAAATTGAGCTAATTGATCCGATATAAGGGAACTAAGTTTCTCTTCTATTGGAGCCGAAATTGAATCTTGCTCTGCAGAATGAAGCCAGTGATGTAGCTGCAAGGTCGAGGGAAAAAAAGAAGTTGTTTTTTGCAATTGGGATAAAAGCAAGGGCGAACCTTCCATATCATATTTTTTTGCCAATAAAAATTGTAAACTAGGGCTATAGGGATGTTGGTCCACCCAATGTTCCAATTCATTGGTTTCAATGACATCCAAATTAGGATGTCCTGTCCAATTTAGTAAAATATGATTAATTAAGGCAGGTGTCATGTTTTACCAGTTTGAAAAAATTTGATTAAAAATATCATCCGTAATATTTCTTAAAATATCACTCATCAATTGACCTTCCGCTTGGTTTAAAGTTAAATTAGCTGAGAAGTCAAAGTTGCGCGTTACATCAAACTCTTGTTCTTTATTATCTAATGTCTTTTTTAAAAGTACATGTACCGTTACAGTAAGACGATTGGTGCTGGCTTGTTGTGCACTCACACCTACCGTTTGAGATGGATCGTAATTTGTAATAGTGGCATAAATTTGATAATGCGCATCATCACTATTTGTTCTTGTTAATTTTGTTTGACTGATAATTTTTTGAAGTAATTTATCGGTCAGTTGTGGTGCTAGTTGTGGGTTGACATACCTTGCCTTATTTTCAATAAATCCTATTTTGATGGTTTTGACATTCTCTGGAATGATCGCATCTTTAAAACTATATACGCCACAACTTGTCAATGTGATACTTGTAAAAATAAGTATCGCCATTCCATGAAGACATTGCTTTTGAAAGCAATGAACGAATGAGGGTATTTTAAAATTATTCTTCAATGTCGTATTCTTTAATTTTTCGATATAAGGTTCTTTCACTAATGCCTAAGTCGGTAGAAGCATCTTTGCGTCGGCCTCGGTGCTTTTTTAATGCCTTTAAAATTAGTTCTTTTTCCTTATCCATGATGTTAAGAGATTCATCTACCTCATAATGACTTTGTAATTCATTGTCAATGATCACGGGTTGTTGGTTGGTGTGAGGCACTTGTACCGATGTGTGATGAATAAGGGAGCCGCTTGATGCAGCTATAGGGGATAGGTCTTCCTTTAAATCATTCAAGATACTTTCTCTATTAAAATGCGCATTTTGACCTCCCAGGGAAGGATTTTGTAAAATTTCAACAAACATTTTTTTAAGTTCATTCACGTCTTTTTTCATGTCAAAAAATAGTTTGTACAAAATTTCTCGTTCATTGGCAAACTCTCCAACGGGAGTATTACCAGTGAGCATAGGCATATTGTTGACATGTGGGGTTGGTAAAAATCCGGCCAATATTTGAGCATTGATGGATTCGGTTTTACTTAAAACAGAAATTTGTTCTGCAATATTTTTTAATTCACGCACATTTCCAGGCCAAGGGTATTGAGCAAGTAAAGTCCTCGCTTCTTCTTCTAAAAAGATGGGTTTTGTTTTGTACTTATCTGAAAAGTCAACAACAAATTTTCGAAATAATAAAGGGATATCTTCTTTTCGATCTCTTAAAGAAGGGACACGGATTGGAACAGTATTCAAACGATAATATAAGTCCTCTCTAAATCTTCCTTTTTGTGTGAACTCCAACAATTCTCTGTTGGTTGCTGCAATCACGCGCACATCTGATTTTTGAACTTTAGAAGATCCTACACGTATAAATTCACCTGTTTCTAATACACGTAATAATCTTGCTTGTGTGCCTAAAGGCAATTCTCCAATTTCATCTAAAAAAATAGTACCTCCACTTACTGTTTCAAAGTAGCCTTTTCGACTATCTACAGCACCAGTGAAGGATCCTTTTTCATGACCAAATAATTCGGAGTCGATCGTGCCTTCAGGAATAGCCCCGCAGTTAACAGCAATAAATGGATTGTGTTTTCGTGCAGATAAACTATGTATGATTTGCGAAAATACTTCCTTACCAACGCCACTTTCTCCTACAATCAGCACGGTTAAATCGGTTGCAGCCACTTGAGCAGCAGTATTTAATGCATGATTAAGGGTAGGAGTATTGCCTATAATGCTAAATCTATTTTTTAATGTTTGTAAGTCCATTTTAATTATTTTTTAGTTCGCCAAGCAAAGTGCCTTTGGTGAAATCATGTATCACTACTTCAACATAATCTCCTTTTTTCAAATTGTGTTTTAACTTAGGAAAGACCACCACTTTATTTTGACTGGTTCGGCCCATCCAATGCGTGCTACTTTTTTTACTATCCCCTTCGATTAACACTTCCACTATTTTGCCAACATCTCTTTTATTACTTTCGTTAGAGAGCGTCCATTGCACATCTACTATTTCTTGTAATCTTCTTTTTTTAATTTCTTCAGGAATGTCATCGGTGTATCTTTTTGCAGCAAGCGTGCCTGGCCTTTCAGAATAAAAATACATATAGCAATAATCATATTGTGCTGCTTGCATGATGCTTAAAGTATCTTGATGGTCCTCTTCTGTTTCATTACAAAATCCTGCTATGATATCGGCGGAAATACTACAAGTGGGCATAATTTCTTTAATGCGTGCCACTTTAGATAAATACCATTCTCGCGTATAAGTTCTGTTCATGAGTTGCAGCACGCGGGTACTTCCACTTTGAACGGGCAAATGAATGTATTTGCATATATTATCGTATTTCACCATCGTAAATAATACTTCATCTGTAATGTCTTTAGGATGAGAGGTGCTAAAACGAACCCTTAACGTAGGACTGATTAATGCTACATTTTCAAGGAGCATTGCAAAAGTGGTTGATGTATTTGTTTCTGGATTATTCCAGTAATAACTATCTACATTCTGACCCAAAAGGGTTACTTCTTTATACCCTTGTTCAAATAATTGTCGACATTCTGCTACAATTGAAAAAGCGTCTCTACTTCGTTCTCTACCTCTAGTAAATGGTACCACACAAAAGCTGCACATATTATTACAACCTCTTGTAATAGAAACAAAAGCACTTATACCATTGCTGTCTAAACGAACGGGTGCAATGTCTGCATAGGTTTCATCTCTACTTAATAAAACATTAACTGCTTTTTGACCGGTTCCAGCTTCCATAATTAAATCGGGGAGCGTTCTATAGGCATCAGGGCCCACAACAATATCCACCAACTTTTCTTCCTCTAATAATTTTGATTTTAATCGCTCTGCCATACAACCCAATACCCCAACTAATAGTCCCGGCTTTTCATGTTTTAATTTTCTAAATTCAGTGAGGCGCTTGCGAACGGTTTGTTCTGCTTTTTCACGAATAGAACAGGTATTTAATAAGATAAGATCGGCCAATTCAATTTGTCGAGTACTTCCAAAGCCATTGTTTTCTAGGATTGAAGCAACGACTTCGCTGTCTGCAAAATTCATAGCGCAGCCATAACTTTCGATATAGAAATGTTTGGAAAAGGAATCCTTTTTCAAGGCACTTGCAAAAGCTTCCCCTTGTCTTGCTTCATCATGTTCCTTATTTTGCATCTGCAATATTTCCATTCCTTGGTTTTAAAGGACAAATTTAGTAAATATTTATATTATATGCCAACTTGTCATATAATATTAGCTAATTATTTGATAATTAAAGATTTATTATTGAAGTTTAAGGTCATTAAAGTTAATTTTTAGGAATGGTAAAAATTATATAGGCTTAGCAATCAATCATTTATTATCTATTGGTATATTTGGTAAAAGGGAGATCATGCGAAAAGGGTTATTATTCATATTGTTGTTAAGCATAGGTCATAGCATCATGGCTCAGGAGATTGCAGTCACGAAATTGCGAACTGAAACCGCCCGGACCATCCGTAAGGAATTTGATACGACTCGTTGGAATTGGAAGCAAGGAGGATTATACAATTTTAATTTATCACAAAGTTCATTGAGCAATTGGGCAGCAGGGGGAGATAATTTTAATATGGCTTTAAATACTTATTTCAATTATTATGTTTTTTTTAAAAAACCACACCAAAATTGGGATAATAATATAGATATCAATTTGGGTTTTATTGAGTCCACTAGTTTGGGCGGGCGCAAAAATGATGATCGTTTAGATTTGTTAAGTAAATATGGTTATCAAATTGATACTTCAGGTATGTGGTTTGTATCTGGTTTATTTAATTTTAGATCTCAATTTTTTGATGGATTTAGTTTTAGTGGTACCAAGTCCACTTTAACTTCTTCTTTTTTATCTCCCGCCTATATCATTTTATCTGCAGGGTTAGATTTTAAACCTTCTTCTCATTTTTCAATTTTCTTTTCTCCACTGACATCTAGAACCACTTTATTGTTAAATACGACTTTATCTAATTTGGGTAAGTATGGGGTTCCTGCAGGTTCAAAAATTTCAAAAGAGACAGGTACCTTTATTACAATCAATTATAATAATACCATAGCAACCAATGTCCTTTATAAAGGAAGGGCTGATTTATTTTCAAATTATAATCAAAAGCCAGAAAATATTAATTTGTACATGACCAATATGTTTAGTTTTAAAATTAATAAGTATTTTTCAGCCTCTTATAATTTAGATTTGATTTACGATGATAAGATTAAAATATTTGGGCCATTAAAAACTTCTCCTGGATTACAACTTAAGAGCGTCATCGGTATCGGCTACCAAAAAACACTTCAAGTAAAGAAGTCGTTAATTAAAACAAAATTATAAAAAAAAGTTAGGAGCTAAAATAATTAAGACTTTTTAGCAATGGCTTTAAGCGTGTGCTTAATTTTATTGGCCTTATGTGTTAAATCCTGATAGTCACTGCTGATAATGGTTACATGGCCCATCTTGCGACCAGGCTTTGTTTGTTTTTTCCCGTATAAGTGCACAAATACATTATCCATTTTAAGGACTTCGTCTAGTCCATCATATATCACATCGCCTGCATATCCATCGGCTCCAATAATATTAACGATTGCTGAAGGTAAAATTTCATTGGTATTACCAAGAGGGTAATCTAAAATGATACGCCATAACATATCATATTGACTACTGTAATTTGCTTCAATGGTATGATGACCGCTGTTGTGCACCCTTGGTGCAGTTTCATTGACCAATACTTCACCTTGTTTATCGATGAATAATTCAATTGCGAATAAACCAGGACTTTTTAAGTTAAGTACTACTTTGCGTGCAATGGCTTGTGCTTTCCAAAGTTGTTTTTCATCCAACTTGGCCGGGCTTAGTTGATAATCCAATAAATTATATACTGTATCAAATATCATTTCGGCTGGAGGATAAATAATCGTTTTACCTTCATTGTTCATTCCAACAATAAGTGCTATTTCTTTTTCGATAGCCACTTTTTTTTCTAAAACAGATGGGGCATTAAATCCTAATTCAATATCCGTTTCAGTATGAATCATTTGAACACCTTTTCCGTCATAACCGCCTTCCCCTAATTTATGAACAGCTGGTAAAAAGGGAAGGTGTTGTAGTAAATCTGATTGGTGTGCAGTAATATGAAATACCGAAGTGGGTATCTCATTATCTTTATAAAATTGCTTTTGAAGCACTTTGTTTTTTATAATTCTGATGGCAGCTGGAGTAGGATAAATTTTAACCCCTTCGTTTTCTAATTTTTCCAATGCATCCACATTTACAGATTCAATTTCAATAGTAAGGGCATCTAAATTTTTCCCAAATTGATACACGGTTTCAAAATCTTGAATGCTGCCTAGGGTGAAATGGTGGCATAAATGTGCAGAGGGGCATTGTGCATCATTTTCTAATACAAAAGTAGTGACATCGTAGTTTGCTGCGGCTTGTAATAACATCCGACCCAACTGACCACCTCCTAATATTCCTACTTTCATTTATTTGTTTTTACAAAGATAAGGGGTCTTGATTAAGTTTTCATTTTGCATAGCGCCCAAAAGCAGTTAAATTTGTAAAGATTAATTAATGAGTATGATACCTGCGCCTATAATAAGTGTTAAAAATTTAGTGAAAAAATATGGCCAATTCACTGCGGTAAATGGGATTAGTTTTGAAGTGAACCGGGGTGAAATTTTTGGATTATTAGGTCCCAATGGGGCAGGGAAGTCAACCACTTTAGAAGTCATTGAAACCTTAAGGGAAAAAACCAGTGGGGAAGTTTGGGTGAATGGATTTAATATTGATGAATCTACCGAAGCGATTAAAAAAATAATTGGGGTACAATTACAAACAGCTGGATTTTATCCCAACTTAACATTGACCGAACTCATTCAATTGTTTGTAGGTTTATATCAAACCCAGGTGGATCCACAATCTTTATTAAAAAAAGTAAATTTAGAAGACAAGGCCAACGCAAAGTTTAAGCAATTAAGTGGTGGACAAAAGCAAAGATTTTCAATTGCTACCACTTTAATTAATCAACCTATCCTTGTTTTTTTAGATGAACCCACTACCGGATTAGATCCACAGGCGCGTCGAAACTTATGGGATTTAATTAAGGAGATTAGAGACAATGGGACAACCGTAATCATTACTACGCATTATATGGATGAAGCGGAAGTACTCTGCGATAGGGTAGCCATTATTGATAGTGGTGAAATTATTGCCATCAACTCACCTAATGCATTAATTGATGAATTAGTGGCATCAGGATTTGAAAAAGTAAAGGAAGTAAAAAAAGCAAATTTAGAAGATGTGTTTATACATCGCACTGGAAAAGCTTGGAGAGAGGATTAATTTTTAATTTAAATATATAATCAAAATGTCAGACCCACGTTATCCCATTGGAAAATATGAACCAATGCCATTTTCAGAGGCCACCAAAAATCAATGGATTCATGAATTAAAAGTGGCCCCTACGAATATTGAAATAGCAATACAACATTTAGATAAAGTTCAGTTGGATACACCTTACAGAGAAGGGGGTTGGACTGTTCAACAACTTATCCATCATGTTGCGGATAGTCACATGAATGCATTCATTCGTTTTAAATTAGCACTCACCGAGGAAACACCACCAATAAAGCCCTATAATCAAGATGCATGGGTGAATACTGCAGATGTACTTAATACACCCATTAATTATTCGACCACCATTTTACATGCTTTACATGAAAGATGGGTAAACCTAGCTACCTCTATGACGGATGAGCAATGGCAAAGAACTTTGTTTCATCCAGAGCGAAATGTGAATCTGACTTTATGGGATATGTTATGCATCTATTCTTGGCATGGCAAACATCATATTGCACATATTAAAGCATTATGTGAGCAAAAAGCTTGGTAAAAATTAAAAGATAGTTCTATCCACTTCGGCAACTAAAAATACGCTTCCCATCACTAAGATTAAATCATGGGAGGTCGCTTTTTCTAATGCATTTTTTATAGCTAAGTTAACATTAGTAAAGGAGGCTCCTTTAAGTTGATGTTGATTGGCTTTAGCAATGAGTTCGTTCACAGGCAATGCTCTAGGAATATGAGATTGTGTAAAATAATAGCAGGCATTGGATGGTAGCAATGCTAATACGGCGTCTACATCCTTGTCCTTCACCATTCCAGTGACAATATGTAATTGTTTGTAATCAATCGTTTCTAATTGTTCCAACAACGCATGAATGCCATGTTCATTATGAGCCACATCCAATACAACATGTGGATTTTTATGCAGACATTCCCATCGACCCATTAAACCAGTTGTATTTTTAATGGATTGTAAAGCTTCAAAAATACTAGCTGCATTTAAATTCCAACCCATACTTGATAATAGTTGCGCCGCTACTAACACGCCTTTTAAATTTTTATATTGGTATTTACCTGGAAGGTCGCAAACAAATTTAAAAGTTTCGGTGAATAATGGACTTGATAGATATTGGAATTGAGGTTGATGAAATTCGAATTGTGCACTGTCCCAATTATTTTCAAATGAAGTAAGCGATAAAAAATCTTCAGCAAAATAAATGGGCGCCTGCAACTGCTTTGATTTATCTAAAAAGACATTTTTTGATTCTAGGATGGTTTCGCAAATCACTACTGGAACTTCTTTCTTGATGATGCCCGCTTTTTCCTGTGCAATTTGGGTAAGGTTGTCACCCAATAGTGCCATATGGTCCCAGCCAATATTAGTTATAATACTTAGTATGGGCTGTATTACATTAGTACTGTCTAAACGACCTCCTAAACCTGTTTCAATGATCGCTATATCCACATTTTCCTTTGCAAAATAATCAAATGCCATGCCCACAGTAATTTCAAAAAAACTTGGTTCTGCTTTTTCGATAAATGGTTTCATTTTATTTGTAAAAGAAATGACAAATTCCTTTGAACACATTTCGCCATTCACTTTAATGCGTTCTCTAAAATCATAAAGGTGCGGAGAAGTGTATAAGCCTGTTTTGTATCCCGCTTTTTGTAATATAGCAGCCAATATATGACTTGTGGAACCTTTTCCATTTGTGCCAGCCACATGAATGGTTTTAAATTTTTGTTGGGGTTGATCTAAAAAATCACAAATTGCAATGGTGTTATGTAAATCCGCTTTAATCGCGGCCGCTCCAATTCTACTAAATAAAGGTAAGCGACTGTATAAATAGTCAATGGTGTCTTGGTAGGACATGGAGGTTGAAAATTTTATTGGTTTTCAAACTTAAACTTAACGGTCACATTCGAACTGTGATCGGAAGTATTAAAACTGATCTTGGTAAGGTATTCTACAATGGCTCTTTTATATTTACTCTCATTGGATGAGGATCCTTTTACAATTTGTACAAAACGTCCAACTCCTAAAGGGTTCACTTCAATCTCAGCATAAATAGTAGCTGGTTCAACATCTCCATTAAACATATAGGCTTTTGTTACACGACGATCTCCTTTAGTTACAAAAGGACCTCCTTCACCAGTATAACTTTTTCCATTGATGCTTCCACCGGCTACCCCTTGATCACCTTTGCCACCTGCAATTCCTTGGTCTTTTACATCGTTATAACTATCCTGATTGTTTCCACCTTTGCCATTGCCTCCAGCATATTTACCCATCAATGCTTTTGGTTTTAATGCACGTGGAAGGGGTGTTGATTTTAATTTATTTTTTGCATTTGATGTTTTAATGGCCTCGTCATTTGCGTCGGTTGAATTGGTATTTAATTTCAGAGCTTTAAGTGAGGAACTCGCTTTCACACTTTTTGAAGTACCTACTTCTGGACTAGGCGCTTCCTTACTTAAGGGTGCAATGTCTCCAGTACCTGTTGTGCTATTTCCTAAATTCACTTCCATATAAGTAGGTTCGGGCGGAAGAATAGTAGGAGGTGCTTGCTGCCAATGTAATAAAATAAACAAAAAGGAGAGCAGCACGCAAATAAGCGTCGTATAAATTCCTGCTTTTACATTTTTCTGTTGTTCAAAGTTCAATTGCATACAATAAAATTAATGTAAAAATACATCATAACCCAATCTGCAAAGGGTAGCTATGATAACGATTAAAAATACAGTACGAATAAATTGGTTTCCTTTTTGAATGGCCATTTTAGACCCTATGATTCCTCCTATGGCATTACAAAAGGCCATAGGTAGTGCAATGCCCCATAGGATGGATCCTTTCAAAATAAACAATAAGATAGATCCTAAGTTGGTCGCTAAATTTACCACTTTAGCATGTGCATTGGCTTGTAAAAAATCAAAACCTAAAAAACTAATAAAAGCAAGTACCAATAAACTGCCGGCACCCGGTCCGATAAAGCCATCATAAAAGCCTAGCGCTAAACATAAAAAGGCCCCTTTTTTATTGGAAAACGACAATTGTTTTTGTGCATTGCCCTGTCCCAAATTTTTTTTATTAAAAGTGTAAATAGCAATCAGCACTAATACAAAAAATATTATGGGTTTCATATATCTATTACTCACAATAGTCAAGCAATAGGACCCAGTAAAGGAAGCTACAAATGCAATACAAGTAAAAAGCAACATTCGACGAAGTGGAATTTTGACCTTTTTAAGGTATTGTCTTGCGGCAAAAAAAGTACCAGTAAAGGACGGAATTTTAAGGGACCCAATTACGCGCGCGACCGATTCATTGGGAAGGAGGATCAAGCCTGCGGGCGTTTGAATTAATCCGCCTCCGCCCACAATAGCATCTACAAAACCTGCAACAAATGCAATGCAACAAAGTAATATCAAAGTGCTATCCATGCGGCTTAGTTGATGGCCAAGTATTGACGATAATACCTGATATAATAATCAAACCACTTATTGCTTGAAATAAAGTGAAAGTTTCGTTTAAAATAAATACGGCTTCAATGGAGCTTAATAATGGAATCAATGTTCCAAATAAGGCGGTCTTGCCCACGCCCAAACGGTGAATGGCACTATTCCATAAAAAGTAGGCGACAGTAGAATTTCCTATGCCAATATATAAAATGATCAATAAAAATGTATATGAAAAATGAATAGGTTGAATATAAGCCATTTCATAAAAGGAAAAAGGAAGCAATATGATAGCGCCAATTGCAAACAAGCATAATAAAAAACTATTAGGTGAAATGCCAGCTGGTTTTTTTTTCACAAACACATTATAGGATCCAAAACAAAATCCAGCAGCAACCATCCATAAATCACCTGTGGCAAATTTGAATTGTAAAATATTATGTACATCTCCTTTTGAAATTAAAAATACAATGCCCACTACACCTAATAAAATACCCGTTATATTTTTCCAATGTAATTTTTCGTTGACAACAAAGGCTGCCAAAACGGTTGCTACAATGGGATGAATAATGGATCCAATCAATGCCATGTTGATGGCTGTTGTATAATGGCCCGAAGTATAAATTAGTGTGTTGTAAACAGCAAAGCCCACTAATCCCATCAAAAAAAAGTAGGATTTGTGTTGTTTAAAAATAGGAAGTTCTTTAATAAAATTTTTATAAGCAAAAGGCAACATGGTGATGGTTGCTAAGGTCCATCTTAAAAAAGCCATGCTTATGGGACCTGCTAAGTGAATGGCATACCTTGAAACAATAAAATTACCTGACCAAATAAAGCTCGCAGTAATGGCTAGCAAGGCACCTATTTGATTTTGTTTATTGTAATGAATTTTCAATATCACATTTTTAATGATGAGCAAAGTGCTCGCTAAAATTACCTTTAATCCTTTCAATAGGAGGGTTATAATATCCAAATTTCAAATTTGGGAACTCTTCATGTATTAAATCCATCATTTGTTTAACCCCCATAATTTCACCCACTTCTGTGACGCCAATTTTTCCTAAATACCAATCTGGATCAATATTGAAATTACGCCATTGTATCATCTTTAAATCGGTATCAATTATTAATTGTCTTAATGCTTCGTATTCAGCAACACTATCGGTCATGCCTGGAAAAACAAAATAATTAATACTGGTCCACTTGCCTGCGGCTGACATTACTTTTAAACTTTCAACGATATCATTAAAGGTGTAGTTGTTAGGACGATAATAAGGATTATAAATTTCGGGTCTGGCCGAATTGGTGCTCACTCTCAAACTATCCAAACCTGCTTCCGCTAAAATTTTAACAGCAACGGGATTGGATCCATTGCTATTGATATTAATGCTCCCTTTTGGAGTATGTTTTCTGATTTCAATTATTGCTTCCTTAATTGTTTCCCACATTAATAAGGGTTCACCTTCGCAACCTTGACCAAAACTCACAATAGGGAAAGGGGCAGTCATTAAATGAGGTACAGTATATTCTATCACTTCCGCTGCGGTGGGTTTAAAACTTAATCTTTCTTGATTGGAAACAATTTCTTCTTCAATGGGTTGAAATGATATACAACCAATGCAGTTAGCATTACATGCAGGTGAAATTGGGATAGGGCATTCCCATCTACTCATTGCAAAATTGCGTGCAGCAGGACATTCATAAGTCATGCAACAATTTTCCATTAAATGTTGTACCAATCTATTTTCAGGATATGTTTTTAATAAATGTTCCGTACCCATTTCAATGGTAGCTTGATCATATCCTTCGCAGTCTTGTCTAATATCTTTTTCAATTCGGATAGCCGGCACATAGTTTTTTCCATCTAACCAACCTACTGCAGTATAACAAAACAAGGGCAAAGTAGGAGCGTCAGGTAAAGTTTCATAGGCAGCAATATACAAACCGGTGTGAGCTGGAGGAATAAAAGCAGCTACTGCCCAACCTTTCTCACAAATACGCATTTCGCCTGTTTCAACATCGATGCCAATACCACGACGGCCAGGTAGTTCATATAAATTACCTCCATTGGGTAATTCAATCCATTCATCTAAAGGAATTGGATAAGCGTCCCATCCAGCTCGACCTGATACGTATAAACTAGTGTCCTCAAAAATTTGACCTTCGCCATCAGAATATAAAATATAGGGAGATGAATTTAATGACATAGTTCAAAGGTATTAATAAGCATTTGTATTGAAAGGGTATGTGGATATATTATTGATGGGATTGAATCTGTTCCTTACAAAAGGAATTGAATTCCTGTTCAATGGCCATAGTCACGGGCTCGTTAATTTGTTTTTGTATAAGATGGTTATTTTTAAAATCAATAGTGATATAATCGTCTTTGATCAACAAATTTTGGATGGCTTGCCAAGGGTAATATTTTTTTGGGAAGCTGTTGATGACAATGCCTGTAGGGTCAACGGCAATTTCGTAAGGAAATTTAACCTGTCTTTCAAATAGGGCTGCTATCAAAAAGATACCTGCAATGATTAATCCGTTTGGTTGCAAAAACCAACCCCAAGAGGCAAATAGTAAACCTAAGCGGTAATAGGGAGCGGTTCCATTTTTTCGTTGAAATAGACAAAAAATCCACCAACTTATACAGGAAGTCATGATGGCAAATATCAATGCAGGCCTAGGAAATAGACCTAAATAGATGGAGTAAGAGAAGGAAAGTGTTGAAATTAACAGCATAAATTGGCTAATTCGGTCCACATTTTTAAAATCTGGACTTTTGCAAACAATGATATAGTCAAAAAGGCGCATAATTAATTGGTTTCTATGTAGGTAAATTATGGGTGCAATTTAAGTGCATTTGTTTAACTTTGCAATATGAAGAAAATGCATGTTGTTTTATTAGTCCTCATTGCCATTGCTATAGTGGTACTGATTAGCTATACCGGAGATTTAAGTAGTTATGAGACAGTGGCTTCTGCAAAGCAAAAGCAAGGCAAATTTGTGAATTTAATTGTTAAAATAGATCATTCAGTGCCGGTGGATTATGACCCAGTGAAGGATCCTAATTTATTGCAGTTTCACGTGCAGGATAGTTTAGGAGGTAAAATTGGTGTTGTCTATCATAACACTATGCCAACCGACATGGTTAAGTCAGAGCGTTTGGTTTTAAAAGGACGTGTGCAAGGAGATCATTTTGAATGTTCTACCATTGTAATGAAATGCCCTTCTAAATACAAGGACAATCCTGATGCAATGAAGCAACAACCTGTTACCATTAGTAATTAATCTTTTTATACATTTTAATGAATACAACAACATTTATAGGGGAGCATTTACTTCCAGGTCAAATAGGTTATTTTTTAACTATACTTTCTTTTGTGGCTTCCTTAGTGGCCACTTTTGCATTTGCAAAAGCATTTTATTCGCAACAAATAGAAACAGAAACCCAATGGAATAAATTAGCAAAAACAGCATTTATTATTGAAGCAGTGGCTATTTTTTCTTGCTTCTTGGTTTTATTTTATATTATTTATCATCATTTATTTGAGTATAAATATGCTTATTCGCATAGCGATATGAGTATGCCCATTCAATATTTATTGAGTTGCTTTTGGGAAGGTCAAGAGGGTAGTTTTTTATTATGGAGTTTTTGGCATGCTGTGTTAGGGCTTATTGTGATGACACGCGCCAAAAAGTGGGGAAAAAATATTAATGGCGTCATGATGGTGCTCAACTTTACACAAGTTTGTTTGGCTACCATGATTGTTGGATTTTATATTCTTGATTTTAAATTAGGAAGCAGTCCGTTTACTTTACTAAGACATGAAATGCAATGGCCTATTTTATCTCGACCCGATTATTTACAATTCATTAAAGATGGCACTGGATTAAATACCACATTACAAAATTATTGGATGGTGATACATCCCCCTGTTTTGTTTTTAGGATTTGCATCTACCACCATTCCTTTTGCATTTGCAGTAGTAGGCTTATTGAAAAAAGAAAATAATTGGATGGATTCCGTATTGCCTTGGGCTACTTTTTCTGCAGGTATATTAGGATTGGGTATTATGATGGGTGCTGCTTGGGCATATGAAAGCTTAAACTTTGGCGGCTATTGGGCTTGGGATCCAGTTGAAAATGCTTCCTTGGTACCATGGTTGGTTTTAGTAGCAGGAATTCATACTTGCATCATCTATCGAAAAACAGGCACTAGCTTAAAAGCAACTTATTTATTTTTTGGTATCAGTTTTTTAATGGTACTATATTCCACTTTTTTAACTCGTAGTGGTATATTAGGAGATACATCGGTGCATGCTTTCACAGACTTAGGGATGAATGCTCAATTGTTGGGCTATTTATTAATTTTTGTCATTCCTTATTTTGTATTGTTTATTATCCGGTATAAAAATTTAAAAGAAACAGTCTCTGAAGATGAAATGAGTAGTAGGGAATTCTGGATGTTGGTAGGGTCAATGGTATTATTTTTATCTGGATTGGTGATAACTTCTATTACTTCAATACCAGTGGTTAATAAATTATTAGGAACTAAAATTGCACCTCCTGAGGATGCGGCTTTTGCACACAATCAGGTTCAAGTGTTTGTCGCCATTATCATAGGATTATTAACTGCAGTGGGTCAATATTTAAAGTTCAAAGAAACCCCAAGAGCTTATATTATTTCAAAATTAAAGATGCCCATTTTAATTACGATAGTCCTGACTAGCGTGATCTATATTTTTATAGGGGTAGCATATACAGAAAAAGGCATAGGATTTACAGGTGCCATTTATGTCGCAATATTTTCAGCAGTGTATGCGGTTGTCGCAAACTTATTTTATTGGCTTAGTATTTTAAATGGCAAATTAAAATCAGCTGCAGCTAGTATTGGGCATATCGGATTTGGCTTGGTTTTAGTAGGTATCTTAATTTCATCTTCTAATAAAACGGTACTTAGTTGGAATACAACAGGCATATCTCCTTTAAAAGAGGATAATTCTAAAAATAATCCGACAGGTAATCCAAGAGAAAATATTACTTTATTTGAAGGATTGGCAACGGATATGGGTAAGTATATGGTGACTTATCAAAGAGACACATTAGATGGATTAGATAAGCGATTTTTTGAACTTATGTTTAAGGAGAAAAATTCGGACCATCAATTTTTATTATATCCTGATGTTTTAAAGAATAATAAGATGGAGGGGTTCTCAGCAAATCCAGCAGCGAAGCATTATTGGAATAAAGATATTTTTGTGTATGTGACTTCTTTTCAAGACCATAGCGAATCAGATACGATCAGTTTTAAACCTCATCAGATTGCAATAGGAGATTCTATTTTTTACAGTAATGGTTATATTAAATTAGAAAAGGTTTTAATCAATCCTAATAAAAATGCCCCAGTAGGTAATAATGAATTGGTTTTACAATTAACAGTGACTTCAAAGGAAGGATTAAAATATGAAGCCACTCCAGGTATCTTATTACAAGGCATGACTTTGCAACAGGAGTTGGATACCGTAAAAGCGCAAAATTTAATATTGAGTTTTAATAAAGTGGTGGATCAGAAAAAAGGAGTATTAGAGATTGGTGTAAAGGAATCGGCTTCCTTAACTAATTTGATTACTTTAAAAGTGTATGAATTCCCATTTATTAATATTTTGTGGTTGGGTATCATTGTCATGACTATTGGTTTTATGATGTCTTCTTATGCTAGGTTTAAAAAGTTGAAAGCTTTATGATAAGCATGTTTAAATATGTTCTCATTATTTGTTTGGTAGGATTATGTCCTTTGATTAATTATGCGCAACAAAATACAGATATCATAAGGGTGGAAGCGTTTATTACACCCGAAGGGGATACCATTCCTCAATCTTGGTTGCCCACAGTTCAGGTAGGAGCGATTCAAACCAATCATTGGAAAAATTATTGGAAGGAATGGACAAGGCTTCGCAATGCTGTCTATGTCACTTATCCTTATGCCAAGTCGGCTAGTAAAGTAATTTCAGAAGTGAATGCGCAATTGGTGAATGTATCAGATGAATCGCAACGTAAACAAATTATTAAACTTCGAGAAAAGGAATTGAAAAAAGAATTTGCAGATAAAATCACACAATTATCAATTTACCAAGGAAAGGTCCTCATGAAATTGATTAATAGAGAGACGGGAAATAATTGTTATAATTTAATAAAGGAGTTTAAAGGTAGTTTTAGTGCTGGATTATGGCAAGCAGTTGCCTTTGTATTTGGAAGTAGCTTAAAGCAACAGTATGACCCTCTAGGGGATGATCAAGAAATTGAAAAAATTGTCAAAGAGGTTCAAAAGTTATATGGGTATAAAGGTTGATTTTAGATTGTAATTTAGATAGGTATTTGACGCCTATTTTTGTACCTTTGCCCGAATAGTGGCTACCTCATGAGTGAAGAAAAAAGTTTAAATTTTATTGAAGAAATCATAAGTAATGATTTAGCAGAAGGGAAATATAAGTCCATATTGACTCGATTTCCTCCTGAACCCAATGGTTATTTACATATTGGACATGCGAAAAGCATTTGCTTAAATTTTGGCTTGGCTAATCGATTTGGAGGTGCAACTAATTTACGATTTGATGATACCAATCCAGCAAAGGAGGAAGTGGAGTATGTGGATAGTATTAAAGCAGATGTGCAATGGTTAGGTTTTAATTGGATTAAGGAATGTTATGCCTCAGATTATTTTGAACAATTATATCAATATGCTATTCAACTTATAGAAAAGGGATTGGCCTATGTGGATGATAGTAGCGCCGAAGAAATTGCTTTACAAAAAGGGACTCCAATAACACCGGGAACTGGTAATGCTTTTAGAGATAGGACTATTGCAGAAAATTTATCATTATTTACTGAAATGAAGGAAGGGCGATTTGAGGACGGTGCAAAAGTGTTGCGTGCTAAAATTGATTTAGCAAGTCCTAATATGCATCTTCGTGATCCATTATTATATCGAATTAAAAGATCACATCATCATCGTACTGGTGATGTTTGGTGTATTTACCCCATGTATGATTTTGCACATGGACAAAGTGATGCAATAGAACAAATCACGCATTCCATTTGTACATTGGAATTTATACCACATCGTCCATTATATGATTGGGGTATTGAGCAATTGGGGTTATTTCCATCAAAACAATATGAATTCGCTCGATTAAATATGACTTATACCATCATGAGTAAGCGCAAGCTTTTGCAGTTGGTATCAGAGGGTCATGTGACAAGTTGGGATGACCCTAGGATGCCAACTATTAGTGGTATGCGTCGTCGTGGTTATACTCCGCATAGTATTCGTGATTTTTGTGATCGTATTGGTATTGCAAAGCGTGAAAATATTATTGATTTTAGTTTATTGGAATTTTGTGTTCGGGAGCACTTAAATAAAATTGCACAAAGGCGCATGGTGGTGACAGATCCTATCAAATTGATTATCACTAATTACGATAAAGGGGAGGAGATGCTTACTTCTGAAAATAATCCAGAGGATGTAGATGGAGGATTACGTGCTGTACCTTTTAGTAGTGAACTATGGATACAAAGGGATGATTTTATGGAAGAGCCAACTAAAAAATATTTCAGATTAGGGCCCGGATTAATGGTTCGATTAAAGAGCGCCTACATTATTAAATGTGATCGTTTTGAAAAAGATGCATCTGGCCAAGTTCAAACCATTCATGCAAGTTATTTTTCAGATAGCAAAAGTGGATCTGATACATCAGGTCTTCATGTTAAAGGGACACTGCATTGGGTGAGTGCAAAGCATGCAGTGCCAGTAGTGTTGAATGAATATGATCGGTTATTTAATGTAGAAGATGTAGCGAATGCCGAGGGCGATTTTAAAGATTATATTAATCCCAATTCATTAAATACGATTACAACTGCTTGGGCAGAGCCGGCTATATTAAATGATGCTCCAGAAATAAGGTTTCAGTTTTTAAGAAAAGGGTATTTTTATCAAGATACGACAAGTACAAAAACTAATTTGGTATTTAATAGAACGGTTACCTTAAAAGATGCTTGGGCAAAAGAGCAAAAAAAATAAAAACGCATGTTAACGCCGGAAAACTTTAAGGAGCATTGGGAAAAAAAGTTTCCGGATATTAGTTTAACACAGACCCATTTTTTATTGGCTGTCAGTGGAGGATTAGATAGTGTAGGATTAACCTATATGATGCATTTATTAGGTGCAAAATGTACCATTGCGCATGTCAATTTCCAATTAAGAGCAGCCGAAAGCACAAGAGATGAACAATTCGTCACCAATTTCGCAAATCGTTTACAAATTCCATTTAAAGTAAATCGTTTTGATACAGCGGCCTATGCGCAAAATTACAAGATGGGAATTCAGCAAGCCGCAAGGGAAATTAGGTATGCCTGGTTTGCACAGTTGATTCAAGAAATTAAATCGGATGAATCGGGAACCCCGAAAACAAATAAGGTAGTATTATTAACAGCGCATCATGCAGATGATCAAGTAGAAACTGTATTAATGCAATTATTTCGTGGGACAGGATTACACGGTTTAACTGGGATTCCAGAAACCCGTAATGAAGCGATTCAAATTTGCCGACCCTTATTAGGGTTCACTAAAAAACAAATTGAAAGTTTTGCAAAAGAATATTCATTAACCTATGTGGAGGATAGTTCAAACGAAAAAAATGATTATACAAGAAATTTAATTAGAAATAAATTAATTCCATCTATTCAAGAGGTTTATGAGCATGTGACGGAAAATGTATTAGATACGGTGGCTCGATTAAAAGAGGCAGAAGGGATTGTGAATGCTACCGTAAGTGCTTTTTGGAAAAAAGGTATGAGATGTCGTCATGGAATTGAAACTATTTCTATTCCACATTGGAAAAAAGTAAAGGAAAATCAAACCTATACATGGGGCTTTATTCAATCATATGGATTTAAGCCTTCGCAAATTTTGGAAGTGCATAAACTTTTAGATGCTCAAAATGGCGCATACATTGCATCTGCCACCCATCGATTTATAAAATACAATGAAACGATACAAATTGTTCCTAATATTTCTGATTCGGAACATTTGATGGTCTATGTTGGTGAAGGCGATCTGCAAACTAAAAATGGTTTGTTACATTTTGAAACCATAGAAGCGTCTATGATGGGAGAAATAAAAAAAGAATCGCATTATGCTTATTTAGATGCAGATAAATTAGATTGGCCATTATTATATAGGACATGGCAAGCATCAGATTATTTTTATCCATTAGGGCTTCGTAAAAAAAAGAAACTAAATCATTTTTTAGGAAGTTTAAAATTGAGCCCTGTTGTAAAACAAAGAGCTGGAATAATTACAATGGGAGATAAATTATTATGGGTAGTGGGCCAACGAATTGATGACCGATTTAAAATAACACCACAAACCAAAACGGTTCTTTTGATTACCTTGCTAGATAGATTTTAATCTGTTCAATAAAAGAGGACAGTACATTATAGTTTCCAATAAAATAACTTGTTACAATTAAAAAAATAACGCCATAAATGGAGCCCCATAAATGAGCGCTATGGTTGATGCCTCCTTGTCCATTTTTAGAGAGGTAAGCGGTTAATCCAAGATAAATCGGCCCAAATATAAATCCAGGGATAATTGGTGGAATAAAGAAAAATCCAATTTGCATTGTTGGTTGTAAAAAAATACCAACAAAAACAATCGCAGAGACTGCACCAGAAGCCCCTAAGCTTTGATAATTATATTGTTTGTAATGATTCAAATAAGTTGGAATCAAACAAACCACTAAGGAACTAATATAAAGTACAATATATAAAGTGCTACCAGAGGATCCAAATATCATTTTGAAGTATTGTTCGACATAATCCCCAAACATATAAAAGGAGAACATATTAAAAGCTAAATGAATGAAGTCGGCATGAATAAAACCGGAACTTATAAATCGGTACCATTCGTTATTTTGATGAACAGTATATGGATGAAATATTAATTTATCCATATAGGCTTCATTGTACATGGCAATAATTGAAATAGCGACCGTGAAAATAGTTATATATAAAGAGACGCTCATAAAGATGAATTAATCGTGGTGGTATTTTTCATTGGCTAAGATACTACAAGCCCTGTAAACTTGTTCTGCTAAAATAAGTCGAACCAGCATATGAGGAAAAACAAGTTCAGAAAGAGACCAAGTGAATTGAGCTCTTGCTTTGATTTCGCTAGAAACGCCATAAGCACCACCAATTAAAAATACAATTCGGTGAGCACTTTGATTGGCTTTTTGTTGAATAAGTTGAGCCAATGCTGGGGAGCTTAACATTTTGCCAGTTTCATCTAATAAAATGAGGACATCATTAGGTAATAATGCTTTTAAAATGGAGGAGGCTTCCTCTTTTTTTAATTGTAATGGGTCATTGCTTTTTGCAGGAGAAATTAAAAGCCAATCAACAGGGTAGTAGTGACTAATTCGTTTAGTAAAATTAGCGACGCCTTCTTTAATATAGGCTTCATCTGTTTTACCTACTGACCAAATTGCAATTTTCATATATCTGATTTACGAAGACAATGTACAAAAACAATATTAAAACTTAAACATAATAAGATTTTAAACAAATATATATTCAATAAATTATATATAGTTAAAATATATTTTTAAAAAAATGATTTTCATCATAAATTTTTAAAAAAACATTGTTAAATAGACTAGTTTTACAAATATTATTAAAAATATATCCCCCATATGCTTAAGCTAATCCCCCTAGCTGTATTAACACTTTTATTTATTAGTCCTTCGATCAATGCCCAGTCAAATTATAAAGTCATTTCTAGTGTGGAAATGGGTAATTTACAATGTAAGTACTTTAAACTTGAAGCTGCTCATTCTTTAAGTAATTATACTATTCAAATCATATTTCAGAGTCAAAAGTATATTTATAAACCTGAGCAAGATACCATACCACTTAATACAAGCGAGCAAACTCAAAAGTTGATAAATGATTTAAAAATGGGAATCCTTGTTATTGATGATGAGGAGAAGGATATTAATATTCAGAATGAGACGTATTCAATTTATAAAAACAAAGGGTATACCGAAAATAAATTTTTAGTCATTGCTAATAAGGACAAAAAGGTAATAACGCCTGTCAATAAATATTTTATACAACAATTGATAGACTGGCTTAAGGCGATTGATTTTGGGAAGGGATAATTTTGTTCTATTGCGCTCTATTTTGCTATTTTTCATTACATTTATACTTACATAAAACACCTATATTAGTATATTTTAAATGCAATCCCCACAATCATATATAAAATATTTAGTATTAATAATTGGGGTACTGTTTTCTACTTTAATTAATGGGCAGGACTTTTCTAATAAAGGACGTGAATTTTGGGTGGGTTATGGAAGCCATGTCGCTATGTATTCGTCAAATGGCATACCTATATCAAGTGGAGGTTCGCAGGATATGGTGTTGTATTTTACATCAGATCATGATGCAAATGTGATTGTTGACATTCCAGCAACAGGTTGGAAAAGAAGTTATAAAGTATTTGCCAATCAAGTGACAACCACAGAGGCAATGCCCAAAACGGGTGCTGAAGATGCCAGAATAGCAAATGAAGGGCTAAATAAAAATGGCATTCATATTACATCAGATGTTGGAATTATTGCATACGCTCATATTTATAATCAAAGTCAATCAGGAGCAAGTTTATTATTTCCTGTCACTACTTTAGCTAGAGAATATTATTCTCTCAATTTTACCCAAGTTTCCAATAGTAACAATTCATATTGTTTCGCTTATGTTATTGCGACAGAGGATAATACCAATATTGAAATCATTCCTACTGCAAATACAATTAATAATAACATGGGCGACACCATTAAGGTGGTGCTCAATAAAGGAGAAATCTATAATATTTTTGGCAAATTAACCAGTACTAGATCTCCATGGTTAGGAGAGGACTTAACGGGTACGAAAATTAGGTCAGTAGCCACTGCGACTAGTCCTTGTAAAAAAATTGCGGTTTATTCTGGATCCGGTAAACTATCTATCACTTGTAATGGATCTGCAGGAAGTTCTGATAATTATATGCAACAAGCATTCCCCTCTAATGCCTGGGGCAGAAAATATCTTACAGTACCCACTTTTAAAATGCCTGTGAACTATTTTAGAATTGCAGTGACAGATCCCAATACTGTGGTAAAAGTAAATGGGGGTATTTTAAATGCAGGTCTATTAAAAAATGATTTTTATTATGAATATACAAGTAGTACACCTGATTTAATTGAGTCCGATTTGCCAATTATGGTTGCTCAGTATATTACCACTTCGTCAAGTTGTGGTAATTCAAATTTTACAATTCCAGGTCAACCATCTGCAGGTAATGGCGCGAATGGGAATGGCGATCCTGAAATGATTTATTTAAGTCCTGTTGAACAAACAATTAATAAAGTAACCATAAATTCTACAAGTAATTATGCAATTTATGATCATTATGTAAATATTGTCATTCCTAATAAGGGAATCAATTCATTGACCATAGATGGGGTGGCTCCAACAGGTGTTTATTCACATCCCAATGATAGCAAGTATAGTTATTTACAATTTCCCGTAGAAGCTGGTTCGCATACCATTTATTCTGATTCTGGTTTTAATGCAATTGCTTATGGTTATGGGTATGCGGAAACTTATGGTTACAATGCAGGTGCTAATGTGAAGGATTTGTATCAAACATTGTCTATTAGTAATCAATATGCGATTGAAAATAATGCCATTACTTGTAAAGGAAGCCCATTTAAAGCGGCAATTACCCTTCCTTACAAACCAATTTCCTTAAAATGGAAGGTGCAAAACTATAAAGATTTTATTGAAAATGCTCCTTTGCCCATAAGCTCATCTTTTATTAATGGGAAGGAGATTTTTAAATATATTTTGGATACAAACATCATTTATAATACAGTGGGCACTTTTAATTTCCAGGTACTTGCAAATAATCCAACTGCAGATGGATGTAGTGGGGAACAAGAAATTAATTTTGATTTAACTGTGATAGCTCCCCCTGCTGGGAATTTTAATTTAATTACTAGTAATTGTATTCAGGATTCAATAACATTATCGGATAATACTCCAATAGGAGACAAGCCAGTATATAAATATTTTTGGAATTTTGGAGATGGAAAGTTTATAGATACCATAAAAAATGTCAAATTTAAGCCCAATAGTGAAGGTACTTTTAAGGTAAGATATGTAGTTGCTAATACCATTGGTTGTTTAAGTGATACGATATCTAAAACAATAAAAATAGATAGTGCTATCAATGTTAATTATTCGATTTCAAAATTTACTTGTCAAAATAAGGATGTAGAATTAATTGATTTATCAAAATCAAGGGGTGCGGCTATTATGCAAAATTGGATTTGGGATTATGGTGATGGCTCAAAATTGGATACTATAACAAGCAATGCCAAAGTGAAGCATCAATATAGCCAACTACAAACTTATACCTCAAGCTTAATAGTTCAAACTGTCAATGGTTGTAGTAGTTCAAATTCTGTTTCAGTCATAATACATCCTAATCCTCAGATTGCGGTCAAATTACCCGAAGTTTGTTTAGAAGATGCATCTGCAAAATTCATTGATCAAACGACAATCGCTGATAATACTTCTAATCAATTCTCCTATTTATGGAATTTCAATGATTCAACATTTAAAACATTTCCTGATCCTGTTCTATTGAGCTCTAATGCAACTAAAGTAAAAAATCCCGAAGTAAAGTATAAATTTCCTGGAAAATATATCGTCTCCCTCAGGGTTTTGCAGGATCAAACAGGTTGTGTCGATTCGGCCAGACTAAGTTTTACAGTAAATGGTTCTATTCCTAAGCCGCTATTTTATGTATTAAAAGATACAGCGCTTTGTAGTAATGAATTTGTAGAAATCAGAGATTCATCTTGGGTAGATATTGGTTCAATCGGGAAACTGAATATTGAGTGGGGTGATGGTACTGATTCTACTGTTGATGATCCTACGCTTAATAAAATTTATAAACATTTGTATAAAAACATCACTGCGCCATCATCATTAAATTTAAACTATAAAGTCAAAGTTAATGCTAGCTCAGGTATCGTTTGTCAAGCTGCAGTTACAAATACACTTTCCATTGTGCCACCTCCCGAGGACCCTGTGATCACCACCCTAAAGGATTATTTATGTAAAAGCGATACATTAGTATTGCACACTCTAAGTAAAGGAGGAGCGCCTCCATTTATAAATGCTTGGACATCTGAAAATGCAAATGCGACAATAAGGGATAGCGTCATTAAAGGAATCATAACAGGTCAAGTGCAAACATCTTTAATAGTAACTGATCAAAAAAAATGTCATTATACTTATTCTAATCTTCCATTTTTTAATACCATGATTGTTCGAGATATTCCAATAGCAACTATTGCAGCAGTAGACACTATTATTTGCAATGGCGATGCAATTACGCTTACTGCACAAGGCGATAACCCTGTCACCTATTTTACTTGGTATCGTAATGATACATTATTGAACCAAACCCCAGTTGGTAGCATTGTTCAAAATTTACCAGGGAGGTATAAAGTAACAGTGAATGACGGTAAGTGTAATTCAATTCTAAGCGAAGCTGTAAAAATATCAGCATTAAATATCACAAAGTATAATTTTTCACATAAGCTTAAAATATGTATAGGGGTACCCTTTGCAGTTACTACAAGTGCCGTAGATCAATACAATGTTCATTATAAATGGGATTTTGGCGATGGGTTTAATTATTTAAAAGCAAGTCCAGGCAGTCATAAATACATAAGTAAGGGGTCTTATAGCATTAAATTGAATGTAACTAATGACTATTGTCCTAAATATGATTATCAAGTGATAGGGTCGCCAATTAAGGTGGAAGCGGCGGTCACTCCAAGCACTTATAAGTTTTTCTTTATAGCAAAACAACCTTTTCGATTGGTAACAAAAACAGATCCAGGGTATGTTCTCTATACTTGGGATCCTATCACATTTTTAGATAAGCCCAATCAGCCCAATCCTATTTTTATGGGGGATCAGTCCACCGATTATACATTAACTAGGACAGATACTGCAACATCCTGTACCGTCACGGATGAGTATGAAATTATTGTTTCTACACAAATTTTCGTGAATTTACCAAATGCATTCACCCCAAATAATGATGGGCTTAATGATGTTCTTAAAGTGGAATATAGCGCTGGGATAGGCAGTGATTTTAATTATAGAATATTTAATAGGTGGGGTAAATTATTATTTCAAACAAAAGATATTAATAAAGGTTGGGATGGTCGCGATCCAAATGGTATATTGCAGGAAATGGACGCATATAATTATTTTTTAGAATATAATTATATTGACCCACTGACTCAAAAATTAGAAACAGTTAAGAAAACTGGATCTGTTATTTTATTTAGATAATGATTAAATTAAAAATTATACTAGGTTTTTTGTTTTGCTTTATATTTTTATATAATGCGAAATCACAAGCGCCATTTATTTCACAAAATTTTAATAGTACTCAATTTTTTAATCCTGCAAGTGTTGGGTTTGGTAGTTATAATCGATTTAATAGTATTTATCGTAGTCAGTTTTCTGGAGTGGGCAGACCCTACAAGACAATTGGATTAAATTTAGATTTCGGCTTTCTTAAAAACGAAGGTGCTGAAATGAATAATTTAGGATTTGGTATACAGGGAATTTCTGAGCAGGTTTTAGATGGCATTTTGCAAACCAATTCTATTACTGCAACTATTGCCGATCGCATATTTTTTGATGATTTAAGAACCAATTTTTTATCAATTGGTATTGGTACCACTTTTGTTGCTAGGACCATTGATAATTCATCACTAATTTTTGGTGATCAATTTACAGCTGGTCGTTTGTTGAGTGCAAGTAGTTTAGAAGTGCTTAATAACAATAATTTGTCAAAGAATACTATTAATGTGGGTTTATTGTATTCTCATAATGATAATTCATCTTATATGCAAATTGGGCTGAGTTCCTATTTTATAAATCGATCCACTGGTTATAACACAACCAATGATAGTCTTAGAGTGAATCCGATTAATGAGTTTAGTCAAACATTAGCACAATTCAATTATGAACAGGTACTTGGGGACAACAAAACTTTAATGATACATGCTAATTATCAAAACAGGTACGAAAACGAATTTATTTTTGCTGGAGGTGCTATTGGGCTTCCTTTTAATGAAACTTATGAATCAACTAATCGATTGTATATAGGTTGTTTTTATCGATCAAAAGATGCCTTGATACCCTACATTGGATTAATGTTAAATAAATACAAGTTTGGTATGACTTATGATATTTATAAAAATGACATGACAATAGCCAATTTGAAACCTCAAACATTTGAGTTTACATTATCAACTTATTTTGGAAAACGAAGAAATGAGGGAATCAGGAGTATTTTTGATTAACCCTGTGTTAGATAATTCCAATTATTTATTTTTAGGAATTTGCTTTATTAACCAATCCGTTAATTCTTTTGCTGCTTGCATATTTTGGTAGGAAGGATTCAGGCGATCATTCACAATATACTCATTGTATATCCATGGATCGCCAACTGCAAAAACGGATCCTTTCCCATATTGACTTATAGCCATAATAATATCTCTATTATTTTCAAGACATGATTTTGCAGGTTGATGAATTTGAATTGTGCTGATTCCTTTTAAATACAATTGTTTTGCTTTTTTAAAAATCGGATTTCCTTTTGGGACCATTATTGTTCCAACAGAAATATCTTTTATCACAGTGTTCCTTACTTTATTTGTGAAATGAATACCAAACTTATTTGCGAGTGAATTAAAGTGGGGTAGTTCTGCGTTTGAAGAGTCGTTGGCTAATAGGACGAGTATGCCCCCTTTGTAAACCCATTCACTGATTATGTTAACCTCTTCCATTTGCATCAAATTTGGATGAGGTGATTCTTTTTGTGTATCTGGGTCTGCGATGATGTAAATAGCAGCTTTATTTAAATTTTTCCTGGTTGGAGCGGTTGTTAATCTTTCTAGATTTGCCCCTTTGCTTTTAAATATTTCTCCCCAAATACTATATCCATTCATCGTGGTGTCTTCCCATATATAATGATATCGAAAGGAACTGCCATCTGGGTTTGTTTTATATTCATTATTATAATAGTAATCTAATTGTACTATTGGTTTTTGAGCAAGACCATTCAAATAAAGAAGGAGTATCAATGGAACCAAAAAGCTGGCAATTTTCATAGTCGATTATATAAATAGATAGGTGCAAATAGGAATCAAATAAATTTAATAATAAATCGTCAAAATATTGGATTTCATACCTGATTTTTAATTAACTTAACATTTCTATGCAAATGAAATTTATTTGGACTTTATTGTTTTTTATTCTTTTAATGAATGGGGTTTTTGCTCAAGACAATGGGTTAAAAAACTTATCCGATGGGAAAACAAGGCCATTGGATAGGAATACTACTTTAGCTAATTATACAGATAATAGTTTATCTCCATTAGAACTTGCACAAGGATTCGAATTACTTTTTAATGGTAATAATTTGGATGGATGGAAATTAGTCGGCCCCCCAACCACAATGGAATCTGGATGGCAAGTGAAGGACGGGGAATTACATATCCTATCAACGGATTCAAGTAAGAATAGGGTACATGGAGATATAATAACAATGAATGAATACAGTTCATTTGAATTAATTTTTGATTTTAAATTAACTGCAGGAGCAAATTCGGGGATAAAATATTTTGTTAGTTTACCTAGCCCTACACAAAGGGCAGGTTTAGGTTTGGAATATCAAATCCTAGACGACGAAAGGCATCCAGATGCTAAGTTAGGTTTGAATGGAAATAGAACCTTAAGTAGTTTATATGATATCATGCCTGCCTCTCAATTAGATGTTCGCTTTAAACAAAATATAGGACAATGGAATCATGGTAAAATTATAGTGCATCCCAATCAGCTTGTTCAACATTGGCTCAATGGCTTCAAAGTGTTAGAATATGTAAAAGGCGATGCTCATTATTTAGAATCGATTGCGAACAGCAAATTTGCAAAAAATAATGAGTTTGCAAAAAATAAAATAACGCCTATCTTAATACAAGATCATGGGGATGCGGTCTCCTTTAAGAATATTAAAATTCGGAAAATTAATTAAGCAACAAATAAACTGTTATGTCAAATTCGAGACGAAATTTTATAAAAAATAGTTCTGCTACTATAGCAGCATTAGGTCTTGTTGAGTTTTTCCCTTCCGATTTATATGCCAATATCAGAAATAAAGTGGGAGCGAATGATAAAATTAACATTGGATTAATTGGTTTAAAAAATCAAGGGTTTAACAATGTTCTTGCTTTTCTAAAAATAAAGGAAGTAAATCTTTTGGCTATTTGTGATATTGATGATGAACAAATCAATAAACGAAAAAATGACCTAATGAAATTAGGGGTAAATGATTTATTAGTTTATAAGGATTATCGCAAATTATTAGAAAATAAAGATATTGATGCGGTCATTATTGCAACTCCAGATCATTGGCATTGCTTGCAAATGACAGATGCCTTATCTGCTGGCAAGCATGTATATTGTGAAAAGCCGATTGCGAATTCAATAGGGGAGGCAATGGCCATGTTATCTGCAACTAATCATTCTGGAAAAGTAGTACAAGTGAATCAATGGCAAAGGAGTGAAAGGCATTTTAAAGATGCAGTAGCATATGTTCAATCTGGAAAACTTGGTAAGATAGTGAATACTAAAACTTGGATTTACCGTGCTACCGATCCGCTACCAGCAGTACCTAACAGCCCTACACCTGTAGGAGTAGATTATGACATGTGGTTAGGACCTGCACCTATGCGCCCATTTAATTTAAGACGATTTCATTATGATTTTAGATGGTTTTGGGATTATGCAGGAGGGTTAATGACAGATTGGGGGGTTCATTTAATAGATATCGTATTATGGGGTATGAAAGCAAGCATACCCAATTCCGCTTCCTCATTAGGTGGAAAAAGAATCTTAGAAAATGATGTTAGAGAAACACCGGACTATATCAATGTAAATTATGATTTTGGACATTTCTCTAATTCTTGGGAACATTATATGGGAACTGGAAGTGGACAATATGGAAGAGGGCATGGCATTGCTTTTATTGGTGTGAATGGAACCCTCGTTGTAAATAGGGAAGGATGGGAAGTCATTCCAGAAAAAAATAAAATGGAAGGCATACCTTTAATTTTAAAATCCGATTCAGGAATGGACTTGCACGCTAAAAATTTCATTGATGTCATGAAGTCCGGTCAACTAGATGATTTGGCCTGTCCTATTCAAGTAGGCACCAATGTCGCAATTAATGCGCACATGGGCAATTTGTCATTAAGAGCGGGTGATCGAATTAATTGGGATCCTAAAAAAAATAAATTTGACAATGAAACAGCGAATCAATTAATAAAACCTACCTATCATAATGGGTATATTTTTCCTAAATACTAATAAAAATTATAAATATGTTTTATCAACTAATGGCTATATCAACAAATTGTTTCAAAAAATCTTTTTTGATTTTATTGATGTTATTTTCTTTAGGTGCAAATGCGCAGTCTATTCCATTGCCTGAACATCCTCGTCCCGATTTTGAACGAGCACATTGGATCAATTTAAATGGTACCTGGGATTTTGAATTTGATAGTTTAAATAAAGGCATTACAAGTCAATGGCAAAAAGGAGCTGTGCCTTTTTCTAAAAAAATTCAAGTGCCATTTCCATGGGGTTCTCCATTATCTGGAGTAAAAGATGAAGCTGATTATGCCTGGTATAAAAAAACGATAACCGTACCTTCTAGTTGGAATAAGCAAAGAGTTTTTGTAACCATCGGGGCTTCTGATTGGGAAACAACCGTATGGTTAAATGGAGTGATGGTAGGGAAGCACCAAGGAGGTTATACTCCCTTTTCATTTGAGTTGACGGATCAAGTTAAATTAAATACGCCTCAGCAATTAGTAATTCGAGTAGATGACAAGCGCCGTGATTTTGCATTATATGGAAAACAAGGATATGGAAATGCAAGAGGGATTTGGCAAACCATATATTTAGAAGGGCGTGAGCAAACTTATATGGAGTCCGTTCATTTTACGCCAGATATTGATGAAAAATCGGTTAAGTTGGATTATGTTTTATCAAATGATTTAGTTCAGGAAGGCGAATTGGTTGTCACCATAAAAACCCCTGATTCGGTGATGGTTTTTAAAAATCCTGTTCCGAAAAATAAAAGTATGGGTTCGGTTGCTTTTGATATTCCAAATCCAAGATTATGGAATTTACAGGATCCCTATTTATATGAAACAACAGTACAATTAAATCAAGATAAAGTGAGTACTTATTTTGGGATGCGCAAAATTTCGGTGGTGAATTTACCCAACACCAGCATTCCATATATCGCACTCAATAACGAGCCTATTTATTTACAATTAACATTAGACCAATCTTATCATCCTGAAGGATTTTATACATTTCCAACAGACGATTTTATGAAAAATGAAATTCAATTATGTAAGGACCTTGGATTAAATGGAATTCGTACACATATAAAAGCAGATGTACCTCGAAAACTTTATTGGGCGGACAAATTAGGCTTGTTGGTGATGTCGGATTTGCCTAATTCTTGGGGGGAGCCCAATGCGAAAATGCAAGCAGAGGCGGAATACACTTTAAGAGAAATGATTAAGCGAGATTATAATCATCCCGCCATTTTTTCTTGGATTACATTTAATGAAACCTGGGGATTAGCGACTAAGCAAGTAGGTACAAAGAAAAATATAAAAACAGGTAGTCGATATTTACCTGTAACACAAAATTGGGTGGCTTCTATGTATTATCTTGCTAAATCTTTAGACCCTACTAGATTAGTAGAGGACAATTCAATTTGTTGTGGTGCTGGTCATACTCAAACAGATATTAATTCATGGCATGAATATTTGCCAGGTTGGGCTTGGGAAAATCATTTAAATACCATTGATAAAAATTCATTTGAAGGAAGTACTTTTCATTTTGAGAATGGATTTAAACAAGGAGGACAACCTAATATTAATTCCGAGTGTGGTAATGTGTGGGGCTATGATGGAAGTACGGGAGATGTAGATTGGAGCTGGGATTACCATAGAATGATTAATACTTTCCGTATTCATCCCAAAGTAGCAGGCTGGTTGTATACAGAACACCATGATGTAATTAATGAGTGGAATGGCTATTGGAGATTTGATCGCACAAAAAAATTTACTGGATTATCTGAAATCGCAGTTGGAATGACCGATAGGGATTTTCATTCTGCATTTTATTTGTCAACAGGAAATGAAATATGTAAAACAGTAAAAGCAAGTGAGGTTTTAGAAATGCCATTATACATTTCTGTGATGTCAGGAAAACAAATAAAAGGGAATCAGCTCTTCATTGAATTTGATGTCGATTTTATGGATAAAACAGGGGCTTCCATTCCTTATAAAATTAATACAATGACTTTTGATTATCAACCTTGGATGCAAAAAAAATTACCTTCCTTTCAATTCAAAGTGCCTGCGATAGCTGGATTAGGAGTTATTAAATTTAAATTAAAAGACGCTTTAGGGAATGTGTTACATACCAACTTTATGAATTTCATTGTAAAGGGAGATATGAATAAAGCAAATTCCACTATCGTTGAAGTTTTGCCTTCAAAATATATCAATGCCACATGGTCTCAAAAAAAATGGGAAGTAATGGATGGACTTAAAATGAATGGGGCAGGAAAAGGATTTTTTGAGTATAGCTTCCCCATTGCAAATGATCTTTCAATTTCAGATGTAAAGGAAGCTTATATCCTTTTAGAAGCATCTGCAAAGCAATTATTTGACAAGGACAAAGGACAGGATTTTAATACCAATCAAGATTATATGTTGGGGGCAAAAGTATCACCACATAAAAATCCAAATTCTTATCCAATGACAGATGAAAAATTATTTCCTTCCGTAATTGATGTTTTTGTAAATGGAGTAAAGGTGAAAACAGTCACTCTGCCTGATGATCCTGCAGATCATCGTGGTGTGTTGTCATGGAATAGCCAATTGCAAGATAAAAAATTAAGAGAAGCGGGTTCCTATGGGTATCTTATCAAATTGCCATTATCAAATGCAGACTTAGTGAATGCCAAAGCAAATGGGTTCATCACTTTAAAATTACAAACTCAAAATGAAGGAGGGCTAGCTATTTATGGTGCTGACTTTGGAAGATACCCCATTAATCCTAGCGTTATAATGCTGCGTTAAAATATTTATTGAAATTAAAGTACTTGTTTTTTATGTATCTTGTTGAATAAATTACTACTTAAGTAAATTAAAAATATAACTATGAAATCATTCTTTTTATTACTATTCACTTTTTGTTTTAGCGAAGGTCTTTTTGCACAAAATTCATATGCAATTATTCCGCAACCAGAAAAATTAATACCTATTTCAGGCTCATATACCTTTCAATCTAATAGTACAGTAACTGTGATAGGATCCAATACTGAATTAACTTCTGTTGCGCAGCTGCTTACCGATCAACTTAAAGCTGCTTTTGGTTTGAGTTTATCCGTGAAGACAGGTAAGATGAAATCAACTGGTATCTTTTTTGAACAAAATAATCAATTAGGGGAGGAAGCTTATCAATTATTGATTACTCCTAAAAAAATTGCAATACAAGCTAAAACAGGTAAAGGTGCATTTTATGCCTTACAATCTTTATTTCAGTTAATGCCTTCGCAAATATTTTCAGTTACTACTTCTAACCAAAAACCGACAGCATTTGCTTGTCAAATTGAAGATGCCCCAAGATTTAGTTACCGAGGTTTAATGTTAGATGCAGGAAGGCATTTTTATTCAGTTGCTTTTATAAAGCACTATATTGATTTAATGGCAGTATACAAACTAAATACTTTTCATTGGCATTTGACCGAAGACCAAGGATGGAGAATTGAGATAAAAAAATATCCATTATTAACTAGTATTAGTTCGATCCGGAAGGAAAGTATGGTAGGGAGTTATGGCGATATGAAATTTGATAAAACCCCTTATGGTGGTTTTTACACACAAGAAGACATAAAAGAAGTAGTGGCTTATGCTACAAAAAAATTCGTCACCATTATACCTGAAATTGAAATGCCAGGTCACTCTCAAGCATTATTAGCAGCGTATCCTCAGTTAGGATGTAATCCTGATAAAATATATGAAGTGGCAACGAAATGGGGTGTTTCAGAAGATGTGTTATGCCCAAGAGAAGAGACATTTACTTTTATGCAAGATGTACTTAGTGAAGTAATGAATTTATTTCCTGGGCAATATATACATATCGGTGGAGATGAATGTCCCAAAAAACAATGGAAAGAAAGTAGGTTTTGTCAAGACCTAATTAAAAAATTAAAATTGAAAGATGAGCATGAGTTACAAAGTTATTTTATTGGAAGAATTGATAAATTTATAACATCAAAAGGTAAAAAAATGTTAGGTTGGGATGAGATATTAGAAGGGGGGCTTTCACCTAATGCAATGGTCATGTCATGGAGAGGAACTGCAGGAGGCATAGAGGCAGCAAAATTAAATCATGATGTGGTCATGTCACCTAATAGTTTTTTTTACTTAGACTATTACCAAGCAGATCCTAAAACACAACCATTAGCCATTGGTGGAAATTTACCATTATCCAAATGCTATTCATTTGAACCAGACCTTCCAGAACTAACTGCACAAGAAGCAAAACATATTGTAGGGGTTCAAGCGAATGTTTGGACAGAATATATTGCTACTCCAGCTTATGCCGAATACATGACATTTCCAAGAGCATTGGCATTAGCTGAAATTGGATGGTCACCTAAACGTCCTAAAAATTATCCTGAATTTTTAGCAAGGGTTAAATCAAGCAAAGCCACAATGGATGCTTTAAAAATTAATTACTGTAATGAGGATTTGAAGTAATATAATAATATTGCATGTGCTCCTTATTTTAATTTCCAATTTGATGGATGGTATTTTGGATTAGCCCTTTTATAGGTTGACCATTTTCATCTAACAATTGAAAATTAATTTCCATCACCATGGTAGGCATTATGCCTGAAATGTTTAAAAATATTTCTTTTTTATCTTTACTTAATGTTACACTAGTGACTTCAAGGGTCTTTGTATTATAATGATCAGACCCATATTTTCGAGCTCTTTTTAAATCCCAGGTTTGTACTTGGAAGGATTTTATATTGTTGATGTCCTTACTATTTAATTCATGTGAGAATCGAATTCGAACCCCTTTTGATTGAACATGAAGTCCAAGCGGAATGACTGCTTTTTCACCATTGTATTTGATTCGATAAAATCCACCTAGTTCTGGTTGTGCGGAACCCCATGCAGATAAACCACATGCATATAGTTGGCCATCTGAAGGATTAAATCGGCCACGCATCACACCTGTAGAGAAAGTAGGAATGGGCAATTCAAATACACCGCCTTGCACTTGATTGCCAATTTTTTCAAAAGGCACTACAAATACTTTTCCATAACCATAGGAAAAACTAAGCAGGCTACCATTCAATGGCCCCCAGGCTTTGCTATCCACCCAAAGTAATTCAGAAGGGGATCGATCTATATCTTTTTCAATCCAAGTCAAAGGTTGTTCCATACCCTTATCTGAACTATCCTTAGATGCATTGTAGGCAAACATATTTCCATAAAATCGATTGCCAGGATAAATCCAATTGATTCGATTCATTGGTGTCCAATGTCCTTCTTGATCTGTTACAATAAAACTTCCATCAGGATTAATACATACTCCATTCGCAGCTCTAAATCCATGTGCTATGATAGTAGTGGTTTGTCCATCCTTACTTACTTTTAACAAAGTACCATGCTGAGGTACTAAGGAAGGCCTAGCATGTCTAGCACTCTTAGCATAATAAAAATTACCTTCTTTATCTGTTTGTAGTCCCATTGCAAATTCATGAAAATGATTGGTGACTTGATGGTCACTATTAAAACTTTCATAAAAATCTATTTCTCCATCGCCATTTAAATCATGGAGTTTCACTAATTGATCACGACAGGTGACATATATTTCTTTATCTACAATTTTAATTCCTAATGGTTGAAATAAACCAGATGCAATTCGATGCCATGTTAATTTCCCAGCACTTTGTAAAATGCCTTCAACTAACCAAACATCACCGTCGGTTGAACAAATCACGGCTTTGTTTTTATCTTCTAAAAAATCAATACCACTTAACCTCATCTGATTTTTCCAAGGACTTTGATAGGGTAGTTCCATTCGATCTACTTTAAACGCACCTTTTTGTTCACCCTTTGTAATATTGGTCGTTAATTTTTGTGCATATTGTGGAGCACCCCCTTTAGTATACTGGAATAAATTTTCAGGTTTCTTGGTTGCTTTTGAAATGTTTTCAAAATTATTCACTTTGCTATTGGCAATTAATATTTTAACATTCACTGATTTATTAACAGGAACATTTAATACAAAAAATCCATTTTCTTTTTTTAGAACAGCGTCATCACCTACAATAGCCACTGCGGATTGTATGGACGCAATTCTCATTTTTAAAGGAGTGTTCGATGCACTCATATTTAGTGTTCGTGTAAAAATGGGCATCTCAGTGCTACCCTCGAGTCCTAACTTTTCTAAAACATTTGAGTTACCTACAGTATAGGAAATAATAACTTGATCCTTATAATGATATAAACCTTTGTATTGTGTCCATGTTCTAGGCAAAGGACCAAATCTACGTTTGTCTACAGCTTGAAAACGTGTGTCAATAAAGGAACCATTAAGTGGATTGGCCCAGCTTGGTTCTACAGGAGTTGAATAATGAAGATCTCCAATGGTTCTTGGAGAAATATTATGTTGTCCATTAAAAAGGATGCCTTCCCAATCAATAAATCCTTTTCCAGTCCAAGCACCTGCGATACGCATTAAGTCATGGTCAAAAACCATCCATGCTTTACCTGCAGCAACGCCACCCGTTCCTTCATCTAATCTTACCGCAATTCCTTTATAGGCGAAATTAGCATTCACTAAATTTTCATTTGCAAGTGGTGCACTACCCCCTGAAATTTCTCGAGGTTTTGCATTGGCCTCAACCACTTCATAAGTATTGATTAAAAAATTACCATAATCCATTTCTAACCAACCTTCTTTATGAATCGATGTTGGACCCTTTGATTTACCTTTTGGAAGACTTGATAAATAATTGGAGTCGATATTAAAATAAGCTGCTTTATTTTGTTTTAATACAAATTCTTCTCTGATATATTGTATGACATTGTACTTTTCAACAGGGGTCAAAGTAGTTTGCGCTGGCATGGCACCATAACCTCTAGTTAAAGTTTGGTAAATAGAGTAGGGATCTTTCCCTACTTTGAAAGAATCCTTCCAGTATTTAAATGCGGTGGGAATAGAACCTTCTTTAGTTGGCGTACCATGGCAGTTGATACAGTTACTATTATATGTTTTTTTCCCATCCATATAAGCCTCCTCTTGATTTCGTTGGATGGTATTCATAATACCTTTGTGGTCAATGTCCTTTTCATAAGCAGGCAACATAGCTTCATCCATACTAAATTTTACATTAGGAGGGGTATAAACATTTTGATTATTACATGCCGTCAATGCAAGCATCATTAGAATGAAAATGAAATTGTATTTGTGGATTGTAGCCATTGTTCAGTCATTTATATTATGAAAGGATGAATTCAAGAATTATATTCTTATAATTAAATATACTAATTTAAAATTTCAATCGTATTTCATTATAAATGGGTAGTTTTTCGCTTTTGAGCATCGAATCCTCCAATACCGATCACTTTTAAATAGGTAGTAATAGTTTCTAACATATTTAATTCTACTTTTAATTTTAATTATATGCTATATAATTACTTGTAAAACAATGTATTAAACATAAAAATATAATATATAGAATTTATTCTGAATATTATATTCATTTTTGTTTAAAATTAATGTTAAGTTTATATTAACATTTTAAACAGATAAATTTATGAGACTAAGAAAATTCCTGCTTGTTATTTTTTCAGGTTTAATTAGCCTAAGTGCTTTTTCCCAAACCAAAATAACAGGAACTGTTCAGTCCGAGGACGGGACTGCGCTATCTAAGGCAACTGTAAAATTAATTGGCTCCATTGAAACCACAACAACAGATGCAAAGGGAAATTTTACTTTAACAAGTAAATCTTCCAAAAACACTTTGACAGTTAGTTATGTGGGTTATGAAACTGAGAATTTCATTTTAGCAGCGAATCAAAAATCCATACTCATAAAATTAAAATCTTCTTCATCTCAATTGTCAGACGTGGTTGTAGTAGGTTATGGTACGCAACGAAAAAAAGATTTAACAGGTTCTATCAGTTCTATTAACAGTGATAATATGACTTTGGGTGGAACCGTTTCAAATATAGCCCAAGCAATTCAAGGTAGAGCAGCGGGTGTGCAAGTGCAACAATCTGATTTTTCTCCAGGAGGAAGCATCTCCATCGTCATTAGAGGTGGTAACTCAATCAACACAACCAATGAGCCTTTATATGTAGTTGATGGATTAATTAGTGATAATGGAAAATATATAAGTCCAAGTGATATTGAAGATATTCAAATATTAAAAGATGCATCTGCTACAGCGATATATGGAGCAAGAGGTGGTAATGGTGTTATTTTGATTACTACTAAAAAAGGTAAATCAGGTAAAATGCAATTAGAAGCTGATGTTACAAGAGGTACACAAAATGTTTCTTATAATCCTTCATTAATTACAGGGGCTGAATATGTAGCTACTCAAAATGCAATAGCATCAGAAAATGGTAAACCACCGGTATTCCCATCTAGTCTTCCAGTAGCCAATACCAATTGGTTTAGTGCGGCCACTCAGCCTGCATCTATATTGAATAGTACGATAAGCTTTAGTGGGAATGATAAAAATTCTAAGTTATATATGTCTGGTAATTATTTCAAACAGGAGGGTGTTTTGAAAAGTACCAATATGGAAAGATATTCAGTAAGAATGGGTGCTGAAAAAAGATTTAGTGACCGAGTTAAAGTAGGAGCTAATTTTTATGGTGCAAGTACTAAGTCTAATTTACAACGCTATGTCGCTGATATTACGGCGCCTTTGTATGGTATATTTATGTCTGCGCCCAATTTGCCAGTATATAACGCAGACGGTACTTATTATAAGTATTTAGGTAAAGACAATACCGTAGCAAATATTTTAGAACCTACCAATACGGCGACTAGTCGTTTAATCAATGGTAATATGTTCTTAGATTATGATATCTTGAAAAATTTAACTTTCCATATAAGTGGTGGTTCTGAATACACACAAAGAACTGCTGGACAATATATTCCTAAGACTTTGACAGCGGGTGCAGCCAATGGAGGTATTGCACAGGAGCAAATGAATACCAACTTTAGATGGTTAGCTGAACAATATCTAACCTATAAGTACACAAAAGGGATACATGCAATTACAGCATTAGTGGGAAGCTCTAGTCAAAAAGATGTTGCAGAAAGTTTAACAGCAGGATCAAGTAATTTCTCAACTGATTTATTTTTATTCTATAATTTATATGCGGGTGCTAATCCAACAGTTCAAGGTGCTTCAGTTCCTTCGAGTAGTAGAATTGAAAGTAAATTGGCATCTTATTACGGTAGGTTGAATTATTCATACAATGATAAAGTATTAGCTACTTTCACTATGAGAGATGATGCATCCTCAAGATTTGGACCTAATAATCGTCATGGTCTTTTCCCATCAGGAGCATTGGCTTGGAAATTAACAAATGAATCTTTTATTCAAAAGTTAAATACTTTTTCAAATGTAAAATTGAGAGCTAGTTATGGTATCACTGGTAATGATCGAATTGGTGATTATGCTTTCTTAAGTAGATTCTCTTCTTACGGAACAAGTATTGGTGAAACTACTTTTGTATCTGGAATTGAGCCTGCTTCTTTATCCAATAACAATTTGAAATGGGAAACCACTTATCAGACAGATTTAGGTTTGGATTTAGGTTTTGTTGGAGGCAGAGTGAATGTAACAGTTGATTTATATAAAAAGACTACAAAGGATTTACTTTTAAGTGTGCCTGTAGGTCAATGGTGGGGATTTAGCAGTCAGCTTACCAATGCAGGTTCTATTGAGAATTCGGGTATTGAATTGTCAATTAATACTGAAAATATTAAGAAAGCTAATTTCACTTGGAATTCTACTTTCAATATTGCTTATAATAAACAAAAGACATTGGAGTTGGCCAACAATGTAAAAATTATAAGTACCAATACCGCCAACCCAAGTGGGGTTGTTTCAGGTAGAGAATTCACAAGAATTGAACCAGGTAAAGAATTAGGTGTGTTATATGGATTTATTTATACAGGGGTTATTAAAACAGGCGAAACCTATGCGCCACAACCCAATTCAAAACCAGGAGATCCAAAATATGCAGATTTGAATGGAGATGGAAAACTTACACCTGATGATAGAGCCTATATGGGAAATACCAACCCTCATGTCGTTGGTGGGTTTGGAAATAATTTTCAATATAAAGGTTTTGATTTAGACATTTTCTTCCAAGGAGCATTTGATTATTCTTTGTATAATATGAATCGTTTGGTAATGGAATCAACCACTAGTACCGATGTATTGAATCGATGGGTAGCTGGTAAAAATGAAAGTACAGACATACCAAGAGAAGGCTACTTTAAAAGTATCTATGGTAGTTATGTCAATTCTAGATTTGTAGAAGATGCAAGTTATATCCGATTAAAATCAATCTCTTTTGGATATAATTTACCTGTACATTTAATTAAGAAAATTAACTTTATAGACGCGTTGAGAGTTTATGCTTCTGGTCAAAACTTATTAACTTTTACAAAGTATACTGGAACCGATCCTGAGGTAAATACCCATTCAGGAAGTAATGTGGGTGGCGGTATTGATTTTAATGCATTCCCTGCATTTAAAACTGTGACAGTAGGACTTAAATTGACAATTCATTAAGCATAACACAACTATAAATAAAAATTTTTAAATTTTAAGATAATGAAACAATATAAAATATTATTACTGATTATACCTATTTTAATGCAATATGCATGTAATAAGGATTTAGATCCAAAAGTATATAGTACACTTACTAATGCAAATGCATTTCAATCTAAGTCTGATGCTGTTGCGGTGGTGAATTCTGTTTATGCTCGTTTAAAAGGGCCAGCAGTCGGAGACAACTTTGATTATTGGACAGTAAGACACTTTGCGTTAACTGATTTAACAACTGACTTAGGTAGTTGTAGTTATGGAGGTGATCCAGGTCAATTGTCATTAGGACTTTGGAATTCATCCAATGGATTATTGGCAGAAGATTGGAAGCAGATTTATAAATTAATTGCTGATGCAAATAATGCGATTTATAATATTACTCCAATGAAGTCAATTACTGACGCAGAAAAAAAGCAATTTCTTTCTGAAATTAAATTTTTACGCGCAGTTGCTTATTTAGATTTAACAGATGCATGGGGCCCAGTTATTTTAGCAACTGAAAAAGATATTGCAGCTCCAAGTTATTCAAGTCAGCCTAAGCCAACTCCAGTAGCAGATATTGAAGCTTTATTGATTACTGATTTAACGGAGGCTATTAGTACACTTCCAGTAAATTACAAAGGCAATGCGATCTATGCCAGTAATGATGTAGGTAGAGCAACCAAAGGGGCAGCACTTACCTTATTAGCAAAATTACAACTACGTAGAAACGAGTGGCAAAAAGCAGCAGACTTAACAAAACAAGTAATGGATTTGAATGAGTATAGGTTATTTCCAAGCTACAGTGGATTATTTGCGGAAGCAAATAAATGGTGTAGTGAAAATATATTTTCAGTATTGAGTGATGCGAATTTAAATGGAACAGAGTTGAAGAATCACTTTGGACCAGTGAATCACCCTGTGATTATGGACAGATGGCAATATTATGCTGTTACTTGGGATTTTTATAACACTTATAATAGTGCTGATGATAGAAAGAAAAGTTATTTTCCTGAATATGAAGGCGTGGATGGTTTGATATATAAGCAAGCTCCATCAAAAAATGCTAAGCCTGCCGCTAATGAATTTTTTATGCCAGATGTTGCAACAAGTAAATATGCTGATCCTGATGGCTCACCTACTTATTATGATGGTCATAGTGTAGATATATTAAGATATGCTGATGTACTTATTAGTAGAGCGGAAGCATTGAATGAATTAACTGGCCCTACTGCTGAAAGTGTTGATTTAGTAAATCAAGTGAAAAGAAGATCTCATGCTCCTGAATTGGTTTTATCTGGTCTCACAAAAGCGACTATGAGAGATGCAATTTTGCAAGAAAGAGGATGGGAGTTCTTTTATGAAGGAAAGCGTAGAGCTGATTTAATTAGAATGGGCAAATACGATGTTATCGTAAATGCTTATTTACAAAGAATAGGACAGCCTGCAAATATCGTAATGCCGAAAAATAAATTTTTTACATATCCTTTGGGTCAAACTACTTTGAATCCAAATTTGAGTAACGCGGATAGACAGTAGATTTTTGAATTAATCGTTAATGGTCAGAAAGTGGTATTATTGAAAAATAGTTCATTTTCTGATCATTTTTTTATATATTGCTAATAGCAATCATTAATATTATTTTTAAAGCGAATAAGTAATTCAGATAATGAAAAATCACAGATTTAATTATATACTCTATTTATTATTCATGCTATTTACTATAGCCTGTTCTAATAATAAAATAATTGAAGAAATTAATATTAGCACGCATAATAATAATGAACTAAAAATTCAAATTGATGTTTTAAGTAAAAAGGAATCACAAGTTTATATTGAGTATTGGTGTGATAGTTTAAATGAGAAGTACAATTCATTAACCTCTGATAAGGGCTTATCGCATAAGTTAGTGCTTTGTAATATTATTCCTCAAGCTAATTATTCTTTTAAAGTTATTTCATTAATCGATGGCAAAAAAATAGAGAGTAAAAAATATACTTTCAAATCAAGGGCATTGCCAGTTTGGCTACAAGACCAATTTAAATATACCTGTACTGATTTAATCACAGTACCAAATCAATTTAAGGAAGGGCTCATGTTAATGAACAAAAGGGAAGCGCCCGGCGTGTTATATTTAGTAGATTATAAAGCGCGTTTAAGATGGTATCATATGATTGATGGCATCGGTTTTAAAGTAGCTCGATTTACTCAGGATACTAGTATTATTTCAATATTAGGTAAAAATGATGAGCCTACTAGTTATGGAAGTCAAATTTTAGAAATTAATTTTTTAGGTGATACATTACTCTATTTGAAAAAAGGACAAGGAGACTTTAAGCAAACTATTCATCATGAAGTGATGAAAAAGAATAAAAATGAAATTGTTACTTTATTTGTAGATGAAAAGGTAATGGATTTAAGAAAAATAGGCGGGGGTAAAAATGACACGGTAAGTTCAGATGGCATATTGATTTTAGATAGGAATGGTAAACAATTATGGAAATGGAGTGTTTTTGATGTAACCGATCCATTAAAAGATACGGGTTTGTTAAGAAATAAAAAAGATTGGACTCATGCGAATAGTTTGAATTACGATAAGGACAGTAACTTCTTAATTTCTTTTTACAATAATGGACAAATTTGGAAAGTGGATGCACATACTGGACAAGTTTTATGGAAATTTGGAAAGGGGGGTGATATTAAACTGCCTATTGAATGTAATTTTTCGCAATCACATGCAGTGCATATCAATAAAAATGGAAGTATGATGTTTTTTGATAATGGGGTTTCAAAAAAGCAATCAGAAGTTTATGCGATGCAATTAAATCAAAAAGAAAAGTCGGCTACTATTGATATACATTTTAAATTACCCACTGAAGTTTATAATGAACGCATGGGAAGTGCCTATTTAGTAAATGATACTGCCATTTTAAGTTGCTGTTCTAAAAAGCACATTACTGTACTATCAAATGCCAAAGGAAAACTCATATGGACTTTAAATACAGGCATTCCGCCTTATAGGGTTGAGTTTTTAACACCACTTCAATTTGCACCCTTCTTAAAACCGCTTTTAGAAAAAAAATAAAATCATTGTATGAAAAATAAAAATTACTATTATAATATTATCATTACTTCAATTTGTACTTTGATACTATTGGTCTCATGTAATGGAGTTTCTAAATCTAAAGTTGAAGAGAAAACATCAAAGGAAAATTCAGATTTAATTAAAATAGATACTACTAAAATTCCAAACGATAAATTTGGTGTAGCAGTTCGCTATGGCAGGGAGTTGATGTTGAATACAGCTTACTATATAGGGCCAAATGGTATTAATGGAAAGTATCTTGGTAATAAAATGAATTGCTCTAATTGTCATCAGGAAGCAGGTACTAAGTTATATTCTTTAAATCTAATTGCTTCACATAATAATTACCCTCAATACCGACCTAGAGAAGGACGCGTGCTTACTTTAGCTGAGCGCGTTAATAATTGTATCATGAGGCCTCATAGTGGGAAACCATTACCATTAGATAGTAAGGAGATGGTTGCATTTTTATCCTATTTTAAATGGATTAATACATTTGCAACTAAAGGAGAAAAGTTTAAAGGTGAAAAAAACTTATCAGTCAGTTTTCCTAAAGTAGCAGCTAGTTCTGAAAAAGGGGGTGTTTTATTTATACAACATTGTTTAAGATGTCATGGAGCGAATGGCGAAGGTTATATGCGACCTGATGGAATCACATACTTATATCCACCTTTATGGGGAAAATATGGCTATCAACCTGGGTCAAGTATGCATAGGATTATTAAACAGGCTCAATGGTTAAAAAGCAATATGCCTCAGGACAAAGCAACTTGGCAGAAGCCTATTTTGACGGATGAAGAGGCTTTGGATTTAGCTGCTTTTGTTAATGATGACAAAATACATTCAAGACCCAATCCAAAATCATTTGATTATCCTCATATCGAAGAAAAAGCCATTGATTATGGAGTAGGGCCCTTTATAGACCCATTTTCCGAATCTGAGCATAAGTTTGGACCCTTTCAACCCATTATTGATTATTGGAACAAAAGAGGTCTAAAACCGATCTACTAGCTTGAAATAAAAAGATCCCTCGATTTCCAGGACCTATTATTAGGTATTGGAAATCAATTATTTGTAAATTTTTATATACTAAATGTATAAAATATTAGTCTAAATGTATATTATACTTTACATTTGATAAAATTTACATTTATGAAATCATTACTACTTCCACACAAATACAAACTAATTGGATGGGTTTTATTGGTACCATCTATAGTAGCTGGTCTATTTTTTATGTTTGTAACTGAATTACCATTCAGTCCCAAAATATGGACTATTGGTTATTTTGGCCAAGAAT
>JBAXVC010000005.1:0-112192 GCA_037129315.1 Chitinophagia bacterium | reverse complement strand
AGATGAGTGAATTACCTGCTGAAGTGCGTGAGAAAACAGATATTTTAGATGCGGTAGGAAATACAACAGCAGCAAGTGGTAAAGGTTTCGCGATTGCTTCTGCAGCTTTAACATCATTAGCATTATTTGCAGCATTTGTTGGAGTGGCTATGCCAAATAACCAACATATTGATATTTATAAAGCAGATGTTTTAGCTGCTTTATTTGTTGGCGGAATGATTCCTTTTATCTTTTCTTCATTAGCCATTCGTGCGGTAGGTGAAGCTGCGATGGCAATGGTAGAAGAAGTTCGTCGTCAATTCCGTACCATTCCAGGAATTATGGAAGGAACCGGCAAACCAGAATATGAAAAATGTGTGGCGATAAGTACTGAAGCTTCATTAAAGAAAATGATGTTGCCAGGAGCTATCACCATCATCTCTCCTATTTTAATTGGGTTCACTTTAGGTCCAGAAGCATTAGGTGGATTTTTAGCTGGTGCTACTGTGAGTGGTGTATTGATGGGTATCTTCCAAAACAATGCAGGTGGTGCTTGGGATAATGCAAAAAAATCTTTTGAAAAAGGAGTAGAAATTAATGGAGAGATGTTTTATAAAAAATCAGAACCACATAAAGCATCTGTAACGGGTGATACAGTGGGTGATCCATTTAAAGATACTTCTGGTCCATCGATGAACATCTTGATTAAATTGATGTCGATTGTTTCATTAGTAATTGCTCCTTCTTTAGCACAATTACATAAAACAGGTGCAGCGGTAACTACCAAAACGCAAACTGTTGAGATTTCAGTAATCAATTCCGATACAGCCATAGGTGCTAAAATTATAAATGATACAGCAAAAACGGTAACCATCTCTGCGAATACAAAAACATTATTACAAGCTTTACAAGAAGAAGGTATTGCACCCATTGACAATGTTAAGATTCAAATAAACAATGGTAAAATTACAGTCAATGGTAAAGCCTTAACATCTGAGCAGAATGCGAAATTCTCTACATACCTTAAGAGTTCAAATTAAAGGTAACGTTCAAATTTTCTTAAAAATTTAACAAAATCCTCTCCTTAAAATGGAGAGGATTTTTTGTTTGTTCCCTATTTTTCGTAGATTGAGTACGAATCCAATCGTAATATTATGAGCAAAGTGTTTAAACCTACAGAAAGTGAACTAGAAATTTTAAGTATTCTATGGGACAAAAAAAACGCAACAGTAAGAGAAGTACATGAAATTGTTCAAAAAACAAAGGATGTAGGATATACTACAACTTTAAAATTAATGCAAATCATGAACGAAAAAGGATTGGTAACTCGTAATGTTTTATCCAAAACGCATATTTATACACCTACCCTTCAAAAAGAAATTGCACAGGAACAATATTTAAATAAAATTATACAAACTTTATTTAGTGGCAGCACATCTCAATTAGTGTTACAAGCCTTAGGCAAGCACCATCCAACTACTAGTGACTTGGATGAAATAAAAAATATGATTAACGCTTTACAAAATAAGTAACGATATCCTTTTCAAAGATGGAAATTTTATCTAATATACCTAATGCGCTATTAAATAATATTGGCTTCATGGCCATTTTATTTATTTTATACGAAAGTTCAAAATGGATTTTCCGTTTATCACCTGCTCGACTATTTATTTTTGCAAGTGCAATGCTGTTGGTTAGCTTAGTTCAATTTATTGTAACAATTTTAGACCCTTCCTATTTATCTTTTTTTAATTTAAACAAAGCATTAACATCAATACTACCAAATCTAAATGATTACAATATAGTCGCATGGCTTCCCGTTATTGGTATGATATATTTGGTGGGGTTAAGTTACTTTATCATTAAATCTATTTTTCAATTAATACAGATTGATCAATTAAAAAAATCGGCACAATATGAATTGTCAGAGTTTTTTATAAAAAAAATACCAGTAGAATTAACACAATCAAAAAAAATCGTAAAAATTGGTATAACTGACAGGATTAATACACCTATCACTTTTGGTTGGTTGGATCCTATTATATTGTTGCCCTTATCTATCTGTAATCAACTTACACCTAAAGAAATTGAAACAATTTTAATTCATGAAATGGCACATATATTACGAAACGATTATATTATTAATTTGTTTTTAAATATAGTGCAGGTTGTCTTATTCTTTAATCCGATCGCATTGTTAATGAATAAGGAAATAAGTTTACAAAGAGAGATGGCATGTGATGTGTATGTAGTTAAATCCTCCGAGCAAAAGCTTAATTACATGAATGCGTTGGTGAAATTAGCCCAACAACTACAAACAAAGGCCTCACCTACTTTGAGTATGGGTATATTCACAAATAACGGAGAGTTGCTTAAGCGAATTCAATTTTTTAATCAAGTTAATATTAATTCAACTCCAACTACATTAATCAAATTAGGGATTGGACTATTATTATCTAGCTTATTATTAATAAGGATTCCCCAAAGTCAAATTATTATAAATCCTCTTATATCATATCATAAAAGCAACCAAAATAATAAAATCAGCGATGAATTGAGTAGTCGAAAAGTTAAAATAAATAAATCTAATCATACTAAAAAAATAGAAGTTAAGAAGCACCATCATGAATTACAAAATGAATCCTATGCTAGTTTAGTAAATCAAACCATGCAATGGTTAAAAAGACACGAACTCAATGGGAAATTAACTTCATATAATGATCAAAATGAAAATGATACTTATTCTATTGCAGATAGATTGATGATACGTGCAATTATATCCAATTATCAATTGAAAAGAGATTTATTAAATAAAAAATTAGCGAATACTTCTAACGTTAAGGAAGCAATAGATTTATTATTGAATAGTGAAGAATTAGATCAAATTAAGCAATTCGAAAAATGGACGAAGGAATTTTTAATAGCACATCCTACAACAATGGATGTAAAGGTGGATTCACTAATAGTTTATTAGTCTCCTTACCCCCACAACAAAACAACATATCTAAAATTGATACATTAGGGATAAAGCCTACTTTGTCTGAAAATACTTGTTGATAGGATGGTAATCCTTGATGTTGATTGTAATTTTTAGGCAAGTTCGTATCAAAATATTTTATTGGAATCCCAATATCTATTGGTGTAGGAAGAATGACCCATTTGGCTTTTAATTGAGATTGCAACCAAACATGGCAGTCAAGTAAAAAATCAACTAGCTTCTCTTTAGGGTGTAAATATATGTCACTGATACCTTGTTCATAATATTCAAAAAAAGGAGAACGTTTATAATTAGTTTTTAATGCTTTTAGGTGTTGTTCATTCCATGTCGCATTTGAAGCAATTAATATATCTTTTATAAGTGTTTTTTGAGTTCGGCCACCAATAATGGGTATACTTAAATGCAATGGCCCTTGTGAACTAGTTATGACCATTCTATTTTTAAAACTCATTTTTGTAAATGGTGCTTCAAGATCAAAATAAACTTGATCCTGTTCAAATAACGTTTTAACAAAACTGATGGATCCAAAATATTGTATATCTGTATTTAACATTCTTGAATCAATTTAAACCTTTTACGAACTACTTTGTAAATAAATTTCTATAATCAACAAATATCTAATAATTTTATTCAAATGTAAACAATGATTTTACGACCCTTTTGCCTTTTAATTTGTTTGTCACTATTATTTTCATGTGCTACACCTAAACCTTTTATTTTTAAAGGGGTTAAATCCATTAAAATTGAAAAAGCAAGCTTTGGTTCAAATCTACTTAAAGCCGATTTTTCCTATGAGAATCCTAATTCTTTTGCATTGACTTTAAATAAATTAAATTGTGCGATTTATATTAATGATGACTTATTTACACATTATAACCTAGATACCGTTTTTAATATTCCAGCTAACGCCACATTTGATCTTCCGGCAAAAATGGAAGTAGATTTATCTAGTATATTAAAAAATAGTATTGATCTAATTTTTAATAAACCCATGAAAATTAGCGTGAAGGGAACTTCCACTTTATCTAAAGGCATGTTTACAAAAACAATACCCATTGAATTTGAAACCACTCAAAAGTTAAATTTGAGATCTGTTTTATCTGGGGGTAACTAAAAGGTTATTATTTCCCCCAAGTTGATGGGCTATTGCGCCATTGCATTAATAATTCTTGGGTAGTAGGTTCGATATCTCCTTTTTCAACTGCCAATTCAATTAAACTTGAATAATTGGTTAATGAAATATAAGGAACATCTGCTTTTTTAAATGCTTCATCTGCAATATCGAATCCATAGTTAAATATAGATACCATACCCACCACATTTAAGCCTGCGGCCCGCAATACATCAACTACTTGTAAACTACTTTTACCAGTAGAAATTAAATCCTCGATCACTAAAATTTTATTAGAGCTTTGATAAGCACCTTCAATTTGATTTGCCAGGCCGTGTTCTTTTGGTTTAGGTCTTACATAAATGTAAGGTAGCTTTAATTGATCTGCTGCCATTGCGCCCCATGGTATACCCGCTGTGGCAACTCCAGCCAACATATCTGCTCCATCAAATTTCTCAAATATAACATTGCACATTTCACTTTTTATAAAATCGCGTACATAAGGGAAGGATAAAACCTTTCTGTTATCACAATAAATAGGACTTTTCCATCCACTCGCCCAAGTAAATGGCTCATTTGGGCTTAATTTTACAGCTCCTACTTGAAGTAGTTTTTCGGCTACGGCTTTTTGATTTGTCATAATGTTTAAATTCGTTGGGCGAAATTAAAGTCAAATTGCTACATTCACTTCAAGATTTACAAAATACTTTACACATTTTTTATGCCAAATCAAATAATTGCTGCAGGTGGGTTAGTCACTAATCCCAATGGACAAATATTGTGGATTTTTAGAAGGGGCTTTTGGGATTTGCCAAAAGGAAAATTGGACGAAGGGGAAACCATTCAAACTTGCGCCATTAGAGAGGTACAGGAAGAAACGGGTATTAGGAATATTCAACTTCATGAGTTATTAAAATTTACAAATCACCGTTATTTTGATAACTATTCAAATGAAGAAGTAACGAAAAGAACATATTGGTTTCATATGACAATTGATGAACATCAAATTGGTGTTCCTCAAATCACCGAAGACATAGAAAAAATTGAATGGCATTCACTAGCCACAGCAAAACATTGCTTACAACAAACCTTCCCTACTATCTTAGAAGTAATCGAAGCGTATAGAATAAAAATTAATGAATTGTAAAACTAATTTATAGATTTGATACAATCTATTTATTCAAAGTTTGTATCACGGCTTCAGGCAAAAATGGTGAAGCATCACCCCCATTTCTGATAATGTCTCTTACAATGGTCGAAGCTACTGATGTATACTTAGGTTCTCCTGTTAAAAATATAGTTTCAATATTGCGATCCATGGTTCTGTTGGCATCTGCAATTGTTTTTTCATATTCGAAGTCACTCACATATCGAATACCTCTTAATATAAAATGAGCCCCAATAGCTTGACAAAATTTAACTGTTAATCCATCATAAATGGCCACTTCTACTTTGGGTTGATTTTTATATATTTCATCAAACCAAATTTTTCGTTGATCTGCACTAAACATTGGATTCTTGGATGCATTAATACCAATACCCACCACCACTTTATCAAATAAAGGAAGTGATCGATCGATAATGTCTATATGACCTAATGTAACTGGATCAAATGTGCCCGGGAATAAACAAATTCTTTGCATGGCTTAAAAATAGGAAAATTGGTAATAACAAAGTCAATTAGGCCGGATTTGTTCTTCCAGTCAAAAGATATAAACAAGCCATTCTTACTGCAACCCCATTTTCAACTTGGTCTAAAATAATGGAATGTGCACTATCTGCCACATCGCTATCAATTTCAACCCCTCGGTTGATAGGCCCAGGATGCATAATGACAATATCCTTAGAAAGCTTCTCAAGTCTTTGTTTTGTGATACCATAAGCTAGGCTATATTCTCTTAAAGAGGAGAATAAAGGCTGATTTTGGCGCTCTAATTGAATTCTAAGCACATTGGCTACATCACACCAAGCCAAGGCTTTGTCGATATTATATTCAACTTTGATATCCATGGCTTGTTGCAAATATGTAGGAATTAAGGTAGGTGGCCCCGAAACCATCACTTCAGCCCCCATTTTTTTGAGTAAATAGATATTGCTAAGTGCAACCCTGCTATGCATAATATCGCCGATAATGGCCACTTTTACTCCAGCTAATTGACCTAATTTTTCCTGCATCGAGAATGCGTCTAATAATGCCTGTGTGGGATGTTCGTTGATGCCATCACCCGCATTAATAATGGCTGCATCAATATGCTTTGCGAGATAATGGGGCGCACCAGAAGCACTATGCCTCATGACGACCATATCTACTTTCATACTAAGTATATTATTGACGGTATCTAGTAAGGTTTCTCCTTTAGCTGCTGAAGAATTGGATACTGTAAAATTTACTACATCTGCAGACAATCGTTTTTCGGCCAACTCAAAGGAAATGCGAGTTCTAGTTGAATTTTCATAAAACAAATTCACAATAGTAACATCTCTTAATGTGGGAACCTTTTTAACGGGTCTTTGTAAAACTTCCTTGAATTGCGAAGCAGTAGATAAAATTAATTGGATATCCTCTTGTTTGAGGTCCTTGATACCAAGAAGATGTTTGGTAGTTAGTGCCATTAAAAAACAAAATTAGTATATTTTTTTCATCCCACCATAACTAATCATATCAATAGAAAGAAAATTTGTAATTAAGTCCTATCCTATTCACAATAAACGAGTTATAAATAGTATCTAAAGTGGCTATTTTTAGTCCACTAATAATATTACATCGTCAACACCATCATTTTCTTTCCATCTTACTTTGACTTTATATGGGGAATCGTCTATCATTTCCTTTCCTGTGAAATCAGGTTGAATAGGTAATTCCCTGCTGGCTTTTCGGTCTACCAATACACATAATGTCACTTTTGATGGACGGCCAAAAGCCAATAAAGCATCTAAAGCAGCTCTGATGGTACGGCCAGTAAATAATACATCATCTATTAAAATAACAGTTTTTCCTTCAATACTAAATGGCAGGTCGGTTTGAGTGGCAAGATGTAATTCCCTACGAATATCATCTCTATAAAAAGTGATATCTAATTTTCCATACACCACTTGTTCTGCAGGTAATTCTTGGTGTAAGGCAGCTACGATACGATCACTTAAAAAAATACCTCTAGGTTGTAACCCAACAATAACTGCATTGGTTAAACCTGGATAAGTTTCAAGAATTTGATGTGCTAACCTTTTTATAATACTAGGTAGCTGTTGCTCGCTGATCAGAGTCATTCCGTAAAATTTTAATAAAATTACACCCTTTTTGTCAATTTTTAAGGGGCTTAATGATTCCCTTTGTATTTTGCAGTCATGGTCGGGATTAATCAACTTTCATTGGTTCAATTTAGGAATTATATAAAAAAGGAATTCAACTTTACAAATCGTATTGTTGGCATCGTTGGACCTAATGGTATTGGCAAAACCAATGTATTAGATGCACTTTATTATTTATCCTTTACCAAAAGCTATTTTAGTCGCCCTGACGCTCAAAATGTGCATCATGCTTATCAAGGGTTAAGAATAGACGGAAAATATACCATCCATAAAAATGAAGTAACTATTACTTGTATTATTAGGGAAAATTTAAAAAAGGAATTTTATTTCGATGAAGAACTATATGCTAAGCATTCTCAACATATAGGAAAAATTCCATGTGTCATGATTGCTCCAGATGATGTGCAAATCATTACAGGTGCAAGTGAAGAACGCAGAAAATTAATGGATAGTTTGTTATGTCAAATTAATCCAACATATTTAAAATATTTAATTCAGTACAATAAAGTATTATTACAACGCAATAGTTTATTAAAGCAAGCCGCTGAAACAGATGAATTAGATGTCCTACTTTTAGAAACGATAAACGAGCAGCTAATTGAAAATGGAAAACCAATTCATTCCTATCGTACTGAGTTGATGGAAGAATGGTTGCCTAGGGTTTTAAACTTATACCAACATTTGGCAGGGCAAGAGGATAAAATCAATATTCAATATCAATCATTATTAACTGAGCAAGACTTTGATTCGCTTTTAAAACAATCTTTAGCTAAAGATAAAATACTGCACCGAACTAATGTGGGCATTCATAAAGACGATTTGGTTATCACTATTCAAGGACAACCTTTTAAACAAGAAGCTTCACAAGGACAACGAAAAAGTTTGTTGTTTGCATTAAGATTAGCCGAGTGGGAAATTCTAAAAAAATACAAAGGCTTCGCCCCTATTTTATTAATGGATGATATTTTTGAAAAATTAGATGAACAAAGAATGCTGCAGTTATTAGAATGGGTGAGCAAATCCTCTGACGGGCAGGTTTTTATTACTGATACACATAAGGATCGTTTGACACAATTACTTGGGAAGCATTTGAACAGTTATCAATTAATTGAAATTTAAATTCGTATCTTGTTGAACAATTATGGCAACTTTTAAAATAGGCGATGCTTTAAAGCAATTCGTACAAAATAGTAAATTAAAAAATGGAATTAGGGCTGCTCAAATTGAGGAAGTTTGGTCTGAAATTATGGGAGTAACCGTAGCAAAATACACGGATAAAATTTATATATTTAATCAGAAGCTTTTTATTGAAACAAGTATAGGTCCTTTAAAAAATGAGTTAGGATTTCAAAAAGTTCAAATCATTCAAAGAGTTAATGAGAAAATGGGTGAAAATGTTATTTCAGAAGTTATCATTAAATAGCACTATTTTTTGGTAGCTGTTTCCTCATTCATTACTTCGCGCATTAAATCATTCATAGTCAAAACACCCATAAATACCAAGTCGTCAAAAACGGGTAAATATCTAGTTTTGTATACATTCATTAAAACCATACAGCGTTTTAAATCTTCTTCATAACTTACAACAGGCAGATCATGGGTCATAATATCCTTTACAATGGCTAAATCTGACTTACGACCTTCTAGTTTAATTTTTTGAGCATAATCTCGCTCTGACATAATGCCTAAAAATTGCTCCTCTTGTTTCACGACAACATAACTTAAATTCTCCGTTTTCATGATTGTTAAAGCATCCAATACTTTGGTTTCAGGATCCACCACATTAAAATGCGGACCCTTTTTTTGTAAAATTTCTTTAATCTTTGACATAGATGAAAATTTAAATAGTGACTTCTTACAAGTTACCATTTAAATCAATGCCTTAAATCATTTATTTCTTAATATAATCTAGATAGCTGATTTTCTGCATGATAGCAGCTCCATTCATCACAAAAACAGTTGGCCATACTCTAGCTGCAGTTTTAATCATTGTGATGTCTCCAATAAGAATATTTTGTTTTGATAAATTCTGAATGGCTCCCGTTTTATCCGCAGTTACGATGTAAACTAATTTATACTTTGCTTTTAATTTGGCAAGCAATGTGTTCCATGGTATGGCATTATCAATTTGTCCTGCAAAAACCAACACATAAGGTATTTCGGTATTGAATAGAGATTGTGTTGTATCTGTTCCAGAAAGATTACTTAAAGTAAAATCGGAAATGTCGGCTTTTAATCCGTTCCCTTTACTTACCACAACCTCCTTACGTTCTTTATAAATATAGGTTGAATCAAAATTGTCTGGAAAATGATTGGCATCAAAAAAATATTTCTTACCCGCTTTTTCAAACTCCATCATAATAGTAACACTATCACTTACTGCACCCAAAGGAAGTTTCATTTTTTCACGAATATCATTGCCTTGTTTATAAGGTAAGCAATCAATAAATGGTAAATGATCAAGAACTTGTTTTTGTCCGTACCCAATTCCAATGGTAGATAACAATAATATTATGATGCCCAATGCTGGATGGATATTTGATTTTATTTTTTTTTGTGTGAATAATAATATGACAATGCAAATAAATAAAATGATGTCTTTAATAAATGAAGTTTTTGGAGTAAGTGGAATACAATCACCAAAACAGCCACAAGTTTTTATCTTTCCCGAAAATAATGCATACCCTGTTAAAAAAGTAAAGAAAACAATCAAGCTTAATAATAACCACAAAGTAGCTTTGTAAGGGAATTGTATCAATAAAGCAATACCTGCAACAATTTCAAGGGTATTCATGATTAATGATAAGGCTAAGGTATAATCACTTAAAAAAGACATGCCCCAAACATCAAAAAATTCCTGCATCTTATAACTAAGCCCTAATGGATCATTGGCTTTTATCAACCCAGAAAAAATAAAAAGGATACCTACACTATACCGAATTATTTTAATAAAAGTTTGCATAGGAATAAATTAATGTTTTCCTTCTCCAATTTGAATAAGTGCAAATGCTGAGTAATTTAATATATCTACAAAATTAGCATCTATCCCTTCGCTGATTAAAGTTTTACCATCATTGGTTAAAATTTGTCTGATACGCATTAATTTCATCAAAATTAAATCAGCATAACTTTCCTGACTCATATCTCTCCATGCTTCTCCATAATCATGATTTTTATCTAGCATGGTTGATTTAGCAAAATTTATATATTCTTGGTACATGGATTTTACTTCATCTACTGGCAACTCATCAACTTTAGGATCACCTAATTTTAATTGAATCAATCCAATCACGGAATAATTTATAATGCCCTTGAATTCCGATGCAATATCATCACCAATTTTTTGATTCCCAATATCTTGAATGGTTCTTATGCGGAGTGCTTTTATAAAAATTTGATCTACTACTGATATAATTCTTAAAACACGCCAAGCAGTACCATAATCTTTGGTTTTTTTGAAAAATATATCACTGCATGATGCAATGGCTTGATCAAATTGTGTAGAAGTTTGACTCATGAAAAATGACCTAATTACGATGTTAGTTAATATCTTTGAACACTTGCAAGATAATCAATAACCACTTTATAATAAAACTATGTTCATAAATGTCGCTCAAAATGTAGTTTGGGAAATATCCTCCCCTCAAATCATGGGGATTATCAACATAACCCAGGACTCTTTTTATGAAAAAAGCAGACAGATTAATTTAGATGGGTTTTTATTAAAAGCGACACAAATGATTCAGGAAGGTGCTGATATTATTGATATCGGTGCTCAAAGTACGCGACCAGGTGCTGAAATGATAGATATCGATACAGAACTTAACCAACTCCTACCCTATATCACAGCCTTTAAAAATGCATACCCAAATCAATTAATTTCGGTTGATACTTTTAACCCCATGGTAGCCGAGGAAGTGCTTAAAGCAGGCGCTCATATTATTAATGACATTAGTGGAGCTAATTTTGATCAAGACATTTTAAAAGTAATTTCCAAGTACCAAGCTGGTTATATAGGCATGCATATCAATGGTTCTTTTTCAACGATGCATGAAGTGCAACAAAGAAAGGATATCATCGATTCTATTCTTGAATATATTCAAGAAAAAAAGAAATTATTAGCCAGTTTTGGGATTAATAAATGGGTCATGGATCCTGGATTTGGTTTTGGTAAAACCATGCAGGAAAATTTTGATATTATTAAAAGACTCAAGGAATTAAAAGTTTTAGACCTTCCTATATTATTAGGCGTTTCCAGAAAGTCAAGTATTTATAAAACCTTAGGCATCAAAGCTGATGAAGCCTTAAATGGAACAACTGTTTTACATACTTTGGGCTTATTAAATGGGGCATCCATATTAAGAGTACATGATGTGAAAGAGGCCAAAGAAATAGTTCGTCTACTACCCTATATACAATAAAAAAACTCCCTCCAAAAGGAAGAAGTTTTTTTAAAATTTAAACTTATATAAAAGTTTATAATACTATTTTTTAGCAGGCACCGGTGGTGGTGGTGGTGTTAATGATTTAGAAGTTACATCGGCAATTACAATATCAAAAGCCAAATTCTCATAAGCTTTGATTTGACCATTTGGTTGAGGGCCATAAGCCAACATAGCTGGAACATAAATGCTACCTTTTCCACCTTTACCAAAATATTGTAAACCAATTTCCCATCCTTGAATTACTGAATGCGTACCCATTTTAACATCGTATGGTTTTGCAGTAGAATCATTTGGTTTTATATTGGTGTCAAAAGTTTCACCTTTAAAATTATAGCCTTTGTAATAAACACTAGCTACTTTATTTGTATCAATTTTGCTTAGTGCACTTCCTGGATCTTTTACAACTACAAATACGCCTTCTGGAGACTGTACTGCAGTAATTTTATTCTTATCTAAGTATGCTTTAATTGCATTTACTTCTCTATTTTTTTCTGCAGCAGTTTCTTTTTTATAGTCTTCATCCACTTTAGCTACATCAGTAAATACATCTAAAATTTCAGCTTTACCTAAAATCACATCTTTGGCTTTAAATATTTCATTTACTTGTACTGCACCCATTTTAACTAATGTATCAATGCTTAATGTAAATTCAATCTTATCTCCTTTTTTACATTTAGTGATAATTTCTGTAAAAGTATATTTACCTAATCTTGTAGTATCAATAGGGAAATAAACAGGAATCACACCATAAGTTGAACTTAAAATAGTGTCTTTAGTTTTTAACTTGTATTCGATGTTCAATTTTACAAATTGACCTTGAACTAAGGGCTTTGCATTTCCACTACCATGTGTGATTTTGTAAAGCATTCCAGAAGGGGCTTTTTCATATTGATTACAACTTGCAAACAATACAATAGCAGCTACTAACTTTAAAGTTGATTTTATCATTTTTAATTTAATTGTGTTAATTGTGATTTATAGTTTTCTATTATGGTTTTAAAATCGTTTAAAGTTTCATCGACCGTTTTTGAAGATCTACCGCCAGCGGCATTGGCATGTCCACCTCCTTCAAAATGAGATCGTGCAAATATATTAACATCAAAGTTACCTTTGCTTCTAAAACTCCATTTTCTTTCTTCTTCTCGATCAATAACAATGGCAGCAAATTTAATACCTTGTATGGATAATAAATAATTAACCAATCCTTCGGTATCCCCTGTTTTTAATTCATACTTATATATATCTGTTTTAGGGATGGCCATAACCGCAGTTTTAAATTCGGGTAATACGGTCATTCGGTTTAAAAAGGCATTCCCCATAAATTTGAGGCGACCTTCACTCGAATTATCGTAAATATGCTCATGTATTTTAGCATGTTGTAGACCTAATTCTTTCAAATGGGCTATAATTTTATGAACAGACGCGGTGGTTGATGGAAATCTAAAGGAACCAGTATCTGTCATTAAACCAGTATATAAACAAGTGGCGATATCTATGTTTATTAAATTGCTATGACCTGATTGAACAATAAAATCATAGATCATTTCGCAGGTGGAACTCATTTTTACATCACTAATTCCATATCCAAATGATGGAGTATCAGGTTGTTGATGATGGTCAATTAATATTTTTATGGCCTTCGCATCTTTAATAACGGGTTCCAAATTTTTAGTACGATGTAGAATATTAAAATCCAAACAAAAAATATAGTCTGCATCCTGTACAATCTGTGTTGCTTCCTTTCTATTAGATTCAAAATCAATTACTTGTGTAGTTCCAGGCATCCAATCTAAAAAATCAGCCCAATTGGTTGGTGAAACGACGGTTACCTTATGTCCTAATTGAATTAAAAAGTGATATAAAGCAAGAGATGAACCCATCGCATCTCCATCTGGCTTTTGATGTGCCGTTATTACCGCTTTAAATGGTTGATTTAGAATTGGGTAAAATTGTTCAATAGATTGCATAAGTGGACAAATTTAACATAAATCAGATGTTTTTCAGTAAATTTGCGCCTTCAATTAGAAACTTTAAATAAATATTATATGAATAACAGCACTTTTACCATGATTAAGCCTGATGCAACCTCAAAAGGCTATACTGGAGCTATATTAGATCAAATTATAAAAGCCGGTTTTACCATTAAGGCTATGAAATGGACGAAATTAACCACTGAACAAGCTGGTCAATTTTATGAAGTACATAAAGAGCGCCCTTTTTATGGCGAATTAGTTGCTTTTATGAGCAGTGGAACAATTGTTGCTGCTATTTTGGAAAAAGACAACGCAGTGGCTGATTTTAGAACTTTAATTGGAGCTACTAATCCAGCTCAAGCTGCCGAAGGTACTATAAGAAAGAATTTTGCTGCTTCCATTGGAGAAAACGCTGTTCATGGAAGTGATAGTGATGAAAATGCACAAATAGAAGGCAATTTCTTCTTTTCTAAATTAGAAAGATTTTAGTCCAAACTATTTTTTGGCACCCCTAGTTTTAGGTTTGCCATACTTTTTCTGCATGATCTCTTTATGATTTTTCCGCTTATTGACTTTACTGTTTTTAGCGGATTTTTCATGAAAGGCAGGCCCTACTTCCTCTTTTTTAGGAAGTTTAATTTGTATGATCTTCATCCGAATTTTGGGCTTTTCGTCTTCGGTTAAAATACTAGATATTTCAAGTGTTTCAGGTAAATCTAGTAACGGTATTTCCTGTTTCATCAATCTTTCAATTGCTTTTTGAAAAGGCTTTTCTTTTTCCGTAATAAAAGTGATGGCAATACCTTTTTTATCTGCACGACCCGTACGACCTATACGGTGTATATAGTTTTCGGGCACTTCTGGAGTATCAAAATTGATAACATGGGTTACTTCAGCCACATCAATACCTCTAGCCATGACATCAGTTGCAATAATATATTTAAACACACCTGCTTTAAATTGCTTTACTGTATTGAACCTGTAATTTTGTTCTTTATTTGAATGTATCACACCTACAATCTCAGGAAATGAAATGGAAAGTTGTTCAAATAATTGATCTGCTAAACTTTTAGTGGCAGCAAAAATTAATACTTTAGTCATGGACTCATTTGTCGACAACAATAAATTTAATAAATTGACTTTGGTATTAAAATTGGGAACATCGTATGCTGTTTGAATTATGTTATCCAATGGAGTGCCCGTTGGGGCTGCCTCTACTCTCACTGGCGCATCAAAATAATCATGCATTAATTTTTCAACATCATCTGTAATTGTTGCTGAAAAAAGTAAGTTTTGTCTTTTCTTAGGCAATAGCTCTAAGATATTAGTGATTTGTTTTCTAAATCCTAGATTCAACATTTCATCCATTTCATCAATCACTAATTTCTTAATCATCTTTGTTTTAAAAGCACCATTCATGATTAAATCAAATAACCTGCCAGGTGTTGCAACCAATACATCTACTCCCTTTTCAACTTCTATTTGTTGTGTATTGATATTCACGCCTCCAAAAACACCTACTGTCACCACGCTCATATAGGTGGTTAATTTTTTAACTGCTTCCACTACCTGCACTACTAATTCACGAGTGGGTACTATTACTAAAATTTGAGGGTCTTTATTTTTATCGTATTTCCATTGCCTTAAACAGGGCAATAAGTAACCAAATGTTTTACCAGTACCTGTTTGAGCAATACCACATACATCTGCACCGGACATGACAATTGGAAAAACGCGATGTTGTATCGTAGTGGGTGTAGAATAGCCTAAATCTTCTAAGGATCTTAATAAGGGCGTATTTAGGTTTAAATCTTGAAATGTCATGATACTATAAATGTGCGGCGAAGGTAGTTTATTAAATGCGCTAAAAACAGTAAAAATTAAATTATTTGACACTTGGTATTTTATAATCTATTGCAAACCAATGTATTAATCAAGTAAGTTTATATAATTTCGCTATGGTGAAAACTAAATTAATAGTAAAAAAATGAAGGAACACTGTTTAAAAAAAATTATATTTAATCATTCGTTCAACATCATTTCATTAAAATTATCCAAATGAATCAGAGATCTTATGTAAAACACCTTCGTTTTAGTTTATTTAAAATGACTGCCATTGTCATAATATTATTGCAAAGTATAGTTGCAATTAGTCAAAATGACGATAACATTAATAGTAGAGACATCTTATATCTTACTTCGGGTGGGAAACTACTCCCTTTGCAAGCTATTATGGATATCAGGCATTACACCATTAATTTAGAAGTGGATTTAGTTAAACAATCTATCAGTGGTTCTACCGAAGTGAGTATTAATTTTTCTAAAAAAACGGATACCATTTTACTTGACTTGATACACTTATATGCAGTTACTAAAGTTAAAGTGAATAATAAAGTAGTACCTTATTATCAACACGATGATAAAATATTTATCACTTCACCTACTGGTTTTGAAATAGGAAATCAAAAAGTTTGGATTGAATACAATGGTATACCACCCGTTGCAATAAGACCACCATGGGATGGTGGATTTACGTGGAAAAAAGACAGTAGTCGAAATGATTGGGTATCAATTAATATTCAGGGTGAAGGGGGGAAAATGTATTTTCCTTGTAAAGATCATCCAAGTGATGAACCTAATGAGGGAGTTGATTTAAATATTACCATACCCTCTTCATTGGTTGTTGCTGGACCTGGATTATTAATGGGTGTCACTACTAAGAAAAATAAATCTACTTATCATTGGAAAACAAATTACACCATTAGTAATTACTGTATCTTATTTGATATTGGAAAATACAAAGTATATAAAGATGAATTCACAACCATTCTTGGAAACAAGGTTCCTATTGAATACTATGTACTAGAAGTAGATACTAGCCATGCTAAAAAAGTTATTGAAACTAAAAAAAGAGACACCAAAATTTTAGAAAAGTATTTTGGAGAATACCCTTGGGCTAAGGAAAAAATTGGCATAGCTGAAGTGCCTAATTCAGGTATGGAACATCAAACCATGATAACTTTTGATAATAAATTTTCTTATAAAACAATTAACGGACAAGAATATTCAGCAAACCTATTTCATGAATATGCTCACGAATGGTGGGCAAACAAAGTAACTAATAAGGATTGGGGACATATGTGGATTCAGGAAGGTATTGCTACTTATGCTGAAGCCCTTGCTATGTATGAATTAGGTGGTGAAGCTGCTTATAATGAAATCATTGCTGGCCATCGCCGCGTTCGTAATAAAAAACCAGTAGTACCTGGTGATGTTGCGACCGAAGAAGAAGTATATTCTGGTGGAGACATTTATGGAAAAGGATCTTTTTTCATGCATACATTAAGATTTGTTATAGGAGATGATATCTTTTTCCCAACCTTAAAGAAACTTTCTACCGATCCGCAAACCACTTATGATAATTTTGTTACAACAATGGATGTTGAAAAATTATTTAGCACAGCGTCTAGCAAAAATTTAAAACCTTTCTTTGATTTTTATTTAAGAACGACCGATGTCTTAGATATTACTATTAAGGAAATAGGTTATCAAAAATTTCAAATCAAAGTCAACAATTCATTTATGACTTTACCATTTGAAGTGACAGCCAATGGTCAAACCACTCGTATGAATATTTCAAATGAAGCAATTATTATTAATAGTGCATTACCGCCTCAGGTGGATGCAAAAGGATATTATTTGAAAAAAGTAACAATACTATAATGAGAAAACTAATTACAGCAGCTCTATTTTTTGTTTGTCCATTTATATCTAAAGCGGACAACTACCCTATCAATAAAAATATTGATGTAAAACATTATTCCTTCCAGCTTAGCTTATCGGATGATAATAATGAAATTAAAGGAATTACGAATGTCACCCTTACTTTTAAACAAGCAGGTGCTCAAAGTTTCCGTTTAGATTTCATTAATAAAACAACAGCTAGAAAGGACAAAGGAATGACCATTGATGCCATTACTTTAGGAAATGAAAATGTGTCTTATACACATCAAAATGATGAAGTTATTATCACTACACCTAAAGCTGTCGCTGCCAATGAAACTTTAACTTTTACTATTCAATACCATGGAATTCCATTTGATGGGTTAAGAATTGGTGCCACTAAATTAGGAGATCGTAGTTTTTTTAATGAAAACTGGCCGAATAGAGGCAGACATTGGTTGCCCATCATCGATCATCCACACGATAAAGCCACATCTGAATTTATTGTCACTGCTCCTTCTCATTACAAAGTGGTTTCAAATGGCTTACTATTAGAAGAATCAGATCTTGGAAATAATAAAAGATTGACGCATTGGAAACAATCAGTACCGGTCTCATCTTGGTTATTTGTGTTAGGCGTAGCTGATTTTGCAGTTAAATATGTAGACGACTTCAGAGGAAAATCTATTCAAACCTGGGTGTATTCAAAAAATAGAGAAGCGGGGTTTTATGATTTTGATGAGCCTACTAAAAAAGTGTTGGAATTTTATTCTAGTTATGTTGGCCCCTATGCTTATGAAAAATTAGCCAATATTCAAACCCCAAGTGTAAATGGTGGAATGGAAACTTCATCTGCTATTTTTTATGGTGAAGATTTAGTAAATGGTAAAAGAGATGAACGAACTAGAAATGTGGTGATCCATGAGATTGCCCATCAATGGTTTGGAAACGCAGTTACAGAAACAAGTTGGGATGACGCTTGGCTGAGTGAGGGTTTTGCCACTTTTTTTACATTAAGATTTATTGAGAATGCATATGGGATAGAAGAGTACAATAAAGGAATTATCAAAGCAAGAAAAGCAGTCTTGGACATGTCGGTTAAAATGCCTGATTTTAGTATTGTAAGTCCTAGAACTGCCGAAAAAGAACAAGTAACAAGCGGACTCACTTATCAAAAAGGGGCCTGGATTTTACATATGCTTAGAAATTTAATAGGAGAAACTAATTTCCACAAAGGCATTCAATCTTATTATTCACAATTTTATAATGCCAATGCCACTACCGATGATTTTAGATTGGCAATGGAAAAAGCTTCCGGATTAGATTTAAAATTATTTTTTAAGCAATGGTTATACCAACCCATCAATCCAAAAATTAATGCACAATGGGAATACGATGCAGCCAATAAAAAAATAACCATACAATTAGAACAAATACAGGTTGGAGATATGATATTTAATGTTCCCATTGAAATAGGTTATTATAAAAAAGGAAGTACCCAACCTAAGCTGTTAAAAATGAATCTTTCTAAAAAACAACAAACCCAAAGTTTTATAGTGAACGAAGCTCCTGAAAAAATGGAATTTGATCCTAGAAATGTGTTGCTTAGTAATACCACTTTTACAAAAAAATAGGTTGTTACCATTTTTATTATGCTTAAAAAAATAGTTGCAATTTTATATTTTGCTTTAAGTATTACATGCTTAAGTGCACAAACAATAAAACAACCTAATATTATTTTATTCCTAGTAGATGATATGGGATGGATGGACAGTGCTGTACCATTTGGTGATAGCCTTAACGCACTCAATAAACTATTCACCACACCCAACATGGAATTATTGGCACATGAGGGAGTTAAATTCACGAATGCATATGCTACCCCTGTTTGTACACCGACTCGTACTAGTATTTTAACTGGAATGAATGCGACAAGGCATGGTGTGACCAATTGGACTTCACCCGTTAAAAATAATTCTACCGATGCCAAGGATGATCAATTTAGTGGTGCGAATTGGAATATCAATGGAGTGAATATAGATTCAATCACCACTTATCCTCAGCTTTTAAAACAATCAGGATATTATACCATTCATGTAGGCAAAGCGCATTGGGGCCCAGCAGGAACACCTTTATCCAATCCTTTGAATTTAGGGTATATGGTGAATATTGCAGGTCATGCAGCAGGCCATCCGCAAAGTTATTATGGGGAGGAAAATTATGGCAATATTCCAAATAAAACTTCCTATCAAGCGGTTCCAGATTTATCCAATTATCATGGAACAAATACCAATTTAACAGAAGCACTTACCTTAGAAGCAATCAAAAGTTTAGAAGCACCCATTCGTTTAAAAATTCCTTTTTATTTAAACATGGCGCATTATGCAGTGCATGTTCCCATACAACCCGATCTTCGATTTTATCAATCCTATTTGGATAAGGGTTTAGATACGGCAAATGCAAAATACGCAAGTATGGTCGCCTCTATGGATAAAAGCTTGGGTGATATCATGAAATTTCTTACTGCAAAAAATATTGCAAATAATACCATCATCATTTTCATGAGTGATAATGGTGGATTAAGTTTAAGTGGAGCAAGAGGCTCAAAATCACATGTACAAAATCTTCCACTGCGTGCAGGAAAAGGTTCGTTGTATGAAGGAGGTATTCGAGTACCCATGATTGTTAAATGGCCCAAGATTGTAAAACCCAATACTAAAAATAATCAATACATCATTGCCGAGGATTTTTTCCCTAGTATTTTAGAAATGGCAGGGTTATCCCATACCACTACCCTGCAAAAGGTGGATGGAAAAAGTTTTGTTCCTTATTTAAAAAATCAAAATTTAACCGACAGCAATCGTTATTTAATTTGGCATTATCCTAATAAATGGATTGATACTGACGGGCCAGCTATTAATTATACTTCGGCTGTTCGTAAAGGAAATTGGAAGTTGATTTATAATTTAAGAAATGGGCATACATCCCTTTATAATTTAGCGAAAGATTTGGGAGAGTACAACGATATCTCTAAAACCTACCCCCTCATCACAAAACAACTTACCCAATATTTGAAACAGACCCTTGAGAAAAATAATTCTCCCATGCCCATTTATAAATCAAATTCAAAGAAGGTAGAAATTGTAGTGGACTAATTTGAAAATAGTGCTTACTTCATATAAACTAGCCGAACAATGTTGTTCGGCTAGTTTAGTTTCGTCGGGTGAACAGGATTTGAACCTGCGACCACACGCCCCCCAGACGTGTACGCTACCGGACTGCGCTACCACCCGATATCTATAGACTACCCCTTGAATTAATAAATCACCCCCTTTAAAGTAGGATAATGCTCTATTTACACCTAAAATGACATGATTTCGGGTGTAAATATAACCCTAAATAGAAAAATCGGGGTATATTGCATCAAAATTTTACAGACCCGATGACAATTCTTCTAAGTCAAGTTAAAATTGCAGATACGAGGTCCCCTTTTAATGGGTTGGTTAAGGATATTTTAATCAAAGACCAAACCATCATCTCTATTTCCGATCATTATAAAGGAGAAGCAGATCAAGTGGTTGATTCCAAAAACAACATTGTAACTCCCGGATTCGTAGATCCTTTTGTACATTTTTGCGACCCCGGATTTGAACATAGAGAAACTTTAACAACAGGTTCCAATGCAGCCATCCAAGGTGGATTTACAACTGTATTTGTGATACCAAATACAACACCTGTTATTGACAACAAATCACAGGTTACTTACATTAAACAACATAGTCAAGATTTACCAATACATATTTTACCCATTGGCGCCTTATCTAAAAAATTGGAAGGAAAGGATTTAGCTGAAATGATTGACATGCATTCGAATGGCGCGGTCGCTTTTAGTGATGGTTTATATCCAGTACAATCTACCCTACTATTTTTAAAAGCACTCCAATATGTAAAAGCTTTTGATGGTGTTGTAATTCAAATGCCCATTGACAAAAGTTTGGGAAGCTTAGGCTTAATGAATGAAGGGATACTTTCAACTAAATTAGGTTTACCAGGTATCCCAGCCATCGCGGAAGAATTAATTATTTCAAGAGACATTGAACTTTTAAAATACACTCAATCTCAATTACACATTACTGGGGTGAGTACTGCAAAGGGAATTGAACTTATTAGAGCAGCGAAAAAGGAAGGTTTAAAAATAACATGTAGCGTAACTCCTTATCATTTATATTTTACTGAAGAAGATTTAAAGGACTACGATACACTTTTAAAAGTATTCCCTCCATTACGAACCAAGCTAGACCAAAAAGCTTTGTTCAAAGCAATTGAAGATGGTACTATTGATTGCATTAGCTCACATCATATGCCACAAGATTGGGATGCAAAAACTATTGAATTTGAAAATGCCAAAGCTGGTATCGCATGTATCGAAACAAGTTTTGCAACCATACATCAACTATTTCCAAAATTGACAGAAAACAGAATAGCTGAATTATTTTCTATCAATGCAAGGTCTATATTCAAACTAAACAACCAAGGCGTTACAGAAGGTTCCAGTGCCGACTTAACATGGTTTAGTAAAACTGAGACAACACTAATTTCACAAAAAGAGTCAAAAAGCAAATCGGCTAATTCTCCTTTTTGGAATATCAAACTAACAGGGAAAATTATCGGGTCATATAGCAAAGGAATTTTGCATTTAAATTAATATTAAAATAAATAAAAATCATGGAGAATAAAATTACTTCTCATATTGTAAAGGGATCTATTTTAAGTGGTATTGCCATTTTAATGAGTATAATAGTGAACGTATTTAATTTATATGAAGTTTCTTGGGTGAACTATATTAATTATGCCATTATGATTGGTGGGTTAATCTATAGTTGTATTTTATTTGCTAATGAGAACGATAACAAAGTAAGTTTTGGTAATATTTTCGCGCATGGTTTTAAAACAACTTCAGTTGTGATTGTAATTACCGTTATATACACATTTCTTTCTTTAAAATTATTGTTTCCTGACATGCAAGATAAAATCTTGGAGATATCAAGAAAGAAGATGGCTGAAAACCCTCAAATGACCGATGAAATGATTGATCAAGCCATTGCGATGACTAAGAAATTCTTTTTGCCCTTCGCTATTGGCGGCGCCATCATTGGAACAGGATTTATAGGTGCGATATCTTCATTAATTGGTGCTGGTGTTGCAAAAAAAATACCCGTTGATCCATTTGCTGAACCCACAGCTTAATACAATAATATGCAACTTACAGTGGTCATACCTCTTTACAATGAAGCCGATTCTTTACCAGAATTAATGGCTTGGATTGATCGTGTAATGCAAGCAAATCAATTTACTTACGAAGTAATTATGGTTGATGATGGAAGCGATGATGCTAGTTGGGATACCATTACTATTTTAAGAAATCAATATTCAGCATTAAAGGGAATTAAATTTCAAAGGAATTATGGTAAGTCAGCTGCCTTAAATGAAGGATTTAAAGCAGCACAAGGGGAAATCGTTGTTACTATGGATGCTGATTTACAAGACTCTCCAGATGAAATTCCAGAATTTGTTGAAATGATCACTCAAAAGGGATATCATTTAGTGAGTGGATGGAAAAAAAGAAGATACGACAACACATTTACAAAAAATATTCCTTCCAAAATATACAATGCTGTAGCTCGTAAAAGCTCTGGTATCAAATTGCATGATTTTAATTGCGGTATTAAAGCTTATCAATTAAAAGTAGTTAAAAGCATTGAGGTATTTGGTGAAATGCATCGTTACATCCCCATTTTAGCAAAATGGGCGGGCTTTAAAAAAATTGGCGAAAAAGTAGTGGTACATCAAGCACGTAAATATGGTACCACTAAATTTGGATGGGAACGCTTTGTAAATGGATTCTTAGATTTAATGACCATTCAGTTTTTATCTAAGTTTGGAAAAAAACCAATGCAGTTTTTTGGACTTATTGGTACTTTATTTTTTATGATTGGATTTATTTCATTTGGCTTTATTGTTACTGGTAAAATTTTAGATCCTAATTATACAGTTACTAATAAACCTAGTTTTTATATTGCGCTTACTTCCATGATGATTGGAATGCAATTATTCTTAGCAGGATTTATTGGAGAATTAGTGAATCGAAACGCTTCTGAAAGAAATGTTTATTTAATTGAAGATAAACTAGGATGGTAAATAAACTGGTCATAATTGGCCCAGCATGGCCTTTGCGAGGTGGCCTTTCTGCTTTTGATGAAACACTCGCTACCCATTTTTCAAATCAAGGGATAAATACAAGAATAGATACATTTTCAATACAATACCCCTCCTTCTTATTTCCAGGAACTAGTCAGTATAGTTCAGAACCACAACCCAAAAATGTAAATATTAATGTCTGTATTAATTCAATTAATCCACTCAATTGGATTAAGATTGGATTGAAATTATATCGTGAAAAACCTGAACTAATCATTGTAAGATATTGGATTCCTTTTTTAGCACCTTGCTTAGGAACTATCTTGTTTATTACAAAAAGAAATAAACATACCAAAGTGATTTCAATTGTTGACAATATGATACCGCATGAAAAGCGAATCGGGGATCATATATTTACAACCTATTTCTCGAAAATGGTGGATGGCTTTATTGCCATGAGCGAAAAAGTAAAGTTGGATATCAGATTATTCTCACATAAACCAATTACTGTAACACCCCATCCTATCTTTAATCAATTTGGGAATTCGATTTCAAAACAATCTGCTAGAGAAATTTTAGGTATTCCTCAAGACGATAAAATAATTTTATTTTTTGGATACATTAGAAAATACAAGGGGCTTGATTTGTTATTGCAAGCCATGAGTAATGAATCCATCAAAAAAATGAACATCAAATTAATGATTGTGGGTGAATATTATGATGACGAAGCACCCTATCAGTCCTTAATTAGTTCACTTGGATTACAAGAACAAGTTATGGTTTACGCTAACTATATACCAGATGCGGAAGTTAAAAATTATGTTTGTAGTGCTGATTTCATCATTCAACCCTATAAAACGGCAACTCAAAGTGGTGTTACACCAATGGCCTATCATTTTGAGAAACCCATGTTAGTCACAAATGTTGGCGGACTTGCAGATACAGTGCCACATATGTCAGTAGGTATAGTGGTAGAACCTAATGCCGAAGCTATTGGCAAGGGTATTGTTAATTTATATGAATTAGGGGCAGATTACTTTATACCTAATATCATTGAAGAAAAGAAGAAATATACTTGGACTCAAATGACCGAAAAGTTTTTAGCTTTGTACCAACAATTATAAAACAGCTCAAAAAGATAAATATATGTCTACTCAAAAGATCTCAGATATTATTAGCGAATCCATTAAAGTAAAGCAGCAGCTTCTTGGAAATAGTGCATTGATAGATCAAATTAATACAGTGGTGAATGTGATAACCAAAGCTTTTCAATCAGGCAATAGCGTTTATTTTGCTGGTAATGGAGGAAGTGCAGCGGATGCACAACATTTAGCTGCCGAATTTTCGGGTCGTTTCTATAAGGATCGTAAAGCATTGCCCTCTGAAGCCTTACATTGCAATACCTCCTATATTACTGCAGTAGCCAATGATTACAGCTACGAAGTGATTTATGCAAGACTCATTGAAGGTATTGCTAAACCAGGTGATGTTTTAGTAGGAATCAGTACTTCGGGTAATTCTGGAAACATTGTAAAAGCTTTTGAGATGGCTAAAACGAAACAAGTGATTACCGTTGGATTCACTGGTGAAGCGGGTGGTAAAATGCAACCATTATCAGATTATTTAATCAATATCCCTTCTAAGGATACTCCCCGAATTCAAGAATCACATATTTTAGTAGGTCATATTATTTGTGAGTTAGTAGAATTGCAGATTTTTGGATAATGACCCTAACCATTTTCAATTCATACTTAAATAAAACTATTGTCATTCAATTTAACTGATATTACTCCTGATTGGACTTTATTCCTTGATCGTGATGGCGTGATCAATGTGGAAAAGAACAATGACTATATCAAAACTTGGAGTGAATTTGAATTTTATAATGAGAGTATTGAAGCCCTCCCCCTTTTAGCTAGTTTATTTAACACTATTGTCATCACTACGAATCAAAAAGGAGTAGGTCGTGGCCTCATGGAAGAATCTGAATTACAACAAATTCATACCAATATGTTGAGAACCATTCATACTATTGGTGGTAGAATTGACCATATTTTTTATTGTACTGATATTAATAATGATTCAATTAATCGTAAACCACAACCGGGAATGGCGCATCAAGCAAAACATTTATTCCCTTCTATAAAATTTGATCAATCAATCATGGTTGGAAATAGATCAAGTGATATGCTTTTTGGTCGAAATGCAGGCATGCATACTGTATTTTTAGCCACCACCCATCCTGAAGAACTATTTCCTAGCCCTAATATTGATTTTAGATTTGATCATTTATTAGATTTTGCAAATGCAATATCTAAATAATAACTACTGTTATGAAAAAAATGTTGACTATTATTGTAGGGCTTATTTTATATAGCTTTCCTATTCATGCTCAATCAAATTTAAATCAAGATTCAAATGGTGTTCAACTACAAAAATTAGCATTGTTAATACAATCGGACACCCTTCTTTCTAATCGATTAAATGCAGATAGTATTTTTACACGTGCTTTGGTACAAACACTTAAAACACCTTTTTCATTTCAATTTAAATTTGATTCCTTAAAAGCGATTAAACACATTACTTCACCCGATGGCCGATTTAAATTTTTTAGTTGGCAGATTGATTTAGGAGATGGGACTTATCGTCAAAGAGGAGCCATGCAATTTCCCACATCAAATGGTCAATTGAAATTATTACCCTTTTTTGACAACTCTGATTTTGTTCAAAATAATACCTTAGGTGTAAATGGTCGAAAACAATGGATAGGTGCTATTTACTATGATATTATACCAATTCAATATAACAATGAATCTATTTATACCTTGTTAGGCTATGATGAAAATACCACTAGTATTTCAAAAAAAATTATCGAAGTATTGAGATTTGAAAATGAAGAACCCGTGCTTGGGGGTGATTTTTTTAAATATTCACCTGATCCCACTTATCCAATCGGGAAAGTAGATCGTTTTATTTACTCTTATAAAAAAGGAAGTAATGCCATTATAAAATATGATGCAATTAAAAATACAATCATACTATCCGAATTAGCAAGTACCGAAAATGATTTAAAAAAGACTGAAACATTAGTCCCTTCCGGTAATTTTAAATACTTTTCCTGGATAAATAATAAATGGGAATTGTCTACGCTAGAACAAACAAAAAAGTGATAAGATTAATCTAATTTTAGCACCGCTAAGAAAGCTTCCTGAGGTATTTCTACATTACCTATTTGACGCATTCTCTTTTTACCTTCCTTCTGTTTTTCTAATAATTTACGCTTACGACTAATGTCACCACCGTAACATTTTGCAGTCACATCCTTGCGCATAGCAGAAATATTTTCTCTTGCAACTACTTTAGCACCTATGGCAGCTTGTATAGCAATTTGAAATTGTTGCTTTGTCAATAATTCTTTTAATTTTTCGCAAAGGCGACGGCCAAAATCAGAAGCTTTACCTCTGTGAATTAAAGCACTTAAGGCATCTACTTTTTCACTATTTAATAAGATGTCCATTTTTACAATATCCGCATCTCTAAATCCTATTTGAGAATAATCAAAGGAAGCATATCCTCTTGTTTGACTTTTTAATTTATCATAAAAATCAAATACAATCTCCGTCATTGGCATTTCAAAAATCAATTCAACCCTAGTGGGTGTTAAATAACTTTGATTCATTAATATACCTCTCTTACTTAAACACAGTGTAATGATATTGCCAATATAATCAGGTGAAGTAATAATTTGAGCACGAATATATGGTTCTTCGATATGTTCAATTTTAACAGGGTCGGGCATCTCCGATGGATTGTTCACGATTATTTTTTCACCTCGAGTTGTATAGGCAATAAAACTTACGTTAGGCACAGTTGTAATTACCGTTTGATTAAACTCACGTTCTAATCTTTCTTGGATAATTTCCATGTGGAGTAATCCTAAAAATCCACATCTAAAACCAAATCCTAAAGCTTGTGAAGTTTCTAATTCAAAAGTTAATGAAGCATCATTCAATTGTAATTTTTCCATACAATCTCTCAACTCTTCAAACTCATCTGTATTCACAGGATAAATACCTGCAAATACCATTGGCTTAACTTCCTCAAAACCATTGATCATTGGGCCAGGATTATTGGCAAGTGTAATGGTATCTCCTACTTTAACTTCCTTCGCCACTTTAATACCAGTAATAATGTATCCAACATCGCCCGCTCTTACTTCTGCTTTAGGAGTCATTGCCAATTTTAATACACCAACTTCATCCGCATTATAATCTCTGCCAGAAGCAACAAAGCGTATTTTATCATTCTTCTTTAATACCCCATTCATAATACGATAGTAAACAATAATTCCTCTGAAACTATTAAATACGCTATCGAAAATTAAAGCTTGTAAAGGCGCTTCTGTATCACCTACAGGTGCTGGAATACGTTCACATATAGCTTGTAAAATTTCTTCAATTCCAATTCCAGAACGACCACTTGCTAATAATATATCTTCTTGTTTACAACCAATTAATTCAATGATTTGATCTGTTACTTCGGGAATTTTAGCACCATCCATATCAATTTTATTGATAACAGGGATGATTTCTAAATTATTATCCAATGCCAAATATAAATTACTAATGGTTTGTGCTTGTATACCTTGAGAAGCATCCACTAATAATAAAGCGCCTTCGCAAGCTGCTAAGGCCCTACTCACTTCATAACTAAAATCCACATGTCCTGGTGTATCAATTAAATTATAAGTATAAGTAACTCCCTTGTGTATATAGTTAATTTGAATCGCATGACTTTTAATAGTAATACCTTTCTCACGTTCTAAATCCATATCATCTAATACTTGATTCATCATCTCACGTTCTGTAATCGTTTTAGTATGTTCTAATAAACGATCTGCCAAAGTACTTTTACCATGGTCAATATGAGCGATAATACAAAAGTTTCTGATGTTCTTCATGTCAGTGAAAGTAGGCTTTAAAAATCTATTGTAATGCGTTAATGATGGCGGTAAATTCGGCTGTGATTAAAGATGCGCCTCCCACTAACCCACCATCCACATCGGGTTGTGAAAAAAGTTCTACTGCATTGGCTGCTTTTACACTACCTCCATATAAAATAGAGATTTGATTAGCAATGTCTTGACCATATTTAGATGATAAAACAGATCGAATATAAGCGTGAATCTCTTGCGCTTGAGCACTAGTTGCAGTTTTACCTGTACCAATTGCCCAAATTGGTTCATATGCTATAACCACTTGTGTTATTTGATCGGCCGTTAAATGAAATAAAGCATTTATTAATTGCGCTTCGACAAATGCATTCTGAGTTCCTGCTTCTCTGATTGCTAAAGGTTCACCACAGCAAAAAATTGGTGTACTATTAATTGCTAATGCCGCATTCACTTTCTCTGCCAATAAAGCGTCTGTTTCACCAAAGTATTCACGGCGTTCAGAATGTCCAATTACAATATGCTTAACCCCAGCAGAAGCATACATATTTGCCGAAATTTCCCCTGTAAATGCGCCATTTGCTTTTTGATGACAATTTTGAGCCGCTATAAATACATTAGCCTTTCCTTGAATTTGACCTAAAGCCTGCGGTATGTATATAGAAGGTACTGAAAATATAACTTGTTGATTATCATTAATATTAGATAAGCTACCTAATAAAGATGTTAATAAGTCACTGGCCTCTTGTTGACTCAAATTCATTTTCCAATTGGCTGCGGCTATTTGTTTTCTCATAAAATTGTAATGTTTGAACAAGTGAAACACTTATTTAGCGCAGCGAAGGTAGTTAAATTTTAGATGTAAATTGGGACAATTTGAATGGATTAAGCGCCCTTTTTCGACAGGTATTGTAAGATTTGCTTTTCTTCATCTGTAATTACAAATCCTTTTAATTTTTTCCAGTTATCAATGTCTTCTATTGCTTTGTCAATTTGATATCCCGATACAATACCCCATGTGAAATTGGGAATGTATTTTGGCAATAATCCGTTACCGAAAATGTTAGCACTTACACCAATATAGGAACCCGTATTTATACTAGATTGTATTGCAAATCGACTATAATCACCTACTAACATTCCCATTTTTTGTCCAGCTAATTCCCAAATTTGTTTGGCTTCATTCCACATTTGAACTGCCCCGGCTGTATTTTTTATATTGCTATTGCAAGTACCTGCTCCTAAATTACACCAATGACCAATGATACTATCTCCTAAATAACCTTCATGCCCTTTATTAGAAAATCCCATTAAAATTGAATTTTTAATCTCACCTCCAGCTAAACAATAAGGCCCAATGGTAGTAGATCCATAAATACTAGTATTCATTTTCACTACGGCTTTTTCACCTAATACAAAGGGGCCTCGAATGGCTGTACCCTCCATGACCATTGCATTTTTACCAATATAAATAGGCCCTGTACTTGCATTTAGAATGGCGCAATGAACAGTTGCACCTTTTTCAATAAATACATTTTCTGGTTGTATTATTTTATTACTAGCATCTATAGTTTGACTTTTTGAATTCTTTTTTAAAGATGTAAAATCATTTTCAATCAACTTGGTGTGCCACTGTAACATATCCATTGCATCTTGAACAAATTCAGCTTGATCAAAATCAATAGGTGTGAAATTGGCTAATAATATTTTTTCAAAAACTCGTTCGGATGAATGAGTCGCAATCCATTTTCCTGAATTACTTACTAGTTTTTCACCTTCTTTTAAACTTAAAATTTGAGCAACTAAATTTTGAGAAGGAAGACAAGTGACATTGATAAAAATAGCAGCATCTTTATTATGTAAAAAAGGGGCGTCACTATTTAATTTTTGTAAATAAGGGACCGTAAAAACAGAAGTAGTTTCATTTAAATAACGCTCCCATCTTTCTTGAAATGAAAAAATGCCTATTCTTAATTGCGCTAAAGACTGCGTCAAGCTAAAAGGATAAAATTTTTCTCTATCTGCTATGTCCACTAATACATATTGCATGACGTCCTCATTTATATGTAAAAGTAAAACAAGTTTAAGGAATATGCAGATCTTCCTTAAGATATCTATTTAATGCTTATTTTTGTAATATAAACTACCACATATGCAACTAGGTTATTTTGATTACCCCGCCCCAGTAAATGAACCTGTTTTATCTTATGCTCCAGGTTCACCTGAAAAAATTGCTTTAAAAAAAGCCATTTTAAATTTGAAGTCATTGACAATGGACATTCCAATGTATATCAATGGTAAGGAGGAAAGAACTGGTAACAAAATAGCCATACATCCCCCACACGAAATAAAACATACCCTTGGACATTTTCATGTGGGTACGAAGAAGCATGTGGATATGGCAATTGATAGTGCCTTAAATGCAAGAATCTCTTGGTCAAATATGAATTGGGAATCACGCGCTAATATCTTTTTAAAAGCAGCTGATTTATTAGCTACTAAATATCGTTTTGAAATGAACGCGGCGACTATGTTAGGTCAAAGCAAAAATGCATATCAAGCAGAAATTGACGCTGCATGTGAATTGATCGATTTTTTAAGATTTAATGTACACTTTTTAAGTACCATCTATAAACAACAACCTCTTTCTTCTCCAGGTATGCACAATCGAATGGAATGGCGTGGTCTAGAAGGTTTTGTTTTAGCCATTACTCCTTTCAACTTTACAGCCATAGGAGCAAACCTACCAGCATCTGCAGCTATGTGCGGTAATGTAGTAGTTTGGAAAGCAGCCAACACTCAAATATATTCTGCACAATTATTTATGCGCATCTTAAAAGAAGCAGGATTGCCAAATGGCGTCATCAATTTAGTATATGTAGATGGTCCTACCCTTGGCGCTACTTGCTTTACGCATCCTAGTTTTGCAGGAGTACACTTTACTGGATCTACTGGCGTATTTAATAATATGTGGAAACAAATTGGTGAAAATATTTCTAAGTATAAAACTTATCCTAGAATTGTTGGAGAAACAGGAGGAAAAGATTTTGTATTAGCGCACCCTTCTGCAAATGTAGATGCTGTAGTCACTGCATTAGCCAGAGGTGCTTTTGAATACCAAGGACAAAAATGTTCTGCTGCTTCTCGTGCCTATCTTCCCAAAAATATTGCAGAAGAAGTGAAAACCAAATTGGTGAAAGCAGTTAAATCTATGAAAATGGGTACTGTTGAAGATTTTTCAAATTTTGTGAACGCAGTGATTGACGAAAAATCTTTTGACAATATTGCGCAGTATATTAAAAAAGCGAAACAGGATAAAAATGCAAAAATTTTGGTGGGAGGTAAAGTGGATAAACGCAATGGTTACTTTGTAGAACCAACAGTAATTGAAACCACCAGTCCAAAATATTTAACCATGTGTGAGGAGATATTTGGGCCAGTATTAACCATCTACACCTATCCTACCAATCAGTTTGAAAAAGCCTTAGATTTAGTAGATACCACCTCTAAATATGCTTTAACGGGTGCGATTCTTTCACAAGACCGAGCTTCTATTGAATTAGCGACCGAAAAACTAAGACATGCTGCGGGTAATTTTTATATTAATGATAAACCCTCAGGCGCGGTAGTAGGACAACAACCATTTGGAGGCGCTAGGGCATCTGGAACCAATGATAAAGCAGGAAGTATGCTCAATTTGTATCGTTGGTTAAGTGCACGTACCATTAAGGAAACCTTTAACCCTCCAGTTGACTATAAATATCCCTTTTTAAACGAGGCATAACCTGCTGCTTTTAAGCGGTTTTTATTCAGAAATCTGTATATTTGCTCCTCAAAATAAAAGGACTGTGGCCCAAAAATTTTCTAAAGAAACCTATCTCTATTGGTACGAATTGATGCAGTTAATACGTCAATTTGAATCCAAATCCGAGGAAATGTATAAAATGGCTGGTAAAATCAGAGGTTTTTTTCATGTTTATAATGGACAAGAAGCCATTGCCGCTGGTTGTATGACAGCAACTAATCAAGAAGATCCATTCATTACTGCCTATCGTGATCATGGTTTAGCTTTAGCAAAAGGAATGAGTCCAAATTCAGCTATGGCTGAATTATATGGTAAAGCAACTGGTTGTTCAAAAGGTAAAGGTGGTAGTATGCACTTTTTTAGTAAAGAGCATTACTTTTTTGGAGGACATGGTATTGTTGGAGCACAAATTGGAACAGGTGCTGGATTGGCTTTTGCCGAACAATACAGAGGTTCAAAAAATGTCGTTTTATGTTTTTTTGGAGATGGTGCTGCAAGACAAGGAATGTTGCATGAAGTATTTAACTTAGCCATGTTATGGAAATTACCAATCGTATTTATTTGTGAGAATAATAATTACGCTATGGGAACCTCTATTGAAAGAACTAGTAATGTAATTGATATTTATAAATTAGCAGATGCCTATGAAATGCCTGCTGATAAAATTGATGGTATGACAACTGAGGCGGTACATGAAGGTGTATCAAGAGCAGTTAAACGTGCTAGAGAAGGTGATGGCCCTACTCTATTGGAAATGAAAACATATCGTTACAAAGGACATTCGGTTTCAGATCCACAAAAATATAGAACTAAGGATGAGGTAGAAGAATATAAAAACCAAGATCCAATTACAAAAGTAACTAAGACTATTCTTGATAGTCAATTTGCCACGGAAGCTGAATTAAAAGCAATTGATGACAAAATAACTTTAATTGTAGATGCTTCTGTTAAATTTGCTGAAGAAAGTCCTTGGCCTGATGACAGTGAAGTGTATAAAGATGTTTATATAGATCAAAATTATCCATTCATTGTTGATTAAATTTTTTCGAAAAAATATAAAATAATAATATGAGCGAGTTACAAACGGAAAAACATCCATTTTTAGATTTCGTAAAAAATAATAAAAAAGGATTAACTTATGCCTTAACCGCATTAGTGATTATATTAGCTGGTTATTTTGGCTACAGTGAATTGTATCAAAAACCTAGAGAAGATAAAGCAGCGGATGCTATGTTTGCAGCTGAAAAGTATTTTGCAATGGACTCCTCTACTTTAGTTTTAAATGGAGACGGTAGCAGTAAAGGTGTTTTGTACATTATCAATGAATTTGGTGGTACAAAAGCTGCCAATCTTGCTAAATATTATGCAGGTGTTAGTTACTATCGTACTAATAACTTTAACAAAGCTATAGAGTATTTAAAGGATTTTTCAACAAGTGCAAAACAAGTTCAAGCCATTGCTTACGGCACTATTGGAGATGCTTATAGTGAATTAAAAAATACAGAAGAAGCCATCAGTTATTATAAAAAAGCTGGGGCTCATTTTCCAGAAGATGAAGGCATAAGCTCTGAATACCTATATCGTGCTGCAGCTTTATTAGAATTAAATGGGAAAGCGGATGACGCAGTTGAAATTTACAAAAATATTAAAGCAAATTACCCTAAATCTGAAAAAGGTTTATTGGCTGATAAGTTTATCAATAAATTGAAAGTTCAACCTTAATTCAAGTTATTTAACCTATATTAAAGCATTCTCCACAAATTGTTGAGAATGCTTTTTTTTATGTTTTTATTTAACTACAATTCGTATTTTTGAGTATGACAGTACAATTATTTATACCCTGTTTTATTGATCAACTATACCCTCAAGTTGCATTTGATACTATCAAAGTGTTGGAAAAAGCAGGTTGTAATGTTAAATATAATACAGAACAAACCTGTTGTGGTCAACCTGCTTTTAATGCTGGATATTGGGGTGAGTCCAAAGATGTTTGTACAAAGTTTGTTCAAGATTTTGAAGGTGCAGATTATATAGTGAGTCCAAGCGCAAGTTGTACTGGATTTGTAAGAAATAATTATGGGAAATTATTTGAAAATAATGCCTTCCAAAGTCCTGCTAAAAAAGTGGCGAATCGTATTTATGAATTGTCCGAATTTTTAGTAAAGGTTTTAAACATTACTGATTTAGGTGCTTCCTTTGAAGGCAAAGCAACTTACCATGATAGTTGTGCTGGTTTAAGAGAATGTTCAATTAAACAAGAACCTAGGCAATTATTAGCAGCAGTAAAAGGATTAGAATTAGTTGAAATGAAGGACACTGATATTTGTTGTGGATTTGGAGGCAGTTTTGCAGTAAAATTTGATACCATTAGTGTTTCTATGGCTGATCAAAAAATTGACAATATCATAGAAACACAAGCGCCTATTTTAATTAGTACTGACATGAGTTGTCTAATGCATTTAGATGGACGCATGAAACATAATGGTCAAGATATCAAAGTGCTTCATTTATCTGAAGTGTTAGCAAGTGGCTATTAAACTACTTCTCTATTTTTAATTTTATAATTTTTTTCTCATGGCATATTGGCTAATTAAATCAGAACCTTTTAAATACGCTTGGGATCAATTTGTAAAAGATAAAAAAACATTTTGGGATGGCGTTCGTAATTATGGTGCAAGAAATAATTTAAGATCCATGAAAAAAGGAGATCTTGCCTTTTGGTACCATAGCAATGAAGGAATGGAAATTGTGGGCATTGCAAAAGTGGTCAAAGAATCTTATCAAGATCCTACTACTACTGAAACGGCATGGTTGGCTGTAGATTTTGCACCACATAAAAAATTAAAACATCCCGTAAAATTATCGGATGTAAAAGCCAATACCAATTTAGCTAATATGGAATTGGTTAAACTAGGTCGATTGTCTGTTCAAAAAGTGAGTACTGCCGAATGGAATGAAGTGATGAAGATGAGTGAGGGTTTATAATAACTACTTCAATTAAAATCTTTTATTTAAAAAAGGTGTACCCAATTAAAATTGCGATGACCACACCTATTAAATCTGCGAATATACCAGCCCATAATGCGTATCGTATTTTCTTGATTCCTACACTACCAAAGTATAAAGCAATTATATAAAAAGTAGTATCTGCAGATCCTTGAAAAATGGATGCTAATTTTCCAACAAATGAATCAGGCCCTTGTGTTTGAAAAATATCTAGCATCATTCCCCTAGCACCACTCCCACTTAAAGGTTTCATAATGGCAACAGGTAATGCTCCAATAAATTCGGTATTCACCCCAGTGGATTGTATTAAAAAAGTTAGCCCATTTAATATGTATAACATGGCGCCACTATCTCTAAATACCCTGATAGCGACCAGCATTGCTACCAAGTATGGAATAATTTTAATAATGACATCAAATCCATTTTTGGCTCCTTCAATAAATGCATCAAAAACAGATACTTTTTTATAAGCCCCTCCAATAATAATACCTACAATGATGACAAGCAATAAAGCATTTCCCACTGTTTTAGAAAATACCTCCTTTTGAATGGGCAATAATGAATTGACACTAAATAAAATACCCACCATTAGTAAGATTAAACCAAGTATCCAACCTATTAAAACTTTATCCCATTTTAATTTTTGGTATAAGCCCACCATAAAAATAGATGCTAATGTTGTCCCTAACGTTGCAAGAACACAGGGAATAAATATACTAGCTGCATCATGGGATCCTGCAGCTAAACGATATGAAATGATGGTTAAAGGAATAATGGTTAACCCACTTGTATGTAAAACAAGGAACATGATTTGAGCGTTGGTGGCCTTTTCTTTATCCGGATTAAGACTTTGTAGGCTTTCCATTGCTTTTAATCCAAATGGAGTAGCTGCGTTGTCTAAACCAAGCATATTTGCGCTAAAATTCATCACCATTTGCCCCATAGCTGGATGATTGGGTGGAACCCCAGGAAACAATCGGCTTAAAAAAGGGTTCATCCATTTGGCTAGTTTTTGAATGGCCCCAGCTTTTTCGGCGATATTCATTAAACCCAAGAAAAACACCATCGTGCCTGCCAAAGGAAGGGCCACATCCATTACAGAGGATTTAGCAGAGTCAAAAAGGCCATCGGCAAGTAATTTAAAAATTTCAGTATCCCCTAAAAAAACCAATTTAAACAAGGCAATTACAAATGCAATCACAAAAAATGCCATCCAGATAATATTCAAAGCCATAAAACAATTGTTTATGGTTCTAATATAGTCAATTTTGGGATTAGAATTGTATTTTTGCGCTCTTAAAACACGTCAGATTATGGCTTTACAGGCAGGAATTGTGGGATTACCCAATGTAGGAAAATCAACTTTATTTAATGCAGTAAGTAATAGTGCTAAAGCGCAAGCTAGTAATTACCGATTTTGCACCATCGAACCTAATGTTGGTTTAGTGGATGTACCCGATCATAGAATGCAACAATTGGCTGATTTAATATTACCCAATCGAATTGTACCTACTCAGTTAGAGATTGTAGATATTGCTGGATTGGTAAAAGGTGCCAGTAAAGGTGAAGGTCTAGGTAATAAATTTTTAGCGAATATTCGTGAAGTGAGTGCCATCATCCATGTAATAAGATGTTTTGAAGATGAGAATGTATTAAGAGAAGAAGGTGCTATCCATCCTATCAGTGATAAAGAAATTATCGAAACAGAATTACAACTTAAGGATTTAGATAGTGTAGATAAAAAAATTCAAAGGTGCGAAAAAATGGCTAAAACTGATCCTAAGGCTAAAGTTGAATTAGAAGTTTTACAAAAATGCAAAATTCATTTAGAACAAGGAAAAAGTATTCGTTCATTACAATTATCAAAAGAAGATAGAGTTGCAATTGCAGACAGTTTTTTATTAACTGAAAAACCAGTAATGTATGTTGCAAATGTGGATGAAGCTTCGATGCATAGTGGTAATAAATATTCAGCCATGTTAGTGGATATGGCAAAAGCAGAAGGTGCTGAAGTTATCGTAATGTGTAATAATATTGAGGCTCAGATTGCAGAATTAGAAGATCCTGCTGACAAAGCGGTCTTTATGGAAGAATACCAAATGAAGGAACCCGCTTTAAATAGGTTAATCCAATCTGCTTATAAATTATTAAACTTAGAAACCTATTTCACAGCTGGGGTACAAGAAGTAAGGGCATGGACAATTGAAAAAGGATGGAAGGCGCCACAAGCAGCAAGTGTCATCCATACCGACTTTGAAAAAGGGTTTATTAAAGCTGAAGTGATTGCTTTTGAAGATTTTATCAAATTTAAAAGTGAGGCTGCATGCAGAGATAATGGAAAATTAAGAATTGAAGGAAAAGAATACTTAGTAAAAGATGGCGATGTGATGCATTTCAGATTTAATGTATAAAAAATTATATGCGTTCATTCATAAAATATATTTCTTTTTATTGCTTGTTATTGAATTTATTAGCATGTAATAATACCATTAGCTCTTCTGAACAAAATGAGGGGAAGGATGCTATTAAAGCCCCTACTACATTACAATATGAGATTGTAAAAGTATATCCGCATGACACTAGTGCTTATACACAAGGATTAGAATGGCAAGGGAATTTATTATTGGAAGGGACAGGCAATTATGGAAAAAGTATATTACATAAAATGGACAGCAATATGCGTCCTCAGGGGAATAAAATAAAATTAGATAAAGAATTTTTTGGTGAAGGCATTACCCTATTTAATAATAAAATTTATCAACTCACTTGGAAAGAACACAAAGTTTTTGTTTATAATGCAGTTACATTAAATAAGGAAAAGGAATTATATTGGCCCTATGAAGGTTGGGGAATTACACATAATGATTCGGCCTTAATTGTTTCCACAGGAGGAAGTGATATTTATTTAGTGGATCCAAATACCTTTTCGATAAAAAAAACAATTGGGGTATTTAATAATTATGGATATGTAAGTGATATTAATGAACTAGAATATGTAAATGGGTTACTATATGCTAATATATATGGTCAAAAAGAAGTAATTGTCATAGACATAAATTCCGGACAAGTGGTTAAAAATATCAACTTTAGTAATCTATTAGCACAAGCTGGAGTCAAATACGATCCTGCTAGCATTGATGTGGGATATGTACTTAATGGTATTGCTTATGAAAAGCACTCTAATACTTTTTTTATAGGGGGTAAATGTTGGCCTGTATTAGTTCAAATAAGAATTAAATAAGATTAATCTTCATTCACTTTTTTTATTTCGTATATAATAGAACTTGCCTTTTTGTGATCTCGATAGGCTTTAAGATTTGAAATCAGCCCAATCAATAAAGCTCTAATCATTCCTATAAATCCTGATTTTTTATATTTTTCACTTAATAAGCTTACATAAAAGCTATCAAACCACATTGGTTTCAAATTAGCAATTTTTAACCCAAAGGAACGCATTAAGTAATCCATCGACTTTGGCGAGAAATGATATAAGTGTCTTGGTACATCATAGGCAGCCCAATATTCTTTATAAAACTGAGCGTCATAACTTGTATAATTGGGTACTGCGATAATTAATCTACCATTTTGTTTAAGCAGCTTCTTAAAACTAGCTATATATATTTTTAAATCATGTACATGTTCCAACACATGCCATAAAGTAATAACATCAAAGCTATTGTGAGGCAATTGATCCAAGGATTCAATGTGCAATAATTTAATTGAATAATTATCCAATGCTTTTTGTCTACTTGCTGCATCAGGTTCAAGAGCTGTAACACTCCACCCCTTATGAATCATCGAATCCGCAAATGCGCCTGTACCCGCTCCTACCTCTAATAGCGTTCCTTTGTGACCTGTAAACAAAGATTGAACCCAATTTGTTTTATGTTGTAAGGTATGACGACGTACTTTATGGTATAATTGGTTCATCCATCCTTCTTTTATATCAGTATGTGATATATAGTCAGGAAAATTATAGTAAGGTGCTATATGATCCTTATCTGGAATGGCATGTGTAAATTTTAAGCTGCATTTTTCACATTGTATGATATCAAATAAATCACCAGTTAATGAAAAATCTTTTCCATGAATTAAAAATGAAATGGCTGATGCATTACAAACAGGGCAAGGTAAAAATGGCTCTTTTGTAGATGACATATTTTATTGTTTAAATAAAATTGCGATGATTGCAATAACACTTAATACGATTGCCCAAATATACCATTTATCACTTTTTTGTATCGCTTCCTCTTCATCAAAACTAACCGAATTAGGTAAGCTGCTTAAGTCTAAATTATTAAAATACTGAGTTGAATCAAAATGTGAAAACCATTGATAGGAATTTCCTTCCTTGGTTAAAACACCTAAGTTTCCTAAAACTAATTTATGATCTTGCTCTAATTGCGAATTCAAAATTTGCTCATATTGTATCGCAGCTTGTTCTGCCGAAATGTCAAGTGCATTAGCTATATATTGATAGAAATGTTTATTGGGAATACTATCTCCTAGTTCAAATTGAATGATTTCCTTAGGGGCAATTAAAACCCCTTCAGCCCATTCGGCCTCTTTTTTAGATAATTTTAAATTACCTATGGCAGGAATGTCTAATTGACCAAAACGAATAAAATATGTAACTATTTGATGAATCATACTTATTTATGGAACGAATATACAACACCCGCATTAATTTGAACACCTAATGAAGGATAATCTGCCCACCTTTGATATTGACTGTTTAAAAGATTAGAAGATTGAATCCATAACTTCCAAGGAATGGATAATTTGTAAGATAAACCCACATTTAGTAATGAAACTGGTTTTAATGTTTGTGCAATATAATTAGCCCCTTCAGTGGACGATTCTATGCCCGATAGGAAGTTAAATGAGCCATCAAAAAGTAGTTTTTGACTAGCATTCCAAAAGAAGGTTGAATGCAGCTGTAAAGGCACAAAACCCCATGGTTTTTCATTGTCCTTGATATAATTGAATTGGGTGTAACTAAATTGATTTTCAACCGAGAATTGGTCACTAAATTGATAATGTAAATGTGCTTCTAATTCAACAGTGGTTGCTTTGGATTCAAAATTGGTAATATACTTAAGTCCATTTGCTATTCGGTTGGTATACTCTAAATTATCTGGGAAAGCAATATTGGGTAATAGTGTAGCCATTGCTAATGGTTCTTTATTAAAAAGGGGCAGGTTCAAATAGGTATTTAAGGATAAACCAAAACCATATTGTAATTTTCTAGAAGCATTCACTTCTATATTAATGAATTGTTTTTGTTGTGTCGTTAACTTTAAAACGGTTGGTGTTGTGATCCATTTATTCTCATCTAGCAGATTGGCGTATTGTGTATTTTTGGTTTTAGTGATCCAACCTGCTTTGATAGACCATGTAGTATCTGTTAATTGATGTTGTAATTGTAAATTGGGATATAAATTAAAACCATCTGATGTGTAAACTGGTGAGACACCTAACAATACCTGCCATTTCCACTTATTAAAATTCAATGAAGGATCTACTCTAAATAAGGTGTTCGAACTTGAATTGAAGCTATTAAAATAGTTATAACTTAAATGAAAATCAAAATTCAAAGTCATCCCCCCTTTCAATGGATAACTCATTGGACTAGAAATGGCAATATAGGTATTAGATTTATTTGAAATATCTGATAAATGCTCTAATTCAAATTCAGGTTTATAATATAATTTATGATTGGGCTTTATCTTATTTAACAAAACTAATTTCAATCCCAACTCGGTATATTTTTGTTCATATTGACTAGTTGGTAATGATAAAGTATCTGGAACTAATCCATATCGATAGGATTGAGATTGACTAGCAAAAAAATTAGTGAGTATAGAATTAGAATCGGTTAGTATAAAATTACCTTGATAATCTAATTTACTATATCTATATTTCTGTAAATGATGAATGCCTTCAGAAGATTCGGTGGAAGCACTCCAATGATGAATTGACTTTTCCCCTATATTAATCATATTCACATTAAGTAGTTGGTATAAATAGTTACCAAAACCTACTTTTACATTAGTATTGTTAGTAAATACAGGAGGATTCGTTAAAACAATTGCTAATGGATTTAAAGCAATGGGTCTATAAGAAAAAGATAAATTTTGTCCAGGTACTTGATAAGAATAATGAACCGATTGAGTATCTAATACTGGCGCAGCATTGGTGAAATTAATTTTTACTACACTTTTTAATTGTGGCTTAAATGCAGATAAAATACTCACTACTTTAGCTGGTGTTGTATCCTTTAACACTGGAATATCAATAGGTACTTGCTTTACTATGTCTTCCAACTTAACCTTAACAGGCATGGGGAAGTTTTTTGTTTTGCTGGTCTTTTTATTTAACTTTTTCTTCTTTGAATGGGTGATTGTTTTGGTTGTTTTCTTTTTATTTTTATGCTGCCAGGCAGATGCATCTGAGCATGTCATTAATATAAGTAAAAATAAAAAACTATATTTTAAAATTGTTGACATGCTATGGTAATTGGTTTTCAACTTTGTTAGAAATTTTCTCGGCTGTTTTTGCTAAATTATATTTTTCAGCGGCTTCCTCTTTCAATGAACTAATGGTCGCATTGTCAGCAATACTTTTAAAAGTGGCTAGTGCATTAAACCAATCTTTTTGTGCGACATAAATATCCCCAAGTAAAATATAAGCACTGGTCACCCAAAATTCATGTGAGGCTTGTTTTTTAGTAACCTCAAATGCGGTTTTTTCGGCAAGTGTGTATTTTTTTAGAAGGTATTGTAAATGAGCCAATTCATAATGAGCTTCTGCAGTATAGATGGATGAATTATTTAATATAATTTTTCCCAAAACGGTCATTGCTCCTACTGTGTCATTTTTTAATAATTGTTCATGATATAAAACCATATTCGCCATTATTAAATCATCAGAAGCAAATGTTTTTTCCTCAATGATTTGTTTTGCAATGGGCGCTGCTTCTAACCACTTATTATTTTTAAATTGGCATCTTAAAATACCTCTTAAAGCTTCTAATACATTTTCTTTTTGTACTGCAACCTCTTTTAGTTTTAAATAATATTGTTCTGCTAATACATAATTTTTGAAATTGAAATAATAAAGCCTAGCAGCTAAAAGGTTAGCCCTTTCTGCATATCGATTAGGAGATTGATCTGCTACTTTTGTAAAATAGTAAGCAGCAGAATCAAATACTTGTCCTGCATAATCCATCTCGGCAACTAAATAATTAGATTCAATTTGGTATTTACCATTAGGAAATAAATTGATGTATTTAATTAAACCCGACTTAGCATCTACATAGTTTTTTTCATCATATCGCAGCATAGCAGATCGATATGTAAGGGAATCCTGTTCGTTAACAGCTAAAGGATGTCCATTTTCATTCATAAATGCCACTAATAATTCGGGTTTTTGTTCTTCTAAAAATATATTACGAACAAATTCAAGGGCATTTTCGGTTTCAACTGAATTAGGATATGTTTTTATGAGGGTTTGAAAATTTTGCAAAGCAGGTTCATTCTTATTCATATTAAAGTAAGTCACACCTAATTTATATAAAGCGACTGGGTAAAAAGCAGTTGCTTTTTTATCTATAACGATTGCGCTTAAAGGCGCTATAGCTAACTGAAAGTCTTCTTTAAAAATATAAGTTTCTGCCAATTCCATTCTAGCATCATTCAAATATTCAGAATTTGGATAATGTTGATCGAATTGTTGAAGGATACTAATTTTATCATTGGGCTTACCCATTCCTCCTAAGATGATTGATTTTTGTAGAGTTGCATAATCTTCCATAGTCCATTTCAAATCAATGATATTCTGATAGGATTGAATGGATTGTTTATATTGCTTTAACATCATTAAACAATCCGCAGCTCTCATATAAGCATCCTTTTGATAATTAAGCGTTGCGTTGATTGGATTAACGCTTGCTACAGCATTAAAATTATTTAATGCTTCTTGATAGGATCCTAATTTCAAATAATCAAAACCTAAAGTATATTTAGCATGTTGGATTGTCACCTCCCCTTCATTCAGGGGCGACTTTAAGTACTGAGTCAGTGCAGTAACAGATTCATTAATATGACCTAATTTATAACCTAATTCCCCTATCCAAAACTGAGTTGGGCTTAATACATTTTGATTAAATGGGGTATTTAAAACTTTATTTAATAATGTATAAGCTTTGTCAATTTGCCCATCATTAATATAAACTACGCTTCGACCAAATAAAATGGCTGGATATAATTTTTGTAATTCCTCATTGGGAGATTCAATAGATTCAAAAGCGTCCAATGCTAAAACATAATTATTATTTAAAGCCAATGCTTTTACCCATAACTGTTTTGATTCACCCAAATAAGTAGATTTTGGATAGGCTTCCATGAATTGATCTAAACTAATAACTGCTTGTGCATAATCTTTTAATTCAACAGATAGTTTCCCATAGTTAAACAATGAAATTTCCTTTTGAATTAGATTTTGACTTTGTGCTGCACAAAACTGGAAAGCAGTTTTAGCACCCATCTTATCATCTATTTTCAAATAAGAAGTGGCTAATAAATACATACTATTTTGCGCTAAGGAATCCTTTCCATTATTCAATTGCTTAAAACCAGCTATTGCTTTATCCCATTGTTTGGTTTGAAAATAACAAAATGAAAGTTGATACAAATCCTGTGATTGTACTTTATCTTGCTTAGCAACATAAGTAGCTAAATACGGTAAAGCTTTTTCATACTCATTTTGATCAAACCACAAATGACCTAATAATTGTCTTATTTGCGCATCATAAAATTGATCCTTATTTATTAAAGCCGTTGTAGCATATTCAATTGCTTTTTTTATGTCGCCAAGGAAATAATACAATTGTGCAATATAAAAAGGAACCACATTTGCATAATCGCTATTGTGCGCAGCAATTTCAAAACAAGACAAAGCCAAAGCATAATCTTTGTTTTTCAATGCTAAAAACCCTGCGTAATAATTTGCATCTGTATAATTAGCGGCTGTTTGTATTTGCCTTAAACTATTTAATAAGGTACTTGCCTTTTCCCATTGACCCGATTTAAAATATAAATAGCCCAAATGAAACTTTAATTTGAAAATTTCATCATTGTTTAAATCCTCAATCGGCACTTTCAAAAAAGCAGTAATGGCATTTTCAACTTGCTTTTGTTGATAATAATATTCCCCTAAAAAATATTGTAACCTAGATTGATAAATAACATTAGTGGTTTCCTTTAACCAACTTAAAGTTGCAGGCACTGCAAATGCTTTTTGAAGGTGAAGCGCCAACATTAAATAGTAATAAGTGATTTTATCCTCTTTATACGAAAAGCCATAGGCTTGTTCAAATTGTTGGTAGGCAATTACACTATCTCCTAAAGTAAGGGAATGCAATCCCCTATTAAAATAGGAAATGGCCGATTCTTCTACTGTTGAAGTTTGCGCATTGGCTCCTAAAGTCAACGACCCGGTTAAAATACAAATCAATAGAAATCGATAAAAATGAGACATGGGTTGTTATAATTATGAGTAACCTAGTAAAAGTACAATACACCTATAAAACGCTATGTTAAATGAGCTTATTGTGGAAAAACAGATTCTATTCGTAAATTTGTCAACAATTATAATAATATGTATGAATTTAAAAACCAAGTGAGGGTCAGATATGCGGATGCAGACCCCATGAATGTGGTATATTATGGCAATTATGCACAATATTTTGAAGTTGGTCGTGTCGAAAGCCTTAGGGCTTTAGGTATCAGTTATAAGGATATTGAGGATATGGGGATTATGTTACCCGTAGTAGAACTCAATGTTAAATACCTAAGACCAGCCCGATATGACGATTTATTGACGATTACGACTCAAATTAGGCAAGTTCCGGTTGATCACCGAATTGTATTTGATCAAGAAATTCATAATGAAGAGGGGAAACTGTTAACCATTGGAATGGTTAAGCTTTATTTTATGGATAAGCAATTGGGAAAAAGGGCAAGTATGCCCCCATTATTGGCTGAAAAACTAAGTTCCTATTTTAGTTAAACCGCCTATTTTTGGTTTACTTTGCAACCTAATTTAACTGTTAAACATGGATCAAAATAAAGCCACGATTATTACTATTGGCGATGAGCTTTTAATTGGTCAAGTGATTGATACCAATAGTGCATTTATTGCTCAAGCACTAAACGCCATTGGCGTTATAGTTACAAGCCGTATTGCAGTTGGTGATGATCAAATAGCTATTTCAAATGCATTAGATACTGCTATAAGCCAAAACCAAATTGTGATTTTAACAGGTGGCTTAGGGCCTACTTCAGATGATATTACGAAGCCATTATTGACACAATATTTTGGAGGTAGTTTAATAGTTCATCAACCTACTTTGGATCATATCATCTATATATTTGAACAAGTACATAAAAGGCCAATGATTGATCGTAATCGTAAACAAGCCGAAGTTCCAGATACATGTGAGGTATTATTTAATGAAACAGGAACTGCTCCAGGAATGTTGTTTAAAAAGAATGGAGCTTATATATTTTCATTGCCAGGTGTGCCTCATGAAATGAAATGGTTAACCGAAAATAAAGTCATTCCATTATTAAAAACCCAATTGAACATTGGCTATGTTAGTCATAGAACCTTGCTCACAGCTGGTATTGGAGAATCCTTTTTGGCTGAATTGATATTGGATTTTGAAAATAATTTACCACCCGAAATAAAACTTGCATATTTGCCCAATTTTGGAATGGTAAGATTAAGATTGACAGGTTCTAATACAGACGGTACCCTTTTAAACGAAACATTGGATACCCAATTTAATTTATTAAAAAAAGCAGTTGCTGAATATTTGGTGACGGATGAGGACGAAACTATGGAAGTGGTGGTTGGTAAAATGCTAAAAGCAAAAGGTCAAACAGTGGCTACTGCCGAAAGTTGCACTGGAGGATTTATAGGACATTTACTTTCCAAACACGCAGGTTCATCTCAGTTTTATACGGGTGGCATTATCAGTTATGATAATCGAATCAAAACCGAATTTTTAGATGTGCCTGCTTCTATTTTGCAGACAGTGGGCGCAGTGAGTAAAGAAGCCGTAGAGCAAATGGCAAAAGCAGTAAGAGAAAAGATGAATACCGATTATGCTATTTCTGTCAGCGGGATTATGGGGCCAACGGGCAAAACAGACGAAAAACCCCTAGGAATGGTTTGGGTGGGTGTCGCCAATAAAGAAAAAGTGGTTTCAAAGGTATTTTACCTTCGTTTTGAAAGACAAAGGAATATTGAAATAACAGCCACTCAGGCTATAAATTTACTTAGGTTATTAATAATCAATAAAATTTAGTCTTATTTTTACTAAAATTTACCCTTATGCCCATTGTTGATTTGGTTTTGCCTAAGTTGGGTGAAAGTATCATGGAAGCGACCATTTTAAAATGGCACAAAAATGTTGGTGATACCATTCAATTAGATGAAACTTTATTAGATATCGCAACAGATAAGGTAGATAGTGAGATCCCTTCTACAGCAGCAGGTAAATTAGTTGAAATTTTATTTGAACCCAATGCAGTCGTTCCCATTGGAACAGTGATTGCTCGCATTGAATCCGATGATAGCTCCTTGATAACAAAGATACCACCAGAGGCATTAGTTCAAAAACCAAAAGTTATATTGAAAGAATCTGCCGAAGAAGTAAAACAAGTACAAAAACAGGAACCTATTGTAGAAGTTCCTTATACTCCAAACGCTATTTCAAACACCACTTCGAATCAGGAGGGTAAATTTTATTCCCCACTTGTAATGAATATTGCTCAAAATGAGGGTGTGAGTATGCAGGAATTACAACATATTATAGGAACTGGCAGTCAAGGCCGAGTATCTAAAAAGGATATTTTAAATTATATAGCTTCTAAAAAAACGATAGGTAACCATAATCAAGAAACTGTAAATCAATCTATAGTAATTAATTCTGAAAAGGAAAATTATCAGGCGAATGCATTTGAACCTATTACAACAAGTTCAAAATTAGCCCATCCAGATCAAGTGGTGATGACGGGTAGTACAGAAATCATCGAAATGGACAGGATGCGTAAAGTGATTGCAAAGCATATGGTAGACAGCATTCATACGAGTGCACATGTGACCTCATTTTTCGAGGTCGATGTAACTAATATGGTAGTATGGAGAGAAAAGGTAAAACAACTGTTTGAAAAAAGAGAAGGAGTTAAACTTACCTTCACTCCAATGTTTATTGAATGTATTGCAAATGTGATGGAGCAATTCCCTATCATTAACAGTAGTTTACAAGGCGATCAAATAATTCTAAAGAAAGATATTAATATTGGCATGGCTACTGCCCTTCCTACTGGTAACTTAATTGTTCCTGTTATAAAAGGAGCCAATCAATTAAGTATTGTTGGATTAAGTAAAGCAGTCAATGAATTGGCGAATAATGCACGTCAGAATCAATTAAAACCGAGTGATACTCAAGATGGTACTTTTACAGTGACCAATGTAGGTACATTTGGAAGTATCATGGGGACACCCATCATCAACCAACCACAAGTAGCTGTTCTAGCATTAGGGGCCATTAAAAAACGCCCTGTAGTGATTGAAACCCCTTCAGGGGATGCAATTCTAGTTCGCCATATGATGTATTTATCCATGAGTTATGATCACCGTATTGTGGATGGCGCAGTGGGTTCTCAATTTTTAGCTGCCGTCGCAAAAGCTTTTGAAGCATGGGATCCCAACAGACAATGGTTTCAATACCTATAGTCACAAATTTTAATTCCTTACACAACTTTTAGGGCAATTAATTGTTATAATTTCGCACCCAAATAATGGCATTTATGAACCTGCGTATTTTATTAATTATATCACTTTTTTTAACTCAATCAGTGATTGCACAAACGAATGGTAATTTATCAGGATGGATTGTTGATAAAAACACGCAAAAACCAATTGAGGGTGCTAATGTTCAATTAGTGAACACAAAATATAAAACTATTTCTGATGCGAAAGGTTATTATAGTTTCAAAAATATACCTACTGGACAATATCAAGTAAGCTTTACTTCACTAGGGAGTATACCTTATAGTTTATTTAATGTGGTGGTAACAGTAGGAAATGAGATTACAAATACCATTGAACTTGTTCCAACCGATTTGCAATTAAAAGAAGTTCAAGTAAGTAGTACTCGAAAAACTGTACGAACTGCTACACTAGAAACCCCATTAAGCATACAAAAATTAACCGCAGAGGAAATTAAATCTAACCCAGGAGGTAATTTTGATATTTCTAAAGTTGTGCAAGCATTACCAGGCGTAACTGGAAGTGCAAGTACAGGTGCAGGTTTTAGAAATGATATCATTGTTCGTGGTGGTGCGCCAAATGAAAATGTGTTTTATTTAGACGGAATTGAAATACCAGTCATTAACCATTTTAGTACCCAAGGTAGTGCGGGTGGCCCTCAAGGAATATTGAATGTATCCTTTATTGATGAAGTAAAATTATCATCCTCAGCTTTTGATGCCAAATATGACAATGCCCTATCCTCCGTTTTTGAATTCAAACAAAAAAGAGGGAATAGCAATAAACTACAAGGCAATGTAAGATTAGGTGCCACAGAATTATCTACTACTTTGGAAGGGCCTTTAAGCAATACAGGTAAAACCACATTTTTAGTTTCTGCAAGGCGCAGTTATTTGCAATTATTATTTAAAGCAATTGATTTACCAATACGACCTAATTTCTGGGACTTCCAATATAAAATAACACATGTTATTGATCCTAATACTACGCTTACTTTTTTAGGAGTGGGCGCTATTGATGAGTTTAAATTTGCAGCACCAAAAAATGCAACTCCCGAAAAAATTTATGCTTTAAATGCCAGTCCCTCCATTAATCAATGGAGTTATACTGTAGGCGCATCTTTGAAAAAGTTGATTAGTAATGGATTTTGGAATTTAGCCATCAGCAGAAATCATTTGAACAATATCAATGAGAAATACGAGAATAACCTAGAACCAATTAAAGGTGAAAAAACATTCGACTATGCTTCAAATGAAATTGAAAATAAAATTAGATGGGATCTGACACAAAGTTTATTAGGCATCAAATGGACTGCAGGCGTCAATATTCAAAATGTAGGATACGATAATAATACCCATCAGTTATTGAAATATATACTTACAAATAGCAATTCTAGTTTACCGCCAACAAGTGCACCTACCTTTATCGATTATAACTCACAATTCAACTATAATAAATATGGCGCCTTTTTTCAAATGGGTAAAAAGGCTTTTAATAATAGATTAGGGATAAGTGCAGGTATCAGAACCGATGGAAATGACTTTACAATCAATGGCAATAAATTCACAAAACAACTTTCACCTCGAATTGGATTAAGTTGGGTATTATCGGATAATGTCACTTTGAATGCTTCTGTAGGACAATATTATAAAATGGCACCTAATACTTCATTAGGATTTAAAAATGCAGCTGGCAACTATTTAAATAGAGATGCAGATTACATTCAAAGTACGCATTATGTAACAGGAATTGAATACATCCCATCCTCCTCTACCCGTTTTACAGCCGAAGTTTATTATAAACAATATAAAAATGTACCTATTAGCGTTCAAAAAGGTACCAGCTTATCCAATATGGGAGCTGACTTTAATATTTTAGGTAATGAAGATATTAGCACCAATGGATTAGGCAAAAGTTACGGATTTGAATTATTTGCACAACAAAAATTAACCAAGCGGTTTTTTGGTGTCATGAGTTATAGCTTTTTTAGAAGTTCTTATACCAATGCCGAAGGAAAGTACATTGCAAGTTCATGGGAAAATATTCACTTATTAAGCTTAACAGGTGGTTATAAATTTAACAAAAATTGGGAGTTGGGTATTAAATATAGATACCAAGGAGGCACACCCTACACCCCATATGATATGAATGCAAGTCAACTTAATTTTGCCTCTTTAGGGGTGGGCATATTTGATTATACAAAATTAAATACACTTAGAAACAAAGCATATCATTCAAGTGATATGAGAATTGATAAAAAATACAATTATAAAAAGACCACATTAGATTTTTATTTAGATGTGACCAATTGGTATGGCGCAAAATCGGTTGCACCACCTTTTTATGTTTTTACCGCAAAACCAGATGGTGAATTTAAAACAACAGATGGTTTGCCCTTAAAAAAAGATGGATCCAATGCAATACCAGAATTGTACAATAACTTCTCTGTATTCATTACCCCTACCATTGGATTTATCTTAGAATTTTAAAGAACAGTCTTTAATTTGTTTTGTTTCACAATTCGGAACATCTGAATGATGACCGATAAAGTGATGAGTGCAATACCAATGTAAAAGCTAAAGCCTAATTGTTTTTGCTCCTTGAATAAAATAAAGGCTAATAGAATGCCATACACTGGCTCCATATTTAAAGTCACATTTAAAGTAAAAGCACTAATATGTTTTAAAGCTGACAACATTAAGTGATTAGACCAAACAGTACAAGCCACTGCTAATATAGAAAGCCAAAACCAATCCATTCGAGTAGGTACAATAAAACCAGCATGTGTATAGACATTGATACTTAGGATAATAAAAAATAAAAATAACATCCCACCCAACATTTCATAAAACTGAATTGAAAAAGAATCAATTTTATCAATTACCCCTTTATTCAAAACAGAAAACAAGGAGGCTAATAAAGCAGATAGTAAACCTACCAAAATACCTAATCTAAATTTAGTATCAAAATGGAAGATTAATAAAATACCTAATAAACTTAAAGCGCCTATAAAAAAATTAGTCCATTTTATTTTTTTACTCCCCGATATTGGTTCAATAATGGATGTAAACATACTGGTACATGAAAAACAAACTAAGGCTATGGAAATATTAGCAAGTTTAATACTACCATAAAAGCAAACCCAATGCAATGAAATAATGGCACCAATACCTAATAACTTTAGCAAAGTGACTCTAGTGTAATTGGATTTTTTTTGAGTAAAAATATAGATGACTGCCAATATAGATACTGTAATCAACATTCTATAAAAAACCAATACTAAACCATTAAGTTGAATTAAAAATCCAATTGGTCCAGTTAAGCCAGCTAAAAAAACAAAAACATGTAATTGTAAAAGGGCCTTTTTAAAAGTTGACACGAATGCGTTTGATTATTTTTATGAATTTGCCTGTAGATGATTGCCATTGCATATTCAATACACCTAAAATGGCTTCCTTAATAATCCCTTTTGTCATTTTACTAGCACCAATCTTGCGGTCAACAAAATTAATTGGCACTTCCTTTATCTTGAATCCTAATTTCCAAGCTGCAAATTTCATCTCAATTTGAAAAGCGTAACCTATAAAATTAATCGTGCTTAAATTAATACCGTCCAAAACTTTACGATTATAACATACAAAACCTGCTGTCGGATCCTTGATAGGCATTCCGGTAATGATTCTAGTATATGCTGAACCACCCCATGAATATAACCTCCTGTCCAACGGCCAATTTTCGGTACTACCACCAGAAACATATCTACTTCCAATTGCCATATCTGCCCCATTTTCACATGCATGTAATAAACGATCTAAATCATATGGACTATGTGAGAAATCAGCATCCATTTCGAATATAAAATCATAATTGTGTTTCAATGCCCATAAAAAACCATGAATATAAGCTGTGCCTAATCCTAATTTTCCAGCTCTTTTTTCAATGAAAATACGACCAATATGTTTTTGCATTAACCCCTCTACGATACCAGCTGTTCCGTCTGGCGAACCGTCATCTACAACCAAAACATGATATTCTGTTGCAAAGCTTAAAACCGTCTCAATGATAGAAGCAATATTCTCCTTTTCATTATAGGTAGGGATGATGACTATTTTTGACATTTCAATAGGGGGATATATTGATTTTTATTTTTTTATAATACTACGGTTAAGGATTTCAGTTAATTTCTGTTTGGTATGCAAGGCAAAATCACCCTTCATCATCCAATCATAATATTGTGGTTCATCTTTAAGTACTTGAACGACCAATTTCCCTTTATGCTTACCGAAATTAAACACTTCTACCCCATTTTCCATAATAAATCGACCTGCGAAATCCACAATTTGATCCTCGCCTGTGAATTTAACAATACTTTCTACTGTATTTCCAATATTTGCATATTTAGCGACCTGAGCTTCCAATACTTCCCAAGTGGCCATGGCATCTGCTTCTGCAGTATGGGCATCCTCCAGATTTTTATTACAATAGAATTTATAAGCAGCTGTTAGGGTTCTTTGCTCCATCTTATGGAATACTTTTTGAACATCCAATAATTGACGGCTTTCCATGTCGGCCGAAATCCCAGCTCTCAAAAATTCCTCATTTAACATTGGGATGTCAAATCGATTACTGTTATAACCTCCTAAATCAGCCCCTTCAATGAATTGTTTAATCTCATTTGCTATTTGCTTAAAAGTGGGCGCGTCCTTAACCATTTCATCAGAAATACCATGAATGGCTACTACTTGTTCAGGAATGGGCATTTCTGGATTTACTAGTTTACGTTTAACCTGTTGCGTGCCATCGGGCATAATTTTAACAAGTGCTATTTCCACAATTTTATCCAAGCTCACATTAATTCCGGTTGTTTCTAAATCTATAAAGACAATCGGTTTGGTTAATTGTAAATTCATAATTTTTATTATTCTCAAAGTTAATTAAACTAATCGTGTTTTGGTGTGTAATCTGCTGTAATAAATGGCGGAAAAAGTTTAGTTTTGTATTCTAAAATTGCCATTATGCAGTGGATTCCACTAAATGACCTAAGTCAACTAGACAAAATTCAGCAATCATCTTTTACCATCCCTCAGGTTATATTTAAACACAGTACCACTTGTAGTATTAGTCAAATGGCATTTGCTCGTATGGAAAGATCAGAGGCCCCCGATACCATTCAGTTTTATTATTTGGATTTGCTCAACTTCCGTCCAATTTCAAAAGCGATTGCAGAAAAATTTAGTGTTTCCCACGAATCGCCTCAAATATTGTTAATCAAAAATGGTGAGTGCATATTTGATGAAAGTCATGGCGGCATATTTATGGAAGAAATTATTGAGCAAGCTGCTTTATAAAAGTTTATACATTTTCAATCACCATCGCACTTGCCCCTCCACCGCCATTACAAATTGCTGCTGCACCATACTTGGCCTTATTGATTTGTAAAATATGTATTAAGCTCACTATAATTCGAGCTCCACTACAACCTAATGGATGGCCTAAGGAAACAGCACCTCCATGTACATTTACTTTAGAGGCATTTAAATTCAATAACTGAGTATTTACAATACCTACAACCGAGAATGCTTCGTTGAATTCAAAGTAATCAATGTTACTAATATTTAATTCTGCATGAACTAGTGCTTTAGGTAAAGCCAAAGAAGGAGTTGTGGTAAATAATTTCGGTGCTTGTTCTGCATCTGCAAAACCTTTAATAATGGCGATTGGTTTCAAACCCAATTCATTTGCTTTTTGCTTACTCATTAAAACAACTGCAGCAGCACCATCATTCATTGTACTTGCATTAGCAGCTGTTACTGTTCCCTCTTTATTAAATGCTGGATTTAATTGTGCTATTTTTTCAAAATTAACTTTAAAGGGCTCTTCATCTTTATCAACGATAATTGGATTACCTTTTTTTTGCTCAATAATAACTGGTACTATTTCATCTTTAAACTTACCTTGTTCAGTAGCCGCTTGTGATTTTTTATAACTCTCCCTTGCAAATGCATCCTGCGCTTCTCTAGTAATAGCATGATCCTTTGCACATTGATCAGCAAAATTGCCCATGGCAACTTGATCATACACATCCATTAAACCATCTTTTACTAATCCATCCAACAAGGAAACATCTCCATATTTATTCCCCCATCTTTGCTGCATATTGTAAAATGGAACATTACTCATACTTTCCATACCACCTGCGATAATGACATCTGCATCACCTAATAAAATAGATTGAGCAGCTAATGCAATTGATTTCATTCCACTTGCACAAACTTTATTAATAGTGCTGCAAATTACTTTATTGGAAAGTCCTGCAGCCAATGCCGCTTGTCGGGCTGGCGCTTGACCTAATCCAGCTTGAATGACACAACCCATCATTACTTCATCAATTAAATTAGGATCAATACCAGATTCATCCAATGCGCCTTTTATTGCGATTCCTCCTAATTGAACAGCAGTTAAACTACTTAAGCTACCGCCAAAGGATCCTATAGGTGTTCGAACTGCAGATATAATATATACTTCCTTGTTCATAACATTCAATTTAAAGGTTATTCTGCGACGATATCGTTGTCGGGTTTGATTTCAATTTCAGGTAGCAAACGAATACCTTCATCTTCGATGGCGATTCTTTTACTTTTATATAATATCCCCACATTCATCTTAAACGCTTTTTTACTCATGCCAAAAAAGGCATAAATATCATCAGGACTTGATTTATCATGATAAGGTAAAAAATTACTATGCGATTTTAATAATCTGATGATAGTAGATTTATCATCGTCTAATTTTTCTACCCCTTGTTTCCCAATGCCAATATCTAATTTATTCCCTTCTCTAATTTTTTTAATAAAAGCTTCTTGAATAAATTGGCCAATATGCAAATGAGTGAAAACTTCGTTTTTATATACCAATCCTTGATGTAATTGATTTACAATAACCACATAGCCTAAATCAGATTCACGGTACACTTGCACATTAACTTTTTCGCCCTCTTTTACCGTTAATTGATCATTGCTTAATTGATTATCAATTTTCTCAGTTGCAGCAACACGACCTGTTTGTTTATCAATATATAATTTGACTAAATATTTTCCACCCAATCGCATACTTGATAGTTGTTGCGAAACGGGTACAAACAAATCCTTCATCAAGCCCCAATCCATAAATACGCCTTGTTTGGTAACATCTACTACTTTTAAAGCAGCAATATCACCCACTACAGCAAAAGGCTCTTGGGTAGTAGCTACTAAACGATTATCTGAATCATGGTAGATGAATACACTAATAGTATCGCCAATTTGTAACCCTGCTGGTACAAATCTTTTAGGTAATAAAATACCTTCCTCGCCATCATCCATATAAAATCCAAAGTCAACCTTGCGGTCCACGCGTAGGAGATTAAATTGCCCTACATTAACAGTTGACATAATGATGTATTTAAATAATTAAAATAATTCTGGTTGTTGATCGTCTGATTTAGTTCCTGCTTTTTTCTCCCATTCCATTTCAACGGATTTACTAAAATCTACTAATTTGGTGCCAATGGCTTTCCAGCCCATAATATCCACCATCTTACTTACTTTAAACTTCGCCTTCCTAACTTGGGTTCCTCGACCCGTTTGAACAACTAAGATAGGTTCTTCCGCAGTTGTAATGGTTTCTAAATAGTTACCATTACCTTCCTTAATAAACAAAAATGGCGTTTTTAATGTACTGGTTTCTATTTTAAAGCGTTTAATATTAAACTGGAGCTTTTCCTTATCTAGGTAAACTGCAGTAATAATCTTATCAGGATTAAATTTTTCGATGAATATTACTTTTTCAGGGTCAAAGCGTTGCGTAGGTTCTGTATCTGTCACCTCATAATTACCATCATTGGTAATTACTAACACTTTTTCGTCCTCAAAGGTACCTAAATAAATACCTTTCTCCTCCATATTAAATCGTCCAAATTTATCATCAAACCATAACTTACGTCCCAATAAGGTGCTTTTTCCAGCTTCTTTTAACTTAACTGTCTTAATGGGGTACTTGGTAATTTGATTTCCAACACTACTTCTGCCTTTCACTTCTAATTCGTCAAAATAAAATTCTAATTCCTTAATACGAGCTGTACAATTGGGACTTAAAATAATTTTAACCGACTCCGCTTCTCCATTTGGATTAATTGAAAGATAGTGTACTCTTGATTTGTCTGCGGATTTGGTTAATGGATATTCCTTGTCTCTTGTTATTCCTGTAACATTAAAACGTTTAGCATAACTAATACCGGTTGAACCATCCACATACATCATATTATAAGTGGTTCGTTCGTCATTTTTCTGAAAAACAGCAGCATGTAAAATATCCTTTCCTATAAATATTTTATCAGAAACTTTGACCACTTTCATGATACCCGATTTTGCAAAAGCAATAATGTCGTCATAATCCGAACATTCGCATAGGAATTCATCCTTTTTTAAACTAGTTCCAACAAAACCTTCGGCTCGATTGATGTATAATTTGGTATTTGCAATGGCAACATGCTTCACTTGAATTGTATCAAACTCTTTTATTTCAGTTTTTCGTTCTTTGCCCTTACCATACTTTTTAAGCAAATTGTCATAATAGCCAACAGCATAGTCAGTCAAATTAGCCAAGTTATTTTTTACTTGTTTAATTTCATCTTCGATCGATTTGATTTGTGCATTTAATTCATCGATATCTAGTTTATAAATACGTCGAACAGGCTTATCAGTCAATTTTAATAAATCAGAACGTTCTATTGGCTTTTTAAATTTCTTTTTAAAAGGTACAAATGCATCATCAATGGCATCAATTACCTTTTCCCATGTCATGTGTTTTTTCTCTAACTCCTTATATATTTTTTCTTCAAAAAATATTTTCTCTAAACTTGTAAAATGCCATTTGTCTTCTAACTCCTTTAATAATATTTGTAATTCTGCTTGTAATAAACCTTTTGTATGATCGACGGAGTGGCGTAATAAATCGGAAGCCCCAATGAATTGTGGTCGATTATTGACAATCACGCAAACATTTGGTGACAAGCTAATTTCACAATCAGTAAATGCATATAAAGCGTCAATCGTAATATCGGGTGAAATACCAGTGGCTAAATCAATCTGAATTTCCACTTCGGCAGCGGTGACATCGGTTACTTTTTTAATTTTAATTTTACCTTGGTCGTTTGCTTTCGTAATACTTTCCATCAATTGAGTAGTGGTAACACTATAAGGCACATCCTTAATTAATAACGTTTTTTTATCTATCTCCTCAATGGTGGCTCTTACTCTCACCTTGCCACCTCTTTTGCCATCATTGTAATTAGATGAATCCATTTTCCCTTTAGTCTGAAAATCGGGAAGAAGTTCAAACTTTTTACCCCTTAGGTGCTTAATAGCAGCATCAATTATTTCACAAAAATTATGAGGTAATATTTTAGTTGATAAGCCTACCGCAATGCCATCTGCTCCTTGTGCTAATAATAATGGAAATTTCATTGGTAGCGTTATGGGCTCTTGTTTACGACCATCATAACTTAAAGTCCATGATGTGGTTTTAGGATTAAAAGCAACATCCAAAGCGAATTTGCTTAATCTTGCTTCAATATATCTAGCCGCTGCAGCATCATCTCCTGTTCGAACATCACCCCAGTTTCCCTGGGTATCAATTAATAAATCCTTTTGTCCTAAGTTCACGAGTGCATCACCAATACTCGCATCACCATGAGGATGGTACTGCATACTTTGTCCAATGATATTGGCTACTTTATTAAATCGACCATCATCCATTTCCTTCATCGCATGTAATATGCGTCGTTGAACAGGTTTTAAACCATCTTCAATCGCAGGCACAGCGCGTTCTAAAATAACATAGGAAGCGTAATCCAAAAACCAATTTTTATATTGGCCTTGAACGCCCGATTCGTTTTCTGTAACCTTACTTAAATTTTTCTCTTTTGCCATATATTTTGATATTAGAGACGATGCGTATCTTCACTACCGTCTGCTAAGCTATTTAATTCAACAAAAATAATATCCGTTTTCGCAGTGGTTTGATGCCAAATACCCGCTGGAATCAAAACCCTTGAAGGCGCTTCCACCAAAACCTCTCCTTCCTCTAAACTTCCCAAATCTTTCCATTTCAACATCAACTTACCTTGAACGAGTAACATATCTTCAGGATTCTTGTTAGCAGATACCCCAGTATGATAATGTTGCCCACTCACCGCACCTGCATGTCGATAAACTAATAAAAATTCACCCGATCTATCCGTATTAAAATAGTGCAATGCCCCACGTTCATCTGCTGCTTTTAAATCAATATAGGATATTTTAATTTTCATTTATACTTGTTCATCTTCGTTGACAACCAAACTGCCTCCTGCCATAGTAATTACCATATCCTTCCAACCCTTTTCCCACTTACCTGAAAATGTTATCCGACCTTCATCCGCCAATGCCTTTAATCTTGATACAATAAAAACATCGCCTGTTTTTATTTTCATCTTGCTTAAAATATGCGCAAGTGCACTTGGTAATTTTTGTGCATTTTTAGTTAATAAGGATAAAATATCTTTATCGTAAAAACGAATATCCATACTAGCTAATTTTTTACCTCCTTCTAAAAAACGAACCATCCCATTTTCTTGACATGTTTTTTTCCATTCATCTGGATCTAATTCAAATTCACTCAGTGTAATTGGTCGTGCTAATTTTTTAGCTTTCAAAAATTCACTAGGTTGAATTTGACTTAAACTAGTAGGATAAAATAGTTGCCCTTTTTCATTTAAAAACGGAAGATTATTTAAATACAAAACCTGTATTTTACCTTGTAATTCCTTTAATTGACTCATGAGCCAATAGTAACCACAAACATCATGCACGTTTTGCCCCATCCAAATCCAAACTTGCTCTTCTTCATTTTCTTGCAAGTCCTTTATTAATTGGTTTACAACAAGCTTATCATCCACTATATCAATTTGATCTTCATAAGGAGAATATTGTAACAACTCCTTCCACCAATCGCGTCTTATTTGATATCCTTCGGTTTCATAAATTTCACCTAATGGGCCAACGGCATAATCATCCTTAATCTCAATGATTTTCCCTGTTAGGGTTTCGTCCATATCAATAGCAGATTGCAAAATGGCTATGTTCGCGGTTTCAAAAACTAAATGTATCATAAAGTGGATTGTGTTATGGGTGTAATTAAATAATAGACACAGGTGGTAAAGTAGTTTCTAACCCATGGTATTGCTTTGATGAACCCAAACTGAATTTTTGGTTTTAAATTAAATTTATATTGATATATCGGATTAACTAAATAATGAATTTGATGCAAAATAGTATAATGGCTTTGTTTCACCACTTTTTCAAATCTTTCAATTGAAATACCCGTCTCTTTAATTTCAAGCAAATCTGCAACCGGCTGCTTTGATATAGTTAATATGAATTTATAAATAAAAGTGGGTAGCAAATGAAAATAAGGAAGCTTACTTAAAATGGAATTCGTACATAGTTGTTGATGACCACCAAATGGCATTTGCCAAGGGGGAAAACCAAAATAAATTACACCACCTGGTTTTAAAAATTGTTGCATCCATGATATTAATTTTTTTTGATCATGAATATGCTCAATTACATCTTTTAATATGATGATATCAAATAAGCTAGGAAAATCAACTGCAGGATTTACTTGGTAAATGTCTTTTGATAAAAATTGAATTTTATGATCAACAATATCTTGTTGTAACCATTCCCTTGCATTCACTAATCTAGTCTCGTCTAATTCTACTCCCACTCCAATACAGCCCTTATCAATAAATGCTTTCAATACGCCACCTTCCCCACAACCAATCTCAAGTACTTGCATTCCTTGTTTTAGTTGCTTTTTAGCTTCAATAAACGGAATAACAAATTCTGCAGCGTTGTTCACCTGCATTTCAAAATATTGTTTTCTATTTTTATGAAATTCAAACATCTGTATTAATCAAATCTTTATTTTGTTTCAATAATATCTAAATCAGCACGCAGGTTTTCAATGATGAACTCTTGTCTTTCCTGTGTATTTTTTCCCATATAATATTCTAATAAATGCTGAATATGATCTCCTTGTTCTAAAATCACTGGATCCAACTTAATATCTGCATTTATAAATTTGCCAAACTCATCGGGACTAATTTCACCTAAACCTTTAAACCTTGTTATTTCAGGCTTAGCACCTAACTCTACAATTGCAGCCTGCTTTTCGGTTTCATCATAACAATAAATGGTCTTTTGCTTATTACGAACTCGGAATAAAGGAGTTTCTAATACAAACACATGTCCCTTTTTAACCAAGTCGGGGAAAAATTGCAAAAAGAAAGTAAGTATTAATAATCGAATATGCATACCATCTACATCCGCATCCGTTGCAATGACAATTTGATTATATCTTAAACCCTCTAAACCTTCCTCAATATTTAATGCATGTTGCAATAAATTAAACTCTTCATTTTCATACACTACTTTTTTACTTAAGCCAAAAGCATTTAAAGGCTTACCCCTTAAACTAAATACAGCCTGCGTATCAACATTGCGAGATTTTGTAATACTACCACTTGCCGAATCCCCTTCGGTAATAAATAGAGTACTTCCTTGTTGCAAGGAAATAAACATCTCTTTGTTTTTATTAGGTAGTTCGTCATTTAAATGGACCCGACAGTCTCTTAATTTTTTATTATGCAGATTTGCTTTTTTAGCACGCTCGTTGGCTAATTTTTTAATGCCTGCTAATTCTTTTCGCTCATGTTCATTTTGCTCAATGCGTTTTTTTAATGCATCTGCTGTAGCAGGATTACGATGTAAAAAATTATCCAATTCTTTTGCTAAAAATTCGGTGACAAAGTTTTTCATACTTGGTCCGCCGTCCGCTACATTCTGTGAACCTAACTTAGTTTTGGTTTGACTTTCAAAAACGGGCTCTTGCACCCTTACGGATACAGCAGCAACAATACTGGTTCTAATATCCGAAGCCTCATAATCTTTTTTGTAGTAATCACGAATCACTTTTACATAAGCTTCTCTAAATGCTTGCTGATGCGTACCACCTTGTGTAGTATATTGTCCATTGACAAATGAAAAAATATCCTCACCATAATCATTATTGTGTGATAAGGCAACTTCAATATCCTCACCTTTCAAATGGATAATAGGATATCTTAATTCATCAGGATTTGTTTTACGTTCTAGTAAATCCAACAAACCATTTTTACTTACATATTTTTTATCATTAAATACAATACTCAACCCTGCATTTAAATAACAATAATTCCATAATTGACCATCAATATATTCGTGGATATAATGAAAGTTTTTAAACATGGTGGTATCAGGAGTAAATACCACTAAAGTGCCATTGCCTTCGGTGGTTTTAGTTTCCTTAGACTCTTCAACTAAAACTCCTTTTTTAAAACTCGCCGATTTTTGTTTGCCGTCTCTATATGCAGTCACTAAAAAATCTTCACTTAATGCATTCACTGCTTTAGTACCTACCCCATTTAAACCTACCGACTTTTGAAAGGCTTTACTATCGTATTTAGCCCCAGTATTAATTTTACTTACTACATCTACAATTTTTCCTAATGGAATTCCTCGACCGTAATCACGAATAGAAACAGTTTTACCTTGGATTGAAATTTCAACTTGTTTACCATAACCCATGGTATGTTCATCAATACAATTATCAATCACCTCTTTCATTAAAACATAAATACCATCATCAGGTGCTGAACCATCACCTAATTTTCCGATATACATACCTGGTCGCAAACGAATATGTTCTTTCCAATCTAAAGACCGGATGGAATCTTCATTATATTCTACTGGAATTTTTGATTCTGCCATAATTATCAATGCTTTAGGGGCATAAAATGCCCTCGTCTTACTGCAAATCTAATGAGCACGGCGGTTACCCCAATTTTACTTTTCACCAAATGGCGCTTTTATGTGGATAAAAGATTTATCGCTTATCTTTAACGCATCAAAACAGACCCAAAATACCCGATTGTTGACCTAGAATACATCAAAACCAGGGCAATTGCATTGACCGCTGAAAATGACCTATTTCAGGCCTTTTTAAGGGAAATAGATAGTGCTGAGCTAGATAAAACCGTTTTTAACCTATCAGAAGCTATTTCCCCTAAAATCAACTGCACCGATTGTGGCAATTGCTGTAAGAGCTTAATGGTCAATATTGATGAGCAGGAAGCCAATAAATTAGCCCAACATTTGGGTAAATCTCGTACCCAATTTGATGAAGATTATATTTCAAAAGGTGAATCGGGACGTATGGTGATCAATTCTATCCCTTGTCATTTTTTAGTGGGTAATAGTTGTAGTGTTTATGAATACCGGTTTGCAGGATGTAGAGAATTCCCCGCATTTCATGTTCCTGATTTTAATAAACGGCTATTTACTACTTACATGCATTATGATAGATGTCCCATCATTTTTAATGTACTTGAATCTTTAAAAATAGAATTGGATTTTGAAACAGATAAGTAATGAAATATGAATTTACAATTGGGTATTGATAAAATTTTAGCACAGCCACCAAATTGGAAAAATAAACGCATTGGCTTATTAACCAATGATGCTGCTAAAACATCCAATGGAATTCCTACCCGACAATCTTTAATAAATGCGGGTTTTCAAGTAGTAAAATTATTTTCACCCGAGCATGGAATAGATACACTAGGTGCAGATGGCGCAAAAATGAATGATAAAAAAGATGAATTAACGGGTTTGAATATCATTAGCTTATATGGAGAAAAAATGATGCCCACTGAGAAGGATTTGGAAGACATTGATATTTTAGTTTTTGATATTCCTGATGCAGGTACTCGCTTTTATACATATTTGTGGTCCATGACCTATTTGATGCAAGCAGCAGCACTTTACAAAATTAAAATGGTCCTATTAGATAGACCTAACCCACTTAGTGGGGATTTTGAATTAACTGAAGGCCCAATGTTAGATGTTTCTGTTGCAAGTTTTATTGGTCGATTTAATATACCCATAAAGCATCAATGTACGATTGGTGAATTAGCACGCTATTTTAATGTGACAGAATCAATCAAAGCTGATCTTGATATTATTACTTGCGAAAATTTAAAACGAAACCAATATGTTTTTAATGAAGGGCTCAATTGGGTCAATCCTTCGCCTGCATTGCAAAATATGGAGGCTTGTTTGTTATATCCAGGACTTTGTTTTTTTGAGGCGACCAATGTGTCAGTAGGTCGTGGTAGTAAATATTCCTTTGAATGGATTGGAGCTACATGGTTCAATTTGCCAGCTATTGCAATGGTTTGGCAAAATTTATTGCGAGATGAGATTAAAATTGAAACCTTAGTAATTAACAATTCCACAGATAAAAAAGATATAAAGGGAATTAGAATAAAAATAATTGACCCATCAAATTATAAATCGGTGATGAATGGATTGCTATTATTGAAATTAATAAAAGATTTACACCCTCAGGATTTTAGTTGGCAACCATATCAAACACAAGCCAATCCCAGTGGCCAAAATCATTTATCATTATTATTAGGCATCCCTAACGCTGAAAAATTATTTGATGCCCCATTACAAATATGGTTACAACAAATCACAAAATCATTAAGAGTTTCGCATTGGGAAAACGAAATGCGACCCTATTTACTTTACCAATAAGAGCAAAAAGCAATATGAATAACTTGTAACAAAAAGTCATTCCGAATTCCTTAATTTTATACAAACAACCCTTGATACATGAGTACTCCAATTAAAATACCAAAAAAAATAGGATGGACATTAATGCTGGCTGGTATTTTTTTAATACTGATGAGCGTATTGCGCATCAGTATTGGCATTGTTTTTAAAGCGCCGTCATCTGAAATAGGATCTTATCTTCCAACTTATTTTCTAGGATTTAGATATGACTTAAGATATGTTGGTATCATTATGATGTTAACTTTCATTTTAAGTCTATTTCCAAAGCTTGAACCATTTGCAACTAAATTAGGTAAAAAGATCGCAATAGGGATATGGCTATTTTTTAGTCTTACATTGTTTTTATTTTACGCAACCGACTTTGTCCACTTTGCTTATCTACATCAACGATTAAATGCAAGTATATTAGGGTATTTAGAAAACCTAGCCATATCTATGCAAATGATGTGGCAATCCTATCCTATCGTTTGGATTGTCATTGGTTTTTTTGTGACTGTTTTTCTTCTTTATAAATTTATATTATTCACATTTAATGTGATTGAAAAGTGGGATACTACTATTAAAGGAGGCAAAATCATTCATCTATTATTTTTTCTACTTTACTCGTATTGTATTGTAGGGAATGTGGTGTATTCAGGAGGTCAATATCCATTAAGATGGAGTAATGCTTATTCATTAGGTAGTGACTATAAGGCAAATTTAGCTTTGAATCCTTATCAGTCTTTTTTTAGTACAATGGACTTTCGAAATTCCAAGGTGGACATAGAATTATTAAGAAATAATTACAAAATCATTAGTGATTATTTACAAATACCTATTGAGCAACAAAATGCAAGTTCGTTATCATTTAAACGGACTTATATTCCTATAGCTAACGATACCGTAAGTAAACAAATAAAAAATGTAGTATTGGTTATTTGTGAATCCTTTAGTATGTATAAAAGTTCAATGGTGGGAAATCCTTTAAATGCAACCCCTTATTTTAACGAGATGTGCAAACAAGGCGTGTTCTTTAATCGTGCATTTTCACCAGCATATGGAACTGCTCGAGGCGTCTGGGCAGTAATAACAGGGATACCAGATGTACAACCTGGTAAAACATCGAGCCGCAATCCATTAGCAGTAGACCAACACAGCATCATCACCGATTTTAAAAACTATGAGAAATATTATTTTTTAGGGGGCAGCGCAAGTTGGGCGAATATTAGAGGTGTACTAACCAATAATATTTCAGATTTAAATATCTATGAACAAGGAACTTATCAATCAAAAGAAGTAGATGTTTGGGGCATCAGCGATCATGATTTATTCAAAGAAGCAAACCAAACTTTAAAAACTCGGAAACTACCTTTTTTTGCTATCATTCAAACAGCCGACAATCATCGCCCTTATACCATTCCAGCAGCCGATCTGCCGCTATTTCAAAAACGCAATGTGTCTCATGATTCATTACAAAAATTTGGCTTTGAAACAAATGATGAATACAATGCATTTAGATACACCGATTTTTGTATTGCACAATTTATAGAATCTGCTAAAAAGGAATCCTATTTTAATAATACCCTTTTTGTTTTTGTGGGAGATCATGGAATTAGAGGGGATGCCGGAACAATGTTACCAAGGGTATTTAGTGAAAATGGATTAACTAATATGCATGTGCCAATTTTATTTTATGCACCCCATATCTTAAAACCTAAAAATGAATCAACCCCTGTTTCTCAAGTAGATGTACTTCCTAGTATAGCATCCCTAACCAATATTGCATATACTAACACCACTTTAGGTAGAAATGTTTTTTCATTGATCAATAAATCAAATACAAATCAAATATTTTTATTTGATGACTTTGCGAATTCAATTGGATTGTACAGCAACACCCATTATTTAGGATACCCTATCAAAGATGCTGATAATTATAAATTTAAAAGCACTGAGCATAATGAACCTATTAAAAATGATTCTATTGCTAATTCAATGAAGAGGTTGACGGGTATCATTTACGAGACATCTAAATATATGTTGGTACATAATAAAAAAGAAGCCGTTAAATAGTTTACCAAATGTAAAAATGGAAATTACCAATGTTGCCATATTAGCAAATTCAATAGCCGGTAAAGGAAAATCAAAACAACACGCTCTTTGGTTACAAGAACAATTATTACATAAAGGGATTCAAAGTACTATGTATATTCAGGATTGGCCTATTCAACAACTACTTGAATCCTTTTCGGATGTTTGGGTAATTGGCGGAGATGGCACGATCAATTATTTTATAAATAAATATCCAAATTGCAAAATACCCATTTCATTATTTAGTGGAGGCACCGGAAATGATTTCGCATGGAAACTTTACGGCAACATAAGTTTAGAAAAACAATTTAAATTGCTGCTTACAGCTACACCAAAATATATAGACGCAGGTAAAATAAATGAAACTTTATATATTAATTGCTTAGGAATTGGATTTGATGGCGAAATTTTGCAATCCATGAAATCAATACGATTCATTGGAGGACATTATGGTTATTTATTAGCAGTCTTATATAAAATATTCGGATTTAAAGAACAAACCATTAAAATACAATCGGGTGAAGAAATATGGAACGAGAAATTCCTATTAGCATTTATTGTGAATTCATCAAGAGCTGGCGGTGGTTTTTTTATAGCGCCTCCTGCAGAAATTAATGATGGATTATTAGATATGGTACTGAGTAAAAAAATTGCTGTTTTAAAAAGATTATTTTATTTACCTATCATCAAAAAAGGGAAGCATCTACAACTTCCATTTATCATTCACCGACTAGGCTCAAAGTTTACCATTACCTGCGAAAAAGAATTACCAATACAAGTAGATGGGGAATTACTTTTTTCTAGTCATATGGAAGTGCAAGTTTTACCTAATCAATTTTTGTTTCGGTATTAAGGGTTGGATTTAATTTATCTACCCTTTTTGTACCGGCATATAATTCATACTCTAATAGTCTACAATCAATAGTTGCATTATAAAATTCGATACGACGACTAGGTTTTAATCTTATTTTTTTAGCCAACTCTAAATTCCCCGTAAAAATATAACCTAGGTAGCCTTTACAACTATTTTTTAAGAAATCTCCCATCCTTGCATAAGTAGCTTCCAATTCAGTTTCATATCCTAATCGTTCTCCATACTCTGGATTAAACATAATAACTGCGCTTTCTTCTGCTGTAGGAATTGGAGTAGTTTCAAAATCGCAATCTAGAAAATGAATTAAATGTTCAACTCCTGCAACCGAGGCATTCATTTTAGCAGTATCGATGGCACGTTTACTAATATCTGATGCAATAATTTTAAGCCCCGGAATTTTAATGATTTGTTCCTTTAATTTTGAATTTTCAATCTCATACATCGATTTATCATATCCCAGAATATGCATAAAAGCATAATGGCTTCTTAATAAACCAGGCACCCTATTCGTGGCAATCAAAGCCGCTTCGATGGCCAAAGTTCCCGAACCACACATTGGATTTACAAAAGGTGCAGTTTTATTCCATTTAGTAGATAATATAGTAGCCGCTGCTAAAGCTTCCAACATAGGTGCTGTCCCTGGTAGTTTACGATATCCGTGTTTGGCAAGTGTTTCACCCGATGTATCTAAGAACACTTCCGCCTCATCGTTTTTCCAAAATAAATAAACCACTGCACCAGACAATTCAGAACCAGTGGAAGGGCGTTGTTGGGCAACTTCACGCATACGATCCACAATGGCATCTTTTACGCGAAGGTTTGCAAATAAATTTGTTGAAATGGAGGGATGAAATACATTGCTGGTCACTGAAAAATAACCATTGGGTGCAATCACCGTTTCCCAATGAATGGTTACCAATTGTCTATGTAATTCATCAGGGTCATTACAAATGAATGACTTAAGAGAATACATTACTTGACTAGCACATCTTAAATTCAAATTAAGTCGAATACAATCCTGTACTGTTCCTGTTAACTCCACCCCTGTTTGAAAAACACGATCTGTGGTAAATCCTAAAGCAACCACTTCTTTATGAAGCGCAACAGCTAACCATTTATGACAGGTAATGATGATTTTTCGAGGCGTGGTAAATACTTGCATAAACCAAAGTTAAACTAATTTAAACTAGTGCCCTATTATGAAGCGTATTTATAGCGATGATCATCAACTCCTCATTTAAAATCGGCTGCGAATTGATTTATTTGGTGATCAGTTAGATTTCCGCCAATGATAATTTTATGTTTGAATATAAGTTGTTCGCCAGAATGGAGAATGACTTGAACTGGATTTGCATTTTTATCAAAAGCCCTACCACCTATATTGTTACTTGCAAATAATCCATAACCTCTTGCGTGGGACCAAGCAGGATAATTCACATTTGATGGATGATCTAGAATGACTATAGTAATCACCTCTCCTTCTTTTACAGCCCTTAAGGCGACCCATTTGCTTCTTTTGCCCCAAACTTCTCCGGCTTTAAATCCTTCTGCATTTCTATACTCCCCATTCACGCCATCGTTATTTAAAACAGGTAACAATGTTTCATTTCCTTTAGCATCTAAAAAAACTTCTGGTTTTGTTGAAGGTTCTTCAAATGCTCTATCTAATCTTAAACCAATTAAGCCTTCTTTATTTTCCGAAAAATCAACCTGATCCTTAGCAGTCAGTTTTGTGGTTCTTTCAATACATCTCGTTTTATCTTTTTCAGAAAAAACAAATTCAGTAGTTTCATCTAATAATACTTTGTTATTAAAGTCGACCCAATGAGCAAGTACTTCCAATTTACCTTGCTTAGTATTTGTTGCAATAATTTTATCAAAAATTATTTTACCATATTTTGATTTTTCCTCGGGTTTTATGGCAAATGAATTATTCCAAAAATCTAGGCCATTCACATTCCCAAAATTAAACCACATACCCACATGATGAGGATGGTCGGTTCTTTCAAATGGACGAGGTTGTAATGGATAACCACGAGTAATCATTTTACCAGAGGATGAAATAATTGGATAAAGCGATTGCTTTTCCATATTATCGGGATAAATGAAAGCGGTGAATAATTGATCATTTAACCATACTTCCACTTTTTTATCCTTATCCAACCTGTTAAATTCTATTTTCTGACCTTGAACAAGGAAAGAAATGAATAAAGTAGATATCAATAAAAATGACTTCAATTTGAACATGATTACTTTTAAATAATGATTAATGCATTATAAAATTAAGTTATAATTAATAAAAATGTAAACGCAAATGGCTAAAATGCAAAAGGGCTTCAATTGCTTGAAACCCTTTCTGTTATTATGTGGGGGCACACGGGTTCGAACCGCGGACCCTCTGCTTGTAAGGCAGATGCTCTAAACCAACTGAGCTATGCCCCCTTTTGAGGATTGCAAAAATAAGGGGCAATTGCCAATTTCCCAAAAAAATCTTGATTAATTTAATTGCACTGCAGGTAGCCTAGTAGATTGACTATCATACACAAACAGCTCTACTATCTCATATTCCCAGTATTTGCTTAAAGGCGACTTATCGAGGTATTCCTTTACTTGTTTCTTATCATTGGCGTTAAGGGTAATCCAAGATTTTTGCACTTCCATACTTACTGCATAACTGTCAATAATTCCCTTATTTAAAAGATAATTGATGTAAGTACGATGAGGAGGTACTAAAGTCATGAACTCCTCGTCCATATCAAATGTGATAATTGCTTGGTATTTTTTCATCGCAGTACTAAGTTACATCAACTATTTAAATATTGATACGATGTGCCCTATTTATCTTTACAAAATTAATCCCATTTAATATATCCAATACGACCACCCGATCCTGCTAAAAATGCAGCTTTTGTATTGGGTTGTTTTTGAAGCACATGGAAGCTTTCATTTGAAATTAATTCCCAATTTTCACCCATGTCTTTTGAAATGTCTACTCCAGATGTACCGCAAGTAATTAAAAAAAGCGGATCAATAAACACAACACTCGAACGATACCCATGAGGACTAGTTATTTTGTTATTCAAAATCCAATTTTTTGTCTTCTTTGAATAATTATATTCTGCTACATTTTTTTCAGCAATTTTATCTTTCATAAAATCGCCACCAACAATTATTAAAGTATTTGAATTAGGAGAAATAGCAATACTATTTGCACCAGTTGATTTACCTCCTTGCACCAATGGTAAAGGAATGGCTTCTCCATTAATCCATAATCTACTTGATATTCCACCTGAAACTAAAAATTGCTGATGCCTACCATAGGTAAGATTAGAATTACTTGAAGCAAAAAAAGCTTCACCCTCCATTAAGGTTGATTTAAAATAGGAACTTTCTACTTGATTCCAATGCTCCCCTTTGTCTTTGGTATTTAATAAAAAAATACGCTGGCCAATTGGATCTCCTACAATACTCCCATTTTTATCATCTTTAAAATGAATAGCATCTAAAAACATAAGTGTGTCTGCATTTTCATACACTTTATACCAAGTAACCCCTGCATCTTTGGTTTTTAAAATGACGGCAGGTGCTGCTACTGCTACAATGATGGCTTCTTTATTATTCCATGCATGAATAGATCTAAAATCACGACGCTCATATCCCTTTACTTGTATCCATTCAAAGTCGGTTCCTCCATTTACGGACAATGCAATATTTCCATTACTTCCACTTGCCCAAATAGTAGATTGATTAGGAACGCTTAAACCTCGAATACTCACTCCTTTTTTTTGAGACAGTATTTTTATGGAATTATTACCCGAATTTTGCGCAAAAGTAGTTTGTACTATGAAAATTAATATCAACAAGCACCCTTTTTTAATACCCATAACATTTACATTTTATTTTTAAAGATACGATATGATACCTTATTGGATGAGTAGAACACAATTAATGTTGGGGGATGAAAAAGTTGAAAAACTAATGGGCAAAAATGTACTCATTATTGGACTAGGTGGCGTTGGAGGTATTTGCGCCGAAATGATCGTTAGAGCGGGAGTAGGAAAAATAACCATTGTTGACAATGACCTGATTGACGAAAGCAATATTAACCGACAAATACCTGCTCTGCAATCAACCGTAAAACAACCTAAAGCAAAGGTATTGGCAAGTCGTTTATTAGACATTAATCCTTTACTTGAATTAACTGTTTTAGAATTATTTGTGGAGGATACTTTGACTTTAAATTTAATTGAAAAAGAAAAGTGGGATTACATTGTAGACTGCATTGATACCTTATCTGCTAAGGTGAATTTAATTAAAGCTTGTATGGATCGTCATCTGCCTATTGTAAGCTCCATGGGCGCAGGTGGAAAGATGGATCCTTCTTTGATTAAAGTAACTGATCTTTCAAAAACCTATGAATGTAATTTGGCAAGATATGTTCGTAAGAGATTACAGGCTTTAGGTATAAAAAAAGGATTAAAAGTGGTATTTAGTCCAGAAAAACCAGATCAAAGTAAAATAATAGAAACCGAAAATGCCTATCCTAAAAAGTCAATCATTGGAACTTTAAGCTATATGCCTGCTATTTTTGGTTGTACAGTAGCAAGTGTGGTTATCAGGGACTTAATGGCAATAGATTGATTTATAGGCCTGTTTTCTTTGAAATCAGCCTAATTTTTCATTAAATTTGCACCTCATTGAAATAATGGACTTGGTTCGGTAGCTCAGCTGGATAGAGCGTCATCCTTCTAAGATGAGGGCCATTGGTTCGAATCCAATCCGAATCACGAAACCTCTCCCATTCAATGGGAGAGGTTTTTTGTTTTATAAAGTATCATTTATCTAAAAATCATCCATATGAAACGACTTTTCATTCCAATTATATTATTATTGATTTCATTGCCCATCATTGCTCAAAAGAAGGAAAGAAAAGGTGAATTCTATTTCTCATGGGGTTACAATAAAGAATGGTATACGCCTAGCAATTTAAACATCAGTCAACCCGAACTTAATAATAACTATACTTTACAAAACACCATTCTTGTAGACCATCCAGGATGGGACGAGGGTTTGTTTACCAAAGCCCTTTCGATTCCACAATACAATTACCGATTTGGATACTTTTTTAATAAAGAAAAAGGACTTGCTTTTGAAATTAATTTTGACCATACCAAAGCCTTGGTGCAAAACAATCAAATGGTTCATTTAGTTGGTAAATTGAATGGTGTACCTAAAGATATTTATTATCCTTTTAGTAAAGATGTGCCTGAAGATCAACAAAATTATTATTACTTAAATAATGGCGCGAATTTCTTACTCTTCAATATTGTGAAACGAACACATTTTAATGGATTTTCATCAAATTCATTTAAGCTTGACGGATTATCAAAATTGGGTGTAGGCCCATTAATTCCGCATGTTGAAAATAAATTATTTGGGCAAGCCAATATTAGTAAATTTCAATTTGGTGGTTGGAATATAGGTGCCGAATATACTATCAGAGGAACTATAAAGAAAAGTTTATACTTAGAATTTGGCGGCAAACTTGATTATGCTTCCTATTCTAATCTCAATGTTTACAAAGGTACAGCCAAGCAAAATTTTGGTACTGCCGAACTCATTCTTAGTTTTGGATATACTTTTCCTATGGGTGCTTTTAAAACTTTATAATAATTACTTCTTAGGTAATTTAATTGTGCTTAAATTAATTTCAGTATAAAAAGGAAATCCATCTGAATTGGTGCCTAATAAAACTAACTTATTATGGCTTGGGAAATCGTTATTAAAAAATTTTATAGTGGGCTTATCCAGATTGCTTGTATTTGAAACTAATTTTCCCCAGTATAACAATTGTCGCTTATCTACACCTAAGGATTTATATGAATCATATAAATAATTAGGTATGACATAAGGCTCAGAAGCAATATAGCCATTGATCAAAGTTGTATTTAATGGATCTGCTACCGAAGTCATCTCCCCACCTCTTTTTAAGTAGATAAATACAAAGTGCTGGTTTAATCTTGCCGCTAATTTGATCATTGCAACATTACTCATTGTTATCATACTAATTTGGTCTATATCTGATTCAAATTCATCTACATAAAAAATGACGCTTTTATCAGACTTATTTTTGGGCATTGGAGCACCCATACGACCAAACAGCCAACTTCTTACACTCAAATCTAAACTTGGTTGTTCTGTATTAATAAAATCAATAATAGTTTCTCTTGCATAAGTAAATCTTCCTGAAATAAGTTTATCTGCTAATTGCCTGGTGCGATTCGTTAACTTTGCTCTAACCACAGCATCTGCTAAAGTGTGCTCATTTGATTTTAATGTCTTTTGCATTTTCATATCCTCTAAGGCATTAAGTAATGTCGTACTTAGATCCTTACTATTTTCCTTCAATACAAATTTATAATTGGAAGAAGGTAATTTAGAAATCATGGCCGCTTCTATCCAATTCGGCGTTAATACTAAGCTGCCATTTTCTTTGTATAATTTTTTATTATAAAATTTATAGGACATACTTGCCTTTCCCTCAAAAAATAATCCTTCAATAGTGAATTGACCCAAAGTATCTGTCATGGCTTGTATTACTTGCCTTGAAGAATCGGCCGAAAAAAGCAACAAGTTGAGTAATTCATTTTTAAGTGGTTTCTTTTTGTATTGAACAAACCCAGTATAGCTTATATAATTACCTTCTGAAAAACGAAGGGTTGGATACTGATGTTTTAATATATTATCCCAATTAAACCGTTCCCATTTTTCACTCATCATAATCCCATCTAGTCCTTCTTGTTGATTTGCTTGAAGTAAATAGTTACTTACATGGTCAATTGGATTTTTAAAATCTGAGCTTAGCCATATAGATCCTAAAAAATCATTATTCATCTGCATTATAGAATCCGAGACCACCAACATATTGTAATTGTATCCTGAATCAATAGCAAATCTCAATTCGTTGTACCCCCTTGGAATTATACTAGTAGTAGCCGAATCAATAACAATGGAATGTTTTAACATGGGTTTTAAAAATACCAGCCTTTCTAAAACAACTTGTGTGTTGTCATCAAATAAAGTAAAATGCAGCACCCCTTTAGGTAAATTATTGGTAGAAATTGATCGGAACAAAAAACTATCTTTTGTAACAAAATTCATTTTGTATACTAAGTCATTTTGTATGGTACCAATTAAAGTAAAATGTTTGCCGGATTCTATTCCCTTAAAATTAATAGTATAGTCCAATAAACTATCTTGCTGTGAAATATTAATAGTCAATCCTTTACTTGTTACCAAGGGAAGTGAAACACTTTTCGACATAGATTGACCTGTTTCAACTTGAACTTTATAATGAATTCCTAAGGTTGGTGTGAAACTAAAAACTGTCACATTAGGATCAATAGAATTAAAAGACAATAGTTTTATATTAGGACGCGCTTCATCAAATAAATAGCCACTCCAAGTGGAGGGTTTATTATCATTAGAAATAAACCTGACAGCTACTTTTGACTCCATCCCATCTACTAAATTACCTCCTTCTGGTTTTGCCAAAATATCCCATGAACCCATCTCTTTTACTAATTCATTTTTAGAATTCGGATGATATAAAACAAAAGGATGTATGTATTGAAATGACTCATCGTAATTAAGCATCAAATTTGTATAAGCTCTAATAAAATAGACGCCTTCCGATAAGGTGTCACTTAATGAAATAGATCCATCCACTAATCCATTGATGACAGGATAAAATCTTTTAGCAACCACCTTTTTGCTGGCATTTATGATCTCTAAATATAAATTGGTAGAAATAGTAGAAGCTTCATAACCAGAAAATACGAAGCCCTTAAACCAAATGGTTTCACCTGATACCCAAGTTTCCTTATTATAAACGATGTGGATTTTCTCTTGAGTATATTTTTCAGACAAGGCTTTAATAGCCGTATCAAGTTTGTTTTGAGAATAAACTGGAATTATAATGATAATTGTAATAAATAAAAGAATACTTTTCATAGTTGGGTAAAAAACCATTTTTTTAAAGTTGTACTTTTATATATTTTATCCTTTGTCGCTTCCAGGTATAAGTTATATGTAAAATGCCATCTTGAGTTTGTATTATGGCAGGATAGGAAAATTCGGCTCCTACTTCTTTTTCAAGTGTGAATAAGGGATTCCACTGTTTACCATCCTTAGAAATGGCAAGGGTTAATTCACCTCTATCCATTCCTTTTTTTATGGTAGGATTGTATACTAAAGCAAATTTTCCATTTATTAAGGTGACTGCATCAATACCTGAATTTGGATTAGGTAAATTAGTTCTAGCCAAATCTGACCAATGTAAGCCGCCATCTTTTGATTCCATACTCATAATGTTATCTTGCTGACTACGCATTAAAAACTCATAATGATTCATGCCATGAACTAGTAATGCAGGTTGTATTACCCCTGCAATTGTGGGATCCGTTAATGAAGCTGTTCTGGTCCATGTTTTACCTTTATCTGCTGTGAATTCAACATGTACTCGCCAACCTTTGTCTTCGGTACTTGAGGGACATACTAAAACACCTTGCTTAGTTAAATACCCTTTATTTTTAATGGGGCCATAAATACCTTCTGGTAGTTTTTCGGGCTTTGACCAATTGGCTCCATTATCAAAACTTCTAATTATCATTCCCCACCAAGTACTAGGGCCTTTCCCTATTTTATAAAATAATACAATTTCCCCATCAGGAAATTTTTGTAATACAGGATTATAACATGCGTATTGTTGACCATCTGCAAACTTACCATTGGCAATCTCCACTGGCCTTTTCCATTTATCATTATGAAGTATAGACATATAAATTCCCACTTGTGGATCACTCTCTTGGATACCTCCAAACCAAGCTGCCATGATACCTCCTGGAATTTCAATAATAGTTGATGCATGACAGGACGGGGTAACTGGTAAAGAATCAATGAATTGATTGGTGAGTATTTTAACATCCTGAGCTGTTGATATTATAAATGAAAAGATCATTCCAACAATAATAAGTGTAGCCGTTTTATACATTATTGGTTTGAGTTTTCTTTGTTGCATGGGATGATTAAGTGTCAACTAAATTTATGCTATTTTTTTGAATATCTAGGCACCCCCTATTGTTTTTAAATATTGCATACAATTAGGCTAATTATATAGACAAAATAAGGTCTTTGTATTAGATTTTTTTATATCTTAATGCTCCAAATTCCTGTAAAAAGGACTCACTTGAAAATTATAAAAATATGAATCGTCTTTTGAAACAAAGCATTGCTTTTATTTATTTACTCTTATTGTCAGTGAACTTATTTGCTCAAACTCCTAAAAGATTAGAGCTTTTGTTTTTAGGGCATGATAGTCAACATCACAATTCAGATGTACTAGCAAGTATTATGTCAAAGCAGTATTTTAAAAAAGGCATTAATATTACCTATACAACGAATATTAATGATTTAAATGAAAAAACTTTAAAACCCTTTGATGGCTTAATACTTTATGCTAATTATGATACCATTAGTAAAAGTCAAGCGACTGCATTATTGGATTTTGTAAAAAACGGAAAAGGATTCATCCCAATACATTGTGCTTCCTATTGTTTTAGAAATTCCCCTGAAGTAGTGGACATGATTGGTGGTCAATTTAAAGAACATGGATACGACTCCTTCCCTTCGATCATTAAGGATTATAATAATCCATTAGTAAAAAACATCACTCCCTTTTATACAAAGGATGAAACTTATATTCATACACTATTAAGTCCGCGTATTAATGTCCTTACTGAGCGTAGAGATGGCAACAGAAATGAGCCTTATACTTGGACACAAAATATAGGAAAAGGAAAAGTTTTTTATACTGCATATGGACATGATGAAATTACTTTTAAGAATCCTCAATTCTTACAGTTAGTTGAAAATGGAATTTTATGGTCAATGAATGATCAAGCCATCGCTAATTTAGCTGCTTTTAAAATAGCCGAGCCAACATATACTGATGCTATTATTCCTAATTATGAAAAACGCAATCCAGCACCCAAATACCAAGGTGCTTTAAATCCTGAACAATCACAATCTCTTATTCAAATTCCTGTTGGATTTGATTTAAAACTTTTTGCTTCTGAACCCTTGATCATTAATCCCATTTATATTAACTGGGATGAAAAAGGACGACTTTGGGCTATAGAAACTGTAGATTATCCAAACGAAGTAAGAGAGAATAAGGAAGGTGGGCAGGATAAAATTGTCATCCTAGAAGATACCGATAACGATGGCAAAGCAGATAAATCAACGGTTTTTGCAGATAAATTAAATATTCCAACCAGTTTTACTTTTTCTGATGGTGGAATCATTGTTGCACAAGCACCTTACTTTTTATTTTTAAAAGATAATAATGGTGATGACAAAGCAGATATTAAAGATACCATCTTAACTGGCTGGGGTCTTACTGATACACACGCGGGGCCTTCTAATTTAAGATATGGATTAGACAATAAAATTTGGGGTACTGTTGGATATTCAGGATTTTTTAGTAAAAAAGGAAAAGATTCTACCGAATTTGAAATGGGTATTTATAGTTTTAAACCAACAACTAAAAAAGTAAATAATATTGAATTTTTAGGTGGTACCACAAATAATACTTGGGGATTGGGATTCTCGGAGGAATTTGATGTATTTGCATCTACAGCAAATAATACCCATAGTGTATTTTTTGCTGTACCAAAAAGGATCATGAAAAATACTTTTCCTGAAAATACAGGTACAGAAAAAATTGATGCCCATTATGCGATGCATGTTGTTACAAAAAATTTAAGACAAGTAGATGTTTTTGGTGGCTTTACGGCTGCTGCTGGACAAAGCCTTTATACTGCTCGAAACTATCCGTCTGATTTTTGGAATAAAGTTGCTTTTGTTTGTGAACCAACGGGAAGATTGATTCATAAAAACTACATTCAACAAAAAGGTGCCGGATTTAAAGAAGTGGGTGATGGATGGAATTTAGTTGCAAGTGCAGATGAATGGTTTGCACCCATTCAATCCGAAGTTGGCCCTGATGGAAATGTATGGGTAACTGATTGGTATGATTTTATCATTCAACACAACCCTACTCCTAAAGGTTTTGATAATGGCAAAGGGAATGCCCATATTAACCCATTAAGAGACCATGAAAGAGGTCGTATTTATAGATTAATCTACAAAGATGCCCCTTTAAATGAAAAAACAAGTTTAGATATTAAAGACAAAGCTGGTTTGATAAAAGCATTGTCAAATAATAACATGTTCTGGAGAACCACAGCTCAAAGATTATTAGTAGAATCTAAGGATATTAAAGTAGCGCCTGAATTATATAAAATCATCAACAGTAATAAATTAGATGAAATTGGAATTAACCCTCCTGCAATTCATGCATTATGGACTTTACATGGACTTGGCTTATTAAACAATAACCCAAGTGCAATTGCAGTGGCCATCAGCGCTTTAAAAAATGGCTCAGGTGGTGTTCGTAAAGCTGCTGTGGAAGTGACTAAGGCATTACCCAATATTGTAAAAGCATATCAAAATGCTAAAATATTTGAGGATGCCGATTTAAGAGTTCGATTAGCAGCAGTCATTGCACTTGCTGACATGAAACCAACAAAGGAAACTTTTGCTATTTTAAGTGATATGTTAACTAAAAAAGATAACCAAGAGGATAAATGGATCAGCTTAGCCCTTAAATCTGCATTAGGTGAACATGCTAAAGCCAATAGTCAAAAAGCTATTGCTTCCATTGATCAAACTGTAAACATTAGTGTTATCAAAAATCAAATGAAATATGCAGTTACTGAATTCACAGTTACAGCAGGAAGTACAGTGAAAATAAATTTGGTGAACGTGGATTATATGCAACACAACTTACTAATTTTAAAACCAGGATCAAAAGATAAAGTAGGTGCTGCTGCCGATAAATTAGCCTCAGAACCCAATGGTGCTGAATTAAATTATGTACCCAAGCTGCCCGAAGTTTTGTTTTCAACGCCTTTAGTGAATCCACAAAAAACTTATTCAATGACAATAAAAATTCCAGAAACCGTTGGTGAATATCCATACATCTGTTCCTTCCCTGGTCATTGGAGAAATATGAACGGTGTCATGAAAGTGATTGCTAAATAGAACGACATGTCATTAGATTACAAATTGGGTGTGAGTAGCTGGCTGTTTGTTTCTCCCTTTACTTCACAAAATATGGAGCCCTTATTTGAAAAAGTAGCCGCTCTAGGATATGATTTCATTGAAATTGCTATCGAAGATCCAAACCTAATTGATGCCGATTTAGTAGCTGAGGCTTTAAATAAATATAAATTATCAGCAGTGGTTTGTGGTGCTTTTGGTGCATCAAGAGATTTAACACATAGTGACCCACTTGTTCATCAGCAATGTTTTGAGTATATCGAAGCCTGTTTTAAATTATGCAATAAATGGAATACCCATTTTTTAGCGGGTCCTATTTATTCAGCAGTGGGAAAACGCAGAATGCTTTCCCCTACTGATCGTCAGGCTGAATGGAATTTAGCAGTAAAAAATGTTCGTATTGCCTGTGAAATAGCTTCAAAATATGATTGTTCTTTAGCCATTGAGCCCATTAACCGATTCGAGACTGATTTAGTCAATACCTCGTCAGATGTTTGCAAATTGATTCAAGAAATTAATCATCCATCTGCAAAAATTAGTTTAGATAGTTTTCATATGAATATAGAAGAAAAAAATCCAATGGATGCTATCTTACAAGCAGGGAGTAACTTAATACATCTGCAAATTTCGGAAAATCATCGTGGCATTCCTGGCACTGGTATTACTCCATGGAAAGATTATGTGCTTGGATTAAAAAAAATCAATTACAAAGGCATGATTAGCTTAGAAAGCTTTACCCCTATGAATCAGCAATTAGCCGAAGCTGTATGTATTTGGAAACCACTTGCTGAAAGTCAGGAATTATTTGCACAAGAAGGATTAAATTTTATGAAAAAGACATTTAATTAAAAAATTATGAAAAAAATAAATATTGCGATTGTAGGATTGGGATTTGGTGCGGAGTTCATACCCATTTATCAAAAACACCCTTTAGCGAATATGTATGCTATTTGCCAAAGAGATGAAAATAAATTAAATGCTATTGGTGATGCATTTGGTATCGAAAAAAGATATACCAACTTTGACGAACTTATAAAAGATCCCAATGTAGATGCAGTTCATATCAATACTCCAATTCAAAGTCACGCAGAACAAACTATAAAAGCATTAAAAGCAGGAAAGCATGTTGCTTGTACCGTACCAATGGCTACAACTGTCGATGAATGTAGATTAATTGTGGAAGCAGTTCAGCAAAGCGGGAAAACCTATATGATGATGGAAACGGTGGTATATAGTAGAGAATATCTATTTGTAAAGGAATTGTACAATAACGGGGAATTAGGTAAAATTCAATTTATACGTGCTTCACATCAACAAGAAATGGCTGGATGGCCAGGGTATTGGGAAGGATTACCTCCAATGCATTACGCTACCCATTGTGTGGGCCCTATTGTTGGATTTATAGGTAAGGAAGCTAGTTTTGTTTCCTGTGTTGGATCGGGTCGTATTGATGAAAATTTAATATCAAAATACAATTCCCCTTTTGCCATCGAAAGTTGTCATATACAATTTAGAAACTCTGATATCGCAGGTGAAGTAACTCGGTCCTTATTTAATACTGCTCGACAATACCGTGAAAGTTTTGATGTGTATGGATCTAAAAAAAGTTTTGAATGGTCCTTGGTTGAACATGAACTTCCAGTATTACATGTAGGTGAAACACCTGAATCAATTACGATACCTGATTATGCAAATTTATTACCTAAGGAAATTCAATCCTTTACCATGCAAGGGGTATATGATGCAGACAGCAATCAACACCTTTCTTTTATTCAAGGCTCAGGCCATGGAGGTTCTCATCCTCATTTGGTGAATGAATTTTTGAACGCTTTACATGAAAATCGAGCCCCATTCCCTAATGCACAACAATCTGCCAATATCACTTGTGTAGGTATTTTGGCACATGAGTCGGCTATGCAAGGTGGCGTTAAATTAGCTTTACCTGAATTTACTTTTAATACATAAGCACTTCATTTACAGTAATCTTTATCAACAACACTTATTTTAACTTTTTACATCATTATTTAATCTTAGATTTAAGAAACTAAATTTATAAGTATGAAAAAGATCTTAGGTATTTTAACGATTGTTTTAAGCCTTTCTACGTTATCTGCTAATGCACAAGTTGGCGGAGGTGGACAGATGGATCCTGCAGCAAGATTAGCTATGATGAAGGAAAGGTATAAAGCATTAGGATGTAATGATGTCCAAGTGGATTCTGTCATTGCAATTTCTACAGACTTCCGTCCAAAAATGATGGCATTGAGAGAATTAAGTGAAGAAGCAAGAGCGGAGAAAATGAAAGAAATTAATGAAGAAAGAAACAAACGACTTGAAAAAGCCTTGCCTGCCGATATCGCAAAAAAAGTGATTGAAGCCATGTCTCAACAAAGAGGCGGAGGAGGCAGAGGCCCCAATCAATAGTTCTGTTAAAAAACCAATTTAACCCAGTTACCATCATGTAACTGGGTTTTTTTATGCTTTCCCTAATGTAAATCATATTAGGCTATGACCGAAGTCACATGATCAAGTAAGGTTACATTCTACATTCGTAATAACAATTCAAGATGGCATTTATTATTTTGAGTTTTAAAATTAAAAATTATGAAAAATAAAATTTTAATAGCTATAGATTTAGATGACGACTATTTATTCGTAATTAAAAAAGGATTAGAGCTAGCAACTGTTATGAATGCTAAAGTGATTTTAGGATCTATTGTAAATATTTATGTCAACTACATACAACCTGATATGGCCACCTCTCCTATTCAGTGGGATGATGTTTACAATTCACAAGTTGAATACACTTTACAAGAACTAGAAAAAATTAAATTGCAACATAAACAGCTTGAAATAGAAGTGTATGTTGAAAAAGGAAATTCCAAAACGGATATCATTGAAAAGGCAAATATTGAAAACGTAGATTATATCGTTATGGGTACACATGGTCGAACAGGTATATCACATATATTTATGGGTAGTACCGCTGAATATATTATAAGACATTCAACCAAACCCATTTTTGTGATTCCAATGAATACTTTAAAGCACTAACCCTAGTCTAATAATTCACTTTTACTTCCTTAAATGTAGTGGGTATCCATACTTGCATAGGGTTACTACCTCGGTTACACCAAGTATAATATGGAATGGCGCGCACTTTCTGCATAATCGTGTTTGCGGTAAAACCATTATTTGCAATTTGAATACTTGGTAATTCAGCAACCAAGCTAACTACTTTTTCATTTAATATATTAAAGTCTTCAGTTCTAAAAGATATCGTACTTGGTGAAATCACATTCCAAGCCTTCCCATCATTATCGGCACCTTCGATACAATAAACGATGGGGCCTCGCTGTAACGCTACACGATCATTGTTAAATTTAAGTTCTGTTCTTGCTGAAATCTTTTTAATGGTCATAGGTAATTTATATTCAATAACATCCTTATCCTTCCATTCATTCTGCGCCACTACATAACCATCTTGAATTGTATAAGGAATAGCTATTCCATTTAATAATAAAATAGGCTTTTCATCAATTAGATTTGTAAAATCATACAACCCGCCCGGCGCGGCAGTGCCTGTGGCCCATCCTGGCAATCTAAAAGCTATAGGATCAGATAGTTTCTTTTTCATATTTAAAGTACATTGTACATTTCCATTCCATGGATATCCTGTATTCAAAGTGATTTGCATTTCCCCTTTTTGTAAATTAAAGGTGGTTTGACTTCCTATAAATAAATTGATGAAAATTTTGCCGTCTTTGTACCCATAGATATAATTACCAATGGATGCAATCAATCGAGCTATATTAGATGGACAACAAGCTGTTCCAAACCATTCCCTTCTTTGATGTTTACCATTTGAAGCTAATGGATTGCCATAAAAAAACTTATCTCCGCTTAAGGATAAACCATCTAATGCACCATTATATAAACTTCGCTCTAAAACATCCATGTATTCTGCATTTCCAGTTAAACTGTTCATTCGTTGATTCCAAAATACCATACCAACGGATGCACAGGTTTCACAATAAGCTTGTTCATTTGGCAAATCATAATCCTTTGAGAAACCTTCATTTGTTCCTGCCGAACCAATACCACCCGTAATATACATATTACGATATACCACATCCTCCCATACTGTTCGCATTGCTTTTAAATAGTCAACATCTCCAGTTTGAGCAGCTACATCCGCAGCCCCTGTATATAAATACATAGCACGCACAGCATGACCAGTGATTTGTGTTTGTTGTTTCACAGGTTCTTTATCTTGCGTATATAAGGTATCCTTCCAATCACTCCAAGTATACCCCACTGCTAATTTTTTTCCACGTTCTGATAATAACCAGTCTGCTAAATTTAAATATTTTTTATCCTGCGTTACCCTATATAATTTAACCAAAGCAAGTTCTAATTCTTGATGTCCAGTCACCCAATCTCTTTTGCCAGGTCCAAATACGGAATCAAAATAATTAGCCCATTTAATAACAACATCTAAAAATTTACGCTTCCCAGTTGCATCATAATAAGCCACCGCCGCTTCAATCATATGACCGCCACAATAATCTTCGTGCATACTCATATCAGACCATCTTTTATCTAATCCGGTTAAAGTATAAAAAGTATTTAAATAGCCATCTGTCAATTGCGCTGCTGCAATTTTATCAATCCACTCATCTGCCTTTGCTTCTAGTGCTTTATCCTTACTCGTTTTAATAGCATAAGCCATGGCTTCTATTGCCTTATAAACATCTGAATCATCAAAAAATATTCCTTCATGCTTTTCTCCTTTGTTTCGAGCAGCTTTTTCAAAATTTCGAATACGCCCTGTATTTTCTTCGGTTTGATAAATACAAGCAGCCAATGTTTTAGTGGCAACCAAGTCCATCTTTGGCTTCCAAAAAGCATCTGTCACTGTTACTTTTGAAAAATTGATAGGCTCAATTTTAACAAGGCTGCTTTGTGCATTTAATCCCATATTTAAGATTAACATTAAAACAAGATGAGTCAATTTCATATTATACTTTTTAAATAAGATTTCAAATTTGAATGATTGAATATAAACAATATTACCATGCTAATATAATTTTCAACTTAAGGTTTTCCGTTATATACACATCTAAATCCAACTGTACCATTTCTTTCAAAACCTGGACTTACTCTTAATAAATACTGAGCGTAAGTTAATTCACGCGGCCCACCCTGAACATACCACCAACTTCCAGCAGGTTTAAAATAACTCCCCCCTTTCATGATGATGTATTGATAACTTCCTGATGCATAAATATCTTGGGTTAACTGCCATACACTACCCACTAAATCACATACACCAATAGCACTCTTCCCTTTAGGATAACTGCCCACATTATCTAATACTCCATTCCCTAAATTACAATAACTACTGTCAATGCCATTAATATGAATTACACTTAATGTATTAGTAACTTCCTCATAAGTTCGAGTGACAGGTTTTTGTTGAACCCATGGCCATTCTTTTAAGGAAGTACCTTGGCCAGCATATTGCCATTGAATTTCAGAAGGTAAAGCTTTCCCATAATAATTAGCAAAAGCAGTCGCATCTTCATAACTCACAAAAGTGACAGGTTTATTTTCATCCTTAGCCATTGGTTTTCCATTTAACCAATGTTTTAAATAATTATGTGTGTCGGAAGGTAGGTAATGACTTAATTGAATGAAATGATAAAAATCAAGATTCGTAACTGGATATTGATCCATCCAAAAGGAAGCAACTTCCGTTGAATTGGTATCTTGAAAAATAGGATAAGGAATAAAATCATCCCCATGCGTTTGATGAAATATAAACTGACCAGATGGAATATGCACCATATTAGTAGTTGGAATGACTCCTTTTTTTGGCAAAGATTGCACATCCATAATTCTACTCGCACCCGACTCCAATTTTATGATAGTTTCATCAAGTAATGTTTCACGAGTGGCGTTTTTTTCCAATAATTGTATTACCAACTTCCCTTCAAATTGTCCAAAGTATTTTTGAATAGAAATTCTTTGATTGATTGCTTTAAGTAGGAGTGGTTTTTTTGTAAAACTAGGTTCGATGGTCCAAATTTGTATAAAACAATTTTCCCTATTATCTAATGTTGATGTCAACTGAATTTTTAAATCATTTCGAATGACAGAAGTTTCAATTTGTATAGGTGTATGCATGATACAATCCACTGCTGATTCATTATTGGTACCTAGATATTTTTTATGAAATGCTTCTGTTTCAGCCTGAATCATAAAACCAGAAGTATCCATACTGATAGGTGATATTAATTCATGATGGAACACATCTACAAAATGCCATCCTAGTTTAGGAATTGCAGAAAAAAGAGGCCCTTTAAATCCTTCTGGCTTTAATGAATAAATAGTGTACACTGTTTTATGTTCTGTTGGCCATGCATTTACCCATATATCATCTTCTACACTTGGATACAATGGAATGGCACTCGGCGAATTAAAATTATCAGATAACTGACGTAATATTCGAGTTGTTTTACCTAAAAAAGCATATTGACTTTCTACCCATTCTGGTTGACCAGGTGCCATTATATTTATTTCAGTTCCATATCCATTAAAAAAACTAGTAGCAAATTCACGACGAATGGGTTCCTTATATAATTCTGCAACACGATAAATAGCAAATCCAGGTTGAATCCATTTATTTAAATTTAACATGGGTGGGTAATACAAAGCATTATGAACTCTACCCGAAATTATCCCGGGCATGGCTGATGGCACAGCCATCCCTTCACTATACATGATCACTCCCTTTCGAACAGAATCTGCTGCATTTTGTAAAGCCTCACTTGAACTTCCTTGAGTATCTAATACAACCCCATCGGCATTTGTTGATTCAATTAATTTAGACAGTCCTTTGTAGTGATCCATTTTTCTTGTATCCACATCCCAAGGATTATAAGAGACAAATAAATGCTTATTCAATAACGTAAGTTGATTACTGATATTTTTTATGGCGGGCAATCCTCCTGGCAAATCATTAAATAAATCAAATTGATTGCGTTGATCCAATCCTAAAGTAGGCCAGGTGGGCCAAATAGCAATGATATCATCTCCACCGTATAATTGTTGTCCTCGTTGAATAAAATCTTGTATAGAATAAGATGCTTTTTTATTATTATAAAAGAATTTATCCCATGACATCATTAAATGCATCAAATAAGAATGCCTAACCCATTCTAAATCTTTTCGTTTATATAAGGTATCATTAAAATATTCAAGGTCATACAATTTTCGTTGTTGAAATAATTTAGTGACCCCATTTTGCCACTGTCCTTGGTACATCTCAATCCACACAGAATAACGAACAGTGCCCTTAGGAAATAAAATGGTTTCAAATCTTCTAATTTTCCCATTTTTTACACTAGCCCTTTCTCGGCGCGAAAATCCATATAAGTATAATGAATCCACTTCGTTTTTAGGCGTAAATAAAGGCATGGTATTATATCCCATTTCCCATGCATTATCTGGCACTATGACATTGACCGGCTTTTTATTGGGAATAAATAAATGTGTTCTTGATAATGAATGATTACCTAGCCCAGTGATATACACTTGATTAGATTGAATCTCAAAAGGTATGATATTATGAAGCTCAAGCGTATCTAAAGATGTATTTAAAATTTCAATTTGAAATTGAATACCTTGTTTTGTTGTTGTGGTTTTTATAATTCTTTTTTGAAAATAGGAATTGCCATATTTATTACTTTTTTCAGATATACTTAATAAGGACAAAGGTTTAGGTAATGTATATTGAACTGCTTTATTCCCTGTATTCCAATGTAGGGCTTTGATCATAGAACTATCTATATTATATATCATTTGAATATCGCTTACCTCTTTCATTAATTTGACTTGCGCATTTGCAAGTTGCGTTGATAATATAAATATCAATAGTACAATGGGTCGAATCATAGTTCAGTTTTAACGAATAGAAAGTTACTATTTTTACCTTAAATTTGCGATATGGATGTGAAAATGGAACCTTCCTGGAATCAAGCATTATCAAATTTATTTGAGAAGCCTTACTTTATTCAAATTGCAACGCATCTTAAGACAGAACGTGCTACTCATACAGTCATTTACCCTAAAGGATCTCTCATTTTTAATGCGTTTAATTTAACCCCTTACGATAAGCTTAAAGTTGTTATTTTAGGACAGGACCCCTACCATAATCCGAACCAGGCAATGGGATTAAGTTTCTCTGTTCCAAACGGGGTCAAAATACCTCCTTCTTTAATGAATATCTATAAAGAACTTCAAAAAGATATTGGTATGCCCATCCCCACGACAGGCAATTTGACAAAATGGGCTGAACAGGGTGTGCTTTTATTGAATGCAGCTTTAACTGTTAGGGAAAACGAACCAGCAAGCCATGCCAAAATTGGATGGATGAATTTTACTAATGACATCATTCAACATATATCTAATCATAAAAATGGAATTGTATTTTTATTATGGGGAAATTTTGCACATCAAAAACAAATTTATATTGATGCCACAAAACATAAAATTTTAAAAGCTGCACATCCTTCACCTTTGAGTGCTCATAATGGTTTTTTTGGATGCAAGCACTTTAGCTTAACCAATGAATACTTAGTAAAAAATCATTTAGATCCCATTGATTGGACACCTTAAATTCTTTATTATGAAATTGATAAAAAATATAATTGCGCGCATCCTTGGCCTTTGGGCATTATTGGTATTTGCCTCATCGATGCTTGTATTTTTCCCTTTTTATATGGTTTGCTTTTTTATACCAGATCCTCAAAAATCAAGATACCATCGTATCGTATCTCAATTATGGATGGGTTCATTTTTGTTTTTATCGGGCTGTTCGTTTGAAGTAAAAGGAAAAGAAGTTTTTGAAGGACTAGAAAATGCTGTCATTGTATGCAACCATAATAGTTTAATTGATATACCTGTAAGTACCCCCTTTTTACCTAGGGCTAATAAAACCATTGCTAAAAAAAGTTTTGTCTATGTTCCTTTATTTGGATGGTTGTACCAATTTGCAACAGTGATTGTAGACCGAAAAAATAACGAGAGTCGTCGAAAAAGTTATGAAGAAATGAGAAAGGTTTTAAATAATGGCTTAGATATGCTCATTTATCCAGAAGGCACTCGTAATAGAACAGAAAACCCACTTAAGTCATTTTACGATGGCGCTTTTAAATTAGCGGTTGATGCACAAAAGCCAATCGTTCCTGTGGTCATATTAAATACCAAAAAAATACTACCTGCCAAGCCCATCTTATATATGACCCCAGGTAAAATTAGCATGCATATTTTACCTGCAATATCTACTAAAGGGCATACTCAACAATCATTAAAGCGTTTAGTGTACGATATTATGGCCGATTATTATGTAAAAAATAATAACTACTAACTATTATTTTTAGTAAGTAGAGGACGAGAATGTACGACTCCTGTTGATTTTCAAGTCCCTTAAAATGCCCGATTTTGGATTGACCGTAATACTAAATGATTTGAATAAACCAATGGGTGTTACATTGATGGCCAATTGCCAACAATGCATTTCACGAGTAACGAACATACTCATTTGTTGTATATTCCCTTTTGCAATATCTATATATCCAGTACCTCCTAGTTTCCATTTTGGTGTAATACTAAAATCACCATTAAAATTTAAACTTGAGTAAGTATTAATTTGGAATCCAGAATAATCGGGTTTCATGGCTCTTGTGAATTGGAAAGAATAAGACACGGTTAAAGTCCAAGGTATATTAAAGTCAGTAAATTCTGCTGGATTGGATTTCGCATATTGCAATTGTCTTTGTTGTTCATCGGGTGTCATAAATGGATCAATAGGAATTTCTTTTTTCTTTTTATCTTTTTCCTCATTTGCTTTACTTTTAAAGGAAGTAGAAAAAGAAAGTCCCCCACTAGTAACATTCCCAAATTTTAACTTAGTTGGATCAAAGTCTAATTTATTAACTCTAAATCCTTTGTTATCTGTAGCATAAGGATCCATAGTTAAACTCGATGTAATGTTCAACTTGTCAAATAATGTAGTTCTTAAATAAATATTAAAATTACCTAAAGCAAAACTATCTGCTAAAAAATTATAACTCGAATTAAATCCAAAACCTTCAATTAATTTAAACTTTTTAAAAGCTTCGGCACTAGTGTCCGACTTGTCCTTCATTTTCATCTCCAATAAATTATCTACTCCAAATCCCATTCCACCAAAAGTACCTTCAGAGTAACCTCCTCCCATCCCTATTCCATCAAATTTCGAGAATCTATAATTGCGGCCAGTTGAATCTATTTGTGTTGTATAGTGGTATGGTGCTGCAAAATCTGGTGTGTAATTCATAGATAAACTTGGCCTTATCTCATGTCGAATGGCTTTGATAGAACTATTTTTATTGAATTTATAGGTTCCAAAAATACGTGTGGATGTAGCCAAACTAAAACTCATATTAGTTGCTTGGTAAAAGCCTCGATTAATCATAGTATCTACTCGATTGGTTTTGGGATTCCATGATTTTGTATTTTGTTGTCCAAACCATTTTTGATCAAATGAAACTCCTGGCGAAATTGTAAAAGGTCCTACAGCAGGAAGAGATAAACTAATTGGAATACTATGTTGTGCTCCCCATTGCATAGTATCTAATAATCTTTTAAAATTTAAAGCAGAATCATAAAAAGATAATTGATTTTGGAAACTACCATTGTATCCAACGCCTAATTTTTCATACCATTTACCTGCCCCAATTTGATCCTTAGCTTGAAAAGGATAAATAGTTAAAGCATTAAAATTGATATTAGGTAAACTCATATTCACCAATCCTAAATTATTGTTTTGGTTGTGGTTTAAGTTAACCGATAAATTATATTTATTATTCCAGGTTTTAGTATAACTAATGGAAGAGCTTATTTGATTTTGATAATTTTGAAATGGATTGTTTAATAATAGTCGATTGTATTTTGTACTTCCAAAATTCACATTTGCCGAAAAGGATGTACCAGGTCTTGCACGTTGATCCATAGAATGAGACCAATTAAGCATAAAAGTGCGACCTCCTGTATATTCTTGATTGATGGCTGCATTCCTATTCAATATGCGTGTGTTCTGCAAACTCAAGTTGAAATTTCCTAGATACTTATATCTTAAAATATATTTACTATTTAAATTTAAATTCCAACCGCCGTAAGAATAAATATTAGATCTAACGGTGGCATCAAAATTATCACTCAATACCTTGTAATAGCCTAGTCCTTCAAAACCTATTCCAAAATCTTCACTTGTCGAAAAAGCAGGTGCCATTAAACCAGAGTGTCTGCCTTTTGCCAATGGGAAAATACCAAATGGAATACCAATTGGGAAAGGCACTCCCTCAAATTCAGGAAATGTAGGTCCAGATACCCCTATTTTATCCGTGATGATTTTTAATTTGTTGGTTCTAAAAGCAAAATGAGGTTCATCTAAATTACAAGTTGTAAATCGAGCCAAATAAGCAAAAGCAACATCTTTATTTACTTTTTTCATCGTATTGGCATTCACGAAAATTTCACCTTGTTGAAAATTGGTATTTTTAGTGAGCCCTTTACCTGATTTCATATTAAAATAAATAGAATCATTCACGGACACTAAATCACCTTCTTGAAACTTGGGATTGCTTAAAGGACTTCCTGTTGTGTCTTTAGCCCCATATGCTCTAATATTTTGGCTTTGTTGATCATATACAATATTAGCTGCTTCTAATTGTGCTGTTTTGTATTTGGTTTTAGCATTACCATATAAAAAAAACTCCTTGGTTGACATAATCATTACACCAGAATCTGTGGCATTGTAATCTACAGGTGCATCAATACTGTCTTTGGAAATCCTTAGAACTTGAATGGACTTAGTGCTGTCTTTTGCTTGGACGCTGCTATCAGAGACTATAGAGCTACTGTCTCCTAATTTTAGGTTTCTGCTCTTTGATAAAAGGCTAGTATCACCCTTAATCATCGTATTATTGGATTTGAAAAGGCGTTTAGTTGATTTTGTGGCTTTTTGTTGCTGGCTATAGCCCGAAATACCGGGCATTAAAACAAATGCTAATATTAGGAAAATGCTAATATTAACTATTGAGGGGCTATATTTTTCGTTATTTTTGTATCCTAACTTTATCACTGTTGCAAAAATAAAGCAAAACCCTATTAAGGCACTGATTATGAAGCAAAATAGATTGATTTTAGCATTTCGTTTTGGCTGTTTAGCTATTTTTAGCTTAATAAGCCTCATTAGCTATACACAAAATCAGCCTCGAAGCCTAAAACGAATCGTAATTGACCCAGGTCATGGTGGAACTGACCCTGGTGGAGATGGCAAATATTCAACTGAAGCAGCTGTTTCTTTGGCTATTTCTTTAAAATTAGAAGAATATATTCATCAATCCATACCCGATGTGGAGGTGATTCTTACCCGCAGAACAGATATCTATAATTCTGTTGTTGAAAAAGCAATCATCGCTAATCAGGCAAAAGGCGACTTATTTGTTTGTATCCATACCAATTCTGCTGACCGCATTCCTCATAAGGAATTTTTAGGGTATGTTAATAAAACTTACACTGTTAAAAAGAATGGTAAAAAACGAAAAGTTACAAGGAAAGTACCTAATTATAAAATTACTTATAGCCCCAACCCTGCTAGAGGAACTGAAACTTTCATTTATGGGTTAAGAAAATCAGATGAAAGAAAAGAGGTAGCCGATAATATGGTGGACGAAATGGTAGAAAAACTAGATTCAGTTTCTGAAAGACAAATCAAAGAATTAAATAAAGACGCAGATCCTACTAGAACCATGATGGCCAGCTTATTAACGCAACAATATTTTCAAAGAGCTGCTAGTTTAGCCTTAACCATAGAAGAAGAATTTAAAAAAGCAGGAAGAATTAGTAGAGAGGCAAAACAAAGGCCAAAAGGCATATGGGTACTTCAAGCAGTGGCCATGCCTGCTGTTCTAGTTGAAACTGGCTTTTTATCAAACATAGAGGATGAAGATTACCTGAATAGTGAAATTGGCCAAAATGAAATTTGTGAAGTCATCACCAAATCGCTGATAAGGTATAAATTTTCACTTGAAAATCAACAAAAGAATAATATAAAATAGAATTCGAGCAAACAATAAGGAGTCTATATTTGAACTAATTTTAAAGTATAAAACAAAATTCCGGAATGAGGGTATCTAATGAAACTAAAGTGGGCGCTTTAACAGTTATTGCTGTTACCTTAATCATTTTAGGATTTAATGTCCTAAGAGGCAAAACCATGTTTAAATCCGGTAATTTTTTATACGCAAAATATAAAGATACCAAAGGCCTTATTATATCCAACCCTGTTTTTATTAATGGTTATCAAGTGGGTGCTGTTTTTGATATTGAAAATATAAATGACAACTTATCTGAAATTGCAGTTACCATTCGTTTTAATAAGGCTTACAAAATTCCAGTTAATTCGATAGCAGCTATTCAAGAAAATCCATTAGGTACTAACAGTATCAGTATACTTTTAGGTGATGGGCAAAATTATTTTAAGAACGAAGACACTATCAAAACCGCGCCTTCGTCTAGCTTGTTAGGTGATATCATGAATACCCTATCACCTTTAGGAGAGCAAACAAAAAATACGATAAACTCATTGGAAAAAGTGTTGAATAATATTAATAAGGTTTTAAATGATCAGAACAAGGAAAATTTTAATACCATACTTGCCAATTTAACATCAACGACAAAAAATTTGAATAGTTCCATGGCCTCCATTGAATTGATGCTACAAAAACAAAACGGATCTATTGCACAATCCTTTGAAAATGTAAATAAGTTTACAAAAAACCTGAACGAGAATAATAATAAAATCAATTCCATTATTAATAATATAGACAGCACAACACAATCATTAAAAGCCGCTGATTTAAATAATACCATCGCCAGTTTACATACAGCAGTTAATGATTTATCTGTCACTTTGAAAAAATTAAACACCGGAAATGGTACTGCTGGTAAATTATTAAATGACCCTGAAGTTTATAATGAATTAAAAAGTACCATTACAAGTTTAAACACTTTAGTGGATGATGTTCGTGTTCATCCAAAACGCTATATCAATGTCTCCGTGTTTGGTAAAAAAGATAAAACCACTCCTTTGAGTAAACCTATCGCAGATACTGTTGCACATGACTAAAAGGGGTTTTATCATATTATTTTCACTTTTTTCAAGCATCCTACTACTAGGACAAAACACTAACGCCCAGGAAGTCCTACCTGCCCCACCTGCCGTGGACAGTAATAGTAAGTTAATAGAATTTTTATCTGCCGAAAGCTACAATGTAAAAAAAATGGACAGCATGGACTACCTCATTTTAGTAGGACATGTAAAAATTAGACAAGGCAAAACTTTATTATATGGAGATAGTCTCATTTTAAATACGACAAAAAATACCCTTGAAGGATTTGGTCATATTCATATTAATGACGCCGATAGTGTAGATACTTACTCGGATTATTTAAAATACATTGGTGCAACCAAAAAAGCATATTTACGAAAAAAAGTAAAGTTAACAGATGGTAAAGGGGTTCTAACCACCGATTCTTTAGATTATGATGTATCAGTAAAAATTGGATATTTTAAAAAGGGAGGCACATTAATCCGAAATAAAACTAAAGTTAAAAGTGTTGAAGGATATTATTATGGCGTAACGAGAGATGTTATTTTTAGAAAAAAAGTGGAAGTGACTGATCCTGAAACCAATATTTATACAGATACCCTCGAATACAATACCTACTCTCAACTTTCTAATTTTATTAGCCCTACTAAAATAATTTCAGGACAACGTATTATTCGTACGCGAAATGGCAACTATAATTTAGGAACTAAAAAGGGCTATTTATATGAAAGGTCAAGTATTGATGATAGTACTTATACTTTCATTGCGGATGAGATGGCCATAGATGATTCTCTTGGATTAGGGGAATTTAGAGGCAACGCAGTATATAAATCCAAGGATACTGTTGGTTTTGATATGATGGCCAATAACATTAAAACTGATAAACGAAAAAGCGCTTTATTAGCGACTGAGCTTCCCATGTTACTCATAAAACAGAAATCAGATACATTATACATTTTGGCAGATACTTTATACTCCGGTAAAATTTCGGATTTAAAAAGACCATTCCCAAAAGCCAGAGATAGTGTGGGTAAAATTAAAGACTCCACTTTAGATAAATATTTTGAGGCTTTTCATCATGTACAAATATATTCTGATTCACTTCAAGCCAAATGCGATAGTTTATTTTATTCTTTAAGTGACTCTACTATCCGATTAATTACATCGCCTATTGTTTGGGCTAATAACAATCAAATTACTGGCGACACCATTTATATGTATGTTAAAAATAAAAAACCGGAACAATTATATGTATTTGAAAATGCATTGGCCATTAATAAGATAGATTCATCTGAATTTTTCAATCAAATAAAAGGGACTCGATTATACGCTTGGTTTGACGAAGGCGAAATAGTTAAAATGAGATGCAAAGGGAATGCTGAAAATATTTATTTCGCTTTGGATAATGATAAAAAATTTATAGGCGTCAATCATTCCAATGCGCAAATTATTGAAATCACTTTTAAGGACAGCCAGCCCTCCAAAGTCGTATTTAGAAATCAATTAACAGGGAAAATGACTTCTATCGGACAAACTAGTAAAGCCGATTTAAAAATAAAAGGATTTAAATGGCTCGAAGAACTAAGGCCAAAGACCAAATTTGATATTCTTTCTCCTAAGTAAAATGGCTAGGCTTGATCTGATTTTTCCTGCATTAAAAAAGCTTTAATAAATCCATCAATTTCTCCGTCCATCACAGGTCCCACATTCCCAACTTCATAATCGGTTCGGTGATCCTTAATCATTTTATAAGGATGGAATACATAGCTTCTTATTTGACTACCCCACTCAATTTTTTTCTTGGTGGCATTACTTGCATTTAAGGCTTCTTGTTTTTTACGCATTTCAGCCTCATATAACCTACTTTTTAACATCTTCATAGCCAACTCTCTATTTTCACCTTGCGTGCGTGATTGTTGACATTCTACAATAATTCCAGATGCATGTTTGAGTCGAACAGCTGTTTCCACTTTATTTACATTCTGACCACCTTTTCCACCACTGCGATAAAATTCCCATTCAATATCAGCAGGGTTCACTACAATTTCAATGGTGTCATCAATTAAAGGGTAAACATATATAGAAGCAAATGAGGTATGTCGACGTGCATTACTATCAAAAGGAGAAATTCGAACCAAACGATGCACACCCGATTCTGCTTTTAAAAATCCGTATGCAAAAGGGCCGTCAAATTGAAGGGTTGCCGATTTAATCCCTGCGCCATCTCCTTCCTGATAATCTAAGGAACTCACTGTCCAACCTTGCTTTTCACCATACATACTGTACATACGCAAAAGCATTTCAGCCCAATCCTGGCTCTCTGTTCCACCTGCTCCTGGATTTATTTGCATGACAGCAGGCAATTCATCTTCTGGTTTATTTAAAGTGCTTTTAAATTCTGCTTCTTCAATGGATAATACAGATTTATTAAAAGCATCCTGTGTTTCTAGTTCGGTTGCATCTCCTGCTTTCCAAAATTCAAATAAAATAATGAAGTCTTCTAAGTTGGCTTCGACGGCTTGGTAAAGATGAATCCAATATTCATTTAATTTGATTTCCTTCATGGTGCCAGTAGCACGCTTATTATCATCCCAAAAACCGGGAGACAAGGACAATTGTTTATCAGTAGCTACTTTGTATAATCGATTATCGACGTCAAAGAAACCTCCTTAGGACACTTAACTGGTCCTTCATGCGCTTTATATGTTCAATCGTCATGATCTAGTTTTAATAAATAAAAAAAGTACTACAAGCCTCATAAGCCGGATTCTGTTTCTAAACTATCATTTATCTAGCTCCAACATTGCTGGTGGAGTCTTGCTGCCTACCCTGGAACTTGAACGAGTCGTTCTTAAGCGCTCCTTTACGTGGCATTACAGCACCCAAGGTTTACCCTATAAAACAATTACTTGTCTTATCCGTGCGCTCTTACCGCACGTTTTCACCTTTTCCTCTTGCGAGGTAGTTATTTTCTGTGGCACTTTCTCTGTCCCGATTGCTCGAAACGCCGGCTATTCACCGGTGGGTTACCCTATGCTGTCCGGACTTTCCTTGGTAATTGCTTACCACGATAGCTCGGGTTTGTAGTCCTACAAAGGTAGTAAAATTAAATGGCAAGCACATGTCAGTCGAAAAACACTTCAGTGGCGCCAAATCCATAGAAATCGGAATATTGGTTAACAAAGCTTTTTACTCCTTTTTTAACTTTGAGTAAATCATGAATTTCTGCTTTTAATTTACCCTTACCTACTCCATGTATAATGGTCATGGAAGGCAAATGATGTAATTGGGCTAAATCAAACCACTTTTCAAATGCTTCCAATTGCACCTGAATAATTTCAGCATTGTTTAAGTGACTATGCTTGTCCAATAATTTTTCAATATGCAAATCTATCACCGACCTTGCAGCAGGTAAATTTTGTTTTATTTTAGAGGCGTCATACACTTTATACCCAGCATTACGTAAAGTATCTAATGCAATATGATTGTCCTCTAATTGATCGGGGTATACTTCAAATAAAGGATACGAGATGGTCGATTTTTGTTCCTCTTTCAAAGTTTCGATGCGTTGAAATAATTGCTTTGGTTTTATTTTAACTTGGGTCTCAAAATGATCGGCCTTTTTTTTATGCGGCTCTGTCAATGAAAAATCTATATTGAAATGCAAACTGTCATTCACCATTGCAAAGGGAACATCATGTACATAAAAGTCGGTATGTGGAGGAATAGATGAGACAATCGAAAAATTTTCATTGCCTAAACACAATTGAGTATAATCAAATTGGTATCCTACCCTTGTTCTATTTGAAATGTAAATTTTTAAACTTTCTACCACTTCATCATTAAAGTCATCTAAGTTAAATTTAGGAATTAGGTTAAGCCAAACACCTTCATCCTCCTTACTATTATTTTTTTGAATTTTCTCCTTGGGTATTTGATCGACATAAATTTTAGGAATCGATTGTTTATCTGGAAATAATTTTTTTTCAGTAAACCTTTTAAAATAAGGAAAATCAATTTGATCCATATAAGCAGGGAACTTCACCCCCCTTACTTCAATCATAACCATTTCATCATTCATGATTTCAATAATTCGACCTTCCTCATTACTAAGTAATACTAAAATTTCATCCCCTACCTGATACTTCATAATCAAATCAATTTATTGCTGCTTTGCTAGCAAACTATTTCGGCGCCCATATATGGAATACATAATTAAGCCAATAGTCATCCATATAAAAAACCACAACCAACTCACAGGTGGAATTTCGATCATTAAATACATACAACACATGGCGCCCACAATAGGAATCACCGAATATTTACGAATAAAACTTATAATAGCTACGATGATTAAAACAAAGACAAATATCAAATATAAGAACTCCTGATACCCTTCACTCCCCATACTAGAGAAAGCCGATTGAATACGACCCTGTCCAAAATAAATAAAAACAATAGCTAAAATTGGAATGATAAATTGTCCATTAATATAAGGTAAATGAAATGCTTGTTTTTTGATATCAGGTGATAATTTAGGTAATACCAACACACCAAAACAAACCAAGACAAATGCAAATAAAGTACCAATACTTGTTAAATCTGTCATACGACTGATACTCATAAATAAGGAAGGGATCCCTACAAATATTCCTGTAATAATGGTCGCAAAGGAAGGTGTACCAAACTTAGGATGTACCGTTGAGAATTTTTTAGGTAGCAAGCCATCTCTACTCATACTCATCCAAATACGAGGTTGTCCTAATTGAAATACCAATAATACACTTGTGGTTGCGACCACTGCACTAATAGAAATGATATATCCTATTTTATGCATCCCAATTTTTTCAAACACAAAAGCCAATGGATCATCTACTTTTAATAAGGAATAATTCACCATGCCTGTTAACACTAGAGCAATTAAAATATAAAGAACCGTACAAATGAGTAAGGAATAAATCATTCCCTTGGGCAAATCTCTTTGTGGATTTTTACATTCCTCCGCTGTTGTAGAAATGGCATCAAATCCTATATAGGCGTAAAACACAGCCGACACTCCCGCTAACACACCTGTAAATCCATTGGGCATAAATGGCGTCCAATTAGATGTGTCTACATAAAATGATCCTAATATAATGACAAATATGATGACGATGATTTTAAAAATAACCATAGCATTGGTTGTTTTTTTACTCTCTTTAATACCACGATATACCAATGCTGTAATCAAAACAACAATAAGTAAAGCCGGTGTATTTAAGATGACTCTCCAACCTCCTATCACAGGCGCATTTGTAATTGCATCATATCCAATTCGAGCTATTTTACTAAAAGTTTCGGGTGTACCCCCTGCTGCCAAATGTTTAACTGCTTCATCATATCCTTGCTGCGCTTGTTCAAAATTAGTAGACAACCAACCTGGTAAATGAATATGAAATCCTTCTAATAAATTAACAAAATAACCACTCCAACTAATCGCGACTACAATATTACCTATGGCATATTCTAAAATTAAGGCCCAGCCAATGATCCATGCAATCAATTCTCCGAAAGTAACATACGCATAGGTATAAGCACTTCCTGCAATGGGAACACGGCTAGCAAATTCGGCATAACATAATGCACTAAAACCGCATGTTATAGCTGTAATAACAAATAATAAAGATATACCCGGGCCGCCATGATAAGCAGCAGTTCCAATGGTCGAAAAAATACCAGCACCCACCACCGCTGCAATACCCATAAAAGTTAAGTCTCTAACACCAAGTACTTTTTTTAATCCACTTGAACTATGTCCATCACTTAAGCCCGCATTGGCATCTTTTACAATTTTTTCAATTGATTTTTTTCTAAAAACAGACATGGTGATAAGATTTATTTAGTTCGATTCATTAAATAGTGCGCCAACTCAATAACAGGTTGTTTTCGCTTTTCAACCACAGCAATGTTTTCTAAATGCGCAAAAGCCTCATTGACATATTTTACTTTTAAGCTTTCGGCCCACTCGCCCACTTTGCAAGCTTTAAATATCTCTAATACCTTATCCACTTTATCGGGTTTGTCTGTTTTCATTAATTCAAGTAACTCAGCTTTTTGTTTAGCAGAGGCTACTTCTAATGCATGAATTAATAAAAATGTTTTTTTATTTTGCTTAATGTCACCGCCTGGCTCTTTCCCAAATAAAGCAGCATCCCCAAAAGCATCTAAATAATCATCTTGAACTTGAAAAGCAATTCCAATTTTTTTCCCAAATTCATACAACTGTTTGCAATTGTTTTCGCTGGCACCACCAATGATGGCACCCATCTCCAAACTAGCTGCCAATAATACCGATGTTTTTAAAGTGATCATATGTATGTATTCATCCAAATTCACCTTCTCCATTTTTTCAAAATCCATATCCAATTGCTGCCCTTCACAAACTTCTTTTGCAGTGGTATTGAATATTTGTAAAATTTTAGATAAATGAGAGGACTGAATTTTTTGAATGTACTCGTATGCCCTTATCATCATAACATCCCCCACTAGTAATGCAGTACTATCACCATATTTAATATGTACTGTCGTTTTTCCACGACGCAAATGTGCTGCATCCATCATATCATCATGCACTAAAGTAAAATTATGGAATAGCTCAACTGCATTGGCTAATTGGTAAGCATCAGGATGAATGTCACTAAACATTTCATTGCCCAATAAACACATGACTGGTCGAATTCTTTTACCGCCTAAATTTAAAAAATAATTGCCCGGCTCATATAAGCTTGCAGGGGTTTTGGGGAAATGACGATGGTCAAACTCCTCATTAAATTTTTCAGATAATTCTAGAAAACTATACATGCTACAAACCTAACCATAATTCACAAGATTTCATAACTCCGTTCATCCTTGTTTTTCACTTTTTTAGCAATAATTATACATTTTTAAAAACTATTTCCCCTTAAATTTGCTTACCTCAAAAGTCACACTATGAAATTAGCTCGTTTAATTACAACCCTCTTTTTTTTACAAATCAGTTTAGTCGTTTTTAGCCAGTCTACAACAATATTGGCTCCTTCACAAGAATTTATAAGTGCTTATAGTAAAGCCATAGGTGTAAAACTTTATCCTGGTGCTATTTCTTATAAACAATTTTATCGTCCTAATAAAGCAGTCGAAGGCATTGGATTTATTTCGGTAGATGGTTTTCAATTAACCATTTTAAATGAAAAATATACTTCATTTGAAAATACAGAAAACCTATCCTGGTATATTGGCTATGGTGGTCATTTTAATATATGGAGCGAGGACCATAAAAAAAAATTAGAACTAATAAATCCATCTAGAAATGCAGGTGTGGCAGTTGGGATTGATGGTATCCTAGGACTCGATTATAAAATAAAAGGAACCCCGCTCAATGTAAGTGTTGACTGGCAACCTTCCTTTAATTTTGTAGGAGATAGTTATTTTGAAAATGGCTGGGGCGGAATTGGTGTTCGTTACACTTTTTAAAAAACTAAGAAACTTCCTTATTTAATTTAAATATAGAATCAACGAACTCATTTTTATTAAACAATACAAGATCTTGTATTTGTTCCCCAACCCCTATATATTTTACTGGAATTTTACATTGATGTGCAATGGCTAATACCACACCTCCTTTTGCCGTACCATCTAATTTAGTGATTGCCAATGCGTTTACATTGGTTACCGCTAAAAATTGTTTAGCCTGCTCCAATGCATTTTGTCCAGTTGAACCATCTAATACCAATAAAACTTCATGAGGTGCCTCTGGCAATTGTTTTTGAATAACTCTTTTAATTTTATTTAACTCATCCATCAAATGCACTTTATTGTGCAATCTTCCTGCTGTATCAATAATAACAACATCTGCATTTTTTGCAATGGCCGATTGTACTGTATCAAAAGCAACAGCACTTGGATCCGAACCCATACTTTGTTTGACAATAGCAACACCCACTCTCTCACTCCAAATAGTAAGTTGATCCACAGCAGCAGCCCTAAAAGTATCTGCAGCACCTAATACTACCTGATTGCCTGCTTCTTTATAATGATGGGCTAGTTTGCCAATCGTTGTTGTTTTGCCAACCCCATTCACTCCCACTACTAAAATGATATAAGGCTTTTTGTTTGCTGGGGGTAGGAACCCCATTTGGTCGGAAGGGGCATCCACTAACAACGCAACTAATTCATCCTGTAATAACTTGTTTAATTCAGAGGTAGATATATATTTTTCTTTTTTTACACGCTCCTGAATACGTTCAATTAATGCGAGCGTGGTATCAACACCCACATCTGCTCCAATTAATGCTTCTTCTAATTCATCCAATAAAGCATCATCCACTGTGGTTTTGCCTATAATGACCTTTGAAATTTTTTCAAAAAAACCTTGTTTCGTTTTTTCTAACCCTTGATCCAAGGTTTCCTTTTCTTTTTTCCCAAATAATTTGCCTAAAAAACTCATATTGTAAATTTACATAAAATAGTCGTCCGCTTTCGTTAAAAAAAAATCCCCTCCCGAATATCGAGAGAGGACTTGTAAAATTTTATTGTAGATGGTTTTGGTCTTTTTAAAAGATCAAAATAGAACTACTTAGCAGATAAGAATTCTTTAACTAGATCTTTGTGAACAATAGACTCTTTAAAGGTATACGCGCCAGTTTTTGGGCTACGAACCGCTTTAATAACTTTAGTCCAGTTTTTAGCTTCAGCAGAAGCTTTTAGATCCTTTACTTTTGCGTTTTTAGATGCCGACTTTGCCATAATTATTTAATTTCTTTATGTACTGTTACTTTTTTCAAAATTGAATTATACTTTTTGAACTCCAAACGATCTGGGGTGTTCTTTTTGTTCTTTGTGGTAATATAACGACTTGTTCCTGGTAAACCAGTTGTCTTGTGCTCAGTGCACTCTAATATTACTTGAACCCTGTTTCCTTTCCTTGCCATGATGGTATATTATAAGTTATACTTAATTGTGTTTGTGATTAGATCTTTTCGCCATCAGCTCTAAGACCTTTTACGACAGATGCCAAACCATTTTTATTGATGGTTCTTAAAGCATCGGTAGATACTTTAAGCGTGATCCAACGATCTTCTTCTGCAAAGAAGAAACGCTTCTTTTGCAAATTCGGAAGGAAACGACGCTTTGTCTTAATATTTGAATGCGATACGCTGTTTCCAGTCATCGGTTTCTTTCCAGTTATCTGACATACTCTAGCCATGAGAAATTATTTTTTACGGACGGCAAAGGTAAGTAAATATCAATTACCCTCCCATTTATTTTAGTGTTTTTTTATAGATTTGGTGCATTTAGGGGCAAAAAAGCCTAAAATATTGGTTTTCATACCAATAGAATGCTTTTATACAAGGCTTAAGCGTAATATTCCGCCCTTAATTCCTGTACTCTTTTATCCTCCATATACTCGTCAAAAGTCATTAATCGATCAATGATTCCTTTAGGGGTTAATTCAATAACTCGATTGGCCACCGTTTGCATAAAAGTATGGTCATGTGAAGTCATTAATACAACGCCTGGGAAGTTTTGACAGCCTTCGTTAAAGCTTTGAATACTCTCCAAATCCAAATGATTCGTAGGTTGATCCAACACCACCACATTTGGGTTTTGAAGCATCATCTTACTTACCATACAACGCACTTTTTCACCTCCACTTAATACATTGGACTTTTTCATTACATCATCACCACTAAACAACATTTTACCTAAAAATCCTCTAATAAAAGGCTCGTCAGCGTCTGTTACATTAGGAGGTACAAATTGTCTTAACCAATCCATCAAACTTAAGGGTTGTAAAAATTCCTCATTATGCTCCATAGGTAAATACGCTTTGGTAATGGTTGTACCCCATTCGAAACTGCCACTATCTGCTGCGCCTTTACCATTTATAATTTCAAAAAAATAAGTAATTGCCAAAGCATCTTTACTTAAAAAAGCAATCTTATCATTTTTACTTACCGAAAAAGAAACGTCTTTAAATAAGACACGGCCATCCACTTCCTTTTTTAATTTCTCTACATTTAATATCTGATTCCCCACTTCGCGAAGGGGCTGAAAAATAATTCCTGGATATTTACGGTTAGAAGGTTCGATTTCCTCGATGGTCAATTTCTCTAATGCTTTTTTCCTTGAAGTTGCTTGCTTACTCTTACTCGCATTGGCTGAGAAGCGAGCAATAAAATCCAACAAAGCAGCACGTTTGTCTTCGTTCTTTTTATTTTTATCACTCATTTGTCTTGCCATCAATTGCGATGACTCATACCAGAATGTGTAGTTACCAGAAAAGGTTTTAATTTTTGATCTATCTACATCTGCCACATGAGTACAAACCGTATCTAAAAAGTGACGATCATGACTTACAACCAAAACAATGTTTTGATAATCTGCTAAAAAGTTTTCTAACCAACCGATTGTTTCAATATCTAAACCATTCGTAGGCTCATCTAATAATAAAATATCTGGATTTCCAAATAATGACTGCGCCAACAACACGCGCAATTTAAAATTACTTGGAATATCTTTCATTAAACTCTGATGCATATCTTCCTTCACCCCTAAATCACTTAACAAACTACCCGCATTACTTTCAGCCTCATATCCACCCATTTCACCAAATTCTGCTTCTAATTCACCTGCTTTTAAACCATCTTCTTCCGTAAAATCTTCCTTTGCATATAATGCATCTTTTGTATGCATTACATCCCACATACGCTTGTGCCCCTGCATGACCGTATTCAATACTGTTTGCTCGTCAAACTCAAATTGATTTTGTTTCAATACCGCCATTCTTTCCCCAGGGGTGATTTCGACCATCCCTTTATTCGGTTCAATCTCGCCACTTAATATTTTAATAAAGGTAGATTTGCCCGCACCATTGGCACCTATGATTCCATAGCAATTGCCCTTGGTGAAGCTGACATTTACTTCATCAAATAAAACTCGCTTACCATAAGCTAAAGTCACATTTCTAGCACTAATCATTTTTTGATTTGTTTTGAGGGTGCAAAGTTAATTTGAATTTTTTAAAACTGCTTCATTAAGTTTAAACCCAGTTTGACCTAGCTGATGCGGTGGTGGTCATAGGCTCAAAACTACCTGCGATGTATTTAAAATGAGCTGCCATGGCTATCATAGCAGCATTATCGGTACAATATTGAAATTGCGGTAAAAAAATGGCTGTTTTGGTTTGTTCTCCAAGCTGTTCAAGACCCTTTCTTAATCCACTATTTGCACTTACGCCACCTGCAATACACACTTGTTTAATTTGTGTTTCTTGTATTGCTTTTTTTAATTTTTTTAAGAGTATTTCAACAATTGTAAATTGCACTGAAGCGCACAAATCATTTAAATTTTCATTTATAAAATCGGGTGATTGTTTTGCTAAAAAATATAAAACGCTTGTTTTTAAACCACTGAATGAAAAGTTTAAATCGGGCACTTGTGGTTTTGCAAAAACAAAAGCTTTTGGATTTCCAAGCTGTGCTAGTTTATCTAACACTGGCCCTCCAGGATATGGAAGTCCCAATAATTTCGAAATTTTATCAAAGGCTTCACCTGCAGCATCATCAATGGTTTCGCCCAATATAATCATCTCTGATGCACTATTACATTGTACAATTTGAGTATGCCCCCCACTTACTGTTAAACATAAAAAAGGAAAGCTTGGCTTGGGATCATCAATTAAATTGGCCAATACGTGCGCTTGCATATGATGTACCGCAATTAATGGAATGTCTAAAGACAATGCCAAGGATTTTGCAAACTGTGCTCCCACTAATAAACTTCCAATTAATCCAGGTGCTTGTGTAAAAGCAATGGCATTGAGTTGAGCTAAACGATCAGTATGTGTTAAATCTGGGAAGGCTTTTTTTAATGCTTCCTCCACCACTGGTACAATATTTTCCATATGTGCCCTACTTGCTAATTCGGGAACCACTCCCCCATATTTTTCATGCACGGTTTGATTGGCAATAAAATTGGAAACAATTTTGCCATCAACAATAACCGATGCAGCCGTTTCGTCACAAGACGATTCTATTGCTAATATGATGATTGATTTAGGAGTCACCCTGCGAAGATAAAGCTTAAAAAAATACGAGAATTACTTTGTTCTTATCGCATCCACTGGATTCATTTTTGACGCTATGGAAGCTGGAATAATACCCGCAATAACGCCTAAAACAATACATAAGGTGAGAGCTAAAAAAATAATATTTGGTGCAATGGTGATGGCAAATGGGAGCACGGCACTTAAAGCCAAAGCCAGCATCCATACTAAAAATAGCCCCACCAAACCCCCTATGATACATAAAAAAGCGCTTTCTAATAAAAACTCATATAGTATGGTAGAACTTTTAGCGCCAATGGCTTTTTTGAGCCCAATTTGACTGGTTCTTTCCCTAACGGTTACAAACATAATATTGGCTACACCAAAGGCCCCCACAATAAGTGATAAACCGGCAATAGCCCATCCCCCCATATTAATAGATCCAAACACTTTTTCAATATTATCTTTAAATTGAGCAACATCATTACAAGTAAAATTATCCTCCTGTGTTGGGCTTAATTTTCGAAGTTGTCGCATCACCCCATTTAATTCATCTTGCAAAGCCCTAGAGGGTACCCCCGGTTTTGCTTGCACCATAATATATGGACTTGAATTATCAGGGTTAAAGATGGAAGCAAAATAATTATAGGTGACAAGGCAAGCCTTATCATAATCAAACCCACCTAACATAGAGCTACCTTGCTTTTCAATGATTCCAACCACCATTAATCTGCGTCCTTCATATGAAATGGTTTTCCCTAAAGCCTTTTCTGCTTTACGAAATAATTCAACAGCCACATCATGACCAATCACTGCATAAGGAACACCTCTAACAAAATCGGCCTCATTAAAATACCTTCCTACCCCAATATTAAAGGATTGGATTTTATTAAAATCATTGGTGATTCCATACATGCTCACTCCCTTTAAAACATTTTCTTCATAAGAAAAAGATCTGGTCGATGAAACAAAAAATGCAATATTAGAAGCCAAAGCGCTCTTTTTTTGAATCATTTCCATCTCACTCACTTTCATACTAGGTCGCTTCATATATTTCCACCAAGGATAATCCCCTTCGCCACCCCCACCGCCATAACTCCATTTGTCGATATAAATGGTATTATTCCCAAAACTAGAAAGATCACTTTTAATCTTATTCTGCAGGCTATCAATCGTAGCAAGTACGCCAATGATGCAAAAAATACCAATGGTAATCCCAAACAAGGACAAGAAAGTACGAAGTTTATTCACTTTCAACTCTTGCAAGGCCATTTTGAAACTATTCCAAAGTATGGTGAGGACTTTAATCATGGTATAAAATTAAGGCTTAAAATGGTTTTGGCTCGTTTTTTATGCAAGCGGTTAATAACCTATCTAAATAGGACTTTTTTTAATATTTGTAGCAATATAAAATCGAAAAGTTGTCAAATGCACAGCTTGTTAAGGTTTTTGACAATAATCTTAAAAATACTATAACGATTTATACCAAGCTCGCAATTCGTTCTTACTTTTGCATCGATTTTAAAATACATCCTACTATGACTTTTAAGCAAATGTTTACTTCCTCTGTGGGGAAAAAATTAGTAATGGCTTTCACTGGAATTTTCTTGATACTATTTTTAGTGGTACATGCGGGATTAAATGCATGTATTTGGGCAATGGATGGCGGCTTGATGTTTAATAAAGCAGGTCATTTTATGGGAAGTTTTGTAATCCCTCGTGTTTTAGAAATTGGTTTATTCGTGGGCATCTTTTTACACATCATCCAAGGTTATATGTTAACCTTAGAAAACAGAAGTAAAAGAAAAATAGGATACGAAGTAAATTACAGCAAAGGAAGTAAATGGTACAGTCGAAGTATGGCTATTTTAGGTACTTTACTTTTAATGTTTTTAATCATGCACATTTATCATTTTTGGACTCCAAGCCGTTTGGGTGGAATTGGAAATATAAAATCTCTAAACACTTTTAATTTAAACGGTGTTGAATATCATAATTTATATGCTGAAATGCAATTGGTGTTTACGAATCCATGCATTGTTATTTTATATGTTTTGGCATGTGGCTCACTCGCCTATCATTTAGCACATGGATTTCAAAGTGCTTTTAAAACCATTGGTGTACATAATAAAAGATACCATGCAATGATCAGTTGTATTGGTTATGGCTTTGCTATTATTATTCCTTTGGCATTTGCAATGATGCCCCTTAGTTTTTATTTTCATTGGGTAAATTAATAAAGACGAAAAAATAATATTCTAAACGATAGATAAAAGATTCAATATGTTAGACTCAAAAATACCTTCCGGAAAACTAGATGACAAATGGGTGGATTACAAAGGCCATTGTAAACTAGTGAACCCTGCCAACAAAAGAAAAATGGAAATCATTATTGTTGGAACAGGATTAGCTGGCGCGTCTGCAGCTGCAGCCATGGGTGAATTAGGATATAAAGTAAAAGCGTTTTGCTTTCAGGATTCCCCTCGTCGTGCGCACAGTATTGCAGCACAAGGAGGAATCAATGCAGCAAAAAACTACCAAAATGATGGGGATAGCGTTTTCCGTTTATTTTACGATACTATAAAAGGCGGCGACTATCGTGCGCGCGAAGCCAATGTGCACCGTTTAGCTGAAGTAAGTGCAAATATTATTGATCAGTGTGTAGCTCAAGGGGTTCCTTTTGCAAGAGAGTATGGTGGATTATTAAGCAACCGTAGTTTTGGTGGCACACAAGTACAAAGAACTTTTTATGCTGCTGGTCAAACAGGGCAACAATTATTAATAGGTGCATATCAAGCATTAGAGCGCCAAGTGGCTTTAGGGAATGTAACCATGCATACAAGACATGAGATGTTAGATATCGTAAAAATTGACGGAAAAGCAAGTGGTATCATTGCGCGTAATTTAATTACTGGTGAACTTGAAAAACATTTTGGACATGCTGTTTTAATATGCTCTGGTGGATATGGTAATGTATATTATTTATCAACCAATGCCATGGGATCAAATGTAACTGCTGCATGGAAAGCCCATAAGCAAGGTGCTTATTTTGCAAATCCTTGCTTTACACAAATTCACCCTACTTGTATTCCAGTAAGTGGTGATCATCAATCCAAATTAACATTGATGTCTGAATCATTAAGAAATGACGGAAGAATTTGGGTACCAAAAAACTTAGGCGAAACAAGAAAATCAATAGACATTCCTGAAGAAGAAAGAGATTATTTTTTAGAGCGACGCTACCCTGCTTTTGGAAACTTAGTGCCACGTGATGTTGCATCTCGTGCTGCAAAAGAAAGATGTGATGCCAACTATGGAGTAGGAACATCCAAGCAAGCGGTTTACTTAGATTTTGCTGCGGCAATACAACGTTATGGTAAAATAGAAGTGAGCAAGCAAGGTTTAACCAATGTGAGTGCTGATGAAATCACGGCAATGGGTAAAGAAGTAGTGAAAGAGAAATACGGCAATTTATTTGACATGTATGCGAAAATCACTGGCGAAAATCCATACGAAGTACCTATGCGTATTTATCCAGCAGTGCATTATACGATGGGTGGCCTTTGGGTGGATTATGAATTACAAACTACTGTTCCAGGATTATATGCATTAGGTGAAGCCAACTTTAGCGACCATGGCGCTAACCGCTTAGGTGCAAGCGCCTTAATGCAAGGTTTAGCTGATGGTTATTTTGTTGCACCTTATACTGTTGGAAATAATTTAGCAGATGAAATTTACAATGCAGCCATCCCTACTACACATCCTGCATTTGAGGAAGCTGCTAAAAAAGTAGCTGACCGAATAGCATCTTTAAAAAATATTAATGGAAAACAATCAGTAGAAAGTTTCCATAAAAGATTAGGAAAAATTATTTGGGACAAATGTGGCATGGCACGTAATAAGGAAGGATTGACTCAAGCGATTAAAGAAGTACAAGCATTGAAAAAAGAATTTTGGAGTGATGTTCGTATCCCAGGTGATATCAATGAATACAATCCTGAATTAGACAAAGCCAATCGCGTTGCCGACTTTATTGAACTTGGTGAATTAATGTGCATTGATGCATTAACCAGAGAAGAAAGTTGCGGTGGTCACTTTAGAGAAGAATACCAAACACCCGAAGGAGAAGCATTAAGAGACGACGAAAACTTTATGTTTGTTTCTGCATGGGAAAATAAAGGCGATCATGATTGGACACTTCATAAAGAGGAATTAAAATATGAAATGATTAAACCTAGTCAAAGAAACTACAAATAAGATTAAATAAATACAGCATAATTTATACGATATGTCACATACTACAATGAATTTAAAAGTTAAAGTTTGGCGTCAAAAAAACGCAACAACAACAGGTGCATTTGTCACTTATGATGTTGCAGGAATTTCAGATGAAATGTCTTTTTTAGAAATGTTAGATGTTTTAAACGAAAGATTAATCACTGAAGGTGGTGAACCCATAGCTTTTGATCATGATTGTCGTGAAGGAATTTGCGGAATGTGTTCCTTATATATTAATGGTAAGCCACATGGTCCTTGGCAAGCAAACACCACATGTCAATTACACATGCGTGCGTTTAAGGATGGCGAAACCATTGTGATTGAGCCATGGAGAGCTAATTCATTCCCTATCGTAAAGGATTTAACAGTGGATCGTTCTGCATTTGACAGAATCATTCAAGCAGGTGGCTATATCAGTGTAAATACAGGTAATGCGGTAGATGGTAATAGTTTACCCATCGAAAAAGCAAAAGCAGATGATGCCTTTGCAGCAGCCATGTGTATTGGTTGTGGCGCATGTGTTGCCGCATGTAAAAATAGTTCTGCAATGTTATTTTTAAGTGCGAAGGTTTCTCATCTTGCCTTATTACCACAAGGAGCACCTGAAAGAAAAACCCGCGTATTGAGTATGGTAGCACAAATGGATAAAGAAGGATTTGGCGCATGTACCAATACAGGTGCTTGCGAAGCTGCTTGTCCAAAAGAAATATCTATTTCAAACATTGCGAGATTAAATAAAGAATATTTAGGAGCTAGTTTAACTGCCGAATAGTGGCGAATACTTTTTTCCAGTTTAAACAATTTATCGTGCATCAGGAGCATACTTCAATGAAAGTATGTACTGATGCATGTTTATTTGGTGGATGGGTTGTCCAAAGTGAAAAAGACAGAACAGCAGTCAAAAATATTTTAGACATTGGTACTGGAACAGGATTATTAAGTTTAATGATGGCGCAGTCTAATCCAACAGTAAATATTACAGCAGTAGAAATAGAATCCCTAGCTGCACAAGAAGCACAACGAAATTTTGATATAAGCCCTTGGAATCATCAATTAAAGTTGGTGCCTATTTCAATTCAACAATTTAGTACAGATAGTAATGAAGTATTTGATACCATTATTACAAATCCTCCCTTTTACGAAGACGATTTAAAATCGCCCGATCAAAATAAAAACAAAGCGGCTCATAGCACTGAATTGCCTTGGGCCATACTTATTGAAAATGTAAATCATTTATTAGCGGAGGAAGGACATTTTTATGCATTGACTCCTACCCTGCGCGCCTATACTATGCAAAAATTATGCGAAAAAAATGGGTTTCAATTAATAGAAGAAGTGTTGGTACACAATACGAATAAAAATTTACCCATTCGTGCAATGCAAAAATTTATTAAAACCAATATTAATAGTTCATCTCCACTTATCGCAAAAAGATCCAAAATAACTATTAAAGACACTGACAATAACTACACCGAATCTTTTCAAGAATTATTAAGAGAATATTATTTACATCTTATCTAGCATTATCCTACTTTTACAAAGTATTTAAGCCAACCAAATGAATTATTTTGAACTATTCGGATTACCCATTGGATTTCGAGTTGATACTATTCAACTTAGAAAGGCATTTATGGAAATTCAACGAAGTTCACACCCTGATAAATTTGCACAAGCAAGTCCTGAAGAGCAAGAAGCGGCATTAGAAAAGTCATCCATGGCCAACAAGGGGTTTACTTTATTAAACAACAAAGCACTTGTTATACCCTATGTTTTAGAATTGAATGGCTATATGGAATCAGATGAAAAATATGCCTTAGACCCTGATTTTTTAATGGAAATGATGGAGCTTAATGAAGCATGGATGGATGCGGGTGATGAAGACATGAAAAAACTAGTGAAACAACGCGTAGACACTATACAATCAGCTATTTTAACGCCTGTTAAAGCTGTTTTGGACACAACATCAGTTCATACTATTTCAAGAGAAGAAATGTCACAAGTAAAGGAGTATTACTACAAGCAAAAATACCTCAATCGTATTTTGGCAGATTTTCATGAATGATGTAATATTGCACCCCTGCCCAGATGGCGGAATTGGTAGACGCACTAGACTCAAAATCTAGCGTTCGCAAGGATGTGCAGGTTCGATTCCTGTTCTGGGCACAAACCCTGTCACGATTTATCGGGACAGGGTTTTTTAATGCGAGATGCGAATCAAGCTTGATTGAATGAGCAAATGAGCATTAAAAAACCCAACATACTCGCAAAGCGAGAATGTTGAAAGGGTTTGGGTACGCCCGCCATTTAGGAAGACGTTTTGAGCGAAGCGAAAAACGGCAGTCCTAATTGTTGAAAGGGTTTGGGTACGCCCGCCATTTAGGAAGACGTTTTGAGCGAAGCGA
>JBAXVC010000041.1:0-2025 GCA_037129315.1 Chitinophagia bacterium | reverse complement strand
AAAAAATATTCTGGAAGGGCACCGAGCACTGGGATGAGTTATTAAAAGAGCGTGCCGCCATCAGCGGGGCCCTGGTATTGAGCGATTTTACCCGAGCGGCGATCGAAAAGTTTAAGGCGGCGACGAAATAAGCCCCGATAATGGCAGATTAATGAATCTTGCTAATTCAGTCAAAATATACCAAATTTTAGCCCGAAACGCCCTGTTTACTGGGTTTGTTTTTACAATACACAGAACGTCCCCGCTTAAAATCATCTAAAAAATGGTTATTTAGTCTCGTTGCTGAGCGAGAAACCGATCCGGTTATTCTTGTTCTCCGGTATTAGTGTATTATCCTGTTTAAAATTAAACCTGAGTAGTAGTTGAATAGATCTTGCATTGTCTTTATGCGTAAACGCTTCAATTGTTTTTAATTTCATCAAATCAAAGGCAAACTCAAGGATCTTCTCCATCGCCTCGCTCATATAACCCTGGCCTTGATATTCGGGATGCATGGTATAGCCTATTTCGGCCTTATCTTTTTCTTTCGAAATATTCCACAGACAAATGGTGCCCATGAATTTGTTCTTGTCTTTCAGGGTAATTGTCCATAAAATTGTTTTGTTGATCGCAACCTCTCTATGTATTCTGTTGATAAAGGCCTGTGTTTCCTCAATAGAACCCTGCCTGAAATCATCCAGATATGTATTTACGGTTTCATCGTTGCGATGGGTAAACACATCCTGGTCGTCGGATAATTCCAGTTGTCTTAATACCAACCGGTCGGTGGTTATGATCGGGAATGGGGTGAAATTGAAATCGACCATTATTTGCTCCTATTCTTTAACAAAAGTTCCATCTTCTTTATAGGCAACGGCTTTCTTTGCACTACCTTTTTTCAAGTCAGCTTCATAAATGGTTCCGTGTTTAGCGGTTTCCGTTTTATCAGCTTCTACAATTGACCAACCCGGATAAGATGACTTGATTGCGGTAGCTACTGCTATTGGTAAATCTGCTGCCTTTATTTCTTTTTCAGTTTCAACCCAAGAACCATCTTCATAAAAATTTGCTGAAATTTTACTTCCTTCAAAAGTAAATTCGGCTTCCCACTCTTTTGCGCCTTCTTTACCCCAGGTAATTTTTGTTGCGGTTGGATACTTTTTGTCAAAAGCATCTTTAACGGCTTTGGGTGGTGTTAATGCAAATGAATAACTGCAAAACAAGATAATTGTAATAAACAGTAAGGCTATTCTTTTCATTTTAAAAATATTTTATGAGGTAACATTACCACAAACTAAAGGTCGTTATTTTTTTAAGCAAATGCTGGAATATTTAATACAACTTATTCTTGTCAATTACCGCAAGGCCCCTTCCTGAAAAGAGTGCAGAAAAAAATTTGGCAATATATCTACTAAACGCTTAACTAAAAAACATTGTAAAGCTTCCAATACGCAAACAAAAATATCAAAATCAAATAGGTCAGACTGTTTATGGTAAAAAGATATTTAGAAAACGCCGCCCAGCCCGCTCCTTTCAGTATTTTAATGTTTTGAATAATTAGTGGAACAGTAACAATTAATAGCAGAAAAGGAATATACGCCGCAATATTCAGCATTGAAAATCTCCAGTCGTGGTAAGGCGAAGGAAAATAAAAGATCGCTTGATTATTTAATAGAACGTTTGCATAATAAAGCAATATGGCACTCATGACAAATAATGAGCCCTTAATTTTAGGATCAGCACTATTTATCGGTGATACGGATTTTCTATTTCTTATAAAACTGACAAGAAAGAATACTGCAGAAAAAGAAAACAACGCTTCACAGCAAATGAGGAACAAACGCATCATTCCATTGTTTTGTGGCGTTTTATAGTCAACCAGTTTTTTGTATTCTGCATTTGCCGGGAATATATCAGTCATTTCATAAGCATGGTCACCCTTGGCCAATTCTGTTTTAAGATCGAACGCTTTGATATGTTTAAAATCATGATAAAAGTACAGACTGAAATTACCCCCTTCCAGGTCTGCCACAAATGAATACAGGG
>JBAXVC010000040.1:0-2374 GCA_037129315.1 Chitinophagia bacterium | reverse complement strand
GGCAGGTTAATTGAGTGCCAAAATTAGCTTGAAATGGGGGATTCGCCAAAAGCTTATTTAAGCCACCATGAAGGCTCATTTGGGTATGTGATATTTATCGTTGAAGTGATTTATGCAAACTGATTCCCTTAGGAAACATCAATTGAACTTTATCTTTAGAAAAAAAACATGGGTTGAAAAATTAATTCCAACCCATGTTTTTTAATTGCGATATATTAATTAGCTTGGACCTTACAACAATAGCATCTTGTTGTACTGCTTACACAGCAAGCATAATAACCAGTATTGCAGGTTACTGAACAAGACATTACTTCACCTTCTGTTATTGAGCATGAATTTGAACCAGCCCCTCCTGATGTGCATGTTCCTTCTTTACAAGATACTCCTGGGTCTTCAATCAACATTTGGGGAGATACCGGATTAATATTTCTTGAGAAATCAAGTGAATTGAATGGGATTTTATAATGATTTTCCACAATCTTTTGTGCATTCCAACTGCCTGTTAAATAAGACATGCCATACCCTAAGCAGTCAATGTTGGATATAGCATTTGTAAGATTCGAGTTTGACTTAATAATTTTTATTTTGTTTTGCATATCAGAAGTGCCCACAAATGAAATTTGGTTTTTTGTTGTGTTATAAATTACAAGATATTTCTTACTATCTGGTATTTGAATTTCATAATCATCGTTTGAATTTAATGGTAATTTAGATAAGGCGCTTTCAGAGAAAATTATTATAGCCCTATCATAAGAGTCGTTTACGAATCCATTTGTTCTAATAAGAATTAACTGATAATTTGCCCCAACATCTTTTACAAACAACTTGGCATTCATCTTTGAATAAAGTTTTTCACCAAAAGAGTTTTCAATCGCTTTTGAAAGATTCTGAGCAATACATGATGTTAATATAACTGTTGAAAAACAGAGAAAAAAAATAAACTTTTTCATATTAAATAATTTAATGTTTATAGAAAATAGGTACGTCAATTACTTTTAAAAATATCTGTTGGTGGTTCTTTATTTATCAGAAGTATGAATTTCATTTCTTTTTTTTTAAAATGTAAAGTATTTATTATTGTGGTAGCAAACAATACCCTATAAGTGGTATGTTGGTAGTTATTTTTGCTTTGGATAGCTAAAACAGTTTTTTGAAGCCTTTGCAGGAAAATGGATAGAACGATAAATTATTTGAGTATAACTTATTAATGACCAGCCTCTTTCTCGACTTCATCACGATGTGTAGCAATCAGCTTTAGCGATTTGATGCTCACGTTCAATTCGAAACCGATCAGTAAGACCAGTGAATTGATATACACTAAGGCCATGAGTACAATGATACTACCGATAGAGCCATAGAGGGCATTGTACCTGCCGAAATTATTAACGAATGCAGAGAAGCCATATGAAGCCAGCAAACAAAGAAATGTAGCCAGGATACTACCGGGCGAAACCAGTTTCCATCTTTTGGGTACCGCAGGAGCATATTTATAAATAAATGCTATGGAATAAAATACCAGTCCGATGATAAAGACCCATCTTCCATAAAATATAAATTCTCTCCAGCCAGCACTGTGGAGTCCGAAGAATTTAAGCACATTGCCCTGTGTGATCAACAAAGTGATGCAACCCAATACCAATCCGAATATCAATGCCGTAAGCCTGATCGCGATCCATCGGTCGTGCAACCCTCTTCTTTTTTCAAAGCCGATATAATTTTTATTGAACGAACGCATCAATCCCATCATGGCATTGGATGCAAAGAAAAGGGCCAGTATCAAACCAAATGATAACAAGCCGAAAATTGGGGCATTGAAAAAAGTTTTATCAATAAAACTAATGATGTTCTTATTGTAACCATCAGCAGGGATCATGTCTTTTATCAAAATGGTTATCTGCCGTTGTATCTCAACTTTTTTAAAAAAGGGCATTTGCATGATGAAGGTGAACAGGAACAGAAAGGATGGCGGAATGGCCATGATAAAATTGTACGCAACGGCGGAAGCCCTTTCTGTAAGACTCCCATTTTTGATCTGCTTGTAAAAGAATTTAATTACATCGTAGAGAGGTACTCCTTCAAAACCGGGTAAATGCCAATGCTGCGACCTCCTTAACAGAAAGGTTATGGGAGGCCAGGTGATCAGTATGCGTTCTAGTTTGGTCAAAAATTACCGGGGTTGTGTTAGGGGCAAAGTTAGTGATTAGTTTAAACGTTTAGTTGTTTAGGTGTTTAGGCGTTTAGTCGCTGCCTTCGATTGATGATCCCGAATCAATTTAAATTATTTTTTAAAATCTTTGAATTAATACTTTTCCGAATAAATGTAGGGTCTTCGCTAAACACCTAAACACCTAAACACCTAAACACCTAAACACCT
>JBAXVC010000004.1:0-117769 GCA_037129315.1 Chitinophagia bacterium | reverse complement strand
AACATTATTTTTGCTCTCCTATAATTATAGATATATGTCAATTATTCAGAACATTCGCGAAAGAGGTGCTTGGATCATCTTTACTATTATTGTAATAGCATTAGTTGCTTTTATATTACAAGATGGGGTGGGCCGCCAAAATAGAGGTAGTAATACTAATACCCTTGGATCAGTAAACGGCACTGAAATTAAAAAAAGTGAATTCGAGCAAAAAGTAGAAATACAGGTACAAAATTATGCTTCTCAGGGTATTAAAAGAGAGCAGATTATTGGTTTTCTTTGGAATCAAGAGGTTGACCTTTTATTATTTAAATCAGAAGAAGAAAAACTTGGTATTACTGTAGGAAATAAAGAGCTCAATGATGTGTTGTTTGGAAATGAATCCCCCTTTAAACAAGAGTTTACCGATAGGGCAACTGGAGAATTTAGAGTAAGTGATGCACGCCAAGCGATTGCTCAAATTAAAAAGAGTAAGAATAAAGAACAAATTAATCAAATAGAAAATTTTTATATCGCCCCCTCTATTGAAAATAGACAAAGAAGTAAATATCAAGCATTAGTAATAAAGGGAATACAACTTCCAAAATGGTTAGCTGATAAAGAACTTGCAGAATCAAAAGCAATTTCTAATATTTCATACGTAGGTGTTCCTTATAACTCTATAATAGATAGCACAATAAAAGTTTCTAATAATGAGGTTGAAACCTATTTAAAAGAAAACGCACCCGCATATCAGGTTGACGAAACAACAAGAAATATTAGCTTTGTTTCTTTTAGTGCCGCACCATCACATAATGATTCAGTTGCCGCATATACACTGGCCGCAACCCTTAAAGATGATTTTAAAAAAACAACCGATGTTGTTGCTTTCTTAAATAAAGTAGGAACTGAAAATGTTTTTTATAATAGTTTTTTAAGTAAAAATAGAATTCAAATTCCTCAAAAAGACTCCATTCTATCTTTACCTATTGGCGGTGTCTTTGGACCTTATTTAGATGCAAAAAATTATACAATTGCAAAAGTAGTTGGTATTACCCAGTGGCCCGATAGCGCGAGTGTAAGACATATTTTAATTGCTACAATGAATCCTCAAAATGGTCAACAAATAAAACTAGATAGTGTTGCTAAAAAATTAGCTGACAGTATTAGCCTTGCTATAAAAGGTGGTGCATCATTTGATGCTCTTTGTCAAAAATATTCTGATGATCAAGGAAGTAAAACACTGAACGGAAAAATTGAAATGTTTCCTCAAGCACAAATGACACCTGTTTTTAATGATTTCTCTTTTAGTAATCCTGTTGGAACAAAGCAGGTGGTAAAAACAGAATTTGGATATCATTATGTTGAGATTTTAAAACAAACCCCAAAATCAACTGCTTATAAAATTGCTTATTTATCTAAGCCTTTATTACCTAGTTCTGAAACTATTAATACAGCTTCTACTGCGGCAGCTCAATTCGCAACCTCTTGTACTGATCAAAAAAGTTTTAACAGTAACGCTGTAAAAATTAATAAACAAGCGCTACCAGCTACTGGCATTAAGTTAAATGATTTTAATATTCAAGGAGTGGGCGAATCAAGATCAATGGTTCGTTGGGTTTTTGACAAGAGTGTTAATGATGTTTCTGAGCCGTTTGAGGTGGCAGATAATTATTTAGTGGCCATCATCACAAGCGAAGAAAAAAAGGGCTTAATGAGTGCTGAAGCAGGAAGACCCCAGGTAGAAGGAATTATAAGAGATAAAAAAAAGGCGACAACTATAAAAAATACATTTAAAGGAAATACACTTGAGGCATACGCTGCTAGTGCTAAAACCAATGTTCAAAAATTAGATAGTATTGGTTATAGTTTTTCAACCCTTCCAAATATAGGAAATGAACCAAAAATTGTAGGAGCAGCCTTTAATAAAAGCCTTATTAATAAGGTAAGCGAACCTATAGCTGGAAATACAGGTGTGTTTATGGTAAGTGTAAGCGCACTTGGTGCGAAAGCAACACAACAAGACCCGTCTTTATTTTTGGACGAAACCCTTCAACGCCTTAGAAATGTAATGTTTAGAACCAATGTTGCACTTAAAAAAGTGGCCAATATAAAGGACAATAGAAATAAGGTTTATTAATTTCCCCTCATTATAAAGCAGTAGGGCTCCGATTTTCGGGGCCCTTTTCTTTTTCTAAGTTCTACAACATCACAACAAAATTGTACTTAATTTTGCCTTATGTCAGAACCATTTATAAATAAGGTGGCCGAAAGCGGCTTAATCAGTATCGATCTTGCTGAATTTATTCCAAACAATGAAGTGGTTGTTTTTGATATAAAACCTTTTTTGTTTAAAGAACTGATTTTAAAAGAAAAAGAGTTTAGGGCTTCTCTTAATGAAATTGATTGGTCGCAATATGAAAATAAAATAGTTGGAATTTTTTGTTCTACCGATGCAATCATTCCTATGTGGGCTAATATGTTGATTGTTTCTTGTATTAATCCTTTTGCACATTCCGTTTTTTTTGGTGATGAACAAAAGGTTCGCGAACAAATATTATTGCAAGGTATTTTTGCTATTAACGCAAATGATTATTTAGATCAACGCGTTGTTATAAAGGGCTGTGGCGATACACCAATTGGAGAGTCGGCTTATATTGCTATTACACAAAAATTAAGGCCCACAGTAAAAAGCATTATGTATGGGGAACCCTGTAGCACCGTCCCTGTATATAAAAAGAAGGGATAGTTTAATGTGCCTCTAACCAGTTTTTCCCCACACCCACTTCTGCTTCAACCGGTACACCATTAGGTAATACCATAGCGGTTTTCATACAATTTAATATCAACTCCTTTAGTGCAGGTATTTCTTTTTCAGTTGCATCAAATACCAATTCATCGTGTACTTGTAAGATCATTTTAGAATCCCATTTTGATTTTTTCATTTCACTATGAATTTTTATCATCGCCAACTTAATCATATCAGCAGCCGACCCCTGAATAGGAGAGTTAATCGCATTTCGTTCAGCAAATCCTCGAACGGTAAAATTACTACTATTGATATCTCTTAGCCATCGCTTGCGCCCCATTAATGTTTCAACAAATCCAATCTCTTTTGCCTTGTTTATTTGTTGATCCATGTATAACTGAATATTAGGAAACTCCTTTTTATAATTATCAATGATTTCTTTTGCCTCCGCTCTTGGAATACCTAGGTTTTCTGCCAAGCCAAAAGCACCTTGACCATATATAATTCCAAAGTTGACACTTTTCGCCTTATAGCGCATTTCCTTTGTCACTGCACTTTCTTCAATGCCATACACTTTTGCAGCAGTAGCGGTATGAATATCTTTCCCTTGTTTAAAAGCTTCGCACATATTAGGATCACCACTCATGGCCGCGACAATTCTTAATTCTATTTGTGAATAATCTGCACTAATTAAAACGCGGCTAGGATCTCTAGGAATAAATGCTTTTCTTATTTCTCTACCACGCTCACTTCTTATTGGAATGTTTTGCAAATTAGGGTTAGTGCTACTTAATCTACCCGTTACCGCAACTGCTTGTGCATAGCTTGTATGAATTCGACCCGTTTTTGGATTGATTAAAGCTGGAACAGAATCGACATAGGTAGATTTTAATTTAGTCAACTCTCTAAAATTTAAAATGTCGTCTACTATTTTATGCTTGGCTGCCATTTTTTGTAAAACATCTTCGCCGGTTGCGTATTGTCCGGTTTTTGTTTTTTTAGCTTTTGCATCTAATTTTAAAATATCAAACAACACTTCACCTAATTGTTTTGGAGAGGCCAAATTAAATCTTACACCTGCCTGTTCATATACGCGCTCTTCACTAATTTTTGCATCCACCTCTAAGACCTTGCTGTATTCACTTAAAAATGCAGTATCTACTTTAACCCCCTCATATTCCATGTCTACTAATACCCGAACCAGAGGATTTTCTACTTCGTTAAAAATTTGTTCAACCCCTCTTTTTTTAATGAGGGGTGTAAAACAATTTTTAAGCTGTAATGTAATATCAGCATCTTCTGCCGCGTATTGTGTTATTTGTTCAATAGGGGCGTCACGCATACTACCTTGATTTTTCCCCTTCTTTCCAATGATAGAAGTAATTGACACCGGCTCATATCCTAAAAATTGTGCACTAAGCAAATCCATACCCCTCCTGCCTTCTGGTTCTATCACATAGTGCGCCAACATGGTATCAAATGTTTTTCCTTTTAACTCAACTCCATACCATTTCAAAACCAAAAAATCATATTTTAAGTTTTGTCCTATCCAAGTAATGTTTACATCCTCAAAAAGTGGTTTAAATTTTTTTAATATAAACGCTGCTCCCGTTTTCCCATCACCATCATCTTCAACCGGAATATAATAGCCTTCGTGTTCTTTAAATGAAAAACTTAATCCTACTATTGAAACATTATTTGCATCCACTCCGGTGGTTTCCGTATCAATACAAATTTCTTTTTGTTTTAATAGCACAGCAATTAATTCATCAATTGCTTTTTCACCAATAACCGATTTATAATCGTGAGCGGTGTTGTCAATATTTTTATTAACAACAAGCGCCGCTTCCATTCCACCAAAATCATTTTCATCACTATTGTCTTCATTTTCTAATACACTAGCATTTTCGTCTTCACTTATTTTTTTATTTGTTTTTTGTTTTGTGGGTTTTACATTTACTGTGTTACCAAATAAATCAGTTTGTTGTTGAGCTTCCCGATCTTCGTTTTTCGAAGGGGTGTTGGTAATTGCAAAATCATCTCCCAATATTCTTTTACCTAGGGTTTTAAATTCTAGTTCATTGAATATTTCAGTAAGTGCTGCTTTATTTTTTTCTTTTAATCTAAAATCTTCTTCATGAAATTGTACCGGTACGTTAGTAATAATAGTGGCCAGTTTTTTACTCATAATAGCAGACGCTTTTCCTGCGCGCACTTTTTCACCCATTGAGCCCGTAATTTTATCGGCATTTTCTAAGACACCCTCTAGTGTATCGTATAATTTCAAAAGTTTTGCAGCAGTTTTTTCACCCACGCCAGGAATACCTGGAATATTGTCTGAAGCATCTCCCATTAAACCCAACATGTCAATCACTTGTTCTACTCTTTGTATATCCCACTTTTCACAAATCTTTTTAGCATCTACAATTTCTTCTTTATTACCAAAAGCTGGGGGCTTCCATATATATACATTAGGATGTATTAACAATTGCCCATAGTCTTTGTCTGGAGTTACCATATAAACCTCATAACCCATGTCCGCAGCTTGCCAAGCAAGGGTCCCAATGATATCGTCTGCTTCATATCCGTCATATTCAATAACAGGTATATTAAATCCTTCGATAATGGCCTTAATATGAGGAAGTGAGCTTAATAAATCTTCGGGTGTTTCTTGCCGGTTTGCTTTATAGTCTGCAAAATCAGTATGCCTTTCTGTAGGCGCATGGGTATCAAAACATACCGCAATATGTGTTGGGTTTTCTTTGCGTATAATTTCAAGCAGGGTGTTGGTAAAACCAAACTGCGCGTTGGTGTTAATACCCGTTGTTGTGATACGAGGTGTTCGAATTAGTGCATAATAGGCACGGTAAATTAATGCCAGCGCATCCAATAAAAATAGTTTTTTAGACATGTTGCTAAGATACCCAAAAAAAACGGCCACTTAACAAGTGGCCGGTCAAAATATTTATTTTAAACCATACTTATGTTTATAACGCTCGTATAATTGAAGCTGTTTATTGTCTAATGAAATCAAACGACCTTGAATAAAGGCTTGTGTTAATTGGTTGCCCCTCATATCCATAATATCACCTGTACTAATGATGATATTGGCATCTTTACCTGTTTCGATAGACCCAGTCATATTATCTATTCCCAAAACCTTCGCCGTATTTAATGTAATTGCAGAAAGCGCTTCTTCTTTCGTCAAACCATAGGTTGCTGCTGTCCCGGCATTAAAGCTTAGGTTGCGCTGTTTGGTATTATCAGACATATCGTTTAGTGCAAACAAGACTCCTGCTTTTTGTAATTGCGCAGGGGTTTTATAAGGTTGATCAATATCGTCATCTTCAGTAGCTGGAAGCGCATGTTCTTGATCTAAAATGACTGGAATTTTATTTTCAGCTAAAATGCCAGCAATTTGAAAGCTTTCAGACCCTCCCACGATAACTATATTAATACCAAATGTTTTTCCCAAATCAATTGCGATTAACATTTGTTTTACTTCGTTTGCACGAACATATAATTTAGTTTGTCCTTCAAAAAGCGAGCGCGCCGCTTCTAGTTTTAAATTATTGCTTGTGTGTATTTTTTCTTGACAATATGCTTTAGCATCCGTCAGGTATTTTTTAATGGTTTCTATTTTTTCAAATGCTGATTTAATTGCATCACCACCACCTGATTGACGCATAAACCCACCGCGACCGCCACGACGAGACATTAGAGATGGCATGCTAATATACATACCAGTGTTGGCCTTATATTCAGCGTCTTCATAATTCCACGCATCTAATTGTACCACGCTTGATCTACCTTCAATTAAATCACCAGATGGAGATATGTGTGCTAATAAAATACCATTAGATCGTAATACATTTATAATTTTAGAATCCGTGTTATATGAAACGATTGTGCGAATATCGGCATTGTTATCTCCTATTTCTAAAAAGTCATTACTTCCTCTAACACCACTACTAATTTCACGCAATCCTAATGATGAGCTTGGTAAAATTAATCCAGGATATACTTCTTTTCCAGTTGCATCAATTTCGGTAGCCCCTTTTGGTAAAGCAATGCCATTACCGACTGCTGTGATTTTTCCCTTTTCAAATAATATGGTGGCGTCGGATAATACGGTTCCATTTCCAACATGCACTGATGCATGAGTGATTGCCGTGATTCCCTTTTGTGGTAATACTGGATAAACCGTTTCTTGTGCGGATGCAGTAATAGCCAATAAAGAAATAGAAGCTATAAATAATTTTGAATATTTGTTTTGCATAAATTAATTATTTTGATTTTCATAAATGGTGGCCATATGATCTTCGTGTTCGTGATCACCACAGGTTAAAAGAATTTGAAAACTAGGTACCGCTCCACGCGTTGGCATACCCGATCTTTTATCACCTAACATTTTTTGTATCAACTTCGTTTTCTCGTTGGTTATTTTTTTACTCATTTCTGCATCTTTACTTCTATCAAAATAAACAATACCATCAACTATTGTGTTTTCAACTTTTGCATAAATGCTTAAAGGATGATCTGACCACAAGACGACATCTGCGTCTTTACCTGTTTTAATACTTCCTACTTTATCAGAAACATGAAGTGCTTTAGCAGGATTTAGGGTAACCATTTTCAAAGCCTCTTCCTCGCTCACGCCTCCATATTTTACAACTTTACCCGCTTCTTGATTTAAACGACGAGCCATTTCGGCGTCGTCAGAATTGATACAAACATTTAACCCCACTTTTTGCATAATTGCTGCATTATACGCAATTGCGTCTTGCACTTCTGTTTTATACATAAACCAATCTGAGAAGGTAGATACATTCGCTCCGTGCTTTTTCATTTTATCTGCCACCTTATAGCCTTCTAAAATATGTGTAAAGGTGTTAATAGTAAAGCCATATTTTTCAGCAATACGCATCGTATACGTAATTTCGGGTTGAACATAAGAGTGACAAGTAATAAAACGTTTTTTATTCATTATTTCAACAAGTGCGTCTAATTCTAAATCGTGACGAGCTGCAGGATTTGCTTTTAAAGTTTTTTGATAATCAACCGCTCTATCAAAAGCATCATTTAATACTTCTTCTACTCCCATTCTTGTATCTGGATAGCGATTGTTGCTTTGGCTAGTGGTGCGTTTTACGTTTTCACCTAACGCAAATTTTATAAAACCGTCAGCTCCTGCAAATTTTAAACCCTCGTCGGTTGCACCCCAGCGTAATTTAATTAACTGAGTTTGTCCACCAATCGTATTAGCAGAACCGTGTAAAATATGTGAGCTGGTAACACCGCCACTTAATTGACGATATATATTAATGTCCTCAGGATTTAAATTATCAGCAATGCGCACTTCAGAAGTTACCGATTGTCCACCTTCGTTAATCGACATGGCTGCTATATGAGAATGTTCGTCAATGATGCCCGCACTAAGGTGTTTACCTGTTCCATCTATCACTCTTGCTGTTGCGTCACTAATACCTTTTCCTATTTTACTAATTTTTCCTGCTTTAATTAATACATCAGTATTTTGTAAAATGCCCTCTTTTTCATTAGTCCACACAGTAGCGTTTTTAATTAAAATCGTTTCTTGTTTAGGTACAACTTCGTTTCCGTAACCAACAAAGGGGTATGTTATTTTTGAAATTATTCGAACGCTATCTATTGGCCGCTTATTTTCAGTTGAAGCTGTCAAGGCTCCGGTATATGAAGCAGTCCAAGTTGTTTTGTTACCCGCTCCATCACTACCCACACCAGACCAAGTATTTCCCGCTACAACGCCGCCCAGTCTTAGTTGTTCAGCACCTCTTCCTTTTTTAGTAGGAAAGCTTATTTTAATTAAAGATTCGCTTAGTGTAATTTTTGCTGTTAAAGTATCTGTTCCAATAATGGAAGCGGATAAATCTTTTTTAACTTCTAAATTATAATCTGTGGCGCTTCCGTTTTTATTAATAGATAATTTATATCTACCTGCTAGGTTTTGCCACTCCCCCTCGTTCACATCATACTTGTTTCCTTGTACCCAGTTTTCGATAATTTTTGAATTGCTAGAAAAGATTGGATCGGTGGTAATGATAAAGTTTGCCCATTTTCCAGTTTCAATAGATCCCACTTGATCATACACGCCTAATTGTGTTGCAGGGATTTTGGTTAAAGCTTCTAATGCTTTTGATTCGCTTAAACCATATTGTATCGCTTTTTTAACATTCGCTAAAAATTGTTTTGAATCCTTCATATCGCCCGATGTAATACTAAAAACAATATTTGCTTTTTCGAAGGTACTTAAATTCGTAGGAGCTAATTCCCAGTGTTTCATATCTGCTAATGATACAAATCTTGCATCAGTAGGATCTTCTACATCCATTGCAATCGGAAAATCAACACCTAATATAAATGACGCTTTTGTTTTAGCCATTTCGTCGATACGCTGATAACCATTATCACCACCTCTAATAATATATTGTACACCAAACTCATCTCCAACTCGATCTGCACGCACGGTATTCCACTTATCGTCGGTTGCAAAAATTTGTGGCATTGCTTGATTATTATTCCATGCTTCTAATGAAAGATTGGTACCCTCACCCACAGGCTTGGTTTGATACCATTTAGCATCTAAATAGGTTTGACGCAACACCGCAATACTTCCCATTAGACTACTTGGGTAAGATTGTGTTGAGGTTCCCCTATCAAATGAATATACCGATGCTGCTTTTGTTTTTAGAACGGCAGTATTATTATTTTCGGTTGCTAAACTTACGACTGCGCCCGTTCCACGCGCTAAACCATCTTTTAAATGTGTGAAGACGGCCCCAAAACCATTGGCTCTATATGTACTAGCTGTTGCTTCGTCATTTACAAAAACTTCGACAGCGTTAATTTCAGGTTTTATAGCTTGGTTCCAATTATAAGGACCCGGTTTGTTTGAAATAAACTGGCCAGGTGCTCCAAAATTAAATCCTCCTACCGCACGCCTTGTCGCTACAACTCCATAATCTGTAAATGGATCAATAAATGATGGGTAAATATATTTGCCTGCACAATCTATAACGATGGCTTCGGCGGGCACGGTGAGGTTGGCCCCAACTGCTACTATTTTACCCATTTTTATAATTAAAACACCTTTTTCAATTTTAGTGTTTTCATTTTGAATTATGGTTGCATTCGTAAATGCATATAATCCACTTCGAATGTCTCTAACTCCGTTAATTGGGAATGACTCTTGTGCATTTGTAATTATTAAGATACATGCAAAAACAAGAGTTGATAAAATACGCTTCATACGCAACTGTTTTTTGTTTAATCATCCTTAAAAGGATTTTAAAGCTACTAAAAACTAATCGTCAAAGCTTCAATAAAATGTTTTTTTTGATAAAGGGTAATTGAATATTACATACTATTACAATGTATACGTCTAGCGACCCATATGAACCATCAATATTTGAACATCACTAGGATTTACCCCACTTATTCTGCTTGCTTGACCCAGAGTGAGCGGTCTAATTTTTTTAAATTTTTGTAAGGCTTCGATAGAAATTGCTGATAATTTATCGTAATCAAAATTAGCGGGTATCGTTTTATTTTCAAGTGTTGCCATGCGCTCTACAATCTCTTTCTCTTTTTCAATATAGCGCTCGTATTTAATTTGAATTTCTGCCTGCTCTAAACACTCGGTATCAAATTCAACTAATTTTTCGGCAAGTAAAGTGTTGTTTGTCAAAATTTGTTGTAGGCTAATATTGGGTCGTAGCACAAGTTTTGATGCTTTTTGCTTTTCAGTTATATTGGCAGAATCAATGTCTGTTAAAAATTCATTGATGGTATCTGGTTCAATAGATTCAGTATTTAATATTGTTTTAATACCAGCTACTTGTTTTATTTTTTCTTCTACCCTGCGCATTCTTTCTTCCTTTGCTAATCCTAATTTATAACTCATTTCAGTTAGGCGCAGATCTGCATTATCTTGTCTTAATAAGGTTCTAAATTCGGCACGAGAAGTAAACATGCGATAAGGTTCCTCTGTTCCCTTGCTAATTAAATCATCAATCAAAACCCCAATATAAGCCTCGCTCCTTTGTAATATAAGCGGTGCTTGATTATTGATTTTTAAATGTGCATTGATTCCAGCCATAATTCCCTGGCAGGCAGCTTCTTCATAACCGGTAGTTCCATTTATTTGTCCTGCGAAATAAAGATTTTCTAGCGCTTTGGTTTCAAGCGTATAAGTAAGTTGGGTTGGTTGAAAATAATCATACTCAATCGCATATCCCGGTCTGAACATCCTAGCTTTTTCAAAACCAGGAACCATACGAAGAGCTTCGTATTGTACTTCTTCTGGTAAGCTTGTACTAAATCCATTTACATATATTTCTACTGTATTCCAACCCTCAGGCTCAACAAATAATTGATGCCTTTCTCTGTCAGCGAACCTGTTAATTTTATCTTCAATGCTTGGACAATATCTTGGACCTACACCACCAATACGACCCTGGTACATTGGACTACGATCAAAACCAGTCTTTAATATTTCATGAACCTTAGTATCAGTGTAGGTGATATGACAAGAGCGCTGATCTTCTGGTTTTACCTTGGCGGTATTTAAATAGGAGAATCCCACTACCTCATCATCTCCTTTTTGCTCCTCCATTTTACTATAGTCAAGACTACGGCCATCCACCCTTGGCGGTGTACCTGTTTTTAATCGATCTGCCTCTAATCCAAAGGACACCAATTGTTCGGTGATTCCAGTAGATGCTTTTTCGGCCACCCTTCCCCCGCCTATTTGTTTTTCCCCTATATGTATAATTCCATTTAGGAATGTTCCACTAGTAATAACGACCGCATCTGATTCAATTTTGTGTCCTAGGCTTGTGATAACACCACAAGCTTTATTATTCTTAATGATCAATTCTTGTACTGAATCCTGATAAAAATCCACATTGGGTGTGTTTTCTAGCATTTCCCTCCACTTTGTAGCAAATAGCATACGGTCATTTTGTGCTCTAGGACTCCACATTGCGGGACCCTTACTTTTATTAAGCATTCTAAATTGAATGGTACTTAAGTCGCTTACAATTCCGCTATAACCTCCAAGTGCGTCAATCTCCCTAACTATTTGACCCTTAGCAATGCCACCCATAGCGGGGTTACAACTCATTTGGGCAATGGTTTGCATATTCATGGTCACCAATAGAACCTTGGAGCCCATATTGGCTGCTGCCGCCGCCGCCTCACAGCCCGCATGGCCAGCACCAACTACTATGACATTGTATTTTGGAAACATATAAGTTTGCAAAGATAAGCCTGTATTGAATACCAAGCAATTCAATTAATGGTAAAAAAGTAGGAATACACCGAGATGTTCCACATGGAACCTTTTAGATTTGTTAATTTATAAATTTGGCCAAATGTTCCACATGGAACAGTTATGAAGGACGATCGGAGCTAGGAGCTGTATTTTAGATAAGATTTTAACCATTTATTCTCCTGAGCATGCATTTCTTTGGCATCGGCCGGCTTTTTATCCTTAAAACCACAAAAATGGAGGGCACCATGAAAAATTACCCTAAGTAATTCTTCAGTGAAGGCAGTTTGATGGGTTTTTGAGTTGTCCTTCACCCGGTCTACACTTATATAAACTTCACCAATGAAGGCATCCTTGGTTTCTGATAGATCAAAACTTATAATATCTGTGTAATAATCGTGTTTTAGGTAAGACTTATTAATATCCAATAAATATTGATCCGAGCAAAAAACGTATTGCAATGATTGTACCTGTATACCATGCTTCTTAAATTGCTTTTCAATGAAGGTCCTTAGCGCCACTCGATTACCCAGTGTTGCGTTTTTATCCACTTTATTAAAAGAGATGGTTGTACTCATAATAGATTGTTATTCAATGCTCCAAATTTCGTAACTATTTCTGTAATCCAAGAACTATCTTTGTATTATTATTATGAGGAAACTATCTGAATTAAAAATGGGGGAGTCCGGAATTATTCATTCTTTTGAAAACGATGATATCTTTTTGAAGTTAATGGAAATGGGTTGCATACCTGGAGAGTTAATCACGGTGGAGCAAATTGCACCACTCGGTGATCCTATTTCAATTTCAGTAGCAGGTTATTTACTCAGCTTAAGAATGAATGAAGCAGATAGTATTTTCATTGCTCCTAAATCTGCATAAACAATTGATAATCAACTAATTACTAAAATGAAGATAGGTTTGTTTTTTGGTTCATTTAACCCCATACATAACGGCCACCTGATGGTTGCGAGTTTTGTAGCCAATCATTCAGACCTGAAACAAGTATGGTTAGTTGTGTCTCCTCAAAATCCACTTAAGCCGAAAGGAAGTTTATTAAACGAATATGACCGCCTACATTTAGCGAAATTAGCCATAGAAGATGATACACAATTAAAAGTATCAGATATTGAATTCTCTCTACCCAAACCTTCTTATACTATTGACACGCTTACTTATTTACAAGAAAAATATCCGCAACATGAATTTTCGGTGATCATGGGAGCAGATAGTTTTCAAAATTTACCCAAGTGGAAAAACTTTGAAGCACTTGTAAAAAATTATAAGTTCATAGTATATCGTCGTGATGGTTTTGACATCACCAATGATTATGGTGCAAGCGTTATTATATTAGATGCTCCTTTATTAAAATTATCTGCAACACTAATTAGAAATAATAGAAAAGATGGAATTACCATTCGTTATTTAGTGCCAGAAAAAGTGCGAGAAGAAATTGAGAAAAGCAATTACTTTAAAGAAGAAGGCGCTTAAAAAATAAAAAGGCCCTTAAATTTTATTAAGGGCCTTTTTATTTATCTGTTCATGCTGGCAAGGAATTCTTCGTTATCCTTGGTGCCTCGCATTCTTTTTAATAATTCATTCATCGCCTCGTCGTTATTCATATCATTGATAAATAATCTAAGAATATTCATTCTTCCTAAAACTTCTTTATCTAATAATAAATCATCACGACGTGTGCTAGATCCAACTAAATCTATCGCAGGGAAAATACGTTTATTTGCTAAACGACGATCCAATACTAATTCCATATTACCTGTTCCCTTAAATTCTTCAAAAATAACCTCGTCCATTTTTGATCCAGTTTCAATTAATGCGGTAGCTAGTATAGTAAGCGATCCTCCATTTTCAATTTTACGCGCTGCGCCAAAAAATTGTTTTGGACGAAGTAGGGCAGTGGCTTCCACTCCACCAGATAATACCTTACCAGAACTTGGTGCTACTGTATTGTGTGCACGTGCTAAACGTGTAATAGAATCTAATAAAATAACCACATCGTGACCACACTCTACCAAGCGTTTTGCTTTTTGTAAAGCTACCGACGAAACCTTAACATGTTTTTCAGCTGGTTCGTCAAAAGTACTCGCGATCACCTCACCCTTTACTGAGCGCTCTACATCGGTTACCTCCTCTGGTCTTTCATCTATTAATAAAATAATCAAATAACATTCTGGATGATTTGCTGCAATAGCGTTGGCCACTTCCTTTAACAACATGGTTTTACCCACTTTAGGTTGCGCAACAATCAATCCTCTTTGTCCTTTACCAATTGGCGTAAATAAATCCATAATACGCGTGCTATAATTACTAGCCGATGTATATAAATTTAATTTTTGATAAGGAAAAATAGGCGTTAGATAATCAAAAGGAATACGATCGCGAATTTCATCTGGATTTTTTCCATTGACCTGATGCACTTTTGTTAATGCAAAATATTTTTCACCCTCACGCGGAACGCGAACTGTTCCATGTACCGTATCACCCACCTTTAATCCAAATAATTTTATTTGAGAGGGGGAAACATATACATCATCAGGGGAAGATAAATAATTGTAATCGGAGGATCTAAGAAAGCCAAAGTTATCTGGCATAATTTCCAAAACACCCTCAGATTCTATCACGCCATCAAACTCCACATTAAAAACGGGTTCTTTTTTAGGTTGTGGGTAGCGTTGTGCAGGATGCGTTGGACCATTTGGTGCATTATTTGGAGCAGCGCCATTTGGGTTAGTCGGTTCGCCCTGTCCTGTTTGATTTGAATTGTTGGCAGGTGCTGCTGGCTGATTTTCGGCACCCGCGCTAGCACTACTTTCGTCCCCAAATAATGCTTGAGCAATTTTGGAGGCCTTGTCATCTTCAGAATTGTTATTGACTGGCTCTACTTTTTTGACTGGGATTGCTTTTTTAAGAGCAGGTTTCTTTTCAGAAGAGGCAGCCGAAGTCGCTTTTTTGGCTGGGGCAGCCGCAATAGGCTTACGTCCCCTTTTTGGTTTGTCGTCTTTTTCTTGCACTGTGTAACTATGGTTTATTTAAAAATCGAATCAAGAGATAGCTTAATTTGAGAACTTTTTTGAAATGTCGGTCGGTATAATATGAGACCGAAAATTGAATAAGGGAAATTTGGGTAGCAAGCCATCAACATTAAATGAATCCATTGGCTCTTTGCTACTGCAATGTTAAGCAGATTTTTAACAAAAAAACAATTTTTTATGGCTTTTTATGTCTAAAACGGGCTGTTTGGCCATTGAAACGGATTATCTTTGGCATTCGAAAACACAAATATGTTCAATCAACGAATTAAAGTAAAGCAATTGTTATCGGGTACCGCAACGGGTACCGAAGTCGTGGTCATGGGATGGGTGCGTACTTTTAGAAATAATCAATTTATAGCACTTAACGACGGTAGCACTAATGCTAATATTCAAATCGTTGCCTCCTTGGGTGAATTTGATGAAGCCATTTTAAAACGAATTACCACGGGTGCCTCTTTAAAAGTAAATGGCACTGTGGTTGAAAGTTTAGGCAAGGGACAAAGCGTTGAGGTAAAGGCGAGCAAGATTGAAATTTTAGGCGACAGTGATGCAGAAAAATTTCCATTACAACCTAAAAAACATTCATTAGAATTTTTAAGAGAGAAAGCGCATTTGCGTTTTCGTACCAATACATTTGGATCGGTTTTTAGAATAAGACATTCACTAGCCTTTGCAGTTCATCAATTTTACAACGATCGTGGTTTCGTCTATTTACACACACCTATTATTACTAGTTCTGATGCAGAAGGTGCAGGTGAAATGTTTAGAGTAACCACACTTCCACTTGAAGGGGCCCCTAAAAATGAAAAAGGAGAAATAGATTATACACAAGATTTTTTTGGCAAGGGAACCAACTTAACCGTGAGTGGTCAATTAGAAGGAGAGCTAGGCGCCATGGCGTTTTCAGAGATCTACACTTTTGGTCCCACCTTTCGTGCGGAGAATTCAAACACGACACGACACTTAGCAGAATTTTGGATGATAGAACCAGAAATGGCTTTTCATGATATTGAAGACAATATGAATCTTGCCGAAGATTTTATAAAATATTTAATAAACTATGTACTAAAAAACAATGCCGATGATATTGATTTTTTAGATGCAAGATTAGCAGAAGAGGAAAAACAATTGCCCACTGAAAAAAGAAGTGGCTTTGGGTTAAAAGAAAAATTAGAAATTGTATTAAGTAATAATTTTGAACGTATTACCTATACCGAGGCAATTGATATTTTATTAAATAGCCCTCACTATAAGAAAAAGAAATTCCAATATGAAGTAAAGTGGGGTATTGATTTGCAAAGTGAACACGAAAGATATTTAGTAGAACAACATTTTAAAAAGCCGGTGATTGTAACAGGATATCCAGCTGCCATAAAAGCATTTTATATGCGCATGAACGATGGCTGTGAGCCAGGTAGAGAAACTGTAGCGGCCATGGATATACTAGCGCCGGGTATTGGAGAGATTGTGGGAGGATCACAAAGAGAGGAGCGACTAGATAAATTAGAGGCAAGAATGAAAGCCATGCACATACCATTAGAGGAGATGAGCTACTACCTTGATACTAGAAGATTTGGGACGGTGCCTCATGCCGGCTTTGGTTTAGGCTTTGAAAGAATGATACTGTTTGTCACGGGAATGACCAATATAAGGGATGTGATTCCTTTTGCGAGAACCCCCAAAAACTGTGAGTACTAATATATTAGCTATTATCTAGGTGCGGTTTTTTGAATTATAAGATTCCCTACCTATATTTGCGACCCGATCGTTGAAAAACGAAGGGATGGATGAAAAACCCAATGGCGCTGTAGCTCAGTTGGTAGAGCAAAGGACTGAAAATCCTTGTGTCCCCGGTTCGAGCCCGGGTGGTGCCACAAGCCCTCAACGAAAGTTGGGGGCTTTTTAGTTTAGATAATTCCCAGGTTTAAAAAATTAAACTTTTAACCAACTTATAATTTTAACATCGACCAGTTGCTGTTAGATGTTTTCTAAATATCTAAAACATTGTTTAAATTTAGATAACCCCAATTCATCTAAAAGCATATTCCATGCAAAAGCCCAATCATAATGTATCAAGACTACAGTTTTTAAAAGACACTAGCATCATTGCAACAGGACTGACTTTTTTCCCAGGTTTAATAAACGCAAGGTTAAGCTCAACAAATATTGGCGCTCAATTATTAAATGGAAAAGGATTAGCGGTTGTCATTATTATTCCACAACAAGCTAAAGCAATTGAAAAACAGGCTGCAAAAGAATTACAGCATTATTTATTAACGATAATAGGATCTAATGTTGAAATAGCAGAGGAATCCGAATCGAAAAACAAATCGGCCATTTATTTAGGTCAAACTCGCTTTGCAAAATTAAAAAATATTGATATTAGTCAATTAGAAGAGGATGGATATATAAGTAAAATACAGGATAATCAATTGATACTAGTGGGTGGCAAAAAAGCAGGAATTTTATATGCGGTATATGATTTATTAGATGAAATAGGTTTTAAAAGATTTGGCGCAGAAGAAACTTTTATACCGAAAATCTCCATTTCAAAAATTCCCCAAAAAGAAAAAGTATTTAATCCTAAAATAAAATACCGCACTACTTCTTATAGTCAAATGGCCCCACAAGATTATTCAGACTGGCACAAACTATCCACAAGAGATGAATGGGGTTTATTTGTACATACCTTGGATACACTAGTGCCATCTAAGCAATACGGTAAAACAAATCCAGAATATTATTCTTTGATTGATGGAGTGCGAAGGCCCGGCACCCAATTATGTTTATCTAATCCTGAAGTGCTTCAAGTATTAATAGCTAATTTAAAAAATAAAATAGAACTAAAACCCAATGCAACTTATTGGTCGGTGAGTCAAGATGATAATGATCGTTATTGCGCATGCGGTGATTGTAAGGCCCTCAATGAAAAATATGGTGGCGTTCCAAGTGGTTCCATAATTTGGTTTGTAAATAAAGTGGCGAAAGCATTTCCGGATAAAATAATTTCAACACTTGCTTATTGGTATTCTAGAAAAGCTCCTAAAAATATTCAGATTGAATCCAATGTCAATATTATGTTATGTAATATTGAAAGCTCAAGAGAAGCACCCGTTTTTGTTACGGATAAAGCTTTTTCGAACGACCTTACCAATTGGGGCGCTCTATCAAAAGATATTTTAATATGGGATTACAATATTCAGTTTACCAATTTTGTATCTCCCTTCCCTAATTTATATACAATCAAACCCAATATTAAATTTTATACTGAAAATAATGTGAGGGGTTTGTTTATGCAAGCCAATAATGAACCTGCAGCAGAAATGGCTTTGCTACGATCTTATTTAATTTCTAAACTCATGTGGCAACCCGATGCAGATGAGAGCGAATTAATGAACGAATTTTTAACTGGCTATTTTGGCACTGCAGGTACATTTATTAGAAAGTATATTGATCGTATGCAAGAAGCTTTAAGGGCGAGTGGGATGAAATTGAGCATCTTTGGCGATCCCATTCACGCCAAGAATACTTATTTATCGGCAACCATGATGCCTGTCTATCATTCCTTATTTGATCAAGCTGAAAATGCAGTTGCTGATAATTCAAATTTACTTCAACGCGTGCAAACAGCTCGTTTACCCTTAATGTATGCAGCCATTCAAATTGGGCGAACTGAAATAGATACAGAAAGAAGTATGTTTTTCAAAAAAGAAAATGGAACAGTGGCCGTTAAACCTGAAATGAAAATATTAGTGGATCGTTTTGTAAATAGATGCCAACGTGAAAAAATAAAATTATTAAGAGAGCGAAGTGGTACACCTGAACATTATTTAAATGCCTATCATCGCATCATTAATAATATGGATGAAATTGAAAATGCAGTTGCATACAAAAAGACAATTATACCTATTACACAGGCGGCCCCTAAATCCAAGCCTGTACAAGCTTTAACCGATGGTGTTTTTGCTTCTTATGAATCATGGCAAGAACCAGATCAAAATTGGGTATACTATACAGGATCTCATATGGAATTCATTTTAGATTTAGGTAAAGTAAATAAGATTAACACGATTAATATGGATTTTTTAAATCCACAGGCGCAACCTGATTGGCATTTGTTTTCCCTACCAAAATATGTAAGTTATTCACTTTCGTCCGATGGTATTCAATACACTGAACCTATCAAGGTAATGAATCCTAACAATCCGAATCCCATTGAAAATCCTGATGTGAAATTGATTTCATTTTTCTCCTTTAAAAAAGATTTTGATTTAGAAACCAATGCAAGATTTATCAAAGTGCACGCAGAAAGTTTATTAAAAACACCATCCTGGCATATTCGCTCTGGCTCACCTATTTCTATTTACTGTGATCAGATAGTAATAAAATAAGAAACAATAAAGTCGAATCATTGTAAAAGCAAATATTCTTATCGATATAAATTTGTACTTTTAAAATCAATTAACACTGATGTATTATGAAAAGAAGAAATTTTATTGGTTTAAGTAGCACACTTGGATTGATGGCGGGCGCGATACCTGGTATAGCGCTTGGTGAATCTAATACAGCAGATGAAAAATTGAAACGATATCAAAACGGCGCAAGTCCTTGGCCTATTTCATTGGATACGGCTACCATTAGACCCGCCTCACTTAAGGATAAGGTAAAAATTGCTGCAGCAGCGGGTTATGATGGCCTTGAACCCTGGGATAGCGAATTAGAAGAATTTGAAAAAAACGGTGGCAACTTAAAAGAACTTGGTGCAGAGATAAAAAAATTAGGTTTAAAAGTGCCAAGTGTGATTGGTCTTTGGAATGCAATTCCTGCAACCATGGCTGAATTTGAAATTTCACTTAAGGAAACACGTCGTCGTATGCGTATGGCCCATGATATAGGTGCAGAACATATTCAAACCATTCCCAATTCCCTTCCCGAAAATTATAATCAAAAATGGGTGGCAGATAGATATCGTGATATTATAGAAATTGGAATGAAAGAATTTAATATTAAACCGGCTTTGGTTTTCGTTAAATATTTTACCATCAAAACCCTGGGTCAAGCTACTGGTATTGCCATGGATGCCAATCATCCCAACGCAACCGTAATTCCAGATGTATATCATATGTATATTAGTGATGGAGGATTTGAAGGTTTAAAAATGTTAAAAGGAGATGCCATCGCTATTTTTCAATTCAATGATGCTCCATCCTCGCCCGCCTTTAATGATTTAAGAGATGAACATCGTGTTTATCCAGGAGATGGAATATTGCCTTTGACTTCGATTTTTAAAGATTTAAAAGCAACAGGGTATAAAGGATTTATTTCACTTGAATTATATAATCCTAATTATTATAAACAAGATCTTTTGCAAGTAGCCAAAACAGGACTTCGCAAAACATTAGAAGTGCTTAAAAAAGCAGGCGTATAATACTTATGTCAATATATCGTTGATCACATTACCTGAAACATCTGTTAATCGGAATCGCCTTCCTTGATATTTATAAACGAGTTGTTCGTGATTAAGCCCCATGATATGTAAAAGGGTTGCTTGAAAATCATGCACATGAACAGGATTTTTAATAATGTTATAGCTAAAATCATCCGTTTGTCCGTAAGTGATTCCAGGCTTCACCCCCGCACCTGCCATCCACATCGTAAAACAACGTGGATGATGGTCTCTTCCGTAATTTTCTTTTTCTAATTTTCCTTGAGAATAAACGGTTCTGCCAAACTCACCACCCCATATTACGAGTGTGTCATCTAACATGCCTCTTCTTTTTAAATCCATGATTAAAGCAGCTGAAGCTTGATCGGTTTGTTTGCATTGTTGCTTCATACCTTGTGGCAAGGATCCATGATGATCCCATCCTTGGTGGTACAGCTGTACAAATCGTACATCTTTTTCTAATAATTTTCGAGCTAAAATACAATTAGCTGCAAAAGTGCCTTTTTCTCTACTGTCTGGTCCATACAATTCAAAAATTTCATCCGATTCGGTAGAGGTATCCATCACATCGGGCACAGAGGTTTGCATTCTAAAGGCAAGTTCATATTGTGACATACGCGCATCCACTTCTGGATCACCCCATACATCATTTTGTAAATTATTTAATTCAGATAAATATTGTAACATTTCTTTTCTGTCTTTTCCATCATATCCTTCTGGATTATTTAAAAATAAAACAGGATCATTCCCTGCTCTAAATTGTACCCCTTGATGTTGTGATGGTAAAAATCCATTTCCCCATAATCTTGCATACAAGGGCTGATCCCTTGATGCGTTTTTTGAAACCAATACAATGAATGCTGGTAAATTTTTATTTTCAGATCCTAGTCCATAACTAAGCCATGAACCAATGGATGGTCGACCAGGGAGTTGATGTCCAGTTTGAAAAAAAGTAAGCGCAGGGTCATGATTAATTTGTTCAGTAAACATGGATTTAATAATACATAACTCATCCACTACTTGGGCGGTGTAAGGAAGCAAATCACTTACCCATGTATTGGATTTCCCATATTGTTTAAATTCAGAAAAAGAAGGCGCAATGGGCAACAGCGCTTGACTTGCACTCATCCCTGTTAATCTTTGTCCGTTTCGAACCGATTCAGGTAGCCCCTGTCCTTGCATCATAGCTAGGCCTGGTTTATAATCAAATGTTTCAAATTGTGAAGGCCCCCCACTCATAAATAAATAAACAACTCGTTTTGCTTTAGGTGCGATGGTGGGTAAGGATTCTAAAATTTGTTGTTCAAATGATTTAGTTGAAATGCTGCTGCTTAAAAGTGTTCCTAATGCCATTGCGCCTAAACCGCCTGCCGTACTTTTTAAAAAATTTCTGCGCTCTAATTTTTTATTAATAGCGTCAAATTCTTGCGTATATATTTTAAAATCTTTTTCCATAAAATTATCTTTTAGTAATGGTTGCATCCGAATTCAAAATGGTACTAGCCACTACAGTGTTTGCTGCCACCCAACAAGGATCTAATGATTTATTAATTTTATACAATCCAGTATTTAACCAGCCCTTTGTTTTATTGGGGTTGACTTTAAATTTATTGTATTCAATTTGTTGCAAGTTGGTTAACAAAGCAATTTCTTTTATTGTTGGTGTGATACCGGTGAGTTGTCGATAGGCTGTTGTGATGGCGCTAGTTGTATTAGATTGCTGCGTCATTGTTTCGCCCATTACTTTTGCTGCTTCAATAAAAGTGGGATCATTTAAAGTGACCAATGCTTGTAAGGGTGTATTGGTAGATTGTCTGCGTACCACACAGGAGGCCCTTGATGGACCATCAAAATTAGCCAGGGTTGGATTGGGCACGGTTCTTTTTAAAACAATATAAAGGCTTCTTCTATAAATAGCATCGGTAGTATCTTGAACATAATTGGTATTATTAATTTCCCAAAGGCCTTCGGGTTGATAAGGATAGATGCTTTTACCCCCTAGTTTTTTATTTAACAAGCCGCTTGCCATTAAAGCATTGTCACGAATCATTTCCGATGTCAATCTATTAGCAGGGCCTCTTGCTAATAATCTGTTTTCAGGATCTTTTTCCTTTAATGCGGCGCTCGCTTTGGAATCTTGTTGATAGGTGGCTGACATGACGATGCGTTTATTCAATTTTTTTATATCCCATCCGCTATCTCTCATCTCGATCGCTAACCAATCTAGTAAATCTAAGTGACTAGGCATTTCACCTTGATTTCCAAAATCCTCTGCAGTTTTAACCAAACCGGTTCCGAAAAAATTTTGCCATAAATGATTCACCACTACTCTTGCTGTTAAAGGATGACGAGGGTCCGTAAGCCATTGTGCTAATCCATATCTATTTTTGGGATATTGACCAGAGAAGGGAAGTATTTTTTCAGGTGTATTGGGGAACACTTCCTTACGAGGCGCATCATACTGACCTCTATTTAATAAAAAAGTTTTTTTAGGTTTCGCCATTTCTTGCATGACCATTAATTCTTTGATATGCTCTGTTGAATCTGAAAATATTTTTCTTTGTAATTGTAAAGCTTCTTTTGCTGATATAATTTTAGGATCAATTACCGAAGTATAATAATCTTTTAAAATTTCAATTTCATCAGCACTTAACTGATTGTTTGCTTTTTGTGTAATCAAATTCCAGCTTGCTTTATTTGCTAATATTTTTATTTCAAAGGGAGTGAGTAGTCTATTGTATACTGTAATGTCATCGATCTTGCCGCTTTTAAAACCAAAGCCTCGATACCAACCACCAATTTGTAATGCGGGTTCATCCTTGGAGAAAAATATAATGTCTTTATATAGTTGATCTATCAACGTTTCCATCGGAACAATATTCCCATCAATCAAAAGTTGAAAGCCTTTGGCAGTAGACGATCCGTCATAGGTCATGGCAAGATGAATCCATTGATTTCTAGGAACATCTGTTAATGATACTTTTGTAATCGCATTAGACGGCGCGGTGTGCGCCATGGTCATTTCTAATTTATTGTTTTTCAAGTATACATTATATCCCTTATAATTATATAATCGCTCCGCATTGCTTTTGTGAAACAGTACGCCCTCTTTCATTTCCTTAGGAATGTATAACCAAAGTCCAATAGTGAAGGGGTCTGAATTGCGAAACACGCCCACTTCTTTTAAATCTAAGTAAGTATCTCCATTTAAAACCAAGGCTTGTCCATTGTTATTTTTTTCAAAAACGAGCTGCTCCATTTTATTATCCCAATCGCGTCTTAATATGGCTGCTTTACTTTTATTGATTTCGTTTTTTAAAGAATCCTCAAATGTATAATAGCCTTGTAAATGATCAATAGGGATTCCTTTACTAGGAATGGATTTATATTTTTCTTGTTGTATCCAATCATTAAAGTTACTTGCCGAATGGGTATATGCGGACTGTAATTGTGATTCCTTTTCTTTGATTAAGGTTTTAATGTATTGTATTGTTTTTTCTTCCTCTTGGGTAGGAAGCATTAATGTAGGTGTGGGCATATCGTCGTTCCAGGATATTTGACCTGACTCCAAAACATTATTAAAGAAACTATATAGTTGATAATAATTTTCCTGTGATACCGGATCATACTTATGATCATGGCATCTAGCACATCCAACCGAAATGGATAAAAAAGCTTCACCAAATGTATTGGTTCGATCCATGACATATTCTGTTTGAAACTCTTGCTCTATAATACCACCTTCCATATTTTGAGGATGGTTTCTGTTAAATGCCGTTGCAATGATCATGTCCTTGGTTGGAGAGGGCATCAAATCGCCCGCTAATTGATATTGTATAAAGTCTTTGTAAGACAGGTTTTCATTAAAAGCTTTTATCACCCAATCTCTATACAGTGACATATCTCTTGTTCGATCCACGGTATAGCCGTAAGAGTCTGCAAAACGAGCTAAGTCCAACCACTGCGTCGCCATTTTTTCCCCATAATGAGGTGAGTTTAGTAATCGGTCCACTTGTTTTTCATATGCATTGGGACTTTTATCATTTAAAAAGTCGTCTATTTCTTGAATCGTGGGTGGGAGACCTGTTAAATCCAAGGAAACACGCCTTAATAAAATCTCTCTTGATGCGGTGGGGCTAGGTTGTAATCCCTCCTGCTGTAATCGACTTATGACAAATTGATCAATAGGGTTATTTACCTGATAATTAAAAATTTCGGGGATGGCCTTTTTTTGTGGAGCTACAAATGCCCAGTGAGGTTTATATACGGCACCCATTTCAATCCACTTAATTAGTATTGCTTTTTCCCTTGCACTTAAACTTAAATGTGACTTAGGGTCTGGCATTAAATAAGATGAATCCTTTGAAATGATACGAAAGTATAATTCACTTTTATTAATATTACCAGGGTATATAGCCACTTTACCTGGACTTTCTGGTAAGGGGGCGTATGCCGATTCTGCTATATCTAATCTGAGTCCTGCTTTTTGTTTTGCCTTATCGGGCCCATGACAAGAAAAACATTTATCTGATAAAATAGGTTTTACATGTTCATTATAATCAATCACCGAAGGCAATTTTAGATACTCTTTATTTATATCTTCAGGAAGTTTGGGCATAGTAGTGAATGCAAAAAACAATCCCACCATTCCTATTAATAAATAATACTTTTTCATTTTTTTTGAAATTTAAAATTTCCTATTTCAACTTTAACATCAGGTCTTTCTTTTTTAAATTGCGCAACGCCACTGGCCGTTACCTTTGTTTTCCATAAATAAAGTACCGATAATTTTTTAAAAGAAGCCAATTGTTTTAATCCCTCATCCGAAATATTAGTTCCATACAAGTTAAGTTGTTCTAATTCAGGTAATTGCTTTAAATACACAATGCATTCATTTGTAATCGCAGTGTTTTCTAAATTCAATCTTCTCATTTTTTTCAAATTCACCAACATTTTAAAATCATTATCTTTAATGGGCAGGTTGGTTAATTTTAATATCACTAGTTGCTTTTCAATTTTTTGCAATTCCAATAAAGCCGCATTATTAAATGGAATAACATTGACAAAATTAGCCATTACAAAGGGTGCGGTTTCCGATAAGTTTGATAAAATAATATTTTGTTGTTTAAAAGATGCTATCGTTGCAACACTTATGGCTGCTGTATTGTCCGGCTGCGGGTCCGATATTTTATTTGTAATAACAGGAACAATAGTATCCACTTTTTTGGTAACAATTATTTTAGTAGGCACTAGTTTAATGGGTGTCACTGTTGCAGATAGTGTATCCGTTTGATCCTCAAAAGAAGCTCCTGTTTTTATCCATTCTTGTATGATGGTTATTTCATTTTCACTTAATTGATGTTTCCCTTTTGGCGGCATATGTTTTTCGTCTTCTAATGGCAATATTAAATTAGCATAAAGTGGACTTTTTAAAATATTACCCGCCATTAATATTAATCCTGTTTTTCCACCCTTTTTTATAAAAGCTTCACTATCTAATCGCAATAAGTTTTTTTGTTTTAATGCAGAGTGACAATTATAACATCTCAATTTCAAGATGGGCATAATATCATCTTGGTATTTATTATGTTTTACTATTTTAATCGAGTCTTTCCCGTTGGTAATAATTTGGGTTATTTTTTTCGTTTCTTTTTTTATACTGTCTTGTTCAACCAATGTCTCTTTTTTATCAGATCCCCACAAATAATTTTCACCGTGTGTGAGGGTGGCACCAAAATGTCCTGTAAGTATTAATAAAATGACAAGTAGGATTGCACCTATTTTTTTGTTTTGCTTTATAAAATACAGAAGCCCTCCAGTCAAGGAGGTTGCGATGCCTGTCCATTGGTGTTTAAAGATTAACGCGGCATCATATTCCCCGGAATTAGACAATAACCATCCTGCAATACATGCAATAACAGCACCGATGCTACCTAATATAAAAGCTAAAGAAATAGGCGTCTTTAAATCGGTCCCGCTGTAATGTTCGTATAGCATCATGAATACACCTATAAACAAAATACCAATAGGCAAATGCACAAGAACGGGATGTAAGTGACCGATGAATTCAATCATATGAAAATGAATCAAAATAAATAGTATGCAAGCTTACAGCAAATTAACCATTAATTAGAAAGCATCAAAATTTAATAGGCAAAACCCTTTTGATTAAATGGAGTTCATTGTTTAATTAATATTTAGTAAATTGAAGTATCAATATTCACACCTAAACCGATCTTATGAAACCATTTTTATTAACCTTACTTGTTTTTATTATTATTGGATGTAATCAACTTCAATTCTCTAATCAAACAGGAGTGGCCGGCTTGCCTTATTTAGATGAATCCGAAACAAGATCTATCTCGGCAGAAAATAGAACAGGTGAAAGAGGAGTAGGTGGTATGGCAATTCCAGATCCATTGGAACCCTTTCCTGCTGCTTCAGCAAGAGCTGCTGATAGCTTGGGTCAAGGATGGAAAGTGAAACCATTTTTACGTGTCAATGCTGGCGAAACAGTAACACTTATGGATGTAGATGGATCGGGTGTTATACAACATATATGGATGGTCGAAGGTTTAAGTCGTGCAAATATTATAAGAATCTATTGGGATAATGAAACCGAACCGTCGGTTGAAGTACCTGCACCCGATTTTTTTGCAGTGGGTCATGAAAAATTTGCAAGGGTGAATTCGCAGGTCATTATTGACAATCCAGAGAATGCCCTCAACTCTTATTGGTCAATGCCTTTTAAGCATCATGCTAAAATAACTTTTACAAATGATAGCAAAAATGATTTACACTTACTTGCCTATCAAATTACGTATGCATTAAAACCTTTACCTAAAAATACAAGTTACTTTCATGCACAATGGCGAAGAGCCAACTCAAGTGTTCAAAACCCTTATGTCATATTAGATAATGTAAAAGGGAAAGGCCGCTATGTGGGTACATTTTTAGCATGGACGCAACTCACTTCTAGGGGTTGGTTTGGCGAAGGAGAAGTAAAATTTTATAAAGATGAAGACACACAATATCCTACGATTTGCGGAACAGGTACAGAAGATTATTTTTTAGGAAGTTATGGATTTCCGCAGTCTTATACTACTGCATACGCTGGAACTACATTGCCTTTCAAAGACAGTGATAGCCTTCCCAACTACTGGAGTTTATATCGTTGGCATATTCAAGATCCTATCACCTTTAATTCAAAATTAAAAGTGACAATACAATCATTGGGATGGAATGATAAGGGAAAATATCGCTTATTAAATGATGATATTGCATCGGTCGCCTATTGGTATCAAACAGAACCACATAATCCATTTCCTCCGATGTTGCCATTAGACAAAAGAGCACCTATAAAACACTAAGCTGCTAATAATTCTTTTTTAAATTTAGCGTACTCTTTTTTTGAATTTTTTATAAATTCAACTTCGGAATCTGCATGTAGAAACTGGTAGGATACTCTTTTTTTATCTGAACTTGGTATCTTAATATGTTTAGGATAAAATTCAATTGAAAATTTCATTAAATCAACAATGATATTTATGGTACTAATCCCTTTATCGGTAAGGGTGTATAAAAATACTTTTTTATTAGTGGGATGACTTCTTTTTTCAATCAAACCATCTGCTGCTAATGATTTTAAACGATCTGCTAATACGCGAGTCGCAATTTTTTCAGGAATATCTAACAACTCTCCATAAGTATGTTTTTTATGGAAAAGCATATTTCTTATAATTAATAATGACCATTTATCACCAACAATATCAACCGCCGTGGCAATGGCACATATAGATCTGAATTTAGTTTTTCTCATAAAATATTAATTTATATAAGTTAATTTTCAACAAGCAAATTTAAACAATTTAGTTCTAATGCCTGTAGTTCTCATCTTTTATTTTAAAAGCAAAAATAAAAAAGCATTAGATTTTTATCTAGAAACAAAAAAACATGATGAATGTCATTTCTTTCTTTACACCTAATTAGGGTAGTTAATTTTTATTGAATATGATTTTCAATAAGTTATTGGCCCATTTTTAATATCAATACCAAGTACCCCTTAAGAGTTTGACATGCCCCTTTGCTTGGATATGACCACTCAAAAGCACAATAATAAAAAATTTTGGTTTAATTTTAAACTAAATCCAAAATGAAAAAAATAAACCTTCTTCTAATTCCGCTTCTGTTTTTATCCAATCTCCTTTTTGCGCAGGATAAAAAAGTGCCCGTTTTTGTATCTGGAAACGATGCTTATAAAAGCTATCGTATCCCAGCTATCATAAAAGCACCCAATAATGATTTGTTGGCTTTTTGTGAAGGGCGGGTAAATTCATCAAGTGATTTTGGAAATATAGATATCGTCATGAAACGCAGTAATGACAATGGAAAAACATGGTCGCCTATTTTTATTGTGGCGAATTATGACTCCTTGCAAGCCGGTAATCCAGCACCAGTAGTAGATTTGACCGATCCTAAATTTCCCAAAGGCAAAATTTATTTATTTTATAACACCGGTAATAATTTCGAAAGCGAAGTTCGAAAAGGATTTGGGGTAAGGGAAGTGTGGTATATAACTTCTATAGATAATGGATTAACATGGAGTAAAGGAGTAAATATTACGACCCAAACGCATCGTCCTAATCAAATTAAATATAATCCATTGTATCAATTTAAAGAAGATTGGAGATCTTATGCGAATACGCCTGGCCATGCACTACAAATTACTACAGGCTTATATAAAGGTCGAATTTTTGTACCAGCTAATCATTCTGTTGGCGAACCCAAAAATCACTTTAATGACTATGTTGCTCATGGTTTTTATACTGATGATCATGGTCTTAACTTTAAATTAAGCGAGTCGGTAAATATACCAGGTAGCAACGAATCAACTGCTGCCGAGCTTTCCAATAATGGATTGTTACTGAATGCTAGAAATCAAAACGGCGAAATAAAATCAAGATTGATTGCGATTAGCCATAATGGAGGCGCCAACTGGGATACCACTTATTTTGATACCCAACTTCCAGATCCAGTTTGTGAAGGAAGCATTTTAAATATTGGAGTAAAAGATAAAAAACAAGTACTTGCTTTCGTTAATGCAGCAGATACTAAAAATAGAAATAATTTAACACTTCGAATAAGTTTTGATGAAGGTAAAACCTGGGCTAAAAATATTTTAGTGGATGCATCGAAGGATGAAAAGGAAATGGCGAATAATTCGGCTTATTCAGATATTGTTTTACTGAAAAAAAACAATATTGGTATATTATATGAAAAGGACAATTATTCTAAAATTGTATTCACTGTAGTCAATTGGGAAAAATCATTTAAATAAATTGACCTAAAAAAAGGGGTAAGTCTGATTAAGATTTACCCCTTTTTTATAATTTTTAATTTATTACTTGTTGCTTCTTCTTCGAGCTTCTTCAGCCTCCTTATAGATACGAATCCAAGTAAGTGACATGTCAATGATTGCTAATAAAGGGCCTAGAATAATCACCATGATCAATTCCAAACCTGGTGTGTATCCTGTAACCCCATCCAAGGAGGATGCTTTGGATCGTTGGTATAATTTATACAAACAATAAATTGCGGAGAGTATCCAAATAGTGATAATTAAATTTTCGCTCATAATTTTTTTTATATACAGCAAAGGTAATACAAAGGGTTGTTGTATCTAAAGATTTATTTTACCCACCGCGCGATTATTCGCACCTATTCTTTTTTGTAAGTCATCTCCTAAATCAACACGAGCTTCCTCGGCTAAGGCCAGTAATTTCTTCATGATCTCCGGATGCAATTCCTTTACATCATAATTTTCACCTGGATCTCTTCTTAAATCATATAATGCCATAGGCATGGGAACATCTTCGGGTGTTGGGCCTGGAAATCCATTCATACCTGGTAATTGATGTAAATAAGATCGAGAAGGATGTTCTAATACCAATTTCCAATTATCAATACGCACCGCCTCTAATGAATTACGACGATAGTAATACAAAAATGTTTTTCTTGGACTTGCATTTTTATCTCCTTGTAAAATAGGTAATATGCTTACCCCATCTATTTTTTTATTAGGTAATTCAGTATGAGTTATTGCTGCAATGGTGGGTAAAATATCAATCGTCGATGCCAACTGATTGCTTATGACATTGGGTTGTATCGTTCCTTTCCATCTTATAATACCTGGAACGCGTTGCCCCCCTTCAAAGGAAGTCCCCTTGCCTTCTCTTAAACCACCAGTGGATCCTGCATGATTTCCAAAATTTAACCAAGGGCCATTATCGCTTGAAAATATAATAATTGTATTTTGATCAAGTCCCGCTTCCTTTACTGTTTTTAAAATGCGACCCACCGATGCATCAATTTCTTGAATCACATCACCATATAAACCTTGCTTACTTTTACCTCTAAAAGCAGGCGATGCATTAATAGGTACATGTGGCATTGAATGAGGTAGGTATAAAAAGAAAGGTTTGTTTTTATTTTTTTTAATAAAACTTTCAGCGGCAACCGTGTAACGTTCGGTTAAAGTAGATTGATCCTCCAATGTGTTAATAGGTATCCACTTTTCATTATCCTTCATTACAAATAAGGGAGGCCATTTTGATTTATAGCTGTTGCTATCCGCTGGCTTGCCATCATAACCCACTGGCCACATATCATTTGAATAAGGGATACCAATGTATTCATCAAATCCTTGTTGTAGTGGTAAAAATTGTTTAGCATCTCCTAAATGCCATTTACCATAAATGGCGGTTGCATATTTTTTTTGTTTCAATAATTCAGCAATCGTCATTTCATCCGATGCCAATCCTACTTTACTGCCCGGAGATAAAGCGCCACTTATTCCAACTCTGTTGGCATAACAGCCTGTCATGATAGAAGCCCTCGAGGCACTACATACAGCTTGACTTGACATAAAATTAGTGAAACGAATTCCTTCGCTTGCCAAACGATCAATATTAGGAGTATTAATATCTAAAGCACCATAACAGGATAAATCGCCGTAACCCATATCATCCATATATATCAAAATGATATTAGGTGTGGTAGATTTTTTTTGGGAATGAACCCCAATACTGATGCATAATAAAATTAATAGACTCGTAATATTTTTCATAATTTATTTTTTTTGAATCAACTTCAATGAGATGACTGCTAAGCGGTTTTTTTCTAGTTTATCCACTCTTTGTATTTTCAAAAATAATTTATGTTGACCTTGTTTTACATTTTGTAAATCCAATACAGCTTTACTTAATAAGGAACTTTGTGCATTAGCTAATTTCAGCTCAGCAATTTTATTAGACTTATCCTTGCCCTCATTTGGCTCATCCTGATAAAGTGTAATGATATATCCTTTGTCTAAGGTTTCAGGAATACCATATGATAATTCAATCGATTTAATATCATCCAAATTGAAATTAGAAAATTCTAACCATCCATCATCTCCATTTAAAAAAGCAGCGCGATATTCTTTCCAATTATTTACATTCACCCTAGTAGCCACATTGTTACTTGACATATTTATTAAGGCACTTCGTAATGTGATACTATTAGATGCACTAAGCGGTTTAATACCAATGCCTCCCTTGTCGGTATAGCTTGCTGTAATTTGCATTAAATTTCCTGGACCCATATCTTCGGCAGATGCGATAATATTTCCTTTATAAGGCAAGCTTGCTTCTTTCTTTTTATTGACACTTAAAATCCAATCAATAATTAAGTCTAATTCATCTTGCTTGAGATTAGGGTGTGCGGCCATCGCAACTGCGCCCCAAACACCACTACCGCCTTTTATTATTTTATTAGATAAGTATGTTTTATTTTTTAAGTCATTTTTATATTTATCTGAAATCATTGCAAAGGAAGGTCCAATCGATTTTTCCGCCTCCTTATGACATGATTTACAATCTAAAGTGGCTACTAAATTTTTGCCTTCCATTAAAGCTGTCATCACTTGGTGTCCCACTACCTGTGCTTTATCGGGCCCACTTAAGTAATCTACTTTTACATAAATAGATTTATTATCAATTCCTCCTTTTTCAGTGGAACCATCTTCTTTGTCTTTTACATTTACTGTATAAGGGATAGCCACACCAGGATAATAGAAATGATCATTCCCAGTTAATTTTACTTCAACTGTTGGAGATTCATTACCTGCATAAATTTTAATAACCTCGCTTTTTGTGATAGCGCCCTTTGCATCCTGAACAGCTACTGACACTGCATATTCTCCTGCTTTATTAAAAGTGAATGGTGTTGCAGGGGTTTTTGTTTTTTTGATTTGAGTTCCAAAACTCCAAATATAAGTAAGTGCATCACCATCCGCATCAGTGGATCCTATTGCATCTGCTTGAATGGTAAATGGAATAGAACCATTTAATTTATTGACATGAATGCTTGCCTTCGGTGCTCTATTGCCACCATTATAATCAATTCTAGAAAGTGCAGCATCTGGATTTTTTGTAAACCAACCGGATCCATATTCTAGCACATAATATCTTCCATCAGGACCTAATTCAATATCTATTTCACTATTAAATTTAGTGTTAGGCATAAAGGGCTCCATTTGCTGATAATTGCCAGCCTCGTCCATTGAAACCAATTTTAACCAACCTCTAATCCATTCATAAAATAATAATTTTCCATTAAAATACGCTGGGTATCTTGTTTCCTTAGGATAAAATTCAGGATAATAGATGGGCCCTGCCATTGCGTTTCTTCCTCCCGAACCTACTTCTGGAAATTCTGGAGAATTAGCATAGGGATACCATATGAACGCTGGACTTACAGGAGGTAACTCAACTAATCCTGTATTATTTTTAGATAGGTTCATTGGTTTTTTAGGATCAAAGAAATCTCCTATCGCACCTGTTGCATAATCAAATTGTCGATATGGATAATTGCCTCCTATAAATAAGGGGTATCCAAAATAACCTGCTTTGCGCGCTTGATTTAATTCATCATAACCGCGTGGACCTTTTTCCCCCATTTTATTTTCGCCCGCATCAGGTCCAACATCACCCCAATATAAAAATCCTGTTTTTCTATCTATCGAAATACGATAAGGATTTCTTGTACCCATTGCATAAATTTCGGGTCTTGTTTTAGGAGTACCCGGTTTAAAAAGATTTCCTTCTGGAATAGTATAAGTGGCGTCTGGATTTATTTTTAATCTTAAAACCTTTCCGCGTAAATCATTAGTATTGCTTGATCCTCTACGGCCATCATATTGCTCAAATCCAGGTCGATTATCAATGGGGCCATATCCCTCTAACACATATTTTGAATTAGGTTGATCAAATGGAGTGGTATTGTCACCTGTTGAAATAAATAAAGTTCCATCTGGTCCAAAAGAAAGCGAACCTGCTGTATGACAACAAATATCTCTTGTAGTGCCTACATCAATGATCTTTTTTTCAGAGGATCTATCTAATATTCCATTTTTCAACACAAAACGAGATAATCTATTGGCTGCGGTGTCCTTGGTTGCATAAAATAAATAAACAAAGTTATTTTTTGCATAATTTGGATCGGCCGTGACACCAATTAATCCTTCCTCTGCATTAACCCCCTTTACATTTGATTTATGATACACGTCAAGCTTTGCTACCTGTGTTACTTTTTTATTGAGGTGATTGTAAAACATCACTTCTCCTTTGCGTTGTACAATTAGTATATCTAAATTAGGTAGTATCGCCATTTCTGTAGGCTCATCAAACATGCCACCTGCTAATATATTTTTTGTAAAACGATCTTCTTCTGGAACTAAATTTGATTTTACTTTTGAATAATTGAGTTTAACATTATTTCCAATAGCATATTTTATTCCTCCTAAAAGATGTTTCAAATACAATGGATCGCTATAGGACTCGTCTGTATGTCCAAGCTCTGTATAAAAAGCCCTACCGCCGTCATAATCATGATACCATGCCATTGGGTGATTGCTGCCATTGCTTCCACCTTCATATGATTTTTCATCAATACTAATAAGCACTTTAACTTCACTACCTGGTGCAGTTTTAAAATTATACCATTCATCAAAGCGTTCCCAAATGGCTGGAAGATGTGCCGTACTAGGATGTGTATTATCGTTGATGATTAATTTTGCTTTTTGTTGGCTAGGGTGACTTTTAAAATAAGCACCCGATAATTTTCCATACCATGGCCAAGTATATTCGCAATCGGTAGCAGCATGAATTCCAACATAACCACCACCCGCTTGAATGTATCTTTCAAATGCAGCTTGTTCATAATTATTTAATACATCCCCTGTTGTACTTAAAAAAACAACAGCACTGTATTTTTTTAAACCCTCTTCGGTAAATTCAGCAGTACTTTCGGTCGTATCTACTTTAATATTGTTTTCAGATCCTATTTTTAGCAAGGCCAATTTAGCTACTTCAATAGAGCTGTGTCGGAAGGCTGCTGTTTTGGAAAAGACCAATACGCGGGATTGTGCATTCACTTGCATTGTCAAAGCCAGCATCAAGGCGAATAAAACTGTTTTCATTGGATTCATAGTATTTAATAAAGATTTAATTGAATGCCGTTTTTCAGATTCAATTTGAAGATTGAATTTAATGATTTTCTGATGAAATTAGCACCCTTCTAGTAGCTTATTTGATCATGAATTTAGCTGCAAGGGTCGCTTCAACCCTTTTATTATGAAAGCTACTTTATCCTAGGGGTTGTGAAATGCGTTTTATTCATATAGTAGCAAAAAAAATCCGGTGACTTTAAGGCCACCGGATTCATAATTTTATTTTCCTAGTTATACTCTGTAAAAATCTGCTTTCCAATGTTGGATGGCTGATTTAATATCCTTGTTACTTAAATTTTCTTTTATCGCTCTATCTACTAAAGCGACGAATTCAGAATCGGGTGCAAATCGAAGTGCAATGATTTGTTGAATTTTTAATTCAGCAGGAAATAATTTCCCTGTTAATACATAGTAGCGTAAATTTTCATCAGCACGAATGGCACGATCCTGTGCCTTTAATGGAAACGTGCGAATATATATCCATAATACGACTAAGATAAATGCAGTTAAAGTTAATAGAGAAGCCAAATACTTATTGTCTGGAGTAGCACGACATAAATAATTAATAGAACCTCCTAATAAAGCAAGTATAGACAACATGCCAATGTAATGAAAACCGGGAACCATTCTAGCATGGTTCTTGAAATTTTGTTCTTGCATAATTTTTATATTTTAAGACCGTAAGTTACACTATTTATACTTCTTTAAATCTAAATCCTGAAAATCAAAGCTAAAATCAGTTAATGGAGAAATGGCTTTCATCTTTAAGCCCAAAGGCTTTCCTGTCTTATCTATATTAAAAATTAAAAAAGCATCCGCATCTAAACTGCGATCGTTCCATTTTACAATGAGTGTATTATTATTATAAGGAAATACCTCTCCAATTAGACGAGGTGATCTTTTTGATTGAAACCAAGTTTTACCTTCTTTGGTTGTAATATTTATTTCTCCAAACCAATCATCTTTATACACACCTAAAAAGGGCGCCATATTAAAATGACCAAGCGTTGCTTTTATTTTTTCATCAATATTTTTTGCAACCTCATTGCTCATTTTATTTGCATTCGTTTCATTTGCTATCACACGATCGTGTAAAATTTTAACCCAATCATAACCTGTTACACCAATATAGCTATCTTTAATAGTAGCACTAATAGCACTGAAAGCAGCCCCTACTTGTTGATTAGTAAAAACAATAATACCTAATTTAATTTCAGGAAACATCATCACTTGAGTAACAATACCAGCCAAGCCGCCTGTGTGAGATACTTGCTTGTATCCTTTGATATCATTCAATCCCCAGCCAAGACCATAAGTTGCAAAATGGCTATTATAGGGTGCAGAAGTAAAAACGGGCTGTATGGTTTGTGAAGACCACATTTCCTCGTGCACTGTTTCACTAAATAAAGTATTTTGTAAATGATCACCATATTTTCCATGATTCATTTGCATTGTTATCCATTTGCTTATATCGGTGATATTACTCCAGATTCCCCCTGCTGCATTCGCAGTTTCACTCCAATAAATATCAATCGCTTCTACCTTTCCATTCACGGGCGCATGAGGTATAATACTGTTGCTTTTATCTTTTAATCTAGAAACAGAAGCTGCGGTAGCATTCATTTCAAGTGGTTTCATTATTTTTTGTTCAACAAAATCTTCCCAGGACATCCCTGCTACTTTTGCAATCACTTCGCCGGCTACGATATATAAATTATTATCATAGTCATACTTAGTTCTAAAACCTGAAACTTGTTTTAAATAACGAAGATTATGAATGATATCTTTTTTTGTAAAATCACTTCCATTAGGCCACATCATTAAATCTCCAGCACCTAATCCCAAACCACTGCGGTGGGTTAATAAATCACGAATGGTAAATTCATTGCTTACATATGTGTTGTATAATTGAAAGTCAGGAATATATTGAATCACTTTGTCGTCCCATTTTATTTTTCCTTCATCTACTAACATTCCTAAGGCAGCTGTTGTAAAAGCTTTTGAGTTAGATGCAATTCCAAATAAGGTATTGGCATCTACTTTTGCTCCTGTGCGTAAATTTGCAATACCATATCCCTTTGCATGAATTAATTTCCCATCTTTTACTACACCCACTGCAATACCTGGTACATCAAATGTTTTTAATACCAACTCGGTTAATGAATCAATTTGTTTTTCACTGATGGGCGTAATGTTTTGCGCTTGTATCAATGGCATTTGAATCATTGCACATAAGATGAGTGCCAACGCTTTTTGTAGAATCATTTTCATAGGTATAGTTTTACCTATTAAAAATAGACAATATCTATTATAAGCGGTATTAATTTGAAATCAAATAATCGACCTTAGCTTAAGGCTTCAAATAATATTTCTACAGGATGTAAGGCTATTTTTTGCGCCCCATCCTTAATTTGATGACGGCAACTGGTACCTGGCGCTGCAATGAGGGTATCGCTTAATTGTAATCGAACCGTAGGGAGTAAAACCAATTCTCCTATTTGCATAGATAAATCATAATGCTCTTTTTCATATCCAAAGGAACCAGCCATTCCACAACAACCAGAAGGGATAAGTTCGACTTTATAATTTTCAGGGAAGGACAATATATTTTGTGTGGGTGCCATAGAGGCAATCGCTTTTTGCTGACAATGACCATGTAATTTTATCAATTTTGGTTTTGTCGTAAAAGATGCTTTTGTAATATTTCCTTTTGCCATTTCATTCGCAATAAATTCATCTATTAAAAATACATTTTTTGATAAGGCTTTAGCTATGTCTACATTTTGATCATAGGCCAAATCGGGGTATTCATCTCTAAATGTTAGAATAGCCGACGGCTCTATTCCTATCAATGGTATGTTTGCATTTACCTTATTGCCTAAAAGTTCAATATTTTTATTTGCAATTTTTTGCGCTTGTCTTAATAAACCCTTTGATAGCCAAGCTCTGCCGCTTTCTACCTGTGTTGGTAGTAATACTTCATAGCCTAATTTTTCCAATAACAAAACCCCCTTTTTACCAATTTCAGCATCGTTATAGTTGGTAAATTCATCACAAAAAAGATACACTTTTTTATTTCCTTTAGTATTTGCTGATTTGTAATTTTTATGAAACCAATGTTCTAAAGTAAGGGTTGCTATTTTAGGCAATGATCTTTTAATAGCAAAGCCAGATAATTTTTTAATGAGGGTACTTGTAAATGAATTGGATATTAAAAAATTATACAGACTAGGTACCCTAGAAGCCAGTTGAGCAGATTTGGTAAAATTTGCTATTAATTGAGATCGGAAGGGCACCCCATTTGCATCATAATACTGTTGTAAAAATTCTGCTTTTAACTTAGCCATATCCACATTCGACGGACATTCTGATTTACATGCTTTACAGCTTAAACATAAATCCATGACCTCATAAATTTCTTTATGATCAAATCGATTTACTTTATCCGATTGTGTTAAAAATTCTCTTAAAATATTGGCGCGCGCGCGTGTGCTGTCTTTTTCGTCTCTTGTCGCCATAAAAGAGGGGCACATCGTGCCACCAGATAAATGCGTTTTTCGACAATCTCCCGAACCATTGCACTGCTCGGCATGTTGTAAGATATCTTGTTGATGAAATCTAAATATACTTGTAAAGGCAGGCGTAAATTGAGCAGGCGCATACCTTAACATGCTATTCATAGGGGGTGTATCTACAATTTTATTTGGATTAAAAATATTATTTGCATCCCAAGTATATTTAACATTCTTTAAAAGTGCATAATTTTTGTCACCTACCATTTGCTGTATAAATTCTCCTCTTAGTCGTCCATCTCCATGTTCTCCACTCAATGAACCTTGGTATTTTTTTACAAGCGTTGCTACTTCCTGTGCAATGGTTCTAAATAAAGCATTTCCTTCTACCGTTTTTAAATTAATAATAGGTCGCAAATGAATTTCACCCGATCCGGCATGCGCATAGTGTACCGCATGCAAATTGTGCTTTACTAAAATAGTATTAAAGTCTCTTATATAATTAGGTAAGTCAACGACGTCCACTGCAGTATCTTCAATCACAGGTACTGCTTTTTCATCCCCAGGCAAATTACCAAGTAGTCCCAAACCCGCTTTGCGTAAGGTCCATATCTTTTTAGTATCCTGTCCAAATAAAACGGGAAAGTGATATCCTAATTCTGCTTCGCGCATATCGGCAGCTACTTGATCTGTGATATGCGTAATTTCTTCACGTGTTTTTTTTGTAAACTCTATTACCAAAATAGCACCTGGATCACCTTGTACAAAAAATCTGTTTTTACTTTGTTCAATATTCTCTTTAGTACATTCTAATATATAGTGGTCAATTAATTCACTTGCAGAGGGCTTGTATTTTAATCCAATTAAATTCGCACGCAATGCTTCATCAATACTATTAAAATGAACACATAATAAACCTACTTCCTTTTCAGGCAAAGGATTTAGATGCAATTTTATTTCAGTAATGAAGGCCAATGTACCTTCTGATCCAGCAATAAGAGAACAAAAATTAAAATCTTCACCACCAGCTGTAAAGGGTGCCATATCTACTAATACATCAATTGCATATCCTGTATTGCGTCTTTCTACTGATTTTTTAGGAAATTCTTTTTTGATTTCAACCTGATTTTCATATTGACCCAACATACTTCTAGTGCTTTTGTAAATCGATCCCTCGAGTGTGGGTAATTCACATTTTGCATGAAAGTCATCTAAGGATAAGGATTTAAAAACCACTTCGCTTCCATCACTTAAAAAAGCAGTTACTTCCATTAGGTGTTCTCTAGTGCTTTTATATACTACCGAATTGGATCCACATGAATTATTGCCTACCATTCCTCCAATCATAGCTCGATTGGCTGTAGAAGTTTCGGGTCCAAAGTATAATCCGTGAGCGTGTAAAAATAAATTCAATTCATCACGGATCACGCCGGGCTCAACGCGTACCCAAGATTCCTTGGAATTGAGCTCAAAAATTTTAGTAAAATGTTTTGATACATCCACAATGATACCACTCCCTACAACCTGTCCAGCTAGAGAGGTTCCCGCTGTACGAGGTATTAAATTAGTTTGATGTTCATTAGCAAACTGTATTAATGTAAGAATGTCTTTTTTTGATTTGGGAATGGCAACAGCTAAAGGCATTTCTCGATACGCAGATGCGTCGGTCGCATAAAGCGTTCGCATCGTGGTATCAAAATATAAATCACCTTCTAGTTGTGTTGATAGCTTTTGCAGTTTCCCCTTCATTAACCTAATTAATTTAAGACACTAAATGATACTGCAAATTTACTTATTTATTGCGTATGATTAAAAAGTAAAACCCAAGCTTTATTTAATCCAAACTGCACCTATACCTGCATCCCAGAGCTGTTTGTTTAAATCAGGTATTAAACCATCCTTTAATTCAAGGGCCCTTGCTTTTAGGCTTTCCCATTGTGCGTTATATTCCTTCAACAAATCTAGCGAAGGTTGATTTACCCTTGGTATTTCACTTTCAGTTTGATTAATCATAAATAAATAATTGGCAGTGAATTTATTGGGAAAATTTTCAACATCGTCATATGCAGTTGATTTTCGTTGAATCATATCTTCATCCCATGCGATTAATTTTTTTATTAATTCTTCACCTGCTGTTTTTACATTAGCATATTTAGATTCTGTAGGTAAATTTTTGATAACTGATTCTAATTGATTTCTACTCTCATACAATGCATTTATCAATTGATGCATTGTAGTTACCTCTCCTTCCATTTGTTTCATTAAAGCATCATAATCTTTATAATCATTTACACCTATCGCATATAATGGATTGGCTAAAATCGTGACTGTTGTATTAGAAACTTTTTCACCGGCTGATATCGTTAGCGCATAATTACCCGGAATCGCTTTATGACCCTTATAACTACTTTCAATATAAACACCTGGAATAGTTGGTATAGTTGGGTAGCGCATATCCCATACAAAACGATTTAGGCCTTTTTTGTTTGTCAGCATTGGTTCTTTCGTACTTCGACGACCACTTCCACTTATTTTATTTGCTCCTTCATTCTTTGAACTAAACCTTCTTACTAAATTCCCTGCTTCATCTTTTATTTCAATTTTCACTTCCTCGTTTTCCTTTAAAGAGGGAAGCTGATAATACATCACCACCCCCGATGCTGGATTCACTCCATCAAATAATTTTGCTCCTTTGAATTCGGCATTATTTTGATCTAATTCACTATAACCTGTAGCTAAATAGGTTTGATTAGGTTGATAAAAAATAATATTATTAGTATCCTTTTTATATTGTCTAAATAATTCCAAATCATCTAAAATCCAAAACGATCTTCCAGACGTGGCAGCAATTAAATTGTTTTGGTGAATGCGTAAATCAGTAATAGGCGTGTTGGGTAAATTTAACTGAAAGGGCATCCAGTTTTTACCGCCATTTCTTGACATGTACAATCCTATCTCCGTTCCGGCAAATAATAAATCTTTTATTTTAGTATCCTCTCTTACCACTCTAGTGAAGGCATTGTTTGCGATACCATTGTTTATTTTAGTCCAAGTTTTTCCATAATCTGTTGTTTTAAATAATCCTGGCGTAAAGTCATCAAACTTAAAGCGTGTAGTTGCAATATAGGCAGTAGCATTATCAAAAGGAGATACTTCAATCGCATTGATTAAACATTCAGCTAATCCTGGAGGAGTAATATTTTTCCAAGTGGCGCCTCCGTCCTTTGTAATAAATACAAATCCATCATCACTACCCGTATAGATGACCCCTTTTTCATTAGGGGACTCCATGACATAACTTAAAGTACCATAATTTTCAGCGCCCACTGCTTCATTGGTATAAGGTCCGCCTGGTTTTCCTTGTTTAGATTTTTCATTTCTTGTTAAATCGGGAGAGGCTTCGGTCCAAGTTTTTCCCATATCTCTTGTTCGCAATAATAATTGCGCCCCATGATAAAATGTATTGGGCTCATGCTTACTCCAGATGATGGGAGCGTTCCAATTAAATCTATATTTATCATCTTTTGCATCCTTGCCTAAATATTGAATGGGAGCCGCCATGATATTGGTACTCGCTTTCGATTTTGTATCCAACACTTCAATTGTTCCTTGATAACTTCCTCCAACCACATACCTTGGATCATCAGGATTAAAAGCTAAGAAAGCACTTTCACCTCCAGCAGAAGCGCTCCAGTTGGATACATTGATTCCACCACTAAATGACCTGCTTGCAATTTTTACAGAACTATTATCTTGTTGTCCTCCATAAATATTATACGGAAATTCGTTGTCTACATTGATACGATAAAACTGTGCAGTAGGCATATTATTTTGACTACTCCATGATTTACCTCCATTAAAAGTAATAGCGGCACCTCCGTCATCAGCAATAATCATATTATTACTATTGTTTGGGTTAATCCATAAATTATGATAATCACCATGCGTAGCAGATATATTTTCCCAAGTTTTTCCTCCATCTGTTGACTTTAAAGCTGGCGCATTCATAACATACAATGTATTTTCGATAATAGGATCGGCAAATACTTCAATATAATACCAAGCTCTTCCAATGATGCGATGATCGTTAGTTGCCTGAGTCCAAGTTTTTCCTGCATTCTCTGAAACATACATTCCTCCAGCCTCTTTGCTAAAATCACTCTCAATTAATGCATACACTTTTTCGGAATTTGCACGACTAACTGCAATTGCCATCTTTCCCATTTCTTTTGGTAAACCCTCTTCCATTTTATTCCATGTGTCTCCTCCATCTGTTGATTTATACAAACCACTTCCAGGCCCACCGCTGATGACTTTCCAAGGTAAACGACCATGTTCCCACATGGCAGCATATAATACAGATGGATTATTCATATCCATTGATAATTCTGCACAACCTGTTTTTTCATCTATATATAATACTTTATTCCAAGTGGTGCCACCATCTATTGATTTATAAATACCACGATCTTTTGAATTATTTGTCAATGAACCTTGTGCAGCTACAAAAACAATATTTGAATTTTTGGGATCAACTACAATGCGCGCAATATGATGTGTTGCTTCTAATCCAATGTATTTCCAAGTTTTTCCTGCGTCTGTACTTTTATACATGCCATCTCCATGATGTGTCATAACGCCACGAATGGCGTGTTCTCCCATTCCAACATATACTATATTCGGATCACTTTCCGCAACTGCAATGCCTCCCACGGTAGCAGTTTTAAAAAAGCCATCAGAGATATTGTTCCAACTGATTCCCATGTCTTCCGTTTTCCATAAACCACCACCAGTGGTTCCCATATAATACACCATGGGGCTACCTACTACGCCTACCGCAATATTAGAGCGTCCACCACGAAAGGGTCCTATACTTCTCCACTTGACCGATTGAAATGTTTTATTTAATTCCTGTTGGAGTGAATCATTAGCTGTTTGAGCTGTTATCCATGGTGCAATAAATAATAACAATGCACAGCGTAAAAGTAATTTTATCATATGAGGTTTATTTTAAAGTATTCGTCCTTTTTTATGCACTAATTTAGTACAATTTATTTTTACTTAGTGGGTGGTATGTAATCAAAGGGCAGTAAGTATCCAATTTTTTCGGACCAACTCCAATATCCAGATAGTAGTAAGTTGGTAGGTTCATAATAAGTGCCATTGGGATAAACTAAAAGCGGTATCTTTTTCATGAGTGTAATTTCAGATACACTACCTTGATTGCTGTTAATGTAATATCTATTATAGTAATTAGACACTTTATTATTAAAATAAGTTACTTGTAAATAATTTTTAAAAAATAGACCTGCTGTATTTTGACTTTCGCCATAAGCAATACTATCAGCAGGAAGCTTATCACTAATTAGTTCATATTTTACGGGTTTAGTGTTATCGTAATTAGTGGCGCCATCAATTACAATATCTTGTCCGCCTAAATTAATAGTCTTGACCATTCTTCTAATTTCAAAATTGTTTTCCTTCAATGTATTTGTAAATAAACTTCGCATAAAGTGCATAACTGAACCCTTATAAATCTCTGCTCTCTTTTTGATTACTTTTTTAGTATCACTGTTTTTTAATGGTTCAAATAATGGATATCCTTGAAAAAAAATTCGACTGTTCATAAAATCATATTGAAATTCACTCAAGTCGTAGCGCAATAGATAGCCCAATTTTTTATTTTGTATCAGTATGGTTTCATTTGCAAAAGCAATTAGCACGCTATCCATTTTTTTGAACTGAAAATGAATCACTTCAGGATTTAAAATTTTACAATCCGTATTTAATGGAGTAGTTCCTATAAATTGACTTAAAAATATTTTCCCCCAAACCTTCCATCCATTTTTTATATAAGTTCTTAATACTACATCGGGTAAGTCATTCGATTTGGCAGACATGGTGATGTTTAAAAAATCTAATGGCGCACTGGAATTCATAGGGACATTTTTGATATCATATCCCATGATAGATAAGATTAATTCAAATTGTCCCGTAGCCCTAGTAGTCAGGATAAAATTTCCTGTTGCATCAGTCCTTGTTCCGCTAGAAGAATTGCTGATATATACGCTGACATTATCAATAGGCATATTTGTTTCCTTATCAACCACTTTTCCTTTGATGGTGATTTGAGCGAATAAGGGGAGCGCCCCCAATAAAAAACAATATAATAGGATATACCTCAATGTCATTTGCTTGATGTATCAAAAATACAAAAGTTAATCACTTCATGATGTTATTTTATTGCCTAAATTGTAGCTTGAAATCCTTATAAATAAAGACCTTCATTATTTAGCCCATGTCTAAAAATATACTTGTTGTTTTTCTTATTCTATTTGCCATGCCAATGCAGGCTCAAAAAAAAGTTACGAAGTCGGTAAAAAAACCAATACCCAAAACAGTCATTGTTGAAGCGCCAATACAGCCGCCACTGAAGCTTTGGTATGATGCGCCTGCGCAATACTTTGAGGAGTCCTTGGTCTTAGGTAATGGACAACAAGGGGCTACTGTTTTTGGTGGTATCTCGACCGATAAAATTTATTTAAACGATTTAACACTTTGGTCAGGAGAGCCAGTGAATGCTAACATGAACCCGCAGGCTTATAAAAATTTACCCGCAGTTCGTAAAGCACTTGCTGAAAAAAATTATAAAAAAGCGGGCGAACTCATTAAAAAATTACAAGGTAAATTTTCCGAATCCTATGCGCCATTGGGCACATTGTATCTTGATTTTAATGATGATCCTTATATCAGCGATTATTATCGCGAATTGGATTTGAATCAAGCCATTGCAAAAGTGAAAACCGAATCAAATTCAAATACCATCGAAAGAGAATATTTAGTTTCTAACCCCGATAAAATATTTGCGATTCATTTAAAAAGTAAAAAAGCAGGGGCATTGGGTTTTACCATTCGCTTTGAATCTTTATTATTACATACAACGACGGCTACTAATAATTTATTACAAGCCAATGGTGTAGCGCCTGTCAAGGCAGATCCAAGTTATGTTCAAAAAAAGCGTAATTCAATTTTATTTGATAAAAAAAGAGGAACAAAATTTGCAGCTAATATTCAAATCAAAACTAGTTCGGGAAAAATTACCAATACCGACTCTACTTTAACTTTAGCAAATGCAAGTGAAGCAACTATTTATATTTCCATGGCAACTAGTTTTAATGGCTTTGATAAAGACCCAGCTACACAAGGTTTAAATCAAAATACCATCGCACAATCACAATTAACAAAAGCAATTAATATTGGATGGGATGAAATTAAAAATAGACATGTCAAAGATTATCAAAATTATTTTAATAGAGTAGCTTTAAAATTAGACGGTCCGCAAGCTTCTAATTTACCCACCAATGAAAGATTAAAACGATATGCTAAAGGGGAATCAGATCCTTATTTAGAAACCTTATATTTTCAATACGGTCGTTATTTATTAATTAGCAGTTCTCGTACAACAGCCGTCCCTGCTAATTTACAAGGCTTATGGAATTCCTATTTGCAGCCACCTTGGTCAAGTAATTATACCATGAATATTAATGCTGAAGAAAATTATTGGTTAGCCGAAAACACCAATTTATCTGAAATGCATCAGCCGTTTTTACAATTTTTAAATAATTTGTCGACTACTGGAAAAATCACTGCAAAAACATTTTACAATATGCCTGGATGGGTTTCGCATCATAATTCTGATATATGGGCGATGTCTAATCCAGTAGGTAATTTTGGTGATGGTGATCCTAGCTGGGCGAATTGGCCCATGGGGGGCACTTGGGCGTCGGCGCATTTATGGGAACATTACTTATTTACTCAAGACGCTACTTTCTTAAAACAAAAAGCATATCCCCTTATGCGAGGCGCTGCTGAATTTTGCTTGGCTTGGTTAATTAAGGATTCAGCTGGCCAATATATTACATCTCCATCCACCTCCCCCGAGAATAGTTTTATCACCAATACTGGGTTTAGAGGCAATACTTTATTTGGTGGCACTGCCGATCTTGCCATGATTCGTGAATTATTTTTAGATGTTGTTGCTGCACAAAAAATATTAAAAAATGATACCGCATTTGCATCTAGTATTAATAATGCGCTTAATAATTTGCATCCTTATCAAGTAGGTAAAGCAGGAAATTTACAAGAATGGTATTATGATTGGCAAGATGTTGAACCGCAACATAGACATCAAAGTCATTTATATGGATTGTATCCTGGCACACACGTTACTGTAAACAATACACCATTGATTGCAGCAGCAGCAAAAAAAACTTTAGAAATTAAAGGAGATGAAACGACAGGTTGGTCAAAAGGTTGGCGCATCAATTTATGGGCAAGATTAAAAGACGGTGAACATGCTTATAAAATGTATCGAGAATTACTAAAATATGTTCCACCAGATGAAACGAAGGAAAATTATACCAATATGGGCGGCACTTATCCTAATTTATTAGATGCGCATCCTCCATTTCAAATTGATGGAAATTTTGGAGGGGCAGCAGCAGTTGCAGAGATGTTAGTTCAATCCAATGCCGACTATATTGAGTTATTACCAGCTATTCCAAAAGCTTGGCAATCCGGATCAGTAAAGGGTTTAAAAGCAAGAGGTAATTATGAAATTGATATGACATGGAGTAAAGGACAGGTGACCAATGTAAAAATAAAATCAACCACCAACACAACCGCTCAGGTTTTAATGAACGGCAAAATAGAAACAATAAAAACGAATGAAAAATAACTTCCTTAAAAAATGGGGACTAGTGGTTTTTTTATTAGTTCATTTTTCAATGGGTTTATGGGCACAAGTAAATCCATTTGAAAAAGAAATTATTGCATTTGCAAAATCAGATTCGATGGTATCTCCTTTGCAAGGAAAAATTGTTTTTGTGGGTAGCTCCTCCTTTACTAAGTGGAAGGACATCAATCAATATTTTCCAGGCTATGCCATCATTAATAGAGGCTTTGGTGGCTCTACTTTACCAGATGTTATTCAATATGCGAATGAAACCATTATAAAATACAAGCCCAAGCAAGTGATTATTTATTGTGGTGAAAATGACATCGCCAGCAATGATACGATAACGCCAGCAATAGTATATAAGCGATTTTTGATTTTATTTAATATCATACGTAGTCAATTAGGTCAAAAGACCAATATTGTATTTATATCCCTAAAGCCCAGCATCTTAAGATGGCATTTGGAGGCTAAAATGGTACAAACCAATGTGCTTATATCGGCTTTTTTAGCAAAACAATCCAATACCCAATTTATTGACATTCATACTCCAATGTTACAATATGATGGTACGGTGATGAAAGACATTTTCATTGCCGACCACCTTCATATGAATGAAAAAGGGTATGCAATTTGGCAAAAACAGATTGCCCCTCATCTTTTGGTTAAATAAGTAGGTATCTATTTCGTATCTTCATCTTACAAATTAAAAATAGCATGAAAAAATTTATTTTGATTGGGTTGGTATTATTATCTACCACCGTACAATCGCAAAAAAAACAATATGTCCTTACAGGTGATGTAAGCAAGGTGAAGGAAACTATTTCTAAGGTTTACTTATCTTATTATTTTAATGGCACATCCACACAGGATAGCGCGGTGGTAGTAAATGGTAAATATACCTTAAAGGGTACTTTAGCAGAACCAACATTGGCTAACTTACGCGCTTCCTATAAGGCAGATACTGCAAGTAAGACAAAGCGAATGATGTCTTATAAAAAAGATGTGACTCCTATTTATTTAGAGAATTCTATGATTACAGTAAATAGTGTAGACTCATTTGCTAACGCAACTATTTTAGGATCCAAAGCACATTTGGAGTATAAAAAATTAAATAATTTCACTAAACCAGTTACAGATAAAATCGAATTATTAAGTGCTGCTTATAATGATTTATATAAAAAGAAGGACGAAGCAGGAATGAAAAAATTAGATGAGGATTATGATAAACTAGACGCAGAAATGAAAGTAAAACAAAAAGCTTTTGTTTTAGCAAATTTAAATTCTTCCATAGTGATGTATGCATTTAGTAATTTTGCTGGCTATAGTATCAAGGCAGATGAGGTTGAGCCTTTATTTTTAAAAATACCTTTAGCCATTCGTAATTCTGTAAAAGGAAAGGAGATGGCTAAAAAAATTGACATTGCTAAAAAAACAGGTATTGGTAAACCTGCAATTAATTTTACTCAAAACGATACAGCTGGAGTACCCGTATCACTTGCCTCCTTTAAAGGTAAATATGTGTTGATTGATTTTTGGGCAAGCTGGTGTGGACCTTGCAGACAAGAAAATCCGAATGTGGTTGCAGCTTTTGCAAAGTATAACACAAAAGGCTTTACTGTATTAGGTGTTTCACTTGATCAGCCTACTGGTAAAGACAGATGGTTAGATGCCATCCATAAGGACAAATTAACTTGGACGCAAGTATCTGATTTAAAGTTTTGGGGAAATGAAGTAGCAGTGATGTATGGTATACAAGCGATACCTCAAAATTATTTAATCGATCCTAATGGAATCATTATAGGAAAGGATTTACGTGGAGATGCTTTAAATACTAAATTAGCTGAATTATTTAAATAGAAATAAATAGCGTTTCAAAAGTTAAGGAGTAATAAAAACATCAAATAAAATTTAGGTGTTTTTATTACTCCTTTTTATTTTAGTTCAACCATTCGTATTTTTTTGGATTCAAAGCAGAAGGAGCCCAGCTCTCAAAAAACTCAATTACTTTTTCTTTGCTATAACCAGCATCTTTTTCTACGTAACTGCTGTTTTGTGTGTGTAATCTTTTTCCTTTTGCATCTAATATTACAAAAACAGGAAATCCAAATCGAGCTGGATATTCATATTTTTCCTGAATACTTTTATTTTTATTTTCCTTAGAATAATTGACATGCACTACAATATAATTTGCTTTAATAATAGAATCAATTTTAGCATCACTTGTGGTGAAGGCATTAAATCGAGCACACCATATACACCAATTACCGCCCATTTGTAAAAAAATATGCTTGCCTTCCTTAGCAGCTAATTTTTGTGCAACTTTTATTGCAGAATCTACATTCTCATATGGATTATATAAGTTGAATGTTTTCATATCAACATCCGCTTTGGGTTTTGCAATGGCGACTGCTTGTACTTGAGTTGTTTGAGCACTTGCTTGTAATCCACCAATAAATAAGAATAGTAATAGTAAATTTTTCATAACAATTGTATTTGATTTGTAATTTAATGTATTTCACTTAAAGTCCTTTGTTGTTCACACCCCTTTTTTATCAAAATGGCTTTCCATGCTATGTTTTATGTGAAGTAAAACCTAATGTTTTGGTTTAGGAACGAGTAATAAATTCTTTTGAAGTGTTTGTTTTAAATGTCGTTTTACTACATCCCCCATTGTCTTTGCTTTATCATAGGTGGAGGCTTCCTTGAAATGGGCTGTTAATTCTTTTTTTAATTGTTCGATTTTTTCAGGTTGAGAAATCTTATCCTGACTCATGATATCAAACAACTCTTTCACTTGATATTTTGCAAGTACCAATCTAAAAGTCATCATGGTACGCTCTTCTGCCTGATATTGTGCGATTGATTTTGCATCTAAGTTATGAATGACCAAGTCGACGAAATCTTTATTTTCCTTATAAAATTGAGGTAGGTATAAACTTTTTCTACCCTCATAGGATTGTTGATCAAAATCAATTGCCCTGATTCTATATTGAAAATCCTCAATATCTGGAATGATATTTACTACATAATTATAAGAACGCATATCGCCTAGTAATTGTACAAAACAACGCTCGTTAAATTTTACAAATTCTTTTGCCAACCGAATGACATTGATATTGGGATCTTGTAAATGATCTGTTATGAAAATATCACCCGGAATGCCTGGGATATGCTCTTCAATTAAGGTTTCATTATGAGTGAAATAGGTAATTCGATTGGGGGATAATAAATGCTCAAGCTCTAAACCATACACCCTGCTTGCATCTGCTTGCTTTATATAATAATGATCATAGTTGTCATTTAGCTTATTTATAATTCTAATTCTAAATGGCTGACTATTTCCAAAATAACAAAAATCAATTCTAGAAACATCTAAATGATCAATATAGCTAATGTCCCCTTCGGTTTTTAAAATGGCATAAATTCGAACCAAACTTACTCTTAAATGCTCCCATTCTTTCATGTCAAAGGATAATTTTTCCCAAGAAGTGTCTTTTCCTTGCTTATTTTTTAAAGGAATGGAATAAGTGTAGCGTTGTAAATCACTATAACTGACAGGAAGTTTTACCTCACGACCATAGCGAACTAAATAACTGCGTAAGCTTTGGTTAATAGGGAAAATGGGCTTTTTTCGAGAAGGCTTTTCGGGCTCATTTTTTTTGATCGTATTTTCAAAAAAATTATTCAATCAGTTATTGTTTTACTTACTCAGTGTCTTGATGCGCATATTTTTAAATCGTACTACATCGCCATGACCTAAAAATCCAATATGACCAGTGGTATTTTTTAGACCTGGGTGTTCATTATGGTCCATGGTACCATTTTTAGCAGCATCTTTTAAATCTGCTTCTGTAATGACAGTCCCGTTAAGGGTTACTTTAATTTTTGTTCCTTGAATCATTATTTCTTCCTCATTCCATTCTCCTAATGGTTTTAAAAAACCTCTTTTAGCTGGCACAATACCATATACCGAACCATGGTATTGATAAGGTTTTAAATTTTTATACATGTCCGCCTCATTATCTAACACTTGTATTTCCATACCTACATATGCTGCATCTCCTTCTAAGGGTGCATGAATGCCAATACCGTTATTGGCACCTGGTGTCAATTGAAATTCAAATCGGTAAATAAAATCACTGTATTCTTCCTTAGTATATAAATTACCGCCACCCTTGGCTTCTGGATTCACTTCAATGAAGCCATCTTTTAATAAGTAGCCCGATTTATTTCCAACCCAATCGTTCATTTGTGTTCCATCAAATAAGCTTGTAAATCCTTCTTTTTTCTCAGTCTCAGTTAATACGGTTGTAGTGCTTGCTTCATTGGGCAATTCTCTTACATAAATATTACGATAGGCAACATAAGTACCATGGGCTTGTAATTCAATTTGATCCTTGGTGAAAAGTGGAAGTTTACGGTCCCAATAATTTTCAAGCCCAATATTATCTGTCACTAAAATTCCATTTAAATAGACAGTCACTTTATCACCGTTCATGATGATATGAAAAGTATTCCACTCTCCAATTTTATTATCTGCCACCACCAATGGTTTACTTACATTTTTTTGATTATTATACAAACCTCCTGAACCCACTTGGGCGCCCACTTCGCGACGGCTTGTATCCCAAATTTGTACCTGCGGTGTACCTCTTAAATAAATACCCGCATCTCCCTTTTCAGTAATTTTCCAGTCTACAAACATTTCTATATCACCATACATTTTTTCGGTACATAAATTATCACCATGCCCAGTAAAAATTAATAAACCATCTTTAATGACCCAATCATTTTTTATAGTTTCATTTGCTTTTTGTTGTGCTGTTTGTAATTCTGCAGCACTCATTTTTGAACGAGCAATTGGATTACCAACCAATCCTTTCCATCCTGTTAAATCCTTACCATTGAAAAGAGAAATAAATCCATAATCATAAGGCATCTTTTTTAAGTGTGCAGTTAGCATTGGAACCAATACAGCACTGTCTTCCCCTTTAATTAAGGGTAAGGCTTTTTCTAGTGCTTGTCTTACAATGGTACCTTTTATGGACGGGTTGGCTATAGCCAATCTACTTAAAATGATAGCAGCGTCTTTTTGTACAGTTGCATCCTCTAAAAATTGTCCTACAAACATGAAAGCGCCTAAACTAGGTATTTTAGAAGCTTGAAATAAAATATTCTTTTTTTGTATTTCATTTCCATTTACCAATACCACCTGCATTTGATCTTGTAGTTGTAAAAGTTGTTGTGTTGAATTTTTTTCAACAGCTACTAATTTAGTATCTGCTTTAGGAATTTTAGGCAAACTTTCTAAACTACTTTTTACTTGACTCGCTGTACTTAATAAACCAATTTCAGTATGTATAAATGTAGTAGCATAATTAGACCCTGCTTTTTTTAATTGCTTCTTAAGGAGTTTAATGGTTTTAACTTTTTGAGCTTCTACTAATGAAACGCTATTTACATAAGCATTTAAAGCATAGGTGGCTTTTAATTTTAAGGAGTCATCCTCTAACATTCTAAATAAAACCTTCCATTCTGCATTTTTCCAAGTACCCATATTCATTAGGGCATCTGAAATTTCATTTGCATGTTTATAAGGAAATAATTGTAAGGTTTCATTTACTTTATTATTTCCATTTTGTGCTTGTGTATTAAAACTAATACAAAGACTTAAAGCAATTAGGTAAAAATATTTTTTCATAATTATAGTTACTATATTTTGAAATAATGGGACATTAAAAAGTCCAAGGCCCACGCATAGGAGGGTTGATTAAAAAATTAGCTTCGGTGTCATTGATAAATTCCTGAGTGTCTGGATCAAAATGCAATGTTCTTCCAAGCTGCAAAGCAGCTTTGCCTATATTGATCAAAGTACAAGATCTAAAGCCATTGGATTCATTTAAAGAAAATGGTGTACGGTATTTTACAGAATCTAAAAAATTAGTTACCTGTGGAGCTGGATCAGGCATCATTGCAATTTTTTCCTTTAAATTCGGAATATCTGATTTAAACCCAGCAAATAATTTTCCTTTAGGACCTTCTATATAAGCTGCATTCGGATCAGTGGCTTCACCATCTAAAATAATTTTACAACCATCCGCATAAGTGTATGTAATTTTTCGGAAAGTGCCGCAAGCATCTGGATGTTGTTGCTCGGCATCTACTTCTACTTTAATAGGACTTGTTTCATCCTTACCTAAAAAATATTGTATAGGATCAAGATAATGTTGCCCCATATCACCTAGCCCCCCACCATCATAATCCCAATAGCCTCTAAAAGTGCCATGCACTCTATGTGCGTTATATGGCTTGTAAGGTGCTGGTCCTAACCATCTGTCATAGTCTAATTCTTCAGGTATAGGTTGTTCCTCTAGTTTTGTTTTTCCTATCCAATAAAATTTCCAATCAAAGCCTGTTGTTTTACTTACTGTTACCGTTAAAGGCCAGCCTAATAAACCAGATTCTACTAATTTTTTTATTGGTTTAACTGTGGTATTCATTCCGTAAAAATTTTCTTCAAATCGAAACCATGTATTTAAACGGAACATGCGTTTATATTCTTTAACCGCTTCCACTACTCTTTTTCCTTCACCAATAGTTCGAGTCATTGGTTTTTCGCACCAAATATCTTTTCCTCCCTTAGCCGCATCCACGGCAATAATTCCATGCCAGTGAGGTGGGGTAGCAATATGAACAATATCAACTTCGGGAAGTGCAATTAAATCATGGTGATTATGAAAGGTTTTTACACCACCACCCACTAATTTTTCGGCACTCAATAAATGATTTTTATCAACATCACAAATAGCAACAACACGCGTACCTGCATACCCAATATGTCCGCGACCCATTCCACCTAATCCAATGATTCCTTTGGTGAGCTGGTCACTTGGTGCAATAAAGCCTCTTCCTAATACATGTCTAGGAATAATCGAAATCCCTGCAATGATGGTTGCTGTATTTTGGATAAATTTTCGCCTTGAATTTTTTTCAATTTTCATTTTAAACTTATTTTGATATTGGGTACGACAAATATTTTATTACTAATGGATTAACGTAGTCTTAAAACTTTTACATTTTTAAAATAAATAGGAGCGCCTGCATGTTTCCCTTGTAAACCAATGTGGCCATGGAGTTCAAGCGTTGCCATTGGATTGCTTAACCAAGAAGGAATATTGGTTCCGTCTGGATTTTTTTTAGCAGAAGTGTAATCGTTCATATTACACTCATTAACCAAAGTGCCATTTAAGAAAATTGAAATCATTTTTCCTTTACAAGTAATAGTATAGTGATTCCACTCGCCTGCTGGTTTTAATGATTTATTGGTAGCAGGCTTATGTCCAAAAATAGCCGCACACTGCCAACTAGGATCTGCCTTACTCCATTGCTTTGAATAATCATCTGCAATTTGAATTTCAACTGAATGAGGAATCCATTCTACAATATCTGTAGCATGAACAATCACGCCACTATTGGTTCCGTCGGCATTTTGAAAATCTAAATCCAAAACAAAATCATCATATTCTTCAAAACTCCAAATAGCATCATCTTTACTTGCTGTGATCACTCCGCTTGAATCTTTCCAAATAGCTTTATCATAGATGGCATTAGATAAATTATTCCCGAATAAATTTTTCCATCCTTTCCCTGTTGTGTTTGGAACTGATACTGAATTAGTTTGTGCCATAATAGCATTGGCTCCTAAGATGCATAAGAACATTAAAATCACTTGTAATTTTTTCATGAAATAGTTTTAAGAAATTTTTAAAACAATGATAGCGTGTTATTCGCTCATCAATTGCCTATATTGTTTAATAACGGCAAATATTTGCCTCTCTAAATTTATCATTTTTTGCTTAAATTTGGTATATCCCTATCGTATTAAAATAATTATCATGGAACCCACTCATTTACACCTCGAAGAACATTTACAAAGCAGCGATTTATTAACCGATATTGTCATAGGAATGAGTGATGGCCTTACTGTTCCCTTTGCATTAGCGGCGGGTTTAAGTGGTGCTGTACAAGGCAATGTGAGTTTAATTTGGATTGCGGGTATTGCTGAAATTGCAGCAGGGAGTATTGCAATGGGGCTTGGAGGGTATTTGGCGGGCAAAACCGAGCAAGATCATTATAATAGCGAGTTAAAAAAAGAATATTGGGAGCTAGAACATAAGAGGGAAGTTGAAATTGACGAAGTTCGACGCGTTTTTATAGAATGGGGCTTAAGTGCTGCCACTGCCGAGGAGGCGACCATGGAAATTATTAAAGACGATGATCGTTGGGTTGAATTTATGATGAAACATGAGTTGGGTTTACAAAAACCAGACCCTAAAAGAGCTAAAAAAAGTGCATTTAATATTGGAACCAGTTATATCGTTGGAGGAATGGTGCCATTGGTGCCGTATTTTTTTGTTGAAAATGCAATTGACGGATTAAAAGTATCTGCGATCATCACCCTGATTTGCTTATATATATTTGGGTTTTTTAAAAGTAAAATCACAGGGATTAATCCTTGGCTAGGAGGATTAAAAGTAATGATGATTGGAGCTGTAGCAGCAGGTGCTGCATTTACAATTGCTAAACTTATACAGGCAGCTTAGTTACGAATGTCATCATACTCGGTTGTGAAATACTTAATGTAAATGCGCTCGAATTGGTTCTATCAATTTCTGCATAATAGTAATCTTTTGAATAAGATGGTAAAAATATTGCTAGGTTATTTTGGAAAAAAGGCTAAGATTATTTAGCTTCAAAGTACTTAAAACCAAATCACTAAAACCAATTACTTATGAGTCAACCAATTAATGCAAATCGCCTATTCATGGCTAGTTGCTTTGCACTTATCACGACTGCGTTTTCGTTTAGCATCCGAGCGGGGATACTAACACAGTTGGGAACAGAAATGCACTTAGACACAGTCCAATTAGGAACCATCAATTCTATGTGGTTTCTTGGATTTCCGATTTCAATGATTTTAGGCGGTATTTTTTATTCTTCTATTGGACCTAAATTCATTATGCAAATTGCCTTAGTCGCGCATACAGTGGGCATTCTATTGACTATTTATGCAACAGGCTACAGCACCTTATTAATTTCTACCTTATTAATTGGGTTAGGAAATGGATGTACCGAAGCCGCATGTAATCCTATGATTGCTGATTCTTATTCAGGATTGGACTTCAATAAAAAAATTAATCGTTTTCACATGTGGTTCCCAGGTGGAATTGTAATAGGCGCATTAGTTTCTAAGTTCATGACAGATGCAAACTTACATTGGCAAGCACAAATTTGGATCATCTTAATTCCAACTATTATTTATGCAGTTTTATTTTATGGCCAAAGTTTTCCTAAACCAAGAATTGCAGAAAATTCGGTGGTGGCTAATTTCAAAGCCATGTTGAATCCATTATATTTATTCATGGCTGCTTGTATGGCACTTACTGCTATTTCAGAATTTGGTCCACAACAATGGGTAGGACCTATTTTAGCAAAAGCGGGTGCAAGTCCTATGTTGATTTTAGCATTGGTAACAGGATTGATGGCGGTAGGTCGCTACTTTGCTGGTCCATTGATTAAGCAATTAAATACAGTAGGCGTATTGTTAGGTTCTGCTGTTTTTGGTGTAATAGGACTTTACATGATGAGTACCATGCAAGGCTCTATGTTATATATCGCAGCCGTATTTTATGCATTAGGGATTTGTTATTTCTGGCCTAATATGCTTGGTTATATTGCCGAAAATTTACCTCAAACTGGGGCCCTTGGTCTTTCTATCTTGGGTGGTATTGGAATGTTCTCCTCTTCTATGTTCCAACCTATCATTGGTGGATGGATTAAAGATAATAAGGTGATTGCAGAAGGAACAGGATTAGTAGGGGATGCTGCAGATTTAGCTGCGGGTCAGTCTACTTTATCTAATATGTTGCTTTTCCCAGCGATACTTATAGTTGCATTTACTGCTTTGTATTTCTTTGGAAAAAAGAAACAACACGCATAAAGCATCATTTAATTTATAAAAAAAAGCCCCATTCCAATTTATTGGAACGGGGCTTTTTAATTATTAGTATTTTAAAATAAATATTGTTTTAATTGAATTAGTTGTTGTGGGATGTTTTTTGAATTCCAATGTTCATGAATGGCCATGGCTGCTCCTAAACTTGAAGCTTGTGAAAGGGTTGCTGCAAATACTTTTTTATCAGGATATGCCGCTGCTAAAAAGTGCATGAAAACAGGGTTATTACTAAAACCCCCATCTACAAATACTTGACGAGCATCTGCATATTGCAATACCAAATTGGAGCTGATCACTTGTTGTTGAATAATGTGATGTATCACAAGATGATAAGCTTCCTCATAAGTTTCGATAGAAGCAAGGTCACCAGACTCTATAATATTTTTATAAATAGCAATATTAAACTCAACGGTTTTATAATAGTCTAATGCCGTATTAAATTGCTGCGCTAATTTTTTTATTTCTTGCTCATGTTGATTGCCAGCAAATAAGCGGGAAGCCTTAATGGGTTGGCCAGTGTAGGAAATATAACATAAACAATCTTGTTGCAATTCTTGTTCGGTAAGAGTACTTTGATTAAAGGGGTTTAAGCTAATACTCCATGTACCAGTTGAAATTAAAATATAGGGCTCCTGAAAAGAATGAATATAGGGCACCAATGCTGCCGAACTATCGTGTAATCCGATGCCCACTTTAAGTTGGGTATGATATAATGGAAAAGAAATATCTAATACTTCATCACTTTTTTTAATGGGTGCTAATTTATCCGATAACCCTTCCTTTGCAACCCACTCATGGTATTCCATTTTATTAAAATTCCATAAATGTGTATGACAACCTATACTTGTAATATCCGAATAGCATTGTTTGGTAAATAAAAAACTTAAGTATTGAGGTAAGTGTAAAGCTGTTTTAATGGAATCAAATTTAGCAGGAACTTGCTTTTTTATTCGGTACAACTGCATCCCTGAATTTAAATTTCCTAAAATAGGCGAGGCCGTCTCCTTTGCCATATGCATTTCGCCACCATATTGAGCATAAAAAGAATCACTAATTTCCTTATCTAAAGGCTTGAGGTAATTATATAATGGTGTGATTTCATTGCCTTCAATATCTAAAAAAACAAAACTAGCACCATAGCCCGAAAAATTAATAGCTTTTATCTCAAAGGAGGCATTGTCCATAATTTCCTGAAATGACTTATACATCCACTGCTTTAACATGATAATATCCTCACCCTCAAATCCATCTTCATCTTTTATTTCGGCAAACTGTTCAATAGATTCATACACCAAATCATAGGATTCATTAAAGAGCAATAATTTTTTATTGGTTTTTCCAATATCAAATATAAGTATGACGGGAGTTGCATTCATTATAATCCTGTTGCGATGGTATTACCCCTTTGTTTGATTAATTGACTTCTGATTTGTTGTGTTCTGTAAAATGAAAGCGGATCTAAAGCACCATTGCTTCTTAGTCTGGCTTCCGCTACTAAGGCCCTGATATCGGTTCTAAAACTATTTTGTAAAATTTCTTGTGCAGCAACCACATCATTATTTTCTTGGGCCTCATTTAATTTATTTCGATCCAATAATAATGCTTGTGCATAGGAAATCATAATGGCTTCAACGGATTGTATTAAATCCTCTAAGGGGTCTTTTACATTATGACTTGCATCAATCATCCATCCTAAATCCTTTACATGATTCATTCCCCTCGCATCCATGCCCTCTACTAATTCATTAAAAATTAAAAATAACTGGTATGGCTTTATACTTCCTACTGTTAAATCGTCATCGCCATATTTACTATCATTAAAATGGAATCCTGCTAATTTTTTTTCCATTAATAATAAAGCCACAATTTGTTCAATATTGGCATTAGGTAAATGATGACCAAGATCCACTAAGGTGAATGCTTGAGGGCCCAACTTATTTGCATATAATAAAGATTGACCCCAATCTCCTACAGTCGTAGAATAAAAATTAGGCTCAAAGGCTTTGTATTCAATAAATATTTTCCAATCCGGCGGTAAGGAAGCATAAATTTCCTGTAAACCTTCGAGTGTATTTTGAAAAGCTTTTCTAAAATTAAGTTGACCCGGGAAGCAACTTCCGTCACTTAACCATACGGTTAGTGCCTTTGACCCTAATGCAGCTCCGTGTTGTATCACTTCTATATTATGTTGAATCGCTTGTTGTCGTACTGCTTTATTGGTATGCTGAAGGGATCCAAATTTATAACTTTGTAATTGGCCCTTTTGATCCTGAAAAGTATTTGAATTCACAGCATCAAATTTTAAATCTAAATCTGCTGCTAATTTTTGTATTGATTTGTAATCATCTGGGATGTCCCAAGGAATATGAAGTGATATGGCACCACTTGATTTATTAAGTGCATGTAATAAACCTACATCTTCCATTTTATCTTGTAAGGTGGCGGGTTCGCCTGCTCCTGAAAATCTTGCAAACCTAGTACCTCCTGTACCTAATGCCCAACTAGGAATGGCTACATTAAAATCCATTAATTTTTGAATAACCGCCTCCACCTCACTTAACTGCCCACTTATATAAGCCAACTTTTGCTGATGCGTTTTTAAATGGGCCTCATTATGTTGGTCAATATTTGCTTTGTTAATTCTCATAAATTAATTGATTAAGGCATGTAAAAAACATTCTTTAAGGAAATAGATAAGGGAGAATGATCTGAATTGGTTTCCATAATGTCTTTCATATAAGCCCACCACTTTTTCATAATGGGATGATGGGGTAATGCATCCAATTGAATAGGGTCCTCCACTTTCATGATTCCAAATAAGCTTAAACTTTGCTCATTTAGGTAAATATAATATTCACTCACGCCATGGGTCTTTAGTAATGAAGTTAATTCGGGCCAAATAGCAGTATGCCTTTTTTGGTACTCAGCTTCAAAGCCTTTCATTAATTTCATTTCAAATGCCAACTGTTGCATAAAGCATTATTTATCTAACAAATGAATTGGCGATACCACCATCTACATTGATTACATTTCCTGTTGTTTTGTTTAACAAGCCACCCACATAAGCAAAACAAGCATTTGCAATATCTGTTGGTAAAATGATTTCATTTAATAAAGTTCTACTTGCATAATATTCGGGTAAGGCTTCAATACTAATGCCATAAGCTTTTGCACGACCCTCGGCCCATCCACTACTCCAAATATTACTTCCTGCGATTACCGCATCTGGATTCACTACATTCACTCTAATTTTATCCTTACCTAGTTCGGCCGCATTCAATCTACTTAAATGAAGTTGTGCAGCTTTTGCCGAGCCATATCCTGCATTATTAGGGCCACTCACCAATGCATTTTTACTTACTATATTTAATATATCTCCCCCTACGGACTGCTTGCGCATAATATCAATAGCACTTTGCGTCACTAAAAATTGACCTTTCACCAATACATCATATAATAAATCCCAATCTTGTTCAGTATGATCTTCCATTGTTTTTGAAATAGATAAACCTGCATTATTTACAATGATATCTAATCCACCAAATTGTAAAGAGGCTGTTTGCATTGTTTTTTTAATACTAGCTGCATCTGTGACATCTAGAATATCAGCAGCAACCACATCTTTTCCATAAGCAGCAATAAATTCGTCCTTAGCCAATTGTAATCTTTCTAAATTATTATCAGATAAAATAACACAAGCACCTTCGCTTGCAAATTTATGAGCGATTGCTTTTCCAATACCACCGCCACTTCCAGTCACCAAAGCAATTTTTCCTTTTAGGGATTTTGCTTTTGGCATTCTTTGTAATTTTGCTTCCTCCAATAACCAATATTCAATATTGAAAGCCTCTTGCAAAGGAAGTGAAGTGTAACTAGAAATGGCTTCAGCTCCTTTCATTACATTAATTGCATTGGTATAAAATTCAGAGGAAACCCTTGCTGTTTGTTTGTCTTTTGCAAAAGTAAACATGCCCACTCCTGGAAACAAGATGACCACTGGGTTTGCATCTCGTAGTGCAGGGCTATTGTCTCTTTTACATTGTTGATAATAATCCGAATACATTTTTCGGTAAGCAATAAATAGAGGTTCTATTTTTTGCTTTATCTCTGCACTGTTTTTCATGTCAATATCCGCAGGGATATTTAAAACAAGTGGTGCAATTTTAGTTCTTAAAAAATGATCAGGACAACTTGTACCCATGGGCGCTAATCGATCTAAATCATTTGAATTAATAAATTCTAAAACACGATCATCGTCGGTGAAGTGTCCAATCATTTTTGTTTCAGACGAGCAAAAGCCTCTTAAAATGGGAGCTAAGGCGGCCGCTTGTGTCATTCTTTCTTGCTTTGGCAAGGCATTTATTTTTTGTCCTTTGAATGCGGCACCTTTTTTAATGTAACTATCTTCAAGGTACTGCGCACAAATTTCGATGACTTCTAACGTATTCATATAACTTTCATATGCAGTGTCGCCCCAAGTAAATAAACCATGCGAACCTAACATAATGCCTCTAATACCAGGATTGTCTTCGAGGCATTTTTTTAATTGTAGTCCTAAATCAAAGCCTGGTCTTTGCCAAGGAACCCATCCAATGGTTCCTTTAAATAATTCCTTTGTAATTTTTTCACCATCCTTTGCTGCAGCAATTGCAATGGCGGCATCAGGATGTAAGTGGTCAATATGTTTGAAAGGAAGTAATCCATGTAATGCGGTATCAATGGAAGGCGCTTTTGAATCAAAGTCAAATATGCAATGGTTGTATAAAGCAACAATTTCATCTTCAAAGGCAAGTCCCTTGTATATATTTTGCAAGTCATGCAAGCGGTCCAAATAAAGTGCAGCAAGGCCTTCTTTTTTCATAGTTCCTAGGTCGCCACCACTTCCCTTCACCCACATTACTTCTACTTGTTTTTGAGTAAGTGGATCCATACTAGCCACTTTACAAGAAGTATTTCCACCACCATAATTGGTTAATCTTAAATCGGCTCCTAATAAATTGGATCGGTATACCAATAAAGCAACTTCGTCACCTGCTAAGGCTTTTGCTTTTGCATCTTCCCATAAATAACTTACGAACTTAAATGTTTTGTTTCCTGACATGATGAATGATTTTTCTATTGTTTGATTTATTTTTTATTTTAATGAATTGCCATAACCCACTACCAACACAGATAATATGATGGTGGCAATACCCAATGTGATGGTTGCTTTTGTTTTTTTACTTACGCCTTTCCATTCCTTTAATACTATGCCCCACATATTGGCTACTAATATAATAAAAGCCATATGCAGTATCCAACTACTTGCTCCGTTTCCTAATTTACTTTCGCCCATGCCATAAAAAAAGAATTGTAAAAACCAAGTAGTACCTGCTAGTGCAGACAATAAATAATTTTTTAACAAAGGCGTTTCTTTATTAGTGTAATCGCCAAAGGATTTATTTTTTGTATTTAATATAAAGCACCAAATAAAATTAGTAGCTAGTCCACCCCATAATAAAATAATATAGATCACATTATTTTGAAAAAGTGGATTCATGCCATGCGCTACAGCGGCTTCTGCCATTGGCTTTCCTGCTTCAATGCCAAAATTAAAACAAGCACTCATGATCCCTGAAAAAATAGCAACGACTAATCCTTTTACTAAATTAAATTCTGCAACGGATTTTTGTTTTTCTACTTCCGTCATTTCTTTTTCTTTCATCATCCCTGCTTTTCCAGAAAGATAAATCCCCACCAAGCATATCAAAACGCCTACTAAAACAATACGACCCCAAGTGGTCCCAATTAAATCGTTGAATGTTGTTTTTCCTTGCGTGGGATTAAAATTATAATAGATGGAAGGGACAAGCGCGCCAAAAGCAGAGCAAAAACCTAAGACCACCGAATTACCCAATGACATTCCTAAATACCTTACACCAAGCCCATAAGTTAATCCGCCAAATCCCCATAATACACCAAAGAATAATGTGTATTTTATGGTATCAATAGGAGTGGCTTTGATAATTTCTACAAATCCAGGTATGGTTAAATAGGCAGCAAGAGGGGGAACGATAAGCCATGAAAATAAACCTCCAATAATCCAGTAACTTTCCCAATTCCATTGTTTTACTTTTTTATAGGGCATATAAAAACTACCAGAAGCAAATCCTCCAATAAAATGAAAAATAACGCCCAATAATACTTGCATGCCTACTTATTTAAATTCAAGTAAATTTAACAAGTCTTTGGTCAAAATCAAACACTTTTAGTGATTAATAAAAGACTGAATGGCATTCGACACTTTTAGGTAGGATTCCTCCATTGGAATATGCCCAACATTAGGTAAAATAAACAATTGACTATTTTTTATGTCTTGTTTGAATAGATAGGCATTGTCTACCGAAATCAATTGATCTTGTTCGCCCCATATAATAAGACTAGGTTGGGTGATGGTCTTAATATCGGCTGAATGGAGAGGTGCTCTATTTTTAAATAAGGATAAAGCGGCACTGCGATTGCCAGCACTTAATAATAAGTCATGATATCTGGTGATGGTCGCTTCCGTTACAAAGGAAGGATCATAAAAAACCGATTCCAAGCTTTTTTTCACTAAAGATTTTGGCGTAATAAATAAAAGCAATTTATTAATAACTGGCATACTCGCAATAGCAAAGCCAAGACTTCCCTTTTCGTTTTTTTTAGGATATCCGCCTGCGTCAATTAAAATAAGTTTTGTCACTTTGTTTGGATATGCCACCGCATACTCCCAAGCAATTCCACCACCTAATGAATTTCCTGCTATGATACATTTATTTACTTTGAGTTGCGTTAAAAAGGAATCTACAAAATGAACATAGTAAGGAGCTGCGTAATTATTTTCGGGATTGGGTCCAGTTAATCCAAAGGCAGGTAAGTCGAATCTTATAATTCGTTTATGATTATTGGGGCGAGCTAAAATGATATTCACGACACTATCCCAAGTGTTTAAAGATGCCGATGTGCCATGTATTAAAACTAAGGGTGAAGGATCTTTTGGATTGCCTTCGTCACGATAGTGCACTTGCATGCCCATGAAAGGCATGAATTTTGAATTACCTGTCGCATACTTTGCTTTCAATTTTTCAACAGGTATATCCCTTTGCGCAAATAAGGAAAATAATACAACAAATAAGAGTAAGATCATTGAACTCGTATAAAGAAGGATGCGTGTTGATTTTTTCATATTACTTTTTTTGCGGCACTTTTAAAATTTGCGTATCAGTGATGAGCTTTTCGACATTATAATTTCCAAAATTCACAGTTGCATTAGGGAATACTGTTTTAATACGCGCTAAATCCGTTTCCTTAATATTAGTTTGACCTACATATAACTGGTTTAATTTTTTCAAATTATTGAGCTGCATTAATCCGTTAAGAGAAATTTTTGTATTGACGATATTTAAATATTGTAATTCATGTAAATCATTTAAAATAGCTAATTGCTTGTCACTGATGTTTGTGTTTTCGATACTTAATTTTGTTAATGACTTGCAATCTGCTAATACATTTACTAAGGGGTCATTAAAAACCATCCCTGGCATTTTTATCCAAACTACATTATCATTGATTTTTTTTATTAAATCATTAATCGTGTCATTAGCATGGGGTACCGTAATAAAGTTGGCGCTTATATAATTACTGTTTAATGCAACATTCACAATGGTCACACCCATTTTTTTTAATCCATTAATGACTTTTTGATCAGCAGGTCCAATTTCAGCAGTAGGAATGGCTTGTACTTGAACTTTAGAACCATTGTTATTTTGTACTGCTAATAATACGCTTTGCATATTGCTTGGCGGTGACAACTCTTTTACTTTTTTATTAAAGGAAGCCCCACTACTAATCCACCATTCTAATAACCTTCTTTCTTGTTCCGTCACTTGTGGCTTGCCTTTTGGAGGCATGTGTTTTTCATCTACAGGGTCTAATAAAATATTTTTATACAACGGACTTTTCAGTGGATCGCCTGCGTGTAACACCAATCCATCTTCACCCCCTTTCAAAATCCATTCTTGTGCATCTAATCTTAGTTTGCCCTTTTTTTTGATACTTGAATGACAGCCATAACATTTTTCTTCTAATATGGGTTGAATGATATCATTAAATAAAACGGCTTCTTGCACATTCGCAATAATGGGTTTATTTTTTATGACTTTTTTGTCCTCAACAAAAACGCCCTTGGTTAAGTAGCCTTCGCCGTGGGTTAAAGTGCCTCCATAATGTCCCGTTAAAAAAATTAATATAAGCAAAACAAACGCGGTCCATTTTAAATAAACGGCTTTATGTGTTTTAATGAATACATATCCTAAAAGTGAAATGACAGCAACACTAATAGCCAACCATTGATGTTTAAAAATTAAATTGGCATCATAGTCGCCGTTATTAGATAAGGCGTAACCTGTTATGCAAGAAAATACAGCACTTAGCGCACCCATTAAATAAGTGAAGGGTAAGGCAGCTTCTAATTTTTTATATTTTTCCCAACTTGATAATCCATGTATCAAAATAGCAAATAATAATATACCAATGGGAAAGTGAACCCATAAAGGATGAAAGTGACCTATTAATTTGATAATACTTTCCAAGATGTTTTAATTTATTATGCTACAATTTCATTAATGACTCTTCCATGCACATCGGTTAATCTAAAAGATCTTCCTTGGAATGGGTAAACTAATTTTTCATGATCAAATCCCAATTGATTTAAAATGGTGGCTTGCATATCATAGGCAGTCACTTTACCACTAATAGCACTATATCCAATCTCATCCGTTTCGCCAAAGCTACTTCCTTGTTTAATTCCACCTCCTGCCATCCATGTGGTAAATGCTTCAGTATGATGATCGCGTCCTTTGAATGGTAATGTTTTTCCATCTCTATTTTCTTGCATTGGTGTGCGACCAAACTCACCACCCCAAACAACTAAGGTTTCATCCAATAAACCTCTTTGTTTTAAATCAAGTAATAAAGCAGTAATTGGTTTATCAATGGTACGGCATTTATTTACAAGTCCTATATCTACTGCGTTACTTACATCTGTTCCGTGACTATCCCAACCCCAATCGAATAATTGTACAAATCGAACTCCTTTTTCAACTAATTTTCGAGCCAACAAAACATTATTGGCGAAACTTGCTTTTCCTGGATGGGTACCATACATTTCATGAATATATGCAGGCTCATCATTTATGTTCATGACATCAGGAACCGAAATTTGCATTTTAAATGCCATTTCATATTGCGCCATTCTTGCAACAATTTCAGGATCCTTAAATTCATTATAAGTTAATTGATTTGCTTCATTGATGGCATCAATAGATGCTTTTCGTAAATCACGATCAATACCCGCTGGATCTTTTAAAAATAAAACGGGATCTCCTTCACTACGACATTGAACACCTTGGTATACTGATGGTAAAAAACCATTTCCCCAAACACTTTTTCCAGCGTCCGGATTATTTCCTCCCGAAGTAAGTACCACAAAACCGGGAAGGTTGCTGTTCTCACTTCCAAGTCCATAAGTAACCCAAGCGCCAATACTAGGTCTGCCTAATCTTGGCGAACCGGTATGCATTAATAATTGCGCAGGACCATGGTTGAATTGATCGGTTTGTACTGCTTTTAAAAAACTTATTTCATCTGCTACGGTTGATAGATGAGGAAGGTTATCAGAAATCCAAGCCCCACTTTGGCCTCTTTGTTTAAAGACAGCTTGTGGCCCTAACATTTTAGGTACCCCTCTTATGAAAGCGAATTTTTTTCCATCCAATAAACTTTGAGGACAATCCTGCCCATCTAATTTTAATAATTCAGGTTTATAGTCAAATAATTCAAGTTGAGAAGGGGCGCCCGCCATGTGTAAATAAATAACCGATTTGGCTTTGCCAATAAAATGAGGGGCATGTGCCATTAATGGATTGGTATTGGTAAAATTTCCAAAACTATCCTTACTGCCTAGCCAATCACAACCACCTACCATCGAACCTAGTGCCATAGCACCTATTCCAGAAAAACATTCTTTAAAAAAATATTTTCTAGTGATTTGATGTGATGTTTCTAGGTTGGCTTCCTGTATTATTTTTTTATTATTCTGTTTACTCATTTCAATTAATTTTTTGTCAAAAATTCATCTGTGTTTAATAATGCTGTTGCAACCATTATCAAGGCTGCTGAACCTGGATCCGCATTTTTATTACCTGTGATTTGTTGCGATTTTAATGAATCTTGACTGTATTTTACAAAGGAGATATGATACAATTTTTCAAATACCTTTTGTTGCGCTTCGGTGATGTTTTTATTAAAAGCCAATTCATAGGCTTTACTAATTTGTTTACTTGCATTTTGAGGTACTAAGGACTGAACGCGTTTAGCAAAGTGTTGCGCTGCTTCAATGTATACCGAATCGTTTAATGCATTCAATGCTTGCAATGGGGTGTTGGTTCTTATGCGTCGTGCCGAACAAACTTCCCTGCTTGTGCCATCAAAACTGATCATGGACGGATAGGGCGCAGATCTTTTCCAAAAAGTATATAATGCGCGTCTATATTGATTGCCTTCTGTACTAATATTCCAAGTAGCTCCATTATAAGGTGATTTCCATATTCCTTCAGGTTGATAAGGCATCACACTTGGACCAAACATTTTATTACTTAATAACCCACTCACCCTTAATGCTTGATCTCTTACTTGCTCGGCAGATAATCTTACCCTTGGGCCTCTTGCATATAATTTATTATAAGGGTCCTTACTTGCTGCTTCATTATTAAATTTAGAATCTTGTTGATAAGTGGCACTCATCACTATTTCTTTGATCATTTTTTTTATACTCCAATGATGCGTATTCATTAATTGCCAAGCTAAATAATTTAATAAAGCTTCATGCGTGGGAGGAATGCCTTGTGTTCCAAAATCTTCTAAAGTTTCTGTAATGCCTTGTCCAAATAATTGTTCCCAAATACGATTCACCATTGTTCTAGCAGTGAGCGGATTTTTTTTATCTGTTAACCACATGGCCATTCCCAATCTATTTTTTGGCGCATTAGCTGGCAGGCCACCTAATGAGGCTGGGACATCCGGTACGACTGCTTTTCCTTTCACCATCCAGTTGCCTCTTTCAAATACATTCGTCGTGCGAGACATGGTGGCGGGATTGTCAATCATAATGGGCGTACCTGTATAATTGGTCGCAATTATAAGTGAATCAAAATTTTGAGCAGCCAATGCATTATCAGCTGAACCGTTTTTAGGAAATGGATTGTCAAAATGTAACCAATCAAATACAATACCACTTTCTTCGGGGTTGGTAATTTGACGATTATTATAAGTAAAATACCAATGATGCTTGCCATTGGAGGCAGGTAGGTCAATGGTTGTAATTTTCCAATTGCCTTTTGTATTTTCTACGTTTATATTTTTTAAAAGTGGCCCAGTCGCAGAATCTAAATGAATTTGCAATTTACCACCTGCTTTCCAACTCCTGTATTTATAATATAATAAGCTACTTCCTGTATAATCAATATTTTTTAAGCGCGCAGTACCATTGTTTCTTAACAACAACCAAATGGTGCCTTCCAATGTGCCATTGACAATTTGATCAGCAGCTAATGAATTAAATGCAGGTTGACCCGTTTTAATAAATCGAATGATTTCTTTTTCTCTACTGGGTGCGTTTTGATGAAGCCAGTTTTGTAATTGATTTAATTTAACACTATCCTTGTCGTGGAATTCTTTTAAAAATGGATATTCAGCGTAAGTATCTTCATCACTTGTATTATTAAATAAGGCCATGAATTTATAATACTCCTCATGCTTAAAAGGATCATAGGGATGACTATGACATTGCACACAAGCAAAAGTGGTTCCCATTAAGGTGACCCAAGTTGTATTAACGCGATCTAAAACAGCAGCCGTTCTGAATTCTTCATTATCTGTTCCACCCTCATCATTGGTTAAAGTATTTCGATGAAAGGCAGTAGCGATATATTGTGCATCAGTTGGATTAGGTAATAAATCACCGGCCAACTGCTCTGTTAAAAATTCATTGTAAGGCTTGTCCTTATTAAATGCATCAATTAACCAATCACGATATCTCCAAATGGTTCGAGAATCATCCTTCTCAAATCCTTTGGTATCAGCATATCGCGCAATATCCATCCACATGCTTGTCCATTTTTCTCCATACTGTTGGCTGGCTAATAAATCGTTGACTAAAATTTCATAAGCATCTTCATTGTTATTGGATAAATATTTTTTTGCAATAATATCAGATGCAGGCATTCCAATAATATCAAAGCTTACTCTTCTTAATAAAGTAGGTTTGTCAGCAATAGGGGAAGGTGACAATCCTTCTTGTTTTATTTTTTGATAAATAAAAGGATCTATATTATTTTTTATCCAGCTAGGTTGACCAAACCATCCAAAGGGACCAGCACCCACTTTGGGGATGGGGGTTTCTTCTACTGGAACATAGGCCCAATGATTTCCCCATTGCGCCCCTTGATTAATCCAATTTTTTAATAATGCAATTTCATCATTATTTAATGGAGGATGTTTATAAGGCATGCGCTCCTCCGGGTCCTTTAGTGTCAGGCGCCTAATCATTTCACTATGTTCTGCATCGCCAGGTAAGATGGCTGCTTTTCCTGATTTATTGATAGCGAGTGCATCCTGTCTAAATAATAAACTAAAACCACTTTGTCTTTTTACACCTCCGTGGCAGGTAATACACTTTTTGTTTAATAATGGTTTGACCTCTGTGTTAAAATCAACCTTTTTGTCTTTGATAAAATAGACAGAAACGCAAAAAGCACTAATTACAAAGAGTAATAATACGAGGTATCTTTTAGGGAATCTGTTTAAAAGCATGAGGTGACTATTTTCAGTATTTAAGATAAGTTATTTTTATTTATATGCAAGACCTCTAATGTACGAAATCCTTACTAATCAATGCTTTTGGCCTTATGCTGTGTTAATAAAAACATAAAATTAAAAGAGCCTCGATTTAATTGGGGTGCTAAAGTTTTGATTATAAGGTGTTTAATCTTTTTTCAAATTTTTGTTAAAATAGCTTAACAAACCGTTATCATATAAACCTAAAAAATATTTGTAAATTTTAATTACGAAAATTGCTTTTTTCTAACCAAACCAAACCAAAATGAAAAAAATCTATCAGCAAATTCTTGATTTCCCCCAAACGGTGAATCAAAAAGTTCTAAATGCGCAGTTAAATACTGCAGTGGACAACTTTGATACTCAAAATGGAGTAAGATGCTACACGAAGACCATTTACCAGATTTTATCTTTAGTAGTTCTTATTACCATGGAAGTGGCCATTATCAGAGGTGCTATGGCTTATTTTACCGATGCCACAAGTACGGGCTTAGGTAAAGCAGGTAGTGTTTTAACAACATTATTGTTGATTTATTCGGCTTTCCCAATTGCCCACATTATCAGATCTAGAGGCGAAAGCTTGGGTGGTTCTCATAATGGTATAGTAACTTTTATCTTCAAAGATTTTGTTACAACCAATATTAAAATACTTGGGGAAGTAGTAGCAGTAGGTGCATTTATAGGTGCCGCTTGCTTTACTTTATCTTTTGTATTTGATACTAATTTATACAATGTAACAACTACAACTTCATTAGGTGCTATTAGTGGTTTAACTACTTTACCAATGGAAGGGTTGACTAATTTATTTGGGGCTTTAAAATTAGATTACCTAACAGGGGTTTTACATTCATTCGGTAGCTTCTCTATGGCTGGTACACAAAGCTTTACTGGAGATATGTTATGGAATGCAAATGATTTACTAATTGTTGCAGGCGCCTTTATTAATGTAGCTGTTGGTTTAGCAGTTTTGTATGTTAACCTTGCTATCTATCATTTCTTATATACGATTGTATCTAACTTTATTAAGTGGATCCAAAGTCCTTCTATTCCAATTTCTATGAAAAGCAAATAGTAAGGAGGGTATAAAATATAATATCATTCAAAATAAAAGCCCTGTCTTGAGCAATCGAGACGGGGCTTTTTATAAACATTAAACGGCAATCCAAGGCGAAGATTATTACATAGGTTGATCAAGTATCCGCCCATCTTCCATATGAATAGTGCGATGCGTACGTTCGGCAAAACTAGGATCGTGTGTTACAATTAATAAGGTTTGCTGAAACTCGTCAGACAACCGACTAAAAATATCAAACACCATATCACTATTTTTTTTATCTAGATTTCCTGTTGGCTCATCTCCCATAATAATATGTGGATCATTGATTAATGCACGCGCAATGGCCACTCTTTGTTTTTCACCTCCAGAAATATGATTGGCTTTTTTTAAAGCTAATTGTTCAATACCTAATATTCTTAACTTTTCCATGGCGCGGTGCTCCACTTCTTCATTTGAATATTTATTTAATTTTAATCCTGGTAACATTACATTTTTAAGCACATTAAATTCATTCAAGAGATAATGAAATTGAAAAACAAAACCGATTTTTTCATTTCTAATTTTGGCCAAGTAAGCTTCTTCTTTTTTAGGCATTTCCTGTTGGTCAATTAATATTTGCCCATCATAATCAGTATCCATAGTAGAAAGTAAATACAATAAGGTTGATTTTCCGCAACCAGATTTCCCAGTTAAGGAAACAAATTCTCCCTTGTTGATGGAAAAATTAATATCTGATAGTACTTGAACGCGAATAGGATCGTGAAAGTATTTGTTGATATGCTTGGCTTCTAAAATGGTATTACTCATATTACTTTCCTCTAATTATGACGACAGGATCAATTTTACTTGCTTTTCGCGCTGGGAACCAACCTGCGAAATAGGTGGTGATAAATGAAAATACAATTCCAATCATATAAAACTTTGGATTATAATTGATAGGATAAGTTTTAATAGTAGGTAAGGATGCGGTATTGAATGGGATTTGATCAATGGTGGCTGATAATCCAAATCCAAACAGTAGCCCTACCAATCCACCAAAAATGCCAATGCTAACAGCAATATAAATAAAAATATTTTTAACATCCTTTCCTGAAAATCCAGTTGCTTTTAAAATAGCAATCGAATCCATCTTTTCAAAAATCATCATGTTTAAAATATTATAAATACCAAATCCTGCAACAATTAATAAGGTGATACCCACTGAATAAGAAATTAATGTTCGAATAGAGCTGCCAGTTTCAAATTGCGAATTGGCGGTTTGTACATCTTCGGCATCAATTTGATAAACTTGTTCATATTCTTTAGCCACTGCAGGAGCTAATTTAATATCAAATAATTTAATTTGAATGGCAGTAATATAATTGCTGGGTTGAGATAGTATTTTTTGAACGGTATTGACCGATGCATAACTTTGAACATCATCAAAATCTTTAATGCCAGATTGAAAAATACCTACCACTTTTAATTGAAATCTTTCACCTTTTGATGTGGTGACTTGAACTACATCCCCAATATGTACTAATAATTTCCCCGCTAATCCTTTGCCTAATATAATGCTATTGCTTACTTTAGTTAAATCGGCTGATGTTCCTGAAGTTACATATTCATCAAAATGAAATAATTTAGCTTCTTCAACCGGATTGATACCACTCATGGAGCCAGTGATATCAATATTTCCATCATTGAAAAATACCTGGGCAGTTAATTTGGGAGAAAAGCCTAAAACGCGCTTATCTTTTTTTAGTGCTTCCATGATGGCAGCACTATTATAAATGGCTTGCCTATTAGCATCCGATTTAATTGACTCAATAAAATGGTGTCCTGATTTATAATCTGCTGCTATTTTAATGGGTTGATTTAAATTAGGTTTAATATCATTAAACAATTTTATGTGTGGGGTTCTGTTTAAGATAAGTCCATCAAGTAAATCATTAAGTCCGCTCATAAAACTTAAAAGCGTAATAAACATGGTTATACTAAAAGTAACGCCAATGGCGGCTACCAAGGTTTGCTTCCATCTTGCTAATAACAAAGACCTTGCAATATCAATTAAAAGTTTTTTGTTCATTGCGCAGGTTTAAAAAGCTGATCTTTCGTAGTCACGCCTGAAAGTATTTCTACTTTTTCATAATCCTTTAAACCAATACTCACTTTTCTTTTTTCTTGATTGGCCAATAAAACAAATTCGTTGTTCAATAGATAATTTCGAGGTATGGTGATGGCTTTATCTTTGACTGCAATAATAATATTAGCTTCGGCAGTTAAGTTAGGATACAAATTTTGTGGTTGCTTTGTAAATACTGCGTCCACTTTAAATGATTTTGATTTGTCATTCATCATGGAATACATTTTACTTATAGAAGCTTCAAATACTTGACCCTTGTAGCTATCCATTGTTAATAAAACCTTTTGTCCAATTTGTAGTTTAGAAATATCATATTCATCTACTTGTAATTCAATAAAAAATTGAGTGGCATCACCAATAATTGCAATGGGTGATAATGTGTTGACCATTTCTCCTTTTTCTTTTGATAAGCTATATAGTTTCCCATTCATTTCGCTTTTGATGATATAATCATTCAATGAAGTAGAAGATATATTGGCAGACCTTTGTGTTTGCTCTGATTGAAAATCAATTTGCTTTTGTAAATCATTGATTCGTAATTTGCTCGCATTGTAATTACTAGCAGCATTTTTATAGGAAAGCTCTCTTTGATCTATTTCGTTTTTTGTACCAATGTCCTGTGCCCATAATTTTTTTTGACGATCTAGTAATGAAAGTTCATTTTCCATTTTTAATTTAGCCACTTCCATTTCCGTTTGCGCTTGTTGTAATTTTTCCTTATTGGAATTAATCCCAGAAAACTTGGCTAATAATTGCGCATTTTCATAACTCAATTTTTGTGAAGCATCAGACAATTTAATAATAGCTTGCCCTTTTTTAACAAGAGCCCCATCTTCAACTAAAATTTCATTAATAATCCCATTGGCCCTAGAATATACCTGATATTGATTATAGCTTTTCACTATCCCAGATGCATAAACTGAGTAAGTAATTTTTTCAACATTGGGGTAGGTAGATTCTACTTTTTTATTACAAGAAATAATCGTTGTTAAAAGTAGTAAAATGCCTGCGGCACTTTGAGTGAATTTAAATTGATAATTCATATGTAAAGTTATGCATTATTTTAGAAATGGGTAATTCAATTGATTAACTTTTATGTATATTTATATACCTACTAAAACGACACTATGTGTAAGCAAGTTTTATTTTTTCCCTACCTATTTTTCACCTTTTTTTTTCTGATACCTTCAAGTCTCAAGGCAAATTTGACTTTAAATAATTCGATAGAAGAAGATACCTCATTGATCAAATCATACGCAGTAAAATATTCATCAAAATCTATTCAAATTGATGGAAAGCTCTCTGACCCTGCTTGGAAGCTCGCTCAATGGACCAATTTGTTCGTAGATATTGAAGGTGATAAAAAGCCCAAGCCCTTATTTGATACTAAAGTTAAAATGCTATGGGATAGCGAATATTTATATATTGGCGCCTATTTAAAAGAACCTGATTTATGGGCTACCCTTACAAATCCAGATGATATTATTTTTAGAGACCATGATTTTGAAGTTTTTATTGATCCAAATAATGACGAAAATCAGTATTTTGAAATTGAAATCAATACACTTGGAACTGTCATGGATTTATTTATGTTTAAGTCCTATCGTCATGGAGGTCCCATGGATATGAATTGGAACAGCGTTGGAATGAAAAAAGCAGTCACTTATATAGGTACCCTGAATGATAATCGAGATAAGGATAAAGGTTGGTATGTAGAAATGGCCATCCCTTATCTGTGTTTAAAAAAGCCAGGTAGAAATTATTTACCCCAAACCAATGCACCTTGGCGTATTAATTTTTCAAGAGTAGAGTGGACCATGGAAAAAGAGGGTATTGGTTATACTAAAAAAAAGCAGGCCAACGGCAATCCCATTCCAGAATTCAATTGGGTTTGGTCACCAATAGGTATAATAGACATGCATATTCCTAATCGCTGGGGCTATTTACATTTTATAAAATAATGCCTTTATTTATTATTTGACTCCATTAAATCGTTCCTATATTTAACATTATTAAATCAAATCTATTTTCAATTACAGCACATGAAAAAAACCATTGTATATTTTATAATTTTATTATCTACACATACTCAAGCACAATCAACTAAGGTAGCGATCAGCCAGTCACCTATTGCAGATTGGCTGGTAAGCCCTATTAGCCAAAAAGCAAAAATTTTTACTGTGGGTCAAAATATTGTAATGAATAATGGGCTTGTAAAAAGGGTTTTTATTATTTCACCCAATGTGGCTTGCTTTGATTATACTAATTTAAGTAATGGACAACAACTTATTCGTAGTATTGAACCCGAAGCAAAAGTGGTTTTAGATCAAGTGACTTACAAAGTGGGGGGCTTATCTGGACAAAGAGAAAAAGCTTATTTAAAATTAGCAAGCATCAAAGGGCTTCAAAAAAACGATTCAGATTTTGTGTATTCTCGCTATACCATCTCTACTATCGAACCCTTTATACATTGGAAGCCTACCACCTGGCTCACTAATGGTCAACAACCTACTGGCGCAAGTATTGTATTTGAATTTGTATCTCCTCTTGCCGCACTTAAAAATATTATTATTAAAGTGCATTATGAATTATATGATGGCATTCCTTTAATTACGAAATGGATATCTATTGATAATGCATCCAATAAATCCATCAAAATAAATAGAGTGGTGAATGAAGTACTTGGTCTCGTAGAAGAGGAAAGTGCCGTAGTAGGAAAGCCAGAGGAAATGAAAAAACAACATGGTATTTATGTTGAAACAAATTATGCTTTTAACAATGCCATGCGTTATGATATTAGTGATCAAACCACTCATTGGAAAACCGATCTCGCTTATACATCTCAAGTAAATTATAATTATGAAACGCCTTGTTTATTAGAGATATATCCTGAAAAGGCTCCTGGTATTGATTTAGCGCCGAATGAAAATTTTAAATCAGTTCGTACAAATGAACTATTAATGGACAGTTATGATAGGCAAAGACGAGGGCTCATGTTAAAAAAGATGTACCGCACTCTTGCTCCTTGGACCACGCAAAATCCCATTTTTATGCATTTGGTGAGTAGAAATGATCAGGAAGTAAGAAATGCTATTGATCAATGTGTTGCCACGGGATATGAAGCTGTGATTTTAAGCTTTGGCAGTCATTTAGAAATGGAAGACAGTTCAGCTTCTAATATTAAAAGATGGAAAGCATTAACAGACTACGCACACCAACATCATATTTTGTTAGGAGGATACTCCCTATTTAGTAGTAGACGCATAAGTGACGAAGATGATGTAGTAGATATTAAAACAGGTAAGCCAGGTGGTGCATTTTTTGGTAACGCTCCTTGCTTTGGAAGTAAATGGGGATTGGCTTATCGAGATAAAATAAAATACTTTTTTAAAACCACTGGTTTTGATATTTGGGAGAATGATGGTCCTTACCCGGGCGATGTTTGTGCTTCAACAACACACCCAGGGCATAAGGGCTATGATGATTCTCAATGGAGACAAATGGAAATTCAGAAAGAATTATACCACTGGTTAAATGAAAGTGGTGTATACATTAACGCACCGGATTGGTATTTTTTAGACGGCACTAATAAAATTGCATTAGGATATCGAGAGGTCAATTTTTCTTTGTCTAGAGAACAACAAAAATTATTGAATCGTCAAAATATTCACGATGGTACTTTGGAAAAAATTCCGTCCATGGCTTGGGGCTTTGTTCCATTGACAAAATACCAAGGAGGTACCGAAGATGCAGTGCTAGAGCCACTTAGCGAACATCTAAATGATTATGAGCAACTCATGATGCAATACTACGGGGCTGGAGTACAAGCTTGTTATAGAGGACCTCGATTGTATGATACAGAAACCACAAAAGCTTTGGTATCCAAAACTATACAATGGTATAAAAAATATAGAAATATATTAAACGCTGATATGATTCAATTGCGTCGAGCTGATGGTCGCGATTGGGATGGTTGGATGCATGTGAATCCTGCAACCTCACAAAAAGGATTCATGATGTTGTTTAATCCAACGCATGAGGTCATGACTAAAACCATTCAACTTCCATTGTATTATACGGGTCTTTCTAATAAAGCAAAAATTACCGATTCCAAAGGTGTTGTTACTCAATACACTTTAAATCGAGATTATACTGTCAATTTTACTTTTACCATTCCGCCAGACACTTATAACTGGTTTGTGATTGAATAAAAAAAAGCGTCCCGAAAATCGGGACGCTTTTTTTTATAAATAGATTTGATGTTTAATTTAAAAATAGCTCATCAATAAAAATCCAGGCAGGCGTTCCTTTTCCAGGATGCCATACAGGTAATTTTTTTAAATTCAGAACTGTAAATCGATAATGCTTGTATGTGGTATTATTAGGAAATACATAAGTAAATGTTTTGATATCCCTCATCACATCTTTTTGAGTAATGGTAGGGAATTTAGTTTCACTTATTTTTTTATATTTTACACCATCATCACTTCCTTCTACTGCGATAGAAACAATGGGGAATACATAACCGCCTACATCTATTAAACTATTTAAAAATGCTTGATGTAATAGTTGTGGTTGTTTAAAATCGACTACAAATTTCATAGTTGTGTCCTTATAGCCTAACCATTTTTTATTAGTGAAATTAGATCCTCCTAATTCAAGGTCCACCAATGTTTTAGCACCATCTCCAAGGTATTTTTTGTCTGGAGAGGATACTAGGTAAATAGAATCAGGATGAATCTCGGACTTATAAAAATTACGCTGAACAATATCGCTACTTAGCCAACCTGGTTTAAATACTTTTACTTTTAAATTAGTGTTTCTAGTTAATCGTAAAGTGTTTTTATAAATAGGGCTATTGGTGCTATCAGGATCAGTACCATCTGTCGTATAGCGTATGGTGACTCCGTTTAATAAATGTTTTATTTTAACATCTAAAAAACGAGTAATGATCGAAGAATCTTGATCAATGGTGGGCACATTAATTTTAAATAATTCATTTTCTAAATTATCTCCAATTGTAAATTTAATTTTAGGATACTGGGCAGCTAATTTTTCTAATTGTGCTTGATTATTCACATTTGACCATACATTTATTTTAGAGAAAGTAGCGCCTTTTAAAAATGCATTTAATTCAGCTTCGCTAAATTTGATACCACAAATGGATAAATATTTTAATTTTTTTAATTGCTTTAATGGTTCGATTGCCTTTATATCAAGTGAAGTATAATTTAAGTTTATATTTTCTACATTATTAAATTGACTTATGATATTGATATCTTCCGATGTCAAAGGCATGCTTTGCATATTGAGTCTAATAATTTGATCTTTTACATTTTCTAATTTTTTTAATACCGCTTGACTATAAAAATTACGTTGAAAAAAATTAACTTCAATGGCATCACTACCATTGAATAAATAATTGACTGTGCAATAACTTGAATTATATTCTTTTAAATCTGGTAATCCAGTTTTGCCAATCACTTTTGTATTATCAACTGGTGTATACTTATTTGCTAATAAAAATAAAGTGTCTGTTTTAGCTAGTTCTCTCATTTTAACTTTAAAATCCCCACCTGCTTTAATCCATCTACTTAATATAGCTACCTCCTCGGTAGTCAATTGTGTTTTTCCTTCGGGAGGCATGTGCTTTTTATGCGTGATGTCTAAATGTATGCGCTCAAACAGCATTGATTCCTTATCCTTATCAAAGGAAAGTATATTACCATCCTTGCCGCCTTTGAGGATATTAGCAGGCGTATTTAATAATAATTCTCCTTTTACTTTATCAGTCCCATGACAACCTACACATTTTTGTTGTAAAATAGGCGCCACAGCTTTTACATATAAAGTAGCATTAGAATCGATTACTGCTTTCACAACTTGCACTTGATCAGCCACTTCTTTTTGAGGGAAGTTGATGACATTAGCACCATGTGTGAGTTGCGCCCCTTTATGCGTAAAAATAATGATCACTAATAGATACACCATTGAGAATTGAACCCTAAAGTTGTATTTATTTTTAAATATTTGACTTTGTTGTAAATAAATGAGACCCCAACTAATAAATGCAATTGCAACACCGCCCCATTGGTGTAAAAAAATTAATTGCTCATCATAGTTATCTTGTTTTGATAAAAAAATACCGAGAATGGCTACAATGCTTGATAAAAAAGCGTTACCTACTAGTATGGCATGTACATTTTTCTCATCAATGCTATTTTTTTTATCTACTAAATAATAAATACCAATAAGGGTTCCCAATACAATAGGAAAATGTAAAAACAAAGGATGCATTTTACCTAACCATTCAAGATAGATGCCTATTTTTAATGTTTCATTAAATAAGGCAATCAATAATAAAAATGGATTGAATAGCCATAGTGCGTTAAGTACATAAGCACTCAATTTTTTTAACCTCATGTTTAACTAATTAAATCATTTATCACATTTCCAGCAACATCGGTTAATCGATATCTCCTACCTAAATGTTTGTAAGTAAATTCCTCATGACGAATACCCATTAAATGCATGATGGTTGCATGAAAGTCATGAACATGAACAGGTAATGAATTAATATTATAACCAAAATCATCTGTTTCCCCATGTACACCTGGTTTTACACCACCACCCGCCATCCAAATGGTAAAACATTTTGGATGATGATCTCTTCCATAGTTATCTTTTGTTAATGCACCTTGACAATAATTAGTTCTTCCAAATTCACCGCCCCATATCACTAATGTTTCATCTAACAAACCTCTTTGTTTTAAATCTTTAATTAATGCAGCAGAGGATTGATCCACATCTTTACATTGTCCTTCTAATTCTGAAGGTAAATTTCCGTGTGTATCCCAACCTTGATGGTATAATTGCACAAATCGAACTCCGTTTTCGGACAATTTCCTTGCCAATAAGCAATTCGCTGCATAAGTGCCAGGTACCAAACACTCTGGTCCATACATTTTAACAATGGACTCAGGCTCATTTTGTAATGAAGTAATTTCTGGAACGGCCATTTGCATGCGGTAGGATAATTCGTATTGCTGAATTTTGGTTACAATTTCTGGATCGCCAATTTCTTTATACGACTCTTGATTTAAAGCTGCGATTTCATCTAATATAGCTCGCTTATCACCACGCTTTATAAATTCTGGGTCAGTTAAATATTTTACAGGCTCTTCCCCACTACTAAATTGTACGCCTTGGTGAATGGAATCTAAAAAGCCATTATTCCATAATTTTGAATATACCCCTTGTCCATTTCCTTTTCCTTTACTTAACAACACACAAAAAGCAGGCAGGTTTTTATTTTCACTTCCTAGACCATAACTTATCCAAGAACCCATACTTGGTCTATTACCTACTTGCGAGCCTGTTTGAAAAAAGGTAAGTGCTGGATCATGGTTAATGGCTTCGGTATAAAGCGTTTTTACAATACACATATCATCGGCCATGGTCGCCAAGTGTGGAAGGGTTTCGCTAAACCAAGCACCACTGTTACCATGCTGAGAAAAATTAAACTTCGTACCAGCTAATGGAAATTTTGCTTGATTGGCGGTCATACCTGTTAAGCGTTGACCCATACGGATACTTGCAGGTAACTCAGACCCGTGCATTTTTTGTAACAATGGTTTGTAATCAAACAAGTCCAATTGAGAAGGTGCTCCGTTTTGAAACAAATAGATAATGCGCTTCGCCTTAGGAGCAAAATGAGGTAACACATTTGTAAAAAGGTCGTCTTCGCTACTTGCATTAAATAATCCAGGCGCCATTAAGGAACCCAATGCAAGGCCACCTAAACCTAAACTTAGTTTAGATAAAAATTTACGCCTGTTTTGATTTAAGCCATGTTCTAAAAATTCGTTCATAAATATTTATGATTTTGTTATTGTTTCTTCTAAATTATACATGATTAATATAGTCTTCATTAAAGCCGCTGCTTCAGATGAATTATAGTTTTGTTTTGGATGTTCAAATTCGCCAACAGCTAAAGTTGCTTTTACAACAGATGGGTTTGTATTAAAAAAAGTAACTTGCTTTTCACAGTAGTCTATTAATTTCTGACGCTCAAATTTGGAAGGTTTCCGAATTACAATTGTTTCAAACGCTTGCTCCACTTTTTCTTCCAATGATTTTTTATTTAATGAAATATTTTCGGCCAACACCCTCGACGCTTCTAATACGGTTGGATCATTGAGCATGGTCAATGCTTGTAATGGCGTATTGGTGCTTGATCTTTTTGCTTCACATTGATCTCGGTTACTTGCATCAAAAATCATCATACTCGGTGGAGGGGCAGTTAATTTTATAAATGTATATAAGCCTCTACGATAAATATCTTTACCATGATCTTGTTTATAAGTTGCTAACACACCACGACCCGATGTTGAATTTTCCCATACACCCTTAGGTTGATAGGGTTTTACACTTGGTCCACCAATGGTGGTATTTAATAAACCACTTGTACTTAAAACAAAATCTCTAACTATTTCTGCTTTAAAACGGATGCGAGGAGATCTTGAATAATATAAATTTTCAGGATCTTGCTCGTGTTGCTTTGTGCTAATGGTATTAGATTGCTTGTAAGTATTACTACTTAATATTTTTTTGACTAAATATTTTATATCCCATTGATGTTCCATAAAATCAACAGCCAGCCAATCTAATAATTCTGGGTGCGAAGGAAGCTCTCCTTGTAAACCAAAGTCGCCCGAGGTTTTTACAAGACCTCTTCCAAAAATATCTTGCCAAATGAAATTGACAAACACACGTGCAGTTAATGGATTTTTTTTATTGGTGGTCCATTGCGCTAAGCCCAAACGATTTGCTGGATATTGTAAAGTATCATATGGCATAATCGATTCCAATGCGGTAGGCTTTACTAGAATATTAGTAGGTGCATCATAGCTTCCACGGCTTAAAATATAAGTAGGCCTTGGTTTCACCGTATCTCCTTGTTTCCAATCACCCATCACTGATACTTCAATCATACCTGTATCTACTCCATTCACAAAAGTCAATAAATTATTTCGCTCTTCTTTACTAATAAATAATTTAGGATTTTTAGCCATCGTGGATTGACCAACATCTCCCTCAAATCCTTTTTCCTTACTCTCATTAAAAAAGGCATAGAGCTGGTAATAATCTTTATTTGAAAAAGGATCGTATTTATGATCATGGCATTGAGCGCACTCAATGGTTACACCAAGGATCGCTTTACCATAAGTTCTAGTTTTATCGATATTATAGGAAACGCGATATTCTTCTTCAATGATGCCACCTTCTTCGGTGTATTTATGATTTCTAAAAAAGGCAGTTGCTAAAATATTTGCTTTTGTAGCGTTGGGCATTAAGTCGCCTGCAATTTGATTGGTTAAAAATTCATTGTAAGGCATATTCTTATTAAATGAATTAATCACCCAATCTCTCCAAGGCCATTGAGAGCGAATATTATCATCCTGAAAACCATAAGAATCAGAATACCTTGCTAAGTCTAACCATAAAATTCCCATCTTTTCACCGTATGCAGGTTTTTGCAATAATTGATCAAGCAATTTTGAATACCAATTTTCATCAGTTGATTTTCTCCATTCATTTAATGCTTCATAACTAGGAGGTAATCCAGTCACATCGGCGTAAGCTCTTTTTATTAATGCATCACGTGAAGCTTCATCATTTGGACTAAATCCTTTGTCTTCCATTTTTTCCAAAATGAAATTATCTATTTCATTGCGTACCCATTTGGTATGATCTACTTCTGGTAAAGGCACTTTTTTAGGGGCTACAAAAGCCCAATGTTTTTCATATTTAGCGCCTTCTTGAATCCATCTTTTAAATAATGCAATTTCGTCTTTTGATAATCTAGTAAGGTGGCTTTCTGGAAGCGGCATCATTACTTTAGGATCAATAGATTCAATTCTTGTGATGAGTTCACTCTTTTCAGGAAAACCAGGTACGATAGCATAATGTCCTTTGTTTTTTTCTAGCTCAGCAAAAGCCCTTGCTGGAAGATCCAATCTTAAACCTGCTTTTACTTTATTTACATCGGGACCATGACAAGCAAAACATTTATCTGATAATATGGGACGAATGTCTCTGTTATAAGAAACTGCTTTAGAACGATTTCCTTTTTTACCATTGGCAAGATAAACGATGCCATATATTAGTCCAATAACAATTAAAACTATGGCCCCAAAACTCATGTATTTTTTCATAGACAACAATCAAAAATTATTTCAACAATTTATTTCCAAGTTGATTTTTATGCACGTGTTAATTTATAAGGATACACTTTTCCTGAAGCCCATTGTGCAACATAAATATTTCCTTCATCATCCACGCAAACATCGTGAGGGTGTTCAAATATTTTCTCGGCTTGAGACATTGGCTTTAAAACATTGTTTTCATAAATTGGTTCAGTACCGCCAATATTGGATACCACTTTGTTATCCTTATTTAGTATAGTTACAAACCCAGTTTTTTCAACTGACATAGGAGAGCGTAAAACAGCAGCGTATAAATAATCTCCCTTAATTACTGGTCTACAAACGCCTGCACCTGGCAAATGGATAATCTCCATTAATTTACCATCTAATGAAAAACGCTTGAAGCAATTTTTATTACGATCTGTGACAATCAATGTGGTCGTACCTGTTCGAGTGTCAACAGTTATACCATGTGCGTTGTCTAAATTTTCATCAGCGGTTCCTCTACCACCAAATGCATTTTTTAATTTTCCATTTTCATCGTAGTGTAAAATATGTTGTGCACCATATCCATCTGCAATATAAAAATCACCATTAGGTAAAACTGTTGTTTCAGTTGGAACAAATGCTTCTTTCTTTTGATAAGCAGGTAAGTCGGCAGGAGGATCAATGGTAAATAAAATTTTTCCGTCAATCGTAGTTTTATAAACCTGATGTCTATTGGTATCTGTTATGAATAAAAAATCTTCTTTTCCATTGTGTTGAACAGTGAGTCCATGTGCTCCAGGAAATTCACTTCCCCAAGAACCAGTACATTTTCCACTTTTATTATATATAATAATATTATTTTTTGTTTCGTTAGTCAATAATAAAATTCTGCCTTTGGCATCTTGAATCATTTCATGACAATCGTTCACTGGTGTTTTGTCTGGATTCAATGCACCCCATTTCGTATCTAAACGAAAGGTCATTTCATTATGACCATAAATGGGTCCTTTTTTAGTATTCATTATATCCTTAGTGATGAAAAAACCGGCAGTGGTGATCACAGAATTTTTTACAAAAGATCTTCTTTTCATAGGGTATCATTTTTTTTATTATAAGATTCATTGGCGTTTCTTAAAGAACAAGCCTGCTTTATGTTTTAAAGCAAAACCTCATTTAATTTATAATTAGCAATATCGTGTTTTAAAGATAAGGGTTTTGCTTAAAAAAAGAAAGTCGAACTAATTCGTAATTGCCTTAAAATGAATTTTTTGAGTGGCATCTATTTTGAGCCATATAAAGGAGCCAATGATCAAAATGATACCAATATATACCACAGGCAGGTAGTACCCATAGGCCGAAGCGGCGTATCCGAAAAAGACGGTGCTTATATAAGCCCCTGTTAAACCTGCCGTATTCATCGAGCCTGAAATGGCCCCACTTTTAGTGCCTCCCATATCCATTGCAACGGCCCAGGCAACAGGTGCTGTTACATCCATAAAGGCCATTCCAACTCCTAAAGATATGATAGACAATAAGTTATCGGAAACAAGTGCTGCTGAAATGATGGCGATTCCAGCTACTAATAAACCTACCATGGGAACGATTCGGCGGCCCCATTTTTTACCCCATTTGATACAAGCTTTATCACTAATCCACCCACCCGTAAAACACCCAATTGCGGCTAATAAATAGGGCACCGAAGAGGCCCAAATTAACGCTTCTTTTGGGATATGTCTTCCCTTCTCTAAATAGGTATGAAACCAACTTTGAAAAAAGTAAGCACCAATAGCATAACAAAAATACATCGCTAATAAATACAATAAATTTTTTGATCTAAACCCGCTCCAGTAAGATGTCTTAGGGCTTTTTAAATCTTGAGGCAAATCACGATTAGCAATGATTTCATTTAATTCACTGCTTGAAATATCCCTACATTCACTAGGGTCTTCCTTATGCCAAAAAATCCAAAAAAGGGTCCATATTAATCCTAAGCCGCCGAGTAAAAAAAAGGACAAATGCCAACTGTATTTTTGTTGAATGGGAAGCACGATAAAAGGGGTTAATGCAGCACCTAAACGGGAAGCACCCCAAATGGTTGCCTGGGCGCGCCCACGTTCTAGAACAGGAAAGTATTTGGCTAAGACAATTGAGGTATTGGGATAAGCCCCAGCTTCACCTATGCCAAATAGGAAACGCACTAATAATAGCATGATAAATCCGTTGGCAAAACCAGTCAAAATCGTGAAAAATGACCACCAAATGACCACTCGAATCAGTACTTTTTTACCTCCAATTTTATCACCTAACCAGCCTGTAGGTATTTCAAAAGCAGCATAAGCAATAGTAAAAATGCCCAAAATCCAACCCCATTGCACCGTACTTAAATGCAAATCACTCATAATATTGGTACTAGCCGATGACAAGGCAATCCTATCTAAAAAGGTAATCATAGATAAGACAGACAATACGGTTAGAACTTGGTACCTCTTTTTCATGCGTTTGCTTATGTGTATTGCAATATAACAAATAGAAGTTGACAGCCCTATTTTGATACTATCAATTTTCTATACTACAACGCATTAGTTAAGCTAAATGGGTCGAAATAAATTAATAATTCTTTTATTATTTTTTAAGTTTTAAAAGGAAAGTAATCACTATATTAGAGCAATGATTAAATAATTTTTATTTCTGTTTCGGGGGATCGGTCCATTCTCAAACATTAAGATGATATTACATTCAAAGTCATAAATAGTTAAAGTCGAATAAAACGAAATCTACATTTGAAAAATATAATTAAAGCTTTATTAATGCCTTTATCTAATTACTGTTCTAAAAAAGTATCCCTTGCCTCATTATTATTTATAATGATCTTGTCTATGCCATTCATTGGGCACACACAAAACTTATCTGATTTTATATTTGAAACATATTCGGTAAAAGAAGGGTTATCCCAAAGTTCTGCAAGGGTCATTTATCAAGATAAATTAGGCTATATATGGGTAGGCACCGAGTCGGGCATCAATCGTTTTGATGGTTATGAATTTAAACAGTACAATCATGACATTAAAAATTCTCAATCAAGAGCCAATGGTTGGATTCAAGAAATTAGAGAAGATGCACAAGGTAATTTATGGACATCAGATGTTTTTGGTCACCTCTGTTTTTTAGATAGATCAAAAGATGTTTGGAAAAATTATAGCATTCCTATGAGGGAATCGCTTTTAAATAAAAATCCAAAATTACCATTTTATTTTGGCGCGATTAATAAGATGTATGTGGATGATGCTAAACAAGAAATATGGATGGCTACCTGGGGTATGGGGTTATTAAAATATGAAATTGCCTCCAAAAAATACACACCCTATTTAATACATCCAAATGATAGCATTACCTATGGAATACAGGAAGTAATCTCACAGCTAAAAAGATACAATAACAAATTGATACTGGGAACAGATATTGGCTTACAATACTTTGATCTGGATTCAAAAAAATTATCTAAAATTTTTAATTTTACTGATTCCATCTTTATTACCATGCCCAATGATTTTCAAATTGTTGGCGATAAATTATATGCAGCAACTAGGTATGGCGCATTTATATATGATCTTAAAACCAATGAAAAAATAATTTTTGCTCATAAAAAAGGCGATGATCAAACCATTGCTGCTAATACAATAAATAGTATTCACTATAGTAAATCCAGTAATTATTTATGGCTCACTTTTTTAGATGCAGGTATTGATGTAATTAATTTAACTACTTCTAAAATAATACATATCAATAATACTGTTTCTAAGGAATATGGTATAGCCCAAACCAATTACACGAGCATTATTGAAGATAAGGATAATAATATCTGGCTGAGTGGAAGCCATGCGGATGGGGTTACAAAATATGATCCAGGAAAGCGCAAATTTGGAGTGTATAAAAAAAGTTTTCCAAGTGATTTTAATTTAGGCTTTTCAATGACTTGGGGTGCATTTTTAGATCATCAAAACCATCTTTGGGTCGGAGTATATGAACCTAATGGCGGCATTTACGAATTAGACAGGGTGAATAAAACAAAAAAATCTTATTTTAAGGAAGACAAAATTAATTATCTAAGAAGATGGAATTTTGCTGAAGATGCTTTTGGTAATTTATTTGCTTTTAATAATACACCAGAGGGATCTGAATTACATATTAAGAAAGCAGGAAAAAATACATTTGAGTCAATAGGGCTCCTTAAAAAATTATCTGCTATTACATTAGGCTATAATAAATGGCATACTTTTTCAACGGCTAATCATCAACTTGTACTATCGGGGGAAAAGCCTTTGATTTTATCGGATTCAAATGGCAAGCAATCCTTCGGATTTTTAGTATTGCCTAAAGAGCTTAAAAAAGGTATTTATAGCGCGTATCGAAAATCATCATTTGAACTATATATTCAAAATGATGATGGCATTTTTGAATGGAATGAAAAAACAAATACTGTTAACTGCCTAACTAAAAATATTAAAAATTTTTATGAGCGAGAAGATGGAAGGACTGTTTCATTTGCTGTCATAGATAATAAATTAATTTTTATTGCCACTTATGGGAATGGAATAATGAAACTTGATTTAGAAAAAAATACAAAAACATTTTTAACTAAAATAGACGGTATACCTAATTTAGATTTATATGATATGTACCTAGGCAAGGATAAAAATTTATGGATATCTTCCAATTATAGTCTTATTAGATATAATCCTTACACAAATAAGTTTCGAAGCTTTGGACCCGCAGAAGGGGTGCAGGATTTTGAATTTAATGCCACCACCTCTTTTCAATCCTCAACCGGTGAATTATTTTTTGGTGGGGTTAAGGGCTTGAATTATTTTTTTCCTGATTCTATAAAAGATAATTCCAAACCGCCAGTCGTGATTATTCAAAGATTAACTAAAAAGGATAGTGTTTTACATATAGAATCTGCTCATTCTCCACTTGAATATACCATCAAGTATAATGAGAATAATTTATCCTTTGACTATGTTGCTTTTAATTATAGAGACGCCCTTCATAATAAATATGCCTATAAAATGGAAGGCTATGATGAGAATTGGATCAATGTAGGGTCAAGACGTTTTGCGAGTTATAATAATTTACACGAAGGCACTTACACATTTAGAGTAAAGGCGGCCAATAATGATGGTATATGGAATGAAGAGGGCGCAAGTATGGTGATTCATATTTTACCACCCCCTTGGAGAACCTGGTGGGCTTATTTATTGTATGTAATATTTTCTGGAAGTTTTATTTATCTATTTTCAAAATACAGAGCAAGACTACAAATAAAGAAACTAGAAAATGAGCGTAAAAATTCTGAATTAGCGGCTGCGAAGGATTTACAAGAAAGATTATTACCTAAAACATTACCTGTTATTAATAATTTAGACATTGCAGGATACTTAAGAACTTCTACCGAAGTGGGAGGAGATTATTATGACTTTTTTGAACAACCAGATGGTTCCTTATATGCAATTTGTGGAGATGCAACTGGGCATGGTACACCATCAGGTATGTTGGTATCCATTACTAAGGCAGGTCTTATTGGACTTCCACAAATGAGCCCGAAGGATATGTTGCATGAATTAAATAGGGTGGTTAAAAAAGTAGATTTAGGTATTTTAAGAATGAGCTTAAATATTGCACTTGTAAAAGACAATCAAATCACTTTAAGCTCGGCGGGTATGCCACCTTACTTTATCTATAGGGCAGCGAACAATACGGCCGAGGAAATCCAATTATCGGGAGTGCCATTAGGTAGCTTTAACGATGTACACTTTGATCAAACCACTACGCCATTTAACAAAGGAGATATTTTGGTGATTATTTCGGATGGTTTACCAGAAGCACCTAACTTATCTGGGGATTTATTTGATTATCAAAAACTACAGGACTTAATTGCCACTTATGGCAATAGAACCGCACAGGAAGTCATTGATCAATTAATGACCGAGGCAGATACTTGGTTAGCAGGAAACCACAATCCAGATGATATTACATTAGTAGTTATAAAACATAAATAGTAATTATAAAAAACTTATTTTTAAAAGTATATTAATAAAATTTATTGCAATATGAAAAAAACGATTTTATTGGCAATCGTAATTATAATGAACCTGTCAACGCCATTCATGGGGCACACGCAAAATTTATCCGACTTTATATTTGAAAAATATTCCATAAAAAATGGCATGTCTCAAAGTTCGGCTAATTGTTTATTTCAGGATAAATTAGGATATATATGGGTTGGAAGCCAAGCCGGTTTAGATCGTTTTGATGGCTATCATTTTAAGCAATACAACCATGATTTAAAAAATGAATTTTCAAGAGCCGCTGGTTGGGTTATTGATATTAAAGAGGACGATAAAGGAAACATTTGGTCATCGGATACTTATGGTAATATTGCTTATCTAAATCGAATAAATGACCACTGGGAAAATATTTCTATTTATGTAAGAGATACTTTGTTAAAATCTAATAAATCCTTACCGTATCGTTTTGGAGAAGGGGCAAGCTTATTGGTTGACAATAAATCAAAAAGCTTGTGGATTGGATCCAGGGGTACTGGATTGCTTAATTATGATATTAGTTCCAAAAAATTTAAGCAATATTTAGTGCATCCTGAAAGCCCTATTAAATATGGGAAACAGGAAGTAGTAAATCGTGTATTATCCTTATCTAGTGCTAAGTTATTAGTATCAACTGATATAGGTTTACAATATTTTGATACCCAGAATCACACATTTACTAAAATATTTAATTCAACCGATTCGATATTTATTACCCAGGTGAATGATGTTAAAATTAATGGAGACAATATTTATGCCGCTACAAAATACGGTGCGTTTATATATAATACTATAACAAAACAATCAACTGTATTTAAAAATATTCCAAATAATCCTAATACCATAGCTTCCAATTTAGTTAGAAACATTCACTATAGCCAAAGCAGTAATTTTTTATGGTTTAATATTGTCAATAAGGGTATTGATGTAATTAATTTAAGCAATAATAAAGTCATTCATATTAATAGCAGTAATGCCCTTGCTTATGGTATTGAAGGAGATAATTATTCGAATATTTTAGAAGACAAGGAAAATAATATTTGGTTGGGCACTACTGGAATTCTTAAATACGATCCCAACAAGCGAAAATTTGGCCTACTTGCAAAAAATTTTCCTAATGATTTTAATTTAGGATTTTCATTTGTTTGGGGCACTTTTGTGGATAGCAAAGGGCATCTATGGCTTGGGGAATACGCCCCTCATATGGGCATTATGGAGATTGATAGAACAAAGAATACAAAAAAGCGTTACTTAGAAGATGCGAGTCTACCTAATATCAGAGTTTGGAAATTTAGTGAAGATTCAAAAGGCAATTTCTTTGCTTTTTGTAACTCACCTAATGGCATCCTTTTTTATAAAAAAGCAAATGGGGCAAGTAATTTTGTAAAGTTGGGATTTGTAAAAGATAAAACGAATATCAATGATAATAGTTCATTAGGAGTTACTTTTTTAAATAATAAAAATGAGCTTATTTATACCGGTCCTAAACCAGTGATAATAAGTACTAGCAGTGGAGATACTTCTTATCAACCCATTACACTTCCATCCAATTTAAAAAAGGGTATCATTTTAGCAAGACGTAAAAATGAAAATGAAATTTATGTACTCAATGATGATGGTATTTTTCTATGGAATGAACTAAATAATAGTGCAAAGTCCCTTACAAAAAATATTCCATTTTTACGTGAACATGATTTATATCAAAATATGCAAATTATAAATGATCAATTTGCATATATTTCAACTTATGGCAATGGATTAATTAAAGTAGATTTCGAAAAAAATACTAAACAATTTCTAACATTAGCAGATGGTATTCCAAGTTTATATTTGTATGATATTTACCACGATAAGAGTAATAACTTATGGTTGAGTTCTAATTTTGGAATCATTCGATATAATCCATTTACGAAGCAATTTAGAAGCTTTGGACCAGCAGAAGGGGTGCAGGATTTTGAGTTTAATACTTTTAGTTCCTTTCAATCTAAAGAGGGAGAATTATTTTTTGGTGGTATGTCGGGCTTAAATTATTTTTTTCCAGATTCAATAAAAGATAATGCGAAACCGCCCGTTGTTATTATTCAAAGATTTTCAAAAAAAGACACCACCTTACTTGTTGAATCAATAAATCCAACTGGTGATTTTACGGTTAAATTTAATGAGAATACTTTATCCTTTGATTTTTTAGCTTTTAATTTTAGAGATGCAGAGCACAATCAATATGCTTATAAAATGGAAGGCTATGATGAGGATTGGATCAATGTGGGGTCAAGACGTTTTGCGAGTTATACTAATTTACGCGAAGGCACTTACACATTTAGAGTAAAGGCGGCCAATAATGATGGTATATGGAATGAAGAGGGCGCAAGTATGGTGATTCATATTTTACCACCCCCTTGGAGAACCTGGTGGGCTTATTTATTGTATGTAATATTTTCTGGAAGTTTTATTTATCTATTTTCAAAATACAGAGCAAGACTACAAATAAAGAAACTAGAAAATGAGCGTAAAAATTCTGAATTAGCGGCTGCGAAGGATTTACAAGAAAGATTATTACCTAAAACATTACCTGTTATTAATAATTTAGACATTGCAGGATACTTAAGAACTTCTACCGAAGTGGGAGGAGATTATTATGACTTTTTTGAACAACCAGATGGTTCCTTATATGCAATTTGTGGAGATGCAACTGGGCATGGTACACCATCAGGTATGTTGGTATCCATTACTAAGGCAGGTCTTATTGGACTTCCACAAATGAGCCCGAAGGATATGTTGCATGAATTAAATAGGGTGGTTAAAAAAGTAGATTTAGGTATTTTAAGAATGAGCTTAAATATTGCACTTGTAAAAGACAATCAAATCACTTTAAGCTCGGCGGGTATGCCACCTTACTTTATCTATAGGGCAGCGAACAATACGGCCGAGGAAATCCAATTATCGGGAGTGCCATTAGGTAGCTTTAACGATGTACACTTTGATCAAACCACTACGCCATTTAACAAAGGAGATATTTTGGTGATTATTTCGGATGGTTTACCAGAAGCACCTAACTTAGCGGGGGATTTATTTGATTATCAAAAAGTACAAAACCTAATAGCACAATATGGTAACAGTAGCGCTGATGAAGTCATTAAGCAATTAATGACCGAAGCAGATACTTGGTTAGCAGGAAACCACAATCCAGATGATATTACATTAGTAGTCATAAAACATAAATAACCATTAAATAATAATAAATGAAAACGCCCTCCGTCGAACTAAGGTTGCCCATCCTACCAAATATGGAATTGATTGCAACCCAAACAGCCGAAGTGATTTCAAGGCATATGAACCTCACTGAGGATCAAGGTGCCGAAATTAGTATGGCCTTAATTGAAGCATGTATTAATGCATTTGAACATTCAAAAGCAGAAAATAATGTTTTTATTAACTTTTTAATTGAAGATGATTCTTTAATTATTAAAGTCATTGATCAAGGAATTGGATTTGATAAAACAAAAGTCGAAATTCCTAAAATTGAAAATAAAATAGGGAAAGATGAAAGAAAAAGAGGATGGGGTTTACAACTCATTCAGGAGTTAATGGATTCAGTTGAATTTGAATCTAATAACGAAGGCACCACCGTAACCATGAAAAAAAATATAAAACACTAAAACTATGAGCGAATTTATTACAAGTATCAAAGAAAACAATTCCATCGTAATCATTGAAACCAATGGTTATTTAAATAATGTCGGCGGCGAAGAAATTTCAGCGATTGTTTATGAGAGAATGGCACAAGGGCAAACTAAGTTTTTGATTAATATGGCTGGCACTAAAATTGTAAATAGTATTGGTGTATCTATCTTAATTGAAATCATCGAGAAATTACAGGAAGTCAATGGTAAAATTGGCTATTATAATTTAGCACCAATTGTGGCTAAGACATTTAATATCATGGGCTTGACAAAATATTCGACTGTTTTTGAAACAGAAGATGCTGGCGTTAATGAACTGTAATGGCGGCCGAGTTTAATATAAGCGAACTTCAATTAAAGTATCTTGAATTAGAAACTTTATTAGACATTACTAATGAGCTTAACTCATTTGATCAAATTTCAGTTTTATTACAGGAAATTTTAGTAAAATCATGTGGGGTACTCAATGCTAGTTCGGGTTTAATCTTAATAGAAGATGACAACTCGGATGTATTGCATATTGGAGCCGATTTCAATATTGATATTTCTGTGTTGAAAGGCTTGATATTCAATAAGCGAAAAGGGATCATTAGCGAAATTAATGAAAGTAGAAAAGCCATTAATATTCAAATTGAAGGTGATTCTTTTTTATCTAAGACCCAATGCAAGTATGGACTGATTGCTCCTTTGTTAGATAAAAAAAATTTAGTAGGCGTCATTATCTTATTTGATAAAGAGTCAAGACAAGGATTGTCACCTTTTCATGAAGCTGACTCCAACATGCTTTCTGCTATTGCCACACAAGCAAGTGTTGCATATAACAATATTAAATTAATTGAAAATATCAAGGAGGCTAAAACCTTCAATGATAATGTCATGCAATCTATTGTGACAGGTGTGTTTACAACTAATTTAATGGGTGAAATAAATCATATTAATCGAGCAGCTACTGCGATTATCAATTTAGACAAAGAAAGTGTCATTGGAAATCACTATGAGTATGTATTTGAGTCCAATGAATTCATGAATCAAATCATTACCAAGTGCGAACTTGAAAATATGACCATTGCTGAAAGTCAAGTATTATTAGAGTGTAATGGGAAATCTACTACTGTTAATATCTCTGTTTCTCCTTTACTTAATGATTCAAATGAACCCATTGGGTCGGTAGTTGCCATGGAGGATTTATCCAATTTGGATAAATTAAAATCCACTTTCAAAAAATATGTATCAAAGCAAATCGTAGATCAGTTGTTGGAAAATGATGACATGCTTAACCTAGGAGGACAGGAGCAAGAAGCGACTATTTTATTTTCCGACATTCGTGGATTTACATCTATGTCCGAGACGATGGCACCTAATGAAGTAGTGGAGACCTTGAATGAATATTTCAATTTAATGATTGAAATTATTTTTAAATACAATGGCACTTTAGATAAAATTATTGGGGACGCATTAATGGTTATTTATGGAGCGCCCAATTCAACAGAGCAAGACACTGAAAATGCAGTGCTTACCGCAATCGAGATGCAAGAAAAACTAATTGAATTTAACCAAGATCGAATTATCAACTTACAATCACCCATTAAAATTGGCATCGGCATTAATAGAGGAAAAGTGATTAGCGGGAATATCGGCTCTAAACAACAAATGAATTTTACAGTAATTGGCGATTCGGTTAACTTAGCTTCTCGATTATGTTCGGTTGCTGCAGCAGATGAAATCATAGTATCTGAAGCAGTTTGGAAAAAAGTAAAGCCATTAAAACTATATAAAGCTAAAAAACTTAATCCTGTAAAAGTGAAAGGTAAAGTGAAACCTATTGAAATTAAAGAGATTTTATATAATCGACCTGATTTTCAGTATGAATTAGCGTATCAAAAAATTGAACAGTTTTTAATTGCTAACCTACCCAAGCAGTATACCTATCATACGATTGATCATATTAGAGATGTCGTTATACAGTCCGAACGAATTGCAAAAAAGGAAAAAGTAGACAAATCTGTCATTGCAGATATTAAGCTAGCTGCTTGGCTACATGATGTTGGATATATTTGGGAACCATTAAGGCATGAAGCCAGAGGTGCAGAATATGCTACTTCTATATTAAATGAAATGAAATTTCCAAAAGCAAAAATTAGTCTAATTACAGGAATGATTATGGCTACTAAAATTCCACAGTCACCTAAAAATCATTTCGAACAAATTATTTGCGACGCTGACTTAGATTATTTAGGTAGGGATGATTATGATGTTAATAGTAATTATTTATTAAAGGAAATTCATCTTACCAAAAAAATTACACATAAGGAATGGTTACAACTTCAATGTAATTTTTTGAAAGCACATACTTATTTTACCAATACCACACAAAAGTTAAGAAAGAATAAAAAAAATCTTATTCTATTAAAAATTCAAGAACAATTAAACAACAAATAATATGGCACAAGCTGGACACAGTGCAAATAAAATGCATTTTCAACTAGACCGTATATCGTTTTTTACGGATGGCGTTTTTGCCATTGCTATTACACTTTTAGTTATTGAATTTAAAGTGCCCGTCATTGAACATGCTACGGACCAACAATTATGGCATTCCCTAGTAGAAATGTCCTGGAAACTACTTGGCTTTATCATCAGCTTTTGCATAGTGGGCTATTACTGGTCGGTACACCATCGTATTTTTGGATATGTTGATCATTATACTTCAAGGTTAATTTGGCTAAATCTACTTTTTTTATTTTCGGTGGTATTGCTTCCATTTACATCTGGTTTACTGGGAGAGTATGCCTCTGACACCCATCTCATAGTTCCATATGCGGTTTATGTGGCTAATATTTGTTTAACTGCTTTGATGAATACCGTCTTATGGTTTTATGTAAGTGATCCTAAACATGCTTTATTAACCCATCATATATCTAGAGAAAGGGTATTACTAGGATTTTATTTTACTTTGGTTGTTCCTATGATATTTATTATCTCCTTATTAGTGGTTCATTACAATCCTACAATTGGACGCTTTATTCCTTTGACGATTCCATTTGTATTAAAGTATGGCTTAGTTGGAATAGCCAATAGGGCTATTGCAAAAGAAAAAATAGAAAGTTAAAACACTATTATTAATTTTTAACCCCCTTATTTTTTATGTCAAATCACCCTAACCCCGCACAGTACAAACATATTAGTACCCATCCCAATTGCGAAGTCAAACAAAATTTAGTCAATGAACAAAACGGATTATTTGCAACTACTTCTTTTTCAATAGGAGAGGTGATTGTTCATTTTGATGCCTCCAAAATTGTAGATACCCCCAATTATTTAACGGTTCAAATTAGTGAACAAAAACACATCCATTTATCTCCTGAATATTTACAGTATATCAATCATAGTTGCGAACCCAATGTTTTATTTAATACTACGACAATGGAATTAGAATGCCTTACAGACATTGAAGTAGGAGATGAACTTTCCTTTTTTTATCCTGCCACAGAGTGGAAAATGGCACAACAGTTTACTTGTCATTGTGGAAAGCCTTCCTGTGTTGGTCTTATACAGGGTGCTGCAGAAATGTCTAATCAGATTTTGAAAAAATATAAGCTCACAGATTTTATATCTGCTTTGGCAAAAAAGTACAACGCCCTTTTGTTGCTTTTTTAAAAAACCTATTCAATAAAAAAACCCGTTCCGATAATTCGGAACGGGTTTTTTTATATCATCATATTGGTCTTTACCAATTAAAAATATTTAGTAACACCTGGAACTGCTATTGGATAAAATCCATCGGCATTAGGTAATACTGGAGGTGCTGCGTTAAAGTCATATACTTTTGGATGAATATCAATTCCGGAATTAATGGCTTTATCCCACTCAATCATTTGTCCACTATAAGTAGCCATACGACCCATAATAGAAGTCATAGTGCTCTTGGCACCATTTTCTGCGTCAGCAAATTTATATTCTCCTTTTGCAATCGCAGCAAATAATTCAATATGCTCTGTTTGATAAGGATCTGGTTCTCCTTTTTTTGCAAATTGGAAAATCACTTTTCCTTTGTGGTCTACAATTCTTGCTGCACCACATTCAATTTTTCCTTTGGTACCCACTAAAAGTTCGTCCACCTTACTCATAGTGCCTGGAATATGTCGGCATTGGCTATTCAAAATAGATCCGTCTGCATAATGAAATTCTACAAAATGATGATCAAAAATTTCACCATGCTCTTTTCCATTACGCACTTGTCTTCCACCGAATCCTTGCGCCTTAACTGGGTATCCTTCCTTAAACCAGTTAATCACATCTAAGTTATGTATATGTTGTTCATTGATATGATCGCCGCATAACCAATTAAAATAATACCAATTACGCATTTGATATTCCATTTCAGTTTGCCCTGCTTTTCTTGGTCTTACCCATACGCCATCATTGTCCCACCATGCTTGCATGGAAGTAATGTCACCAATTAAATCTTTGCGTTTAAATAATTCACGATAGGAATTTTGATAATGTCTTTGAAGACCTACCACCACATTCAATTTTTTTTGTTTTGCTATCGCTGCAGTTGCTAAAACTTTTTGAACGCCAGCAGGATCTGTTGCTACTGGCTTTTCCATAAACACATGCTTTCCTTGTTTAATAGCTTCCTCAAAATGAATTGGTCTAAATCCTGGAGGTGTAGTTAATATAACCACATCTGCTAATGCAATCGCTTTTTGATAAGCATCAAAGCCACTAAATCTGCGCTCTTGTGGTACATCCAATCTTTTATTAATATCGCCAATGCCATCATTAATTTCCTTTGCTAATGCATTATAACAATTATCTACATTGTCTTTAAAGGCATCTGCCATCGCAACAATTTTTACATTTTGTTTACTCGAAATAGCTTGCATAGCAGCGCCGGTACCTCTACCACCGCAACCAATGACTGCTACTTTTATAATATCATCTGATCCTGCAAAAAAATTGGCTTTTGTTAAAAATGGCATGGTCATTAAACCGCCAGCGATTAAGCTTGTGTCTTTCACAAATGTTCTTCTCGTTGGATGGTTGTTTGAATCGTTGTGCATACTGTTAATTTTTAAATGAATAGCATGAAACCCTATGCTAAGGGCATCACTTGCTGATTGTAAGTTAAAAAATTATTCGATAAAAAGGTAGGATTTAAAAAAATCATTTATCTCCTGTTCACTTGGTGGGATCAAGGGTCTTACTAATCTAATTCCAATATTTCTGGCCTCGGTTAACCACCATTTACTTTTGGGAATCTGGGGGTCTCTTTTGTTCCAAACTGGGTCAGAATGAAAGCGTTGGGCCGACCTTAATTGCTTTGCGTTTTCGGTAAATCCACCTCCCCTTAATGATTTAGGGTACTTTTTTGAATTGGGCGCTACTATAGGATCCAAAGCCTTAAATTCAGTATAGGCCGTAGGCGTGTAATGATCTAGGGTCCATTCCATCAAATTGCCTAGCATATCATATAAGCCCCAGGGGTTGGGTAGCTTTTGCCCCACTTTATGGTATTTATCCTGACTGTTTTTGTCATACCAGGCATATTTACCTAATAAATTAGGGTCATTTCCAAAATAATAACTGCTTTGCGTGCCTGCTTTACAAGCATATTCCCATTCAGCTTCAGTAGGAAGACGATAAAATATTTTAGTTTTTTCATACAGCCATCTACAATACATGATGGCGGTTCTTTGTGACATACTATTGGCTGGATATCCTCCTTCTTTTCCCATTCCCCAGCTTAAATCCACATATTGCGCACTTGGCCTTGTAATCGCATCAACATTGATATTTTGACTCGTGGTTTCATCTTTTAAAAAAACATCTAGTTCGTCTCTTGTTACTTCATAAGCACCCATCCAAAATGCAGAAATTTGAATTTCTTTTTGTGGGCCTTCATCTGCGTTTCTATTTTTTTCGGTGGCTTTACTTCCTATTAAAAACTTACCCGCTTGAATAGGAATCATTTTAAAAGATAAGTTGGTGCCTTCCATTTTTTGCTGATAAGCTAAAAAAGATGGGTTGTTATTTTGTGCGCCTACTTGGCAAAAAATAAAAAATAAAAATACGATGCTTGTAATTGATTTCAATTTAGTCTGTTTTGAAAATTTAAGATAGTTCATTTTTTATTCTTTGTATGTTAATCGCTTTAATTTTTATTATACCAAAAACGATTAAATCCTTTTGTGGTAAAATACTTTAATTCATCATGGACCATTTCTGTAATAAGTAATTCGGCTTTTTGTGACTGTGCTAATTTTTTTGCTTCTTGAATGGGTAAGATACTACATGCAGTTGCTAACCAATCAGCAATTGCACCATCTTGAGCTATGACCGTCACATTGCGAAGCGTAGTCACACCAAGCCCTGTAGCAGGATTAAGGATATGAGAATACTTTAATCCATTGTGTTCTATAAATTGATATACATCACCAGAAGTTGCCACGGATAAATTATGTAGTTGTAATTTTTTTTGTAAAAGTTGCTCTGCTTGCTCAGGTTCATTGACACCCACTACCCACCCTAATTTTGTGGGCGGCGCATCGCCTATTGAAATATCACCACCTGCTTCCACTAAAGCTTCATGGACACCTTTTGTTTTTAAAAAATCAATTACTTTTTGTGCAATATATCCTTTTGCAATTCCACCAAAATCAAGTTGCATTCCTTTTTTAGGTAAATAAATACTTTGTTCATGTTCATTAAATTGGATGGTATTAAATTGACATAAAAGTAAATTAGATTGGATTTGTTGTTTACTTGGAAATTGTTTCGAATGCCTTGCATTGCGCCATAATAAAGTAAGCGGCCCTAAACTTATATTAAAACTGCCCTTGCTTTTAAGGTAGGCTTGTTTTGAAGCTAAAAGTAATTCCCACATGAGAGTTGAAACAGTTGTTGGTCTTAACCCGGCATTCTGATTCATTATAGACAACTCACTAGTTGCATCGTAGTTACTAAAAATATGATTTAAGGAGTCGACTAATTTAAAACAAGCTTTGGCCTGTTGATTAGCAAAGCTACTGTCCTGTGTAAAAAAGATAATATTAAAGGGAGACCCCATTTTTTGATCCGTATAACTAAATCGGCCTTTTTGCGCATTCGTAGTTATGGAAACCAAGGCCAATACAATGAAAAGGGAGCGACGAATAAAATAAACTAATGAGTACAAACTTGTTGATATTGATTCTTATGCCTAAATTTAAGTCATAAAAAAATACGATACTATGGAAAGGAGAAATTTTTTAAAACAAAATATGTTAGCAACAGGGGCCTTATTAGGATCTACTAGTTTATTGGCTTCTAAAGCAAGTAAAACCAATATTGAAAATGATGCTCCTTTTAAATGTAACTATGCAATACATGATGGCATGTTTAGAAATATAGCAGGTCCTGATTTTATAGAACAAATCAAATATGCACATAGTATCGGTTTTAGGTCCATTGAGGACAATGGTATGATGGGAAGAAAACCTGAAATGCAGCAAAAAATTGGAGATACTTTAGCTTCCTTAGGGATGAATATGGGTGTTTTTGTAATTGCATTTTCAAGTAATGATCAAATTAACTTAACGACTGGATCACAAACCTGGAGAGATAAATTTATTCAATCTTGTAAAGAATCGGTAGAAGTAGCTAAAAGATGTAATGCAAAGTGGATGACAGTGGTGCCTGGGAATTTTGAACGAAGATTGCCCATTGATATTCAAACTGCTAATGTTATTGAAGGCTTGCGACCTGGTGTAGACATTTTAGAAAAAAATAATTTAGTAACGGTTTTGGAACCTTTAAGTGATACTCCAGATTTATTTTTACGCCGCACAGATCAAACTTACGCTATTTGTAAAGCCATTAATAGTCCTTCTTGCAAAATATTATTTGACATGTACCACATGCAAAAAAACGAAGGGAATATTATTAATAATATCAATCATTGCTGGTCAGAAATTGGATATTTTCAAATTGGTGACAATCCAGGACGCAATGAACCAGGAACAGGCGAGATGAATTATAAAAATATCTTTAAGCATATTCATAATAAAGACTATAAAGGAATTTTAGGTATGGAGCATGGTATTTCTCTTCCTGGAAAAGAAGGAGAAATGGCACTTGTCAAAGCCTATAGAGATTCAGATAATTTTTAGAAATTTAATTAAACCAATAGCATGAAACCCACTTTATTGGTTTTAACTTTTTCTTTATTCTTTATTGGTGCAACTGCACAAAATAGTGCACATAATTTACAATCTACAACACTCGCAAAGCAATGGGATGAGGCTATCCCATTGGGTAATGGCATGTTGGGTGCTTTAATTTGGGAGAAAAATAATCAGTTGCGCTTTTCTTTAGACAGAGCAGACTTGTGGGACAGCAGACCCATGAAAGGATTGCATCGTGAAGAATTTAGTTATCAATGGATTTACAATCAAGTACAAAAAAAAGACTATCAGCCCGTTCAAAAATATTTTGATTATCCTTATGACCATGAACCGGCACCAACAAAAATTCCTGGCGCCGCATTAGAATTTAATTCATCAAGTTGGGGAAAGTCATCGCAAGTGGTATTAGATATTGCAACTGCAACTTGCAATGTAACTTGGGAAAATGGAACAAAACTCACGACCATCGTGGATGCGAATCATCCATATGGTTGGTTTAAATTTTCTAATTTACAAAAGCCATTAGTAATTGAATTGATTGCACCCAATTATCAAGGTACTGTCAAAAATATTGCAGATCCAGTAGGCGGCGATGATTTAGGTAGATTAGGATATCAACAAGGAACCGTTATTAAAAAAGAAAATAAAATTGTATATCATCAAAAAGGGTGGGGCAATTTTGAATATGAAGTTACTGTCAGTTGGAAAATCATATCAAAAAATGAAGTAGAGGGCGCATGGACCATAACGAGAACCCCTGTCGTGTATGCATCTACTTCAAGTAATATTACTACTACATTAGCAAAAGGCTTTAATGCATTTTATGAACAACATGTAAAGTGGTGGACCCATTTCTGGGATCAATCATCATTGCAAGTTCCAGATCCCATCATTGAAAAGCAATGGTATTTGGAGCAATATAAATTTGGATCGGCTGCACGAAAAAATGCACCCCCCATTTCACTACAAGCCATCTGGACCGCAGACAATGGTCGTATTCCACCATGGAAAGGAGATTTTCATCACGACTTAAATACACAATTAAGTTATTGGCCTGCTTATAGTGGCAATCATTTAGATGCTTCCATGGCTTACTTAGATCATTTTGAAGCTAATAAACAAAATTATAAACGATACACGAAGCAGTTTTTTGGTAAGGAGGGAATTGCGGTCCCTGGCGTAACGGCGCTTGATGGAACCGAAATGGGAGGCTGGATTCAATATTCTTTATCTCCAACAGTGTCTGCATGGATTGCACAACATTATTATTTACAATGGCGCTATAGTATGGATACCCTGTTTTTAAAAAACAAAGCATACCCATGGATTAAGGAAACGGCCCGCTTTTTGGAGAATATTACCGTTCTTGATAGCAACGGGCATCGTAAATTATTAATAAGCTCGAGTCCTGAAATCAATGATAATGATTTAAGCGCTTGGTTTAAACAAAATACCAATTATGATCTTGCATTAATGAAATATAATTTTCAAATAGCAAGTGAGCTTGCCCATGATTTACATTTAAATGAGCAGTCCCTTCATTGGAAAAAGATACTTTCTCAGTTTGATGACCTTGCATTATCTGAGCATGATGAACTATTGATAACAAAAAATTATCCCTATAAAGAATCTCATCGACATTTTTCAAATTCAATGTCGATACATCCATTAGGATTAATACAATGGGATCGATCTGAAAAAGACCAACGCATTATAAAGAACACGATACATGTATTAGACAGCATAGGCCCCAAATATTGGTGCGGGTATTCTTACGCATGGCTGGCTAATTTAAAGGCCAGAGCCAAGGATGGTGCTGGCGCTGCTAAGGCACTCACCATTTTTTCGACTGCATTTTGTTCTACTAATAGTTTTCATTTAAATGGGGATCAAACAAAATCAGGCCTTTCCAATTTTACTTATCGACCTTTTACTTTAGAAGGTAATTTTGCATTTGCCGCCGGACTTCAGGAAATGCTCATTCAGTCTTATCAAAATTTTGTTGAAATTATGCCAGCTATACCAGAACAATGGCATAATGTTTCATTTAAAAAATTAAGAACCGAGGGCGCATTTATTTTAAGTGCTGAACGAAAAAATGATAGGATGCAGCAAGTGGTTATTGTATCAGAAAAAGGAGGAACCCTTAAATTAAAAAATCCTTTTGAAAATTTTATTTATAAAAAAACCGGGAATGTTTTATTAACGCATTCATCGAAACAATTTATTCAATTAGAATTTAAGCCAGGCGCTACTATTATCTTGAATGCCCATTAGCACTAAATCCAAAAAATATAAAATAATTATAATTTATATTTTTCGATTTGCTGATGCATTACTTTAAACCATAAAGGCGGAAATAAGGAGAGTAAAATCATCCCAGGATAACCTGTAGGTATTTGAGGAGCATTATCAAAACTTCTTAAAATTTGATATTTGCGTGAGGCCAAATAATGATGATCGCTGTGGCGACTTAATTCAAACAACATTAATCGTCCAATGATGTGGTTGCTATTCCAACTATGATGAGGCTGAACGCGTTCATACTGTTCATCGCCTGTTTGTTGACGCGAAAGACCATAGTGCTCGATATAATTAACTGTTTCTAGTAATAAGCCACCCATTAATGCAGCCAATATAAATAAGCCAGCAATCATGCCGCCAAAAAAATAAAAGATACCTCCAACGAAAAGCAGTTGGATAATTTGAAACAATAACATTTCATTTTCTAATGACCACCATGACTTCCCTTTTTTTAAAAGCGCCTCATTTGTAATTTCCCAGGCACTTACGTAAGTACCTACTAGAGTTTGCACCCAGAAAGCGTAAACAGATTGCTTGTATTTAGCTGTACTTGGATCATTAGGAGTCGCGACATTTTTATGATGCCCTTTATTGTGTTCAATAAAAAAATGCATGTATAAACTAGTCAATAGCAACAATTTTGCAAATGTTTGCTCCATTTTATTTACTCGATGTCCTAATTCGTGGGCTACATTTATACCAAAAGTAGCACAAAGTAATCCCATGCTCATGACCCTTCCTGTAATATCCCAATTAGATAAGCTTGGTTGCTGTAAGGAATGGAAAAATACCCATAAGGAATAATATTGCATCACAACTGCTGCATATAATATAAAGTCATATGCTTTATTTTTTTTAACCAATGCTTCTTCTACTTCGTCTAAGTTGCTTGGATCTGCTTTAATAAATAGTTCCAAAAAGGGGATTAAAAAAAAGGTATATAATAAAGGGGACCAACAAATAAATCCATGTCCATTAAATGCGGCAAGAGATAACACATACAAAACAAATGGAGTTAGGTATTTAAAGGATTTTATAGTTGATTTCATAACAGTAAAATAGTTTTAGATATTACTTTAGTTTAAATATAAATCTGCAATTTTTTTAGCTTCCACTATTGGGTCGCCCTCATTGCGATTGGTTAATATCAACACCATTAACTTTTGTTCTGGGAATAAGAGTATATGATTTCTAAAACCAATGGAGCTTCCTCCATGATGCGGATGTGTATTGTTTTTATAATCCTCTATTTCCCAACCGAATCCATAATTAATAGGAGCTCCGGAATTTAATTTTTGACGACTCCATGCATTGGTTTGCATTTCCGGACTAAGTAATTTAAAACTCCACAAGGACTTAATCCATTGTGCCATTTCAACCGTATTGGTGTAGATACCACCATCTCCTAATACAGCACTTGTAAGGCTTTGATCCGTTTCGGTCCAAATCCCATTGTCTAATGAATAACCATATGCGCGATTTTGTACAGTCGATTTTCCTTGTTCAAATGCCACTGTTGTGTTCATTTTTAAAGGTTTAAATATATTTTCCTTTAAAAAAACTGCAAAATCCTGGCCTGTTACTTTTTCTACTACCAATGCCAATATTGCATATCCTGTATTACTGTATTTGTATTGTGTACCTGGTGTAAAGTACAATCCATTTGCTTTAAACATTAACTGCAAGCAATTGGTATCATGTAATTGTAGTGTTTGATTTGTTGGCATCAAATCTTCGTAGTCCATTAACCCTGATGTATGTGTTAAAAGATGTTTTATTTTTATTTCTTTTCCATAGGCAGGGAAAGAAGAAAAATATTTGGAAAGCGGATCCTCTAATTTTATTTTACCTCTTTGCACTAACAATAAAATGGACATTGCCGTATACTGTTTTGTTACAGAAGCCAATCTAAAATTGGTATTGGGCTTAATGGTTTCATTTGTGGCAATATTGCTTAATCCATATCCTTTTTTAAACACAATTTTATCTTCTTTAAATACCAATACACTTGCACCTGGCTTGTCTGTTGACTCATATGCAGAAAGAATATTGTCAATACTTTTTTCTTTCATCAACATTCCGCTTGATTTGCAGGCAGACAATGACCATAAAATAAAAACATAAACAAAAAGCGAAAAGCTTAATTTATTTTTCATTTTTGCAATAATTTATTTAAAGCTTGTTGTGTTTCTATGACAGCCTTTTCTACTTGTTTGGTAGGAGGCATATCTGTTTGTTCTAAGGTATTAAATAGTCCGCTAAATTTATTTGCTATTTGCGGAAAACTGCTTAGCGTTTTTTTACGACCTTCATAACAGATTATGGATAAATCATGTTGTTTTTGTAGTTGCGCTATTGGCGTTTTTACGCGCGGGTCCATTTTCAAAGACATTGTTTGTTGATATACTTTATCCTTTACTTTTAAACGAATGGTGTAATTACCAGGCATCAGCCAAGGGGCCGTTGCAGCCGGAGCAGTATTGTGTATTATCGAAGTCATTGGGTATGATACGGGTACATTAAGGGGTTCATATTTCATGTCCCATAAAAAGCGATGCGCGCCAGCACTTGCCGATAATATTTGTTGTGGTCGTATCCAATATAATGGGATATTCAATGTTGGTATAGTGTACAAAGTATCTTTATTGCTAAAACTTCGTACAACCATTCCTTTTTCATTTAAGATATCTAATTGGACCATTTCCTCATTACTTTTTAAATAATAATCAATGACTGCACCATCCGGAGGATTCTCGCCAGCAGGTTCTTCTGGAGGAAGTGGGGTATCTGTATTCATATTCCAACGAATACGGATCGCTTGTTGTGGTTTATATAATACAGTCTCTTTTGGAGTGCTTAATTTAATTTGACGAAGTGGTGTGATATTATCTAAAATCCAAAAACTTCGTCCATGTGTTCCAAGTACTAAGTCGTCGTCTTTAATTACTAAATCTCTTATAGAAGTGGCGGGCATATTTAATCTAAGAGATTGCCAATTTTCGCCAGCGTCTAATGAAAAGTAAACTGCATTTTCAGAACCTGCGAATAACAATCCTTTACGAACTGCATCTTCGCGTACAGTATTGATGGGCTCATTTGGTAAACCATTGATAATTTTTTTCCAAGTGGCACCACCATCTGTTGTTTTATAAATATGCGGTGTCATATCATCACATCTTATTCTATTGACTGCGACATATGCTGTATTGGCATCAAATCTACTTGCATCAATCATTGAAATTTTACTCCATGAAGTAATGGCTGCAGGTGTAATATTTTTCCAATGCTTACCTCCATCTTTTGTAATGTGAATGAGACCATCATCTGTTCCTGCCCATATAATATTTATATCTTGATAAGAGGGCGCCAATGAATACACTACACCTCTTTGTGCCATTGTTTTTAAATCTGGGGTATTGAATATGCCTACACTTTCAGGAATATCCCATTTATCTCTTGTTAAATCAGGACTAATTTGTTCCCAACTATCACCTCCTGTAGTAGTTTTAAAAATAACATTGCCTGCATAAAATAATGTTTTATTATCAACTGGTGAAAAAAGTACAGGCGCTGTTCTTATAAATCTAAACTTTCCTTTTCGAGAAGTCTCAGGTGAAATATTTTGTACCTGCCCTGTTAATTTATTATACTTAGTAATTTTTCCTCCATAAATAATATTAGGATCTAAAGGATCTGCAGCGACATACCCATATTCTTCAACACCTACAGAATGCCATTCTCTAAAAGTAATACCCCCATCATTAGATCGAGAAGCGATACCAATGGAACCACTTTCTTGTTGTCCACCATACACATTATAAGGGAAAGCATTATCAGTACTCACATGATAAAACTGAGCAGTAGCTTGATTATACCAGCTTGAATAAGTTTCTCCGCCGTTCACTGTGATCGTGCCTCCTTGGTCTAATCCTATTGCAATAATATTGGTATTGTTGGGATTGATCCAAAAGCGGTGGTAATCGTCTCCTCCTGGTGCACCCTTAATGCCAGTCCAATTTTTTCCACCATCAACCGATTTCCACATAACCACATTCGCTGAATAAACAATGTTTTCGTTTTTAGGATCAGCTTTTACTTCAGCAAAATCGGAACCTCTTCCCCAAAATCTTCCATCTGCTGTTAATAGGTACCATGATTCACCTCCATCATCGCTTCGATAAACGCCACCATTTTTTTCTGCGTCTACTGTAGCATACATTCTTTTTGAATTACTTGGCGCAATGGTAAATCCAATTCGACCTAATCCATCTTTTGTAGTTGTGGGCAATCCTTTTGTTATTTTATTCCAAGTGGTACCACCGTCTATTGATTTGTATAATCCACTCGCTTCACCATTCCATGCACCATTTTCCCAAGGACCTTGTCGAGCCGACCAAATAGTTGCAAAAACAATATTGGTATTATTAGGATCGATACCCACTTGCACAGCACCAGTATTTTCATCAAAATATAAAACCTGTTCTAAAGTTTTTCCACCATCCAAACTGCGATAAACACCTCTCTCTTTATTAGGTCCATAAGGATGTCCCAATACTGCTACAAAAATTCTATTTTCATTATAAGGATCAATACTAATTCCTCCAATTTGTTGTGCATCATGTAAGCCCATGTTGGTCCAAGTGGCACCAGCATTGGTAGATTTATATAAACCATTTCCAATTGATAAATCAGGTCTTTGAATACCTTCGCCACTTCCTACATAAACTACATTAGGATTGGAAGGGGCTACTGCAACATCACCTACAGAACCTGTGTTTTGACTATCAAAAATTGGATTCCATGTATGGCCATAATCATTTGTTTTCCATACACCTCCGTTATTAACACCTATATAAAAAACATTGGGTTGTGAAGCAACACCCGTAATACCAACAGTTCGACCTGCACGGTGCGGCCCAATATTTCGATATTTTAATCCTTGCAATAAACTAGGGTCAATGGTTTGTGCATTTATGTTTGAAAAAATAAATACAGTTCCCATTAATAGTCCTATACATTTGGGTTGCTTGAAAATGGAAGTAATGAATCGCATTTTATATGATTTTATGATTCTTAAATATACAAATAATTCATATGACAAAGGCCATCCTCAATACTACTTTGGTGACTCACACTATTTTTATTAAATTCAAGGATTGATTTTATCAATAATTAATTTTATATGAAGAAAATACTTTTTCCCTTTGCTTTTTTATTATTATGGATGAGCAATTTTGCCCAACAAGGTGTAACTCACCCATTTATAAATATGCCATTTCGATTTATTGGACCTGATGGCAATCGTACTATTGCAGTAGTGGGAGAACCAGGTAATCCTATGGTGTCTTATGTGGGGGCCGCGTCGGGAGGTATTTTTAAAACCATCGATGGGGGTGTGAACTGGAGACCCATTTTTGATGATATGGACAATGCATCCATTGGCGCCTTAGCCATTGCCGAAGGCAATCATAATCAGGTTTGGGCGGGGACGGGTGAAACATTTGTGATTCGACCTGCTCATGCTAACGGGAATGGCATTTACAAATCATCTGATGGAGGAAAGACTTGGAAAAATAGAGGACTAAAAGAAACGGTTTTAATAAGTAAAGTGATTGTTGACCCCACCGATACAAATACAGTTTATGTTGCAGCTATGGGTCATATGCATGGACCTCAAAACGAGCGCGGTGTTTATAAAACGACAGATGGCGGCTTAACTTGGAATCAAATTTTATTTGTGGATGCACTCACAGGTTGTAGTGATTTATCCATCAACTTAAAGAATCCAAAAAATTTAGTAGCCGCCATGTGGCAGGTGGAAATCAAAACCTGGAATTTAAATAGCGGTGGTCCAGGAAGTGGTTTTTATAAAACAATGGATGGTGGTAAAACATGGCAGGTCATGAATAACGGTTTACCAGGGGGTGTGCAACATCCAATTGGTAAAACATCTATTGATTTTGCACAAAGCAATCCTAATACTATATATGCATTAGTTGAAGACAAAGCGCCTGGTTTATATAAATCGGTGGATGCGGGGGAACATTGGAAATTAATGTATGAAAGCAATTCTATGGCCCAGCGCGCTCCTTATTATACAAGAGTGCGTGTATCAACCCAAGATGAAAATAAATTATATACCATCTGTGTCACTATCATGGAATCTATAGATGGAGGAAAAACTTTTAATGGTAATGGCACATATACACCTGGTGGAGATAATCATGACGTATGGTTTGACCCTAAAAATGCAAATCGAATTATGGTGGCACATGATTTAGGAATGAACATGAGTTTTAATGGTGGCAAGTCCTGGAGTAATTTAAATTTACCCATTGCACAAATGTATCATGTTGCTGTTGATGAAATGGTTCCTTATCATGTGATGGGAAATAGGCAGGATGGTTATTCGTATCGTACTTCAGCTATTAGTATGCAAGGTGCTATTCCATTGGGTTTATGGGAGGGTGTGGGCGGATGTGAAAGTGGATTTGCACAGCCAGATCCTTTTGATCCCAATATTATTTATTCAGGATGTTATGATGGGGGACTTGATGTTACAGATGTTCGAACTGGTTTGTCGCATGATATTCGTGCATGGCCAGAAGCTGGATTTGGCTGGGCTCCAGCAGATATGAAATACAGATGGCATTGGAATTTTCCAATGGTTGTTTCAAAACATCAAAAAGGAGTAGTGTATGTAGGAAGTCAATATGTACATAAAACCAACAATCGAGGAATGTCCTGGAAAATAATTAGTCCAGATTTAACAACAAACGATAAAAGCCACCAACAAAATTCAGGAGGCATGAACTCTGACAATTTAATGACTTTTGATGGTTGCACTTTATATGTGATTGCAGAGTCGCCTTTGCAATCGGGGGTATTGTGGACAGGAACCAATGATGGACAAATTAATGTTACGACCAATGATGGAAAAACTTGGAACAATGTTACTTCACATTTAAAAAACATAGCGCCTTGGGGAACCATACGAAGTATTGAGCCTTCTCATTTTTCGGTGGGAACTGCATATATCACTATCAGCTATCAACAATTAGGTGATTTTAAACCTTATATTTTTAAAACTACCGACTTTGGTAATACTTGGACTGCAATTGGAACTGGAATTCCAGCAAGCAATAGTTCATTTGTTCATACTCTTAAGGAAGACCCCACTCAAAAAGGATTGTTATTTGCGGGCACTGATAATGGTTTATACATAAGTCCAAACGATGGTAATACTTGGGTTCAGTTAAAAAATAATTTACCACCTGCACCCATTTATTATTTAGCGATTCAAAAAAACTTTCGTGATTTAGTCATTGCCACTTATGGTCGTGGATTTTATATCTTAGATGATATTACTCCAATCAGAGTTTGGAGTAAGGACATCGCAAAAAATAAAGTGGAACTAATAGCACCTCGTCCTGCTTATCGATTTAATAACAAGCCTGGCATACATAATGAAGGATCATTGGCCACTGGAAGTAATCCACCTTATGGTGCAAGTATTAATTATTTTTTACCTGACATCACTAATACTCCCCTTTTTGTTTTTATATTAAATCAAAAAGGAGATACGATTAAAACAATTAAGGGTACAAACAATAAAGGGGTAAATAGAGTATGGTGGAATTTAGCGCATGATGAAATCATTTTACCTCCTTTAAAAACCAAACCCGATAACAAGGATTTTGTTGTATTAGATAAAGAGGGTAATCGAAATTTAAATATTTACGATTTAGATATTGGTCCAGGTATGGAACCTATTAAAGTGCCTGCTGGCTTATACAGTGTGGTACTTAAAGTTGGAGGGTTCATTCAAAAACAAAATTTGACAGTTTTAAAAGACCCTAATATTCACTCCAATGATATTGATATTCAACAACAATATAAATTTGGGTTGGATTTGAATAAACACATTAAACTTTGTTTATCCATGATTGCAACAATGGAAACCAAACGCGCTCAATTATTAAAAGAAGCCACAGTAGCAGCGCTCACGCAAGAAAAAACCTTGTATCTATTAGAAGCACAGTTATTTGATATTCATTTAACAGGCGCTCGTATGGATGTGTTTAGAAATCCAGCCAAACTATTGGAGCGAATGTTAACCATTTCTAAAGAAAGCCAAACCTATGGTGCTGACTTTGCGCCAACGCAACAGCAACAACAAGTATTTAATGCATTAAAAACGCAATTATATAAAGTGGAAGCTGCTTATAAACAGTTAAAATAATTATTTTTTGATCGGGCTTGTATCCATCTCCCAATCATCTGATCTAAATAAATTCACTGGCAATCCATCCTTGCTAAATAAATTAGGGATGGCTGTATTATTAAATGCATAACGAACTGCAACTGGGGTTTTAATATTTTTATTAAAAACGACCACTTCGTTATTTTCAATTTTAGCTTGAGCCGGTAAAAATATTTTATCTGCACCTGCTATTTCAAAGCAAGTAATTTCATTTCCCTTGGATACAATTCCATTTTCGGAATGGGTGAATTGAATTTTTATTTTATCTTTTTCAATTTGATGAGCAGCGTAAATAGGGCTTTGGCAAATTATTTTTTTATCACCATAAGTTTCATTCAATGCCATATCTGATAATCGTTTAGCTACTTCTTTTTTGAGTACTGGATGAATATTAGCAGTATCGGGTACTAAATCGGTAATCACTACCATACCTGTATTAACATGTAAAGCCGATTTGGTTTGTGTTTCTCTAAGCAAAGCGCCAATATTTTTATTGCCGTAGGTGTATGGTGCAATTTGTACAAAGTAAAAAGGAAAACTCTTATTCCATTGTTGACGCCAAGCATCAATCATGCCGGTAAATAATTTTTCGTACGCATAATAAGTTTGAGTATTACTTTCGCCTTGATACCAAATAGCACCTGCTATACTAAAATTAGTCAGTGGATAAATCATTGCATTATAAGCTAATGCTGTTTTATGCGGCCACCAATCTGTTGGTTTTAATTCATCGGCACCTTTTTTTATAATTGTACTTTCATTAATGACATATTCAGGTGTCCAAGTTTCTGCCGGAGTGCCTCCCCAGTTAGAATTGATCAAACCAATGGGACTATTTAATTTCTCGTTTAAATTTTTTCCAAAGAAATATCCAATGGCGCTAAAATGAATCATTTCTTCTGGTGTACAAACCATCCATTTTCCTTCTGTATTATCTTGAGGGAAAGCAGATGTTGATTTAGGCACATAAAAAAGTCTAATTTTATTATTGTTGGCGTTAGGCGCTTCTTCCTTGCATTGAGCTAAACCCTGATCCCCCGACCACTCCATATTACTTTGGCCACCACAAAGCCAAACCTCACCAATTAAAACATCTTCTAATTTAATGGTATTGTTGCCTTTAATGATGATTGAATAAGAGCCTCCCGCTTCAGGTGTTTTAATAGTGGCAAGCCACTTTGCATCATTACCAGCTCTCACTTTATAGGTTGTAGTATCCCAACTTACATTAATCGTAATACTTTCGGAAGGTGCTGACCAACCCCAAAGATGCACATTTGATTTTTGTTGCAAAACCATATGAGATCCAATAATATTAGGTAGGCGCACATTGGCAATACTGGCGATGCTTACAAAACAAAGTAAGCTGATGAATACGAATTGTTTTTTCATGGTTTTGATTTAAATTTTTATTTATTCCACCAATAAGTGAACTTTAATACAACCGCTCTATTTTTTACGAATACTGGTCCAATATAGTAATTGTCGGTATATACTATGAATAAATCTGATACCGGCTTATACCTCCATTGAAACCTTGTATTAAAGTTAATATTTTTTGTTTGTTCATTGTATTGAAAAAAGGTAGTAAAAAATAATTTGTTGGTAAAAGTAACATCAACTTTAGGTCCAATCAATAAAAAATTATTATTGCCATAGGGTGCTGGTAATTCAATCTGATTATAGGTACTTGAAAAATCAATATTGACATAGGGTTGTATGCGGTACCCCAAATTTCCTGTGATACTTAATAATTTTCCATTGTCATAATAACCACCTATTCTAGTTGACAAGGCGTAAGTGAATTTGTGCTGTGGAGCGGACACTAAATCAAAACCGCCAGTATTCCATTGATGTTTTGTGCCTATTTCTAAGGGCACTTTTCCAATTCGCGTTGGATCAAAGGGAGCCAATAATTCAACATATACATTTTGTGCAACTGCAGACAAAGTACTTTTATCTCGGTAAGTAATTAAATAAGTAAAAGTATTACTATTATCGGTTTTGTAAAATTGGCTATTATAGTAGTAAGTGATGTTGAATTGTGGCCCATGACTTAGGATACTTCCACTTTTCGGAAAAAATAATCTTGTAACGCTTGGGTTTAATTTAATGTAGTTATTCCTGGGTACATAACCAACTTCGGCGTTGTAGTTATCTCCTACTATTTCGTGTTGCCATGCTAAGATCCATTTACGTTGGCTGTATTGTAAATTGGCCGCGTTTAAGTAATCGTTCCCGCTCATTCTAGGCGTAAATGATTTTATAAAAATTGTTTTTCCAGACAAAGTATTATTGGGAGGAGCAAGATAATATTCAAAACCAATATTTCTATTGTATTCATTTCCATCATGTTCATATACACAGTTGCACCCCCCATTTGTATTGTTTTTACCATTAAAATTCAATGCTGTTCTGTCTATTACAAAAAACTCGATGCTTGATTTTTTGAATAATTTTCTCTGAAGTGCTAATACTGTAAAATTTTGTCCTGCTAGGTGAATGTCATCATTGGGGCTTGTTTTCATATCCATTAATCCAATACGCCAATTTTTATCAAGACGCCCACTTAGTCTTGCACCAAAATCTATCGATGTATTTAAACCAATACGCCTCGAAAAAAATGGCCTAGTATTAGGAAATCCCAAGTTGGAAAATAAATCAGCGTTCTCTAAAAAAAATTGTCGATGCTCAGGAAAAAATAATTCAAATCGGCTTAGATTGGTTACTTGTTTATCCACTTCTACTTGTGAAAAATCAGGATGTATGGTTAAGTCTAAATTTAAAGCAGAGGTTAAGCTTAATTTTGCATCAATTCCTATGTCTTTACCTATATCACTTGGCTTTGTTATTTTATCACCTGCTGCATTGGTATAATCTTTCGAAACACTTGACTTAATATATGGAATTAGGGTAAAGTCATTTTTTGTTTTTGGGGGTGGCTCATCCCAAACCAATACACCTGCATAAGATAGTGATGCAGTAGGAAATTGACGTGGCACAGGTGCCCAAGCAGATTTTTCGGTACTCTTTAAATCATTTCTACTAAAATTTATCCCCCATTCAATCATCCCTTCCTTATATCTAATAGAAGTGAATGGAATAGCAGCTTCAATAATATATTTATTTTTATCTGAAGTGCTTACTGTTGTCCATTTATTGTCCCAATTTAAATCAACACTACCGCCATCGTACATGGTTCCATCCCATTGTGCACCTGCAGCATTCACGCCAAAGGCAAATCCGCTATTCATATCACCATAAGTATCCATGAAAATGATAAAATTATCATTTTTCACAAAAGCCCAATCACGTTTTAGAGATTCAATCATGTCGACACCATCTCCAATTTTATAACAAGTGGCAAGGATATATAAGTTATCATTGTCATAAGTCATTCTTACCTCGGTGGGGACCATGGCTTTACTTGTATCCATTGGTAACACCATTTTAAAATTGCTTGCTACTTCTGCTTTGGACCAGGCTTCTTCTTGCATTATGCCATCTAGCTTAATGGGAACCTGGGTTTTATGAATATGGTATCTAAATTGCGCGTTTTTTTTCTGCCCCATGACCTGGCTAACCTGAAAACTTAAAAATAATAAAAATCCAAAAATTGGTAGTTTCAAAATTGACTTGATTAATTGAGAATTAAATGTAAAGTTTTTCAGTTGAATCAAAATAGTAATATCTTTAAATTACATAAAAAAATAAGTATGTCACATAATCGACGCAAATTTTTAAGTCTTACTGCCCTTTCTGCGGGTGCGATGACACTAAGTAGTTCCGTTTTTGGTAAAAGCGCATCACAACAAAATTGGGATGATGATTTACCAAAGTCTATTCGTGATTTAAAACCTTTTAAAGGAGGAATTGAGCCTATTACAGTGGACGAACGTAAACAAAGAATTCAAAAGGCACAGGCTATCATGGAGCGTGAAAAAATAGATGCTATATTTTTAGAAGGTACTACTTCCTGTTATTATTTTACAGGTATGCGTTGGGGGCAAAGTGAACGTACTTTTGGAGTTGTGATTCCCGCAAAGGGATCTATTGCATATGTGTGTCCCAAATTTGAAGAGGATCGTGCACGTGAATTATTATTACCTGTATTTGGCGATGAAGTTAGATGTTGGGAAGAGCACGAGAGCCCTTATGAGGTCATTTTGGGAATTGTAAAAGATAGAGGCGTAAAGTATCATAAAATTGGGATGGAGGAAAGGGTTAGATTTTTTATTGCCAATGGTGTAAAAAAAGTAGCTACTGGTTTTGAGGTTGTAGATGCAACGCCAGTTACAGCAGGCTGTCGTATGATCAAAACAAAAGCAGAATTAGCTTTGATGCAAAGAGCAAGTGATGTGACCATTGAAGCATATCAAGCAGCATTTCCTACTATAAGAGATGGTATGTCTCAAACAGAATTTAGTAATAATATTTCTGCAGCCTTTAGAAAATTAGGATTTAGTGGCGGCGCTTCAGTGCAAATTGGAAAATACGCGGCACTTCCTCATGGCAGCATTACGCCACAAACAATTCATGAAGGAGATGTTGTGATGGTGGATGGTGGAACAAGTTGTGAAGGATATGCTTCAGATATTACAAGAACTTTTGTTTTAGGCAAAGCAACTCAACGTCAAATAGATGTTTGGAATTTAGAGAAGAAAGCACAGGATGCCGCATTTGCAGCAGTTAAAATAGGAGCCCCTTGCGAACAAGTTGATGCTGCAGCGCGAGCAGTCATTGAAAATGGTGGATTTAGTCATCAATATAAATTACCAGGATTGCCTCACCGAACTGGCCATGGTATTGGTTTAGAAGGGCATGAGTGGACCAATTTTGTAAAAGGAAATAAAACACCGATCGCGGTAGGGATGTGTTTTAGTGACGAACCTACTATTTCAATACCTGGTGAATTTGGAATTAGATTGGAAGATTGTTTGTATATATCAGAAGAGGGTCCTCGCTTTTTTTCCAAGCAAAGTATTTCTATTGACAAACCATTTGGATAAATTAAAGCAATCTAATTTTTAATTTACTCTCTGTATTGTCACCATTGCTGAAGGTGTTGCAGGACGAGAGGGTGATAGTTGGGTACCAGTTCCTGTAATACTTGTATTTATATTTTTAACTGTAAAATATATTTCAACATAGTCGTCAACACCAAGGTCTACAAAAAATGAATTTATAATAGTGTTTTTTATTCCCGATCCTTGGATAGTATAAGTGTTATTGGTATTGACATATGCAGCGCTGTTGCGACGAATCCATACACTAACCTCATCACTATTAGCATCTGTTTTAATAAATTGTAATGCATATTTTACTAAATAGACGCCTGCATTGGCCACAGTAATTCGGGCGGGAAGTCCACTGGTATTATTTGTGATACTGATATTATTGGCAAAGCCAGTAAATCCAAATTTGACCGAAATAGCACTTAATACAGTTGTGATTTGTTTAGATGTGTCGTAAAAACTTCCATAGTCATTTCGTAGTGGCGTATAATTTAAAGCAGTTATGATATCTTTACTAGATAAGCTTCCTATATTTATTTTATTATCTATTCGATTACTAAGGCTAGTGGTATCAATTACTGGAATTTGACTTATTTTATTAT
>JBAXVC010000039.1:0-2962 GCA_037129315.1 Chitinophagia bacterium | reverse complement strand
ATTCTTTCGGTATGCTAACCCCTGGCCGCAAATTTAGCGCTGGAACTGCCTACAGGTATGGGTTTAATGGGAAAGAAAATGATAAAGATATTAATTCGGGAGCGCAGGATTATGGAATGAGAATTTATGATGGAAGGTTGGGGAAATTTTTAAGCATTGATCCTCTGACAAAAGAATATCCTTGGTACACAACTTATCAATTTGCCGGAAACAAACCAATTTGGTGTGATGATTTAGATGGAAAAGAAGAACGTATTAAGTCTGTTTTTTTGGGTGCAGATGGAAATAAGCATCCAGTTGAAATATTTAATATAACTCAGGGTGATATATCAGAAACAATAACTCTGCAAAGAACAATGGCTATGACATATGGTCAACAAAAGTCAAGTGGTTATGAATGGATCGGTGGGTATAATAGCTATTTTAGTGGGGGGCATCCTGAAAATAACCCAGATTGGCATGGCCCATCGAAAGGTACTTTAACGATAGATGCAACTGGAAATGTTGCAAAAATTAGTTATAGTTCAACAAATGAAGGTCTTAAACAAAGATCTGTCCCATTTTCAAAGTCAATTTCATTAGGCGCCCAAGCCTTCGTTGCATTTTTTATTAGCCCAGATAAATCTGTAGAAGGTTCTGCTGCTTGTATAAATACAGTTCATAACTATTTTTCAATTTTCATGGGTGCTTTCGCTGCTCCAGAAGCGTTAGCTGGAAATTATGTTCAAATTGCAAATATGGCATCACTAGGTGATGATATGGCTGGTGGTGAGAATGGGTCATTTTCGTCTCAGCATATAACAAATAAAACAGCAAAAGCAATAGTAAGTGGTTTAAAGGTTATATCTGGTTTTGCTTCAAGAGGTGTAGACATTACTACCCTTAGTAAAAACATAAATAGTGGAACTAAAACGGTAAAGAATGCAGCAATCGTTTTAAAAGAAACTTATGATGTAACTAAACAAACTGTCGAGGCTACAAAAACAATAAAAGAAGCAATAGAGAAATAATAAAATGAACAAAAAAATAGAGCAAGACCAAGAATATTTAACTAAAGACCTTGGTTACAGTAGCTATAATATTGGTGATTACTTAATTCTAATTATCATCATAAGCGGTTTAACTGCCGCTTTATCTATTTCGTATTTTCACCTTCCCAATATTATTATGGGTACACTTATTGTAGTTTTAATTTCCTTTGTAATTTATTTTGTTTCATACTTTTATTTAAAAAGGATTAAATTCTACCCGGATCGAATTGATATTTGCTATGCTATTAAGCATAATTCAAAAACTGTTAAAAGTGTGCAGTTAGAAGAAGTTAAATTAATAAAATTTGTGTATACTGGTGAAAAAGGGAGCGGAGATCTTGCTCATGTAAAATTGATTTATTATGAGTTGGGGCGTCAAAAGACCATCCGCAGTTCTATTTTGTGTCATAAAGTGGCAAATATTTCTACATTTTATAAACAGATTGGGAAAAATGTCGAAACCCAAGGATTCGGTAGTTAATGGAAATTTCGCTTTTATAGACCCCACTTGACCTGTAAAAATAACCCCCAGTAAGATTTCATTGAAATACAATATACATCAGGATTTCATACTTATTTGTACGGGGGCTCTTAAAAGCGATCTTGAGGGGTCTGAAACACTGAAATTTCCACTCTACAGCTTATGTCGTAAACTCAGGGTTAATTAGGCTCTGTTTTACAAATGGAACAAGGAGTTTATGGAAGCAGTGAAGTAACGCCTCAATGGCGATACTACCCGAGAAGCATACACTTTTTGTCACTAATTTCGTTTAATTTCAAATAATCAAGTTCTGTGGTGCGACACCGGTGGGCTGACGGAATCCTATTACCCCACCTTCGCCAAGCCACGGACGTTGGCTAAAATTGCATATTAGCTTCTCTGTATTAAGACATGACTGGCGATGACAAAATAAAAACTATAATTCATTCACTCAACGCTATTCCAAAAAATTTATTTTTTTTAATAGAATTCCTTTAACTGTAAAATTTTGAAGATCATGAAATATCTATTCACTATATTATTAATATCCATTAATCTTCACGCTTCTGCCCAGTCAGTAAAACTTACTACAGAAGAAACAATTAAACAAAAATTTCCCCGCCCATCGTACGCTAACATGGACCAATCGTGGACTTATTTCCAGGATGGCAATAATACTATCAGAATCGATTGTAAAGGAGGGGATAAATTCGAGTGGCAATATTTCAGTAAATTATATAGCCAAAATTGTCGCGTAACCATTTATAAATATGATTCGAACGGGGATGAAATATTAGTAAATAAACTCGAAAATGACAAAAAAGTATTCGCCCTTATGCTTCCTGAAGCAATTGAGTTTAACAAAAAAATATTATTATTTTATTTTAGAGTTACTGACAAGGATGCCCCAAAACTGTATGTTTCGGAATTGGATAAAAATGATCTTTCATTAAAGAATACCCAGGAAGTATGTACTTATGGACAAACTAATGAAGACGTTGCCCATTCAAAGAAAGGTATTTACTGGCAAATGTTACTAAAACTTTCAGACGATAAGAAAAAATTATTACTTGCTGCTCCGGTATATAAAGACGAATTATTTACCTGTGTATACGCAAGCGATATGAGTATTATTAGAAAAAAGACCTCGCAATTTATAATAAAAGATGACATAATGATATCGGATGCTTTATTAGAAAATACAGGGAATAACAGCATTGTATTCAAAGATTTTCAGATGACTGGTGAATTAAGTGGTACTTTCTTACCCTCAGTTAAGGGTATTTTGCTCCAAAAAGTAAACAATACTGAAGTTTTCATTGATGCAAATTTCCTAGATGAAGAACACAGATTAGTGGACGCCCATTTCGGTATATCAAAGTACAGTTCAAAAACGATTCTTTTTGGCGACTATTTGGATAAAAATTGGGGCGCAGGCATCTGGCTGACC
>JBAXVC010000038.1:0-3069 GCA_037129315.1 Chitinophagia bacterium | reverse complement strand
GGCAATGGGAGTTTGATGCGTTGTTTGCCATATGCATTTAAAGAAGATATATCTAAATCAATTAATAGTATGATCATTGAAAACAAGATTACTCATCGGAGTCATCTTTGCCATTTATGTTGCATATTTTATGTACGGTTTGTAAAACATTTATTAGATGGTGGTAATAAATTATCCGCTATGAAATATGCCACTGCATGTATAAAATTCGGCTGGAATATTTCAGATGATGAAGAAGAATCTACACTTTTAGGCTGGGGTTATTTTAAAAAGCTTTTCGCTAAGGGGTTTTCAAACTTACCCGAATCTGAAATACAATCCACCGGATATGCATTAAGCACACTAGAAGCGGTGATCTGGTGTTTTTTAAATACCGATAACTACAAAGACGCTGTTTTAAAAGCAGTGAATTTAGGCGGCGATACAGATACTATTGCTGCATTAACTGGAGGCTTAGCTGGGTTAGCTTATGGGTATGATTCAATACCAAGGGAGTGGATTAGTGAAATTGCTAACCCAACAATTATTGATGCCCTATTAAATAAATTTAATACCAATACAAAGTAATTTCAAATATTAACAATCATATGAAATATTTTATTATATCAGTTCTTGTGACATATGGAATAATTTATTCTAATTTATGTAATGCTCAGACAAAAGATACCGCAAGAATAAAATATGTTTGGAGAAGCATATGTAATTACGACTCGGCCGGCAATCAATATAATACAATAGCTACATTTACAAAACTCCCAAATAGGCAGGATAGTATTGATTTTGGAAATATTTGGTCATTTGAGAACAAGGCTGACAGTTTAAGTTTTCTTAGATTATATTTTAAACGGGTTAAGTTGCATTAATTAGGAAATTATTTTTGACGACACACATAGACACCCTTTTGCTTTATTTAAACAACGAATTGACCGTTTCGTATAAATGAGAAAACAACTGAATGTTCACGAATATTTCTCCACCGAAATGAGAGGATGTAATTCTTGGTAGCCCCTTGGGCTTGATGGATGCCGAATTATACAAATCTGAATACTGAATTAGCCAACCAGGAACAGATGCTAGTATCTTAAAATCCTCGATTGCTTTCTCACATTGATTGTCTTTTATAAGGAAGTCTAATCTTATATGCATTGCCTAAACGTCCATCGCCTCTAATTCCATAATCCTCAACGATTTTTTAACTGAGACTAAAGGAGCAAAATTGGTGTTGGCAAACCAATAAATTCCATCGTCATTTGTAAAAGTGACACCACATTTTGCACAATGCATATCATCAGCTGGATGAGAATGACCAATATCTACAGCAAACTGAAAGCAATTGCAAAAAGCTGGCTTCATATTTCTAACAATCACTATGTCGCCCTTTCTAAAAATATTTTTACTATGCGTTCTTAAGGCAATAATCTCTTGACCAATCCTAAATGAGTATTCCATCTAAATATTATTTTTTATCAGTAAAAATATAAGCAGTTCCTATTAAACTACCTTCCAACTCATAATTTATCCTAAAACATATACCGCATCGTAAAGAGGATTATTTTGGGACCCAACTACTATGAATATCCCTCCTCTACCTTAAAATGGACAATCATCCAAATCAAGTTTAATTCAGAGTCCGGAGTCGGCGGGTATTTTCAGTTTGCAGAGAAATTCATCATATTTATAGATATTTTCTACAATCCCATCGGTTTGTTCAATAATTAGATCAATATGAGCTCCAGTATTATCACCACGAAAAGCCTATCGATTTATCCCTCAATTTTTAATTAATATTATAAATTATCAACCCAATTTCCAATGCTATCTTCCTCACCTCCCCTGCATTTCCCCTAATATAATAATGCCTCGCTAGATCATTCCCAATAGCTTCCTCAAAAACCCGTTTTATACGAGAAATCTTTTCATTTGCTGAATTACTAAGTGCATTTACCATCTCATCAATTCGGCCGTGCATTTCCTGCAGCATGCCCCTATTGGATATCCTGGTATAAATAGAATATAAGTCCTGCCGATAATCTGAAAGACTGCTTAAATAGATTCCTTCCGGATGACTGAGAAACAATATATACAAGGCCTTCTCTAATGGCCTGAGTTTAATCTCTATATTTCCATAATCCGGCAGGAATATTCTGAACTTTTCGTTAATTAAAAGTCTGCTTGGAGAAGATTCCTGTCTGAAATTCTGTGCATACAGCATTTTCACCCGTAATGATTCCATTAGTGCCAAAGCATGATGAATATCCGACATGGGAATCTTGTCTTTTAAACGTTCCATACAAGTCCGGCAGATATCAGCAGTACGGAGTTTTAATATTACTTCCCGTTTCTGATTACACATATCATTTACACAACCAATCGGCGTATTATGTACAGCAGAAAATATTTCATCCCTGCCCTGGAACATATGCTTCTGCAAGAGCAAAGCAATGACCTCATATGCAATTGGAAAAGCATTAGAACAATCTATATAATGATCCCAGTCAGCTGTATGAACAAATCCATTAAATGGCATCCTTTCATCCAGTGTAGCAAACCAGTTTTCTGTATTGGCAATATCTGTTAGCAGCAACACAAATTCATCATTTGGTATGTTTTTTATTTCTCTATACTGCTTAACTTTTCTAAATAATACATCCCAGCTTACTGTCTCTCTTTCTAATGGGAAGTCTCTTATGATATTAGGACGGGCTTCATGCATTGGCATAATTTTCTTTTCAAAATGCCCCTTATCTCTTATCTGGTACATAAAAAGCTCATCCTCGTCAAAATCAATTACAGCTTCTGCATCATAAAGAAATTGAATAGGTCCGGACACAGCCTCAAGAAGGTTGATCACTTTTGTGAACAATTCATATTCAACTTCTGAGGATCTGATTAAATGTGCTTTCATAATTAATCTTCAAAAAGGTTACCTAAATCTCTTCCCGACTTTTTCTTGTCAAAATATCCATGCATTGAATTTGACAGCTTATCCCAAACCACTTCATTCATTTGACTTTTATCAAAACTGTAGCTGTTTTGCCTTTTTATGGACATCTGTTCTGCCACATCCAC
>JBAXVC010000037.1:0-4098 GCA_037129315.1 Chitinophagia bacterium | reverse complement strand
AGTGGTGGTATCGTTCGGTAACGGTTAACGGGCTATGAAGTACTAACCAGTGTATTAGGTTAGATATTTGGCAGATGCCGCCGCCGATGCCCGCCCTGGCTTCTCCAAAGCTTAACTCCATACCCAATAAATAACCCTTGCGTTTGGTAGGCCGGCCTACCAGTTTACAAAAAGAAAAGGTTTCGCCAGGTTTTATCAGAATGCCATTGATCCTGGCAGCAGTTATTTTAAGATTGGTAACCTTATTGATCTGCAGCTGCTCATGATTTTCGCCCAGTTTCTTCAGCAATACCGATTGGTGCTTCTTTACCCTAAACTCCAGCTTATTGGCAGATACTGTGGAAGCATATTTCTTACCACCTACATACCAGTTCAACTTCCGCTGTAACCGCTTTGTCCATACCGAAACAAAATAGAAAAACGGGTGGCGTTGACTTAATAATTTTTTGGGAGTGGGGTGCACTGGGGTTGGTTGATTTGGCGGCTACTATTTGGATTAAAGGAACGATATTTTGATGAAATGAAATGCTAAAAAGAGATTTGGATGAGTTTGAATCGCCGGGACACATCAAATTTTATTTTAATCGAAATTGCTTTATATCTCTTCAATACCAATAAGCTTAAGGTAATTATATGTTGAATTATAGAATTCTGGTTTTCTTGTATGATCATCAATATCTCCTTCAGGTACAACAATAACCATTCCTTGGCGTGCCCTAGTTAATAATACTCGATATGCATTAATGAGATATTGTTTTCGCTCCAGCTTGTTTATATTTTGCCACTTAGTGCCAACAAATGAAAAAGATTTCCATCCGTCTTCTGCATATCTAAAATCTCCGTCCCAAGTAACACAAACCCAATCTAATTCTAATCCTTGAATTTGAAATTCAGTTGCAACATCTTCCAAATAATAAGAGGACCGAACATCATCTCGTTCTGATAAAAACCAATTCACTGGATTGGTGGGAGTTTTAACATCTATTGCTAAGGGTTTAAGCCGATATGCTTGAGAAGAAACAACCATGCCATAACGCTCGCTTCCTCTCGCTTTCCCTTTAAGCCATTTCTTTGCTTTTTGTAAATCGCGGGTTAATACAATGGGATATTTACTGGAGATTGTTTTTAAAGTTTCCTGTGCGTTGATAATCTCTCTATCTAGGAGTTGTTTTATAAATAGAGATAATTTTTCAGCTCTAAAAGAACGCATTGACACAGAAAGATGGAGGTCCTCGTTAAAATTTACAGTGGTTGTTTTAGACAACTCTTTAATGGCTGTTTCAGCTGCGTATTCCGAATCCGTAAGGTTGGGTGAAATGTATACCTCCCAGTGCTTATACAAATGCTCGATGGCGGTTAGCCATTCAGCAATTCCGGCTTCTCCTGTGTTAATCTCTTGGCCACCTCCTACCAAACATACAACTACAGCCCAGTCTTCATGTCTATCCAAACAAGAAATTAAGTATTCGGGTTCAGAATAATTAAAATCGGGCTTATTCTTCTTCCTGCGCATGAAATTAACTGTCTGTTGTTTATTCCATGCTCGTTGAGCCTCGTCGAATATAGCAACATGGTCGAATGGAGCAGAAAGATCATTTAAATACGCGTCTCTATAATGATGAATGATTTGAATAAATGCCTTAACACCATCTCTCGCTGACCCTAAAGTTTTTTTACGATTCATCGATTTTTCTCTTCTTACATGGTCTCTTGCCAAGGCTTCTTGCAATATTGCCACAAGTGGCCCGTTGCCCGATAAATAAACACTTGAATCACCTTTATCTTTGTCTAAATGTGAGGTTGCTATATCTAGCCCAACCAATGTTTTACCAGCCCCGGGTACACCGGTGACAAAACAAATACATTTTTTTTTGTTCAATTTAGCATCTTCAATTATATCTGATATGGCGTGTGTAGTTATTGATAAATTTTTTGCATCTGCATCAGACCTAGTAATGGCATCTACTGAGTGGTTAGCGTAAAGTGATACTGCAGCTTCAATAATTGTAGGTGTTGGGGCATAAGACCCCTTTGAATACTGATCGGATAATATTTGCTCACCATCGTTTGCAAACTGCAAACATGAGTCAATTGCCTTTTTTAAATCATTGCTATTGCATAATACAGGATATAGTAATTTATCCTGATGATTACCGGTGCTGATATTAATAATTGAATTTCTAGCCTCAGTAGCAACAAGAATTGGCGCTAAAAATGCCTCATGACTTGGTTTATGAAAATTCTTTAAGTCTAAAGCGTAGTCCCAAACTTGTTCAATTTGGTAAGATTGGTACTTAGTTTCCCCTACCTTAAATTCTATAATAAATACCACCGAATCAATAATAACAATAGCGTCTACCCGCTTCCCCATTCGAGGTATAGAAAATTCAAAATATAAATGTCCTGTATAACCTGTTAACGCGGTTTTTAGAAATGGAATTTGTAGCTCCCAGGATTTGTTTTGATTTTGATTACTATCGAATTGATTCGCAATTGTAATTGCGCCAATAATTTCTTCATTACTTGAGGCAAGAAATTTTTCTATTGAAGATTGATAATAGTAATTTGACATGAAATAATTTTCCTGTTTAGAAATCCGATAAATTTACTGTTGGCGATTTAGCCCAAAAGCTACTCTCAACTTTTCATAAATTAATAACTCCTTTTTTGAGGAATCACGCCCCTTACTCCTCCCCTTGGTTTTTCCACATCTCCAAGATACCTCGGAATTAAGTGTATATGGGCGTGTAATATTGTTTGCCCAGCTGCTTCATTTATATTAATACCTACATTAAACCCGTCTGGATTGTATTTATCCTGAATTATTGTTTTAACTCTATTTAGAAGGATAAAACAATCTGCTTGCTCTGCGGGTGCTAAATCGAAGAAGTTACAACAATGACGTTTAGGAATTATAAGAACATGCCCCTGACTTACAGGAAAAGCATCAAAAATTGCTATTGAGTTTTCGCTTTCAATAAGGATGCTTCTTTCTGGCACACAGAATGGGCAAATTGATTTTTCGATGGTCATGACATAAATTCAAATCCGTTATTAGATGCAATAGTAATGAGGGGTTGAATCCTATCCCGGAACTTTTCCTTGGTAATCTCCCTTCCCGCCTCGCCAATATCAGAAAATATAGTCAAATAGTCTTCGAGAAATTTATTCCGTGGTTCTTTATCTCTTATAATATCAATGGCCATTTTCTGCAGATCATAAAACCCATTAAAATATTTATTAAATGGCGGAAGTTTATCGCTTTTGGTACTATTAAAAGACTTATCGGCCGGAATTAAATTCCAGATGAGATCATGTGAAACAAAATTATATGGAATGAAATGCTCAACAGCATAATCGCCAATGGTTAATTTCTTTTTGGTATAAATGCAAGAAACATATCCAAGGTTTCTTATCACAATATCCCAAAATTGAGTTCGTTGTTTTATTAGACTATTTCTTGTTGCCGCTTTTAATAATTTATTGGGAATATCGGGTACGTTAGGGTTTTTCACTTGCAAATAAATGACTAAATTCCAATAACAGAAGTCTTTAATTAAACTTGCATTTTCTAATAAATAATTTATCCATGCTAAATTAATCTGGATAAATTCATCGTGCAATGCGTATAAACATCGATTGTTTAAATCTTGTGATTTTCTATAAATTTCAGATTTATTGTTACCAGGAAACCATGGGCTTAAAAACCAGTGTGGAACTTGATTGTTAAAATAATTGAGTTCCTTTAAGGTGTTTGGGTTTTCTGTATTGATTAACGAATTTATAATAGTGTTTTTGCTAGCGTCAATCGTAAGGTTTTCGAATCCCTTGATATTCTCAATTGCTCTTTGCAGTTTATCCTGTTTCCCGAATGAAATATGAAAATAGTTGACCGTATACCAAGCACTGCTAATCATACCCGAAAACAATTCGCGCTTCGATATAATTGTTTTACCAGATTCAATTGCCCTAATTATTGATAAGAGCCAATAATATTTATAAGTGGCAGAGGTATTATTAAAGCATGCTACAAGCAGTTTAACAGGTAAATGCTTGTTTTGGGGTAATTGTTTCATTAATGATACCTTACTAATTATA
>JBAXVC010000036.1:0-4149 GCA_037129315.1 Chitinophagia bacterium | reverse complement strand
TAGATATATCTTCTTTAAATGCATATGGCAAACAACGCATCAAACTCCCATTGCCGGCAGAATAAACCCTATTTCCGCCAGACAAATGAGGTTTTACTTCGGCAATTAAATTATCAATTGCATTTCTGGTTGTGTGTCCTATATCAAATGCCTCTCCATGTGCTGTCATATATCCCTTTGTGTACCAATTAACAAAACGAGTTGCTAAATCAGCTGGACTGCCCTGATGAATTAAATTGTCTAGAACACATAACATCATTGAACTATCATCACTCCAGGTACCCGCCGGCTGATGATGTGCTCCATAACCAATCATACCAGTAGCTGGATTAACCTTCATGACTTCACGGTCAGTAAATTCAAAGGGAACGCCTAGGGCATCGCCCACAATAAAGCCCCAGATGGCCGCCTTTTTATGTTGCTGCGTGTTCATGATTGCCTTTTAATTGATAGAGATGTTGCCATAATTTAAACGCACCAGCATAATTGGCGCTGTAAACAAACTGATTATCTTCTATGCTGTTTTGTTTCATAAGATTGGAAAGGTAGAGCTTAGGTGAAATATGCAAACAATCGGCTATTTCTCTGGATTTTGGTCTTTTTAGGTTCCAGTCTTTCCGGAAAGTGATGGCCTCCATATAATTACATCCGGTAAGCATACAATACAACTGCTCTAGTTGGTGCGCATATACCAGAAAACCAAAACTAGATTCAAGCCATTGGTCTATAACTGGTACCACAGGACGAGATTCAACGAATTGTATAATAACCATTAGTCTTGCGGGATCAATTATCGGATAGAGGCTGGTGAGAAAAAGCAAATATTCGTAATTGACTGAAGATAATTTCAATAAGCAATCCCTAAATGAAGGCCGATTCCTGTTAAATGGTTTATGCCCCGATAACAAAGTAATTGGAATGGGTTTATCCATATTGATATAAATAAGCTGGTGGTAAGGATAATTGCGTATCTGTTCTTCGTATTCTGAGCCTGCAATTTCTATTAAGCCTACATTCTCTTCAGTACTAAATATTTGTTGTTTAATGGGTAAGCTTTTCACCAGCTTTACTGGTATATCTTGTTTGTTCATTTTACTTCTTTAAACACAATAATAAACAAGAGGTTTGTACTCTTTTTATAAACAGTATTTCTTCTGCTTCAATCTAAACAATCAAAAGGTTAGGGGTAATTGCTATTACAGTGTTTAGTGATTTAGTATAATATTAAAATTTCAGTTTATAATCTATTTACAAGATGAAATCTTTTCGGTTTGTAAATAGTAAACATGTTGTTTAATCTTATTCTTCGTCTGCAATTGTAAATCCTTTACAAAGCCAGCACCTAAATTCGCCCTCTCTTATTGTTCACCACCTAAATTTTATCATGATGTACAATTTTGATCAAGCTCCCAACCCAGTTTTAGATGGCATTAAGAAATTATATGATGATTTGCAAGACTCCAAGTTATCTGAAACAGTAATTAATGCTAATGAAGCAGAAATTGCTACGCTACGTGTTTTTTTTGAATGTGAGGATGATCAGGCAGTAATACTGGCATTGTTTTGCCAAATGCATTATAATAATACTCAACCCTCTGTAAGGGAGTTGATTGAACATCTTGCCATTAAAACCTCATCGGCTTTAGTAATTAATAAACTGCTGAAATTATTTGTTGAAAGAGAATGGATATATCCGAAACAAGACCTGATGCTGTTCCCTTTATGTGAATATGGAATCGCGGCTAAGTTTATTCGCTGTGTAACTACAATGGAATGGAAATATATGGCCACAAAGCCATTAACCAGTTCATTCGACTTATTACATCGCTTCAATAATAAACTCAGCGATAGAAAATCGCGCAAGATAAGTTATGACGGTTTGGTAAACTCTACTTATGAACTGATTAAAGCAAATGGGCATATTGAATTAGCGGCCTTTATTGTAGCAGAGGGAATGAATCCAGATGAGGCGGCTTATTATTTAGCCATGTGCTATCAGTACTTTGAGGGTTATGTTAATATAGATAAGGATAGCATTATATCCAACTTTAAACCTACCATGGAAAAGCAATACGCCTTTCGTCATGAATTTAATTCGCGCAGCAGTATATTTTTTACACAGGAGTTAATTAGGGAAAACCGGGCAGACGATATGTTTAATTCCTTAGAATATTGTTTAACTGACAAGGCGGTTCATTCCTTTGATAAAAATGATATACCCAGAAAGCCCTATATAGAAGGAATGCTGAAAGAGCTTAAGCCCGAGTCTATCACAGGAAAGGCCTTGTTTTTTGAGCCTGATGCTGAAGTGCTGGTAAATAAACTTCAAGATTTACTGCAAGTAAACAATTTTAAGAAATTAAAAATAAGATTGGAACAACAGGGCTTAAAGCCTGGAGTAAGTATCCTGCTTTATGGACAACCAGGTACGGGTAAAACTGAAACGGTATTGCAGTTGGCCAAACAGAGCAATCGGCATGTATTAATGTCTGATGCCAGTAAAATACGAAGCAAATGGATTGGTGAAACTGAAAAAAACATACGGAAATTATTTACCGATTATAAAAAAGCCTGTGAAAACTTTGAGGAGTTGCCGGTATTACTGTTTAATGAGGCGGATGCTATTATAGGTAAACGTGGACAAGTAAATGACCGTGGAGATCAGATGGAAAACGCACTTCAGAATATCCTTCTTGAAGAACTTGAAAACTTTGAGGGGATATTTATTGCCACTACCAATATGGAAGATAATCTGGATAAGGCTTTTGACAGGCGGTTTTTGTACAAGATTAAATTTGAAGTGCCTAGTAGCACTACGATAGCGGCCATCTGGAAAGATAAATTTCCACAGATTGGGGAGGGGGTAATCAATAACTTATGTGAAAAAGTGAAACTCACTGGTGGTCAGATTGAAAATGTGAGAAAGAAATTAATTGTGGATAGTTTACTGGATGCCGAATTAGACCCGTCGGAGCAATATCTTTTGCAACAAGCAGAGCAAGAAATCAGCTTGCAACAGAAAAGCGCCCAACGAAATGTAATTGGGTTTAATAGGGCTTAGGCATTGATTTTTGTACTACTACAAATAAATAATAACGAGATGCACAATAAGCAAACCATCGAAAAAATATTAACTGAATTAGAGAGGGAAGCAAATGAACTAACTGAAAAGGGGTATGCAAAATGTTATTACAGCAATACAATAATACCACAGGATGATAACTGTATTGAACTTTGCGGAGCAGCAAATAAGGAGTATTCAGTATTAGAAAATGCTACTCCTAAAAATGAATTGCTAATTATTGAATGGCGTACTAAGTATATAGCAGTGCATGATTACCCATTTTCAAATAATCAATTAGCCCTTGGAGCCGTACAGCAATTCAAGTTAAATTATGAGCAATGTATTGACTATTTTTTAGCGTTAATTGATAAAAATGAATCTGAAGACTTACAAGAGAGGGTTAATATCAGTATTACGCAAAAAGCTGAGGGCCTTTATCCGCAATATTATTTTACTACAGCTATATCTCCCAGGGGAATTGCTAAACTCAATAAAGCGCTTTGGAAAGAAGCGGTTGATAATAATAAAGCTTTTTACATCGATGGGGAACCTTCATTGAAAGGCTTTAGGTTAAAAGGGAACGATTTTAAATTGCACGGAATGCTCCTTGCCATTGGTATTGAAGGTCAATTGATTTGTATAACCGAAACCAGTAAACCGGTACAAATTCGCGAAGCATTAAAGGGGGTTTTGTTTATCAGCAAAGCGCTTTATCATGAGCATGTAATCGAAATTCAGCACCCTTTAACTGTTTTTATAATAGATCGGGTACGCTAAAACCCTTAGTGCCTATTTTTAAATATTTATAATAATAAAACTTAAAATACTTTACGAACTGTTGGCCTTCTCACTCTACCGCATTTTACACATTGCTCTGCATTACCCAACCACCAAGCCTTTACCCAATCATGCCTGCACCTGAAGATAGTGGCTCTTAATATCTCATATACTATATATAGTATCCAGAAGGGCACTAGGGACAATAGTATAAGTAATAATAGCATGTCGTGAGTATTTAATTAAAAAGATATTTTAAGAAGGGAAGCTCTTACATTATCTATTAAAAGACAATATTAGGATTTGAG
>JBAXVC010000035.1:0-5631 GCA_037129315.1 Chitinophagia bacterium | reverse complement strand
GGGTAGTTGGCGGTTGGAGGTTAGAGGTTTAAAGTTTAAAGTTTAAAGTTTATTCAATTTATGAATCTCTAAAGTTAACGAAACTGTTCAACCTATCAATCCCCCGCCATGGTTCGTGGTGACACGAACCATGGCGGGGAGCATAAAAAATTTAAATCAAAATACCCGCAGCCCATAACAAGTTATTTTCAGCTTTAAAGTATTTAGCTTTCAGTTCCTGCAATTTTTGTAAAGCCTCCAATGCTTTATTTTCCCGGGCATTGATCAAAAACAAAGAACTTTCACCAGCCTGGAAACGGGTCTCTTCTCCCCGCTGTAAAATCTGGTAATTTTTATATGTTTTTTCTTGTAATGCAACCTGGCTTCTCATGGCGAGCATTTCATTAAAATAGCTTTTCACCTTATTTTCTATCTGCTGCAGTTTTTGTCCTTGCTGCAATTGCGTTTCTGTTATTTTTAATTTTGCCTTCCGGTACTCTCCTCTTCCCTGTGATAAGCGCAGTGGAATATCCAATGATAAACCATATTGAAAGTTATTTTTAAACAAAGGACCGGTTATAGCCGTCTTTAAAATTTCATACCCTTTTCCCAACTGGTTGTAACGAAAATTTACAGTGGGCAATAGTTCCTGAAATTTCAATTTCTTTTCCACGCCTAAAACATTGAGTTTATAATTATACATCATCAAATCCGGATGGTTCTTCAATGCGATAACCAATAAATTATTCAACTCGGGCAAAGCAGTTGATGCAATGTTTAGCGTCTGCAGATCTACACCCGGAACGATATTTGTTGACAGATTATAAGGTTGAGTATTTGATGTCCAGAGAAAAGCAGAAAGGTCCAGTGTTGTGTTTTGAAATTCAAGCCAGGCCTGGCTTTTTTGCAATTCAAAACTTTGTAGTTGAACAAGTGCTTCAGCAGTATCAATGGCAGGTCTGTCACCGAGGCGGTAAGCAGTTTTAACCAGTTCCACCCTTTTTTCATTTACCACTACTGCATCACTTACTGTTTTATAATACATGTATTGCTGTACCCAAGTCCAGTAAGTTTTCATAGCCTCCAGCAATAGGTTGTTCAGTATATTTCTTTTTTCAATAGCGGAGGCTTCACGAAAAATCTTTGCTGTCTGCAGGGCAGCCCTTCTTTTATCCATTAAAAGGTTTTTAGCGAGTGGTACACTAATTCCTACATAACTGGTCCGGCCTTTAGTTTCTTCGGGATCAGTACGGTTGCCCGCCAGGTATTCCAGTCCTGCTGTTAGTTCAACTCCAAACCAAGTGGGTATCGATAGTTCAGGACGGTTATAATTATAGTAGTTTGTTCCATCAAAAGTTTTTTCGGCTGATTCATTGGATAACACCGGATCAAACATGCCTCGGGCAATAGTTACATCTGCCTTGGCTTTTTCTATAAAAATATCGGCCTGCTTTGCAACAGGATGGAATTGCTTTACAATTTCAATCAATTGTTTAGCGGATAAGGTTTGCAATGAATCGGGTTGCTGATATTTTACCTGCGCATTTGCAGGAATACAGATCATTAGTGCAACTATTGATAGGATAGCATATAAAAGTTTCATTATTTTTCTTTTGTCTTTGGATTTTCTTTTTTATAATAATCAGGCGGAAAGCCATTGATGTTTCGCCAAAGCTCAAACCATACCGGCACATTATTTAATAAAGTGATTCCCTGTGCGCCGGTGCCGATCTTTAATTCTTTTGGCCAGGGTTTATCCTTTGCATCTTCCTGTACAATCAGCCTGAATTTGCCATTCGCACTTACATTGCTTTCCACCGCCACAATCTCTCCGCCAAAAGTGCCGGAAGATGATTTGGGCCAGCCACTGAATACAATTGCCGGAAAGCCATCAAATAGGAATCTTACTTTCTGACCTAGCGCTATTAATGGCAGATCAACGGGTTGTACATACATTTCTACCGCATATTTAATTTTATCAGGTACAATCTCAGCAATCATTTCTCCTTCCTTAACGAATTCTCCAATACCAGCCTTTTGTGCTTTTACAATTTGACCACTTTGCGATGCGAGGATATAATACATGCCATTGCGGATTGTATAGTTGGCATATTGATTTTCCAATTTGGCTATATCTGCTTGGCCTGTGGCAATTTGGGTGAGCGTTTGAAACTGATCGCCCTGCGCCTTGGTAATTTTTTCAACATTTTCCTGTTTCAAAGCACTTATCTCAATTCGAGCTATGATCAGATCCCTCTTACTATTTTCCAGTTTATTCTCTGCCATAATTTTCTTTGCTTGTGCATTCTGAAACTGTTGATTCCTGTTCTCGAGTTGTGTTAAAGAAACCAGGCCACTATCGTACATTGCCTTTTGGCGGATATATTGTTTATTGCCGATGTTGACATCATTGTTAGCGGCAAAGGTTTCAGCACTGTCTGCCTGTACTTTTAATTGTAACTGGTTAAGTTTATTCAATAGTTGGTTAAGTTTTAACTGAAGGCCCGAATTTATGGCACCTATCTGCTGATCTACTACGCCAACTTTGCTTTTATAATATTCAACTGATAATTCTTTACCGGCCAATTGTTCTTTGGTTCGTTGCATTAGATCAGGGTCCAGGTAATCAGTTTTAACCTCAGTAAGTTGCAGCAAAGTGTCACCTGTATTTACATAATCTCCCTCTTTAACATGCCATTTCAGCACCTTTCCCCCGATGATGGTATTTACCTGTTGTGGCCGCTGATCCTGATACAAGGTTGTAACAGTCCCTTTTGCCCTTATATTTTGGGTCCATGGCAGAAACAAAAAAATTATGAATATAAATACACAAATGAAGAACCAGACTTTTACTTTACTATTTTTATTATGCTGATAAATATGTGTGAATGCTTTTATTTTAGAGCTGTCCATTTTTAAATTGGTTTAGAAAATTTAGAGGATTAGATTTTAATTTTACCATCTTCAAGGGTTATAACTTTATCGCAAAGACTTGCAAATTCTTCATCATTGCTTACTACAACCAGTGTGGTATTTTTAATTTCACAGAGCAATTGAATAATCTGTTTCCGATAACTGTTTTCTGATTGTTGCCACGGTTCTTCCAATAGCAGCAGTCGTGGCTTACCGGCCAGCGCCCTTACCAATAAAATTTTATGAATTACATTTCTGGACAATCGTTTACCCGCAGGATCCAGTATTGTGTCGTATCCGTTTTTTAATGTTGCAATACAATTATTTAACCCTGTTTTGGCAGCGAGGTCAACAACAGTTTGCATGGTAATATTTTCATTCCCCAGAGAAATATTTTCCCAAATGGTACCATTAAAAATGTCCTGGTGGTTGGTGAGTACACCAATCTCTGAACGTACAGAGTCTAGATCATAATTACCCAGCGGCACATCATTCAGCAACATCGAACCATTAAAATCGGTATAAGCACCTGCCAATATTCTCAAGAGCGTTGATTTTCCCGAACTGTCTTTGCCCTGTATACAAACTTTTTCATTGGCATTTATCTGTAAACTAATATTTGATAAAACATCATTTTCATCATTATAACTGAAACTCAGGTTCTTTAACGCTACCAGTAAACCTTTGCCGGTATCGGCTAACTGAACAGACCCGTTTGTTTCCTTTGGTTTATCGGTAATGTTTGCTATTTTTTCTACTGAGGTAAGTGTATCATACACACTGCCCATGTTCATGATCAGTTTTTCAACTGATGTAAGTACCATTAATATGATAATTTCAGCTGCAATAAACTGTCCGATATTTAATTGTTGATTAACCAGCAGTAATGTGCCCACAATGAGTATGGCTGCAGTAATAACCGTTTTAAAAATCACCAGTACATAGTACTGTAATTTCAATATTCTGAAATGTTTGTTACGGGCATCCAAATATTGGGTTACCGGCTCATCTGTTTTTTGAAGATGAAAGTCATTGCTTTTAGCCAGTTTTATTGATTTGATCACCCTGGCAGTTTCCTGAATCCAGCCGGCCACCTTGTATTTATAATGACTCTCCTCTAAGCTGGTTTCAAGTGCCCTATTGCCGGTATAACGCAATATCAACCACAATAAAACAATTATCACAAATCCAAATAGAATGAATGCCGAATGGTAAAATGATAATAATATCAGTCCGAAAATAATCTGGATACTGGCAGTTGGGATGTCCAGTAAAATTTTAGATAGACTTTTTTGTAAGATCGGTACCTCAAAAAACCGATTGGTCAATTCAGGTAAATACACATGATCTACTTTTTTAAGGTCAAGCTTAGGAATATGTTCCGCAATGGCAAATGCAAATCGTACAAAAATCTTTTGCTGAATCTTTTCGATGATCTTCATCTGGTTTACCTGCATGATGCCTACAGTAAGAACACCTGCTACTACCAATAGAATCAGCAATATCAATGATGCCCTCATAGATGCTCCTAAAACAAAACCAATAATGGCCTGTATACCAAGCGGCAGTGAAAGCTGAATTAATCCATTTAATATGGCATAAAAATAGATAGCAGTAATTTCTTTACGTTCCAGTTTTACCAGGTTCATTATCCTGGTAACCGGACTTAAATTTGATGGCATTGATTAAAATTTATTAATCGGGTTATTAAAAAGTAACGAAATGCAAATGCGAATTCGTCAGCCTAATTTTAAAACAGTGATTAACAAAAATTGGGTGGGGGGGAGAGCTTTTCGAAGCAGGGCGAAGGCATAATGCTTTCAGCCAGGTGAATTTGGGAATGGAGCTTTACAGATAAATCCAGGCTAATGCTATAAAAGGAAATAAATTCTTTGATTGATTTTGTATCGTCTTTGTCTATTTTATTTCCTTCGCTGAAATCCAAAACAACAGCCTGCTCATTACCCCATATCGATTGTTTAAGAGGTAAAATTTGTACTGTCGTAAAAAGAATTAATATAAAAAAAACGATTTTTTTCATTGAAGCGCAAAACTAACTGCACTGTTTAACATAAACAAGCACCAATTGTTTAAAAAATTGTGAAATTTTAGTTTTTGTTGTTAAATTTCCTCAGAACGCTCCGGTAGCTAATTATACGAAATTTCCATATTTCTGACTAAATAACTTATATTTATCATATATAGAGATCACTAAAATCGTGACCAAACCATTTTTTTATATCCTTGTTTGTTTCCTGACCACAGCGGAGCCTTCCTTCTGCCAGGGAAAACTCAAGTTTGATCAGTTGCCGGTTACCACACAAAATGGATTTAAGCAAATAGCGTCTAAATACCATAGCGGTGAGGTTGATTACCTTTCTGTTGAAAATGACCTGAAGAAATCCGGTATTGATTTTTCAAAGATGTCTGTTGAAGATGCAGTTATGATGATGTTTATGCTGATATCCGAAGATGCAAGAAAGGACATGAAAGAGATGCTGGATGACATGGAGGCTACACGCCAGAAAAGAAGTGCTATGCGAGAGGCTGAAACATTGATGAAAAAAGAAATGGCTTCCTTGAGAAGCAAAGCCGGGTCTAAATACGATTCGCTGCAAACAAAAGAGGAGATCAACGTAAAAACGATAAAGGTCAAGGAATACAGCAGCCGGGAAGAGGAACTGATCGCTTATGAGAATAAAATTGCCATAAAAAGAGCTTCCGCTGAAAAACACCTTA
>JBAXVC010000034.1:0-5666 GCA_037129315.1 Chitinophagia bacterium | reverse complement strand
ATATCTCTAATTGTAAAAACCTTACAAACGTATACCCGAAATTTGTTTCAACAGAACCCAATATTACATTTGCGGTGCAAAGCAAGATGCATGGTACATATTTACTATTTATTAAATCGTTTATTATGTTCATAACAAAGAAAACTTTAACCCGAGTAATCAATATTGTAATTATGGTTATTGGCGGAGGAACATTGATATGACTGCAGCAATACCTGGGATACCGGGATGGAGTTACCGCTTTTCATTTCTTTTCTTTTATAGTAATCTATTATATATGGATTGAGCTATTTCGTGATGGCATTAAAGGCCGAAAACGACAGCTTTAACATATTAGATAACACTGTTTGTAAATCCCTTACAATCCAAAAACCCATTTTTACTTAAAATATAAACTTATGACAAACTACAGCACTTCATTTACCGACGCCTTTAATCAACTTAATGAAAAACAAAAGGAAGCTGTAACCAATATTGATGGTCCGGTTATGGTACTTGCTGGTCCGGGTACAGGTAAAACCGAGGTATTAGCGGTAAGAATTGGTCAGATTCTACTTGCACATGATATGAAGCCCTCCAATATTTTATGTCTTACCTACTCTAATGCCGGAGTAGAAGCTATGCGAAATAGACTCAGGGAATTAATAGGCGATACTGCTGATCAGATTGCTATTAATACATATCACTCCTTTAGCAACTCGTTAATTAAGGAATATGCCTCTAATGACAACAGTTTAATTGGGCGCTCACTTATTACTGACGGGCAGCGCTATATGCTTATAGAAAAACTTATTTATGATTTTTTAGCAAATAAAAATCCTAGTGAAATAAAACCCGCAAGTATAAAGAAAATAAAATCTTATGTGCAAATCTTTAATGTGCTTAAACAGGAAAATATTACCGCTCAAGAAATAGCAAAACATGCCGAGCACTGTATTACCAATATTCTCCCTTTTGAACCTGATTATCTTACTCAACGAGGTTTAATCAATGCGGCTGGCAAGAAATTGATTGTAAAAATACAGGATTTCGCAACGAATATTTCTGCCATGTATGGGGCTTTTGAAAATGAATTGATTAGTCGTAATAAATATGAATTTGAAGATATGCTGGAAGAAGCTTTGCTGTTACTTGTTGATAGACCCGAGTTATTACAAGGCTTACAGGAGCGTTATCAGTATATACTGGTAGATGAATTTCAAGATACCAACGCCAAACAAGTAGCCTTGCTGAACCAGCTTGTTAATGGAGTGGAAGCACCCAACCTGTTTATTGTAGGCGATGATGATCAATGTATTTATCGATTCCAGGGAGCCAATAGTAATAATTTTACTTGGATGCGTAATAAATTTAGCAAACTGCGCAGCATCGTGTTGGATATTAATTACCGAAGTACACCCAAATTATTACAGCAGTCTTTTGGCTTAATTAGTCTGAATACAGAAAGGCAGCCCGAAAAGGATAGTCCACTAAGCGCTGGTAACTCAGCCTATACTGACGGTAACCATGCCGCAGCCACTATTAAAGTGTATGAAAATGCCGAACAGGAAGCTTGTTCAGTAGCAAAAGCTATACAAGCACTTCGAGAAAAGGATAACACTCCTTCAAGTATTGCGGTGTTGGCCAGGCGGCATAGCGATTTAGACCCTGTAAAAAAATGGCTTGATTTCTATAAAATTCCAAGCAGGAAAGCTAGTGCCAGTTATAATTTACTCGATAATAATTATGGTGCCGGGCTGTTTAATACTTTACAGTTTATCAGGTGCTATGATGGGGATAGTTATCTGGCAGAAGGGTTTTTGATTCAACTGTTGTTACGTAAAAATGAAACAGCAGCAGTAGTAAAAGCTTTTTTGAAGTATAAAAAAGAGAAAGGCAGTAATTTTTATTTGTGGCTTAAAATGCATCAACATGAAACAGCCATTAAATATCTTAAAAACTTTATTTCACTGATGGATAGCTGTCTTCAGGAAAAAGACGGGGTTTTAACGGAACAGTACCTGAATACCCTGACTGAAATTGCAAATCTTTCTATAAACGAACAAGCTACAATAGATGATGCTATTGCCTGGAAAAAATTTGCAGATGATTTTAGTGAGGGAGACAGATATAATACCGCCGCCTCATTAGCAGATATGTTGTGGTATTATAAACAAACTGCGTTATGGATAAAGGTGGATGCAAAATACGATGAAAATCAAAATGCTGATGCGGTTATCTTGTCTACCATACACGGAAGCAAGGGGCTACAATATGATGCGGTTTTTGTAACGGCTAATCATGGAAACAACTGGGAAAATAAATCTGATAGAGGCAAGGTGTTGGTACCGAAATTGCTGAATAGATATATTGTTCCAGAAGGAGATTCACTGGATGATTTACGTAAGCTTTTGTATGTGGCATGCACGAGGGCTAAAACATCTCTACAGCTTAGTCTGCACCGAATGTCGGATAGTGAAGCAGTACGAATTCCTTCAAGTTTGCTTGAGCCGTTTATTGATACTACTGTTTTGGAAGATATTCCTGCTTTTGAACTTCCTATAAATCAATCACCCTTGTACCCGGTTAGCGCTGATGTTGAATTAGCGCAATTAATTACCGATAGGCTTGTTGATTTTGAAATATCACCCAGCAGTACTGGATCTTGGGAAATTTGCCAGAATGCATTCTTTTTTAATTATGTGATAAAGATGCCGGGAACATCATCTGAGGCAACCTCCTTTGGATCACTCATACATGATGTATTGCAGGCTATTGCAGGGAATATTACCTGGCAGCACAACCGTAATGCTATAAACCATGTAGTAGATGAAGAATATGCTAAGTATCGATTGCATTTTCATTCTACCCATGGCATGCGGTATAAAGAATATGCGAAATGGTTGATATTGGATTATCTGACTCAATTTCCTTTTACCCATAAGCCGGATAGCATAGAACAAACATATCATTCAGTTTTAACGAATGGGGTAAAACTGAAAGGAAAACTTGATCGGGTAGAATCCAAGGATAGATTAATAAGAATTGTAGATTATAAAACAGGAAGGTATAAGGGGGATTTGAAAGAATTTGAAAGTGCAGAAAACACGGGTACACAATACTGGCGCCAAGCCATGATTTATTCTAAGCTGATGATTGATAATTTTAGGGATGCTGCCTCATATCGTTTTGAGTTTCATTATCCCGAAATAACTAATGGCATTTATGATTTTGATTATGAGGCCAATCCATTATTTGAGGAGTGGTTGGGTACAATATGGAATCAGATTCAATCACTTCAGTTTAAAGAGCAATGTGAAAATGTTGATTGTGTTTATTGCAAGGCACGTTTACAATAAGTATTTACACTATTATTTTAATCAATTTTTAAATAAATAAATTATGGACAATAATATTGACAATCTGAAAAAATTACTAGATCAGTTAAATTCAATTGGGTTTATTCAACGTGTTTTTGGTTGGAGAAAAATTAGGGAGCTCTTGATGGAAGCGAATGCAGACCTTCAGAAACTTACCTTGAATTCGGATGGATTGATGGAAAGAATTAGCGAGTTAAAAACTGCGAACTCTGAACAAGCAAAAGACCTGGACTTATCAAAGGCGTCATTGGTTGCACAAACTGCTGAACTGGGTAATATAAAAGCAACGGGAGTGGAACAGGCATCCAAATTGAGTGCATTGACTGCAGATCTTGCATCAAGAGATACGGCTCTTAATGGACATAAAGAGCGCATAGTTGAACTAGAAAAATTCAATGCCTTACTAACTTCCCGCAATGAAATGCTTGATGCAGAAAAAAATCGATTGCAACAGCAAAACACCCAGTTAACGACTGAGGAAGAGGGAAGGCAAACCATTTATAAAAGCGATGTAGCGGCGCTAAGTTCAATCAGGGAGCAAATACAGCAGGAAAGAAGTGCAGAGCAAGAAGAAAGGAGCAATTTAGAAATTGAGCGTCTTAAAAAATTGAAAGAAACCTGGAGTACTCACCAAGAAAATGTAAAGAACCTGATAAAAAGCATTTGCAATAAACATACCATTGAATATGTGGATAAAGTTCATTTTAAGGGTGATCCGGATAACACGCTTAAAATTTGTGGCGAGTATGTAGTTTTTGATGCTAAAAGTCCGGCCACAGATGATTTAACAAATTTCCCGAATTATTTAAAGGATCAAGCTGAAAAGGCAAAGAAATACGCCAAACAAGAGGGAGTAAAAAAGGATATCTTTTTTGTAGTGCCAACAAGTACATTGGAAAAGTTGAATAAGTTTGTATTCAACCTTGGCGACTATGATTTGTTTGTTATCTCTGTTGATTCACTAGAACAGATAATATTGGGGCTTAAAAAAATTGAGGAATACGAGTTCGCCGAAAAATTGAGTCCAGAAGACCGCGATAATATTTGCAGAATTTTGGGCAAGTTTGCCCACCTTACTAAGCGCAGGATACAAATTGATAGTTATTTTACTAAGCAATTTATTCAGTTGGCATACACTACAGAAACAGAGTTACCTGCCGAATTGATGACCAAGGTATTAGATTTTGAAAAATCTGAAAAATTAAATCCACCAATGGAGCGTAGGGTGAAATCTATCAATACAAAAGCGCTAGACAAGGAAACCAATCAGTTAAAAATTGAAGTAGAAGCTAGGGGGATATTAATTGATGAAGAGAAAATATCAGAAGGGTTAAATGATTTGCAATTGTATAATACAGAAACGGATGAGTAGTTGTTAATTAATAATAAGCGGCCGCTAATAAAATAGGGCTGCTTTTTTTGTTTCTGTATGTCGTCAAAAAATGATGGCTTTTTCTTTTATTATCAATGATTTTGCGTTGTTACAACATTAAATAGGAAACCTAAAAAGTTTGATTCTCAAACATATTGTTGACAAGAAAATTACTTGCATCTATATTTCCGGTAAGTAAATCACTCTGTTGAATAGCTTCTTGATTGATAATTAGCATAAGTTCTTTAATAGACAAATTGATGCTAGTATTTTCCATCAATGTCATAAAAAATAATTGTGTTCCAAATCCTCCATCATTATTGTTATATGAGTAACAACCTAATTTAGTCGTATAATAGAGAATATAGAATGAGTCGAAACTGGAGATGTATTTTTCCCATTTTTCACGGGCGATATCATTTCCGGGAGTCAATAGATTCACATGTCTGGCCAACTTAAAGTCGGGTGGTTGTAAAGTTTCCTGATTTGTTCTGTAACAATCCAAAAAAATCCACTGCTTTTTATTTGGCAGTATCAACTCACTTTCTTTAATAAAATCATTATTTAAAAGTGGTATATGAACCAATCTGTCAAGAAATAAAGAGTGGCCGGAAAAATATACAAAGCTATAATCGACACTTTCAATCTCATTAACTAAAAATTCTTTTTTAATTTCAGATGTGTTGTATTCGAATATCTCATGATCAGAAAAACTTCCTCCTTGCGCAGATTTTAAAAAATATTTTATCAGACCAAAATCTTTATTAGAAACTAAATGTTCGTAACCATTCAAACAATGCTTTAATAATATTGTTTTTCGTTTCATTTTTTCTTTTTGGGGGGTGGGTATTAATATGTCTCTTGTACAATTCCGTTAATTATAACCAGGTTTTCAGATATTTCAATAACCTGAAGGGTATTGGTTTCCCTTGCCT
>JBAXVC010000033.1:0-5958 GCA_037129315.1 Chitinophagia bacterium | reverse complement strand
TCGTGGATATACTTCTCCTTATTTCGTTACCAATAGCGAAAAAATGGAAGCTGAAATGCAAAATCCATACATCTTAATTTATGACAAGAAGATTTCAGCAATGAAAGACATCTTGCATATTTTAGAGAAAGTAGCTCAAACAAGTCGTCCATTAGTAATTATTGCTGAAGATTTAGAAGGTGAAGCAATGGCTACATTGGTGGTTAACAAATTAAGAGGTACTATTAAAGTAGCAGCTGTGAAAGCACCTGGTTTTGGTGATCGCAGAAAAGAAATGTTGAATGACATTGCTATTTTAACTGCTGGTACTGTAATAAGTGAAGAACAAGGTTTTAAATTAGAGAATGCTGATTTATCTTATTTAGGTCAAGCAACTTCAATTACAATTGATAAAGACAACACCACTATCGTTGGTGGGAAAGGTAAAAAAGCAGATATCACTGCTCGTGTTAATCAAATCAAATCTCAAATTGAGAATACCACTTCCGATTACGATCGTGAAAAATTACAAGAGCGTTTAGCAAAATTAAGTGGCGGTGTTGCAGTATTATATGTAGGTGCTGCTACCGAAACTGAAATGAAAGAAAAAAAGGATCGTGTTGACGATGCTTTACACGCTACACGTGCTGCAGTTGAAGAAGGTATTGTCCCAGGTGGTGGGGTTGCTTATATTCGCGCAGTTGCAAGTTTAGATAAATTAAAAGGAGCCAATGATGATGAAACAACAGGTATTCAAATAGTAAGAAGAGCTATTGAAGAACCACTTCGTCAAATTGTAAAAAATAGTGGTATCGAAGGTTCAATTGTTGTACAAAAAATCAAAGACGGTAAAGACGATTTTGGTTTTAACGCAAGAACTGAAGTTTTCGAAAACTTATTTAAAGCAGGTGTTATCGATCCTACTAAAGTAACAAGAGTTGCTTTAGAGAACGCAGCATCTATTGCATCAATGTTGTTAACAACAGAATGCGTTATCGCTGACAAGCCAGCACCAGCTGCGCCTCCTGCAGGCGGTGGTGGACATCCAGATATGGGTGGTATGGGTGGATACTAATACTTTACAAACTAAGTATATAAAAAAAGCGCCCCGAAATTTCGGGGCGCTTTTTTTATGCTTGATTTTTTTATGCTTGTTTCTTTTGTGCAAAATAAACTTGAAACCCTTTGACCATAAATAATTGAGCTAATCCATAGGTAATCATAATGACCAATCCTATATTATTGATGGGTGTATGTTTTGCCCAATTAAATTTGTTTAAAGCTAAAATGGCATCGGAAGTTAAAAAAAACAACATACCAGGTATCCAAAAAGTATTTGCAATTATTTTTACTGGCGCGTGATTTGAAATATGAATCGCCATTAAGGTAGCTGTACTAATTAATATCATATAGGCCAAAATGGGAAAAATTAAATTTCCCAATCCATCTTTTAATTGAAAATAAATAAACACGCAAAAAATAACCAACAAAAATTTAGATACATATAATTTAGTGGAGCGTGCTTGTAAGGGTCCATAAATTTTACTAAAAAACAGAATATTAAAAATATGCGTTGTCATAAATGCAATCATACCAGGTATAAAGTAGGACTTAGAAATTAAAAAAACATCTCCCAAAAAAGAACCCAACAACCCAAACATCACCAAGCCTTTTCCTGGCAATCCTGAAGTATTAGTCTGTACTGCTAAATACAACATTAACATGGGTAATAACATTGCTTTACTAATGGCTTCCATTGTTTTATACTCCTCCCCTAACAATTGCGCCATAAAATGAACAGCAATAATCAATATACTAATTGTGATTCCCCATTTTTGTATGAATGATTTCATATGCAAGTTTTAAATTAAAAGTAAGCAATGCAGTTCTAATTTAACAATCAAAGCATAAATTTGCTTTATGATCAGCCCCGAAGAAGAAGCATTTTACCAATTTTGGGAAAAGGAACGCAGTTTAGCCCATTTTAAAAGAAAGCCTTTTTTAAGGGGGCTAAGTGTAAGTTTAGGTTTAGGGCTCCTCATACTAGTCATTTCAGAAACAGGATGGTACGAGCGAGCTTCGATGGTGGCCAATATGCGAGGTAACGAAATATGGATCATTATTGCCATCCTTATCTTCTCACTTGGATTTTCCTGGATTTACCAACAATTCACTTCTGAAATGAATGAACAACGCTATCAAGAATTAAAATATTTTAAAACCAAAAAATGACCAAAATGACCCAAAAACACTCAAAATCATCAAAAATTACCCCATTTTTATCAATTTTTGCCTCTTTTTTGACCATTTTAGCGATTTTCACTTTGATAGGTTGTAGTAAATCTGGAGCGAGTGAGAAGGATCAAATGATGGCTTATGCCAAATCAAATAATATCACTTATACCGAAGACCCGAGTGGCATTTTATACCAAATTATTACCCCTGGAACAGGTGCAAAACCTAGCTTAAGTAACACTATTACAGTTACTTATGTAGGTCAATTAATGAATGGGAATCAATTTGATGCAGGAACCATCACTTATCCTTTGAGCAGTTTAATTACAGGATGGCAAAAAGGACTTCCTTTGATTGGTGTCGGTGGGGAAATTAAACTTCTAATACCTTCTACATTAGGATACGGAAGTGCCGGGGCTGGCTCCTCTATTCCAGGCAATGCACCATTGTATTTCGATGTCAAGCTTAGTGCCGTAAAATAATGGCTTTTTAGCCCTTATTTTGACCCGTTTCCATTATATTTGCCGACTAAAAATCAGTTAACCAAACTATTATGCAACTCAAAGGATTAGTGCGCTTTTTTACATTTGCGCTTATTTTAATTTGTCTTTATCAATTGTCATTCACTTGGTTTGTTCATAACCATGAAAAATCAATGGAAGCGAAAGCTGCTGCTTGGGTAAAAAAATTCCCTACAGCACAATCTGTTTATCCAAATAACAAAGAATCGCAATTTTTATATAACGATAGTGTCAGCGATGTTCAAAAAGACTATTACAAGCATTTACTAGATAGTACAAAAGATACTAAATTGGCATTTGGCTTAACCACTTATGCTGGTGCTAAAGAAAGAGAATTAATGTTAGGCCTTGATTTACAAGGTGGTATGAGTGTTACCATGGAGGTAGGCTTGGATGGATTAATTAAATCCTTAGCGAATTACTCAAAGGATCCTGCTTTTAATACCGCTTTAAATAAAGCTGTAGCTAAAAAAGCAAACAGTAGCGCCGATTTAATATCCTTATTTAGAGAGGAATACAAAATAGCAAATCCTACTGGTAAATTAGCCCCATTATTCGCTGCAAGAAGCAATCAAAAATTAAAATTTGATGCAACAGATGATGCTGCAGCAACATACTTAAAAGAACAAGCTACTCAAGCTTTTAATAATACTTACCGAATTTTAAGAACTCGTATTGACCGCTTTGGTTTAGCGTCTCCCAATATCAACCCTGATGCAAATAAAGGAATTATCAGTATCGAATTGGCTGGTGTGAACGATAAAGAAAGAGTACGCTCCTACTTACAATCTACTGCCAACCTTCAATTTTTTGAAGTATATACTTTTGAAAATAAAGATTTCCAAAATGGAATCTTAGCAGCAGACAAAGCAATTGAAGCAAGTTTAAATGGTGTTGTTGATTCAACAGCCAAAGTGGATACAACAAAAGCACTTGCCAACAAAAATCCACTTTTAAAAACGGTTCAATTCACACAACCTTATCAAGGAAAAAATGGTCAGTATACTTTCCCTGCTGAGATTGGATATACATTGAAAAAAGATACTGCTAAATTAAATGCGTATTTAGCAATGGCTGAAGTAAAATCTAAATTTCCTACTAACTTAGTTTTCATGTATGGTAAAGTAGAATCTGAAGATCCAAAAACTAAGGATGTACTTCCTTTATATGCTATCAAAACTTTAGACAACGGCATTGCTGAATTAGAAGGTGATCATGTTGCTAACGCTGCTCAAGATTTTGATGAAAGAGGAAAAGTAGCTATTAAAATGAACATGGATAAATTAGGTACTAATATTTGGGGAAAGATGACTACTAGAAATATTGGAAAACCTATTGCCATTGTTTTAGATAATATTGTTTATTCAGCTCCAAATGTGAATGATGCCATTACAACTGGCAACTCTCAAATTTCTGGAAACTACTCATTAAAAACAGCACAGGATTTAGCGCAAATTTTAGAGAGTGGTAAATTACCTGCACCTGCAAAAATTGTTCAAGAACAACAAGTAGGTCCAACTTTAGGTAAAGCATCTATTCAAGGTGGCGCTATGGCATTTGGAATTGCATTCCTTGTCATTTTCGCTTTAATGTTATTGTATTTTAATACAGGTGGTTGGGTTGCCAACATTGCATTGATCTTAAACTTACTTTTCACAATTGGTATATTAAGTGCCCTCGGATTTACTTTAACAGCCCCTGGTATTGCCGGTTTGGTATTAACCATTGGTATGGCGGTAGATACGAACGTAATTATATTTGAAAGAATAAAAGAAGAATTAACCAAAGGGAAAAGTTATCAATTAGCAGTAACAGATGGTTATAAGCGTTCTATGTCTCCAGTATTGGATGCACACGTTACCACTTTATTAACTGCTTGTATATTAGCTTACTTTGGATTAGGTCCAGTATTAGGTTTCGCTACAACACAAATTATTGGTATTCTATTGTCTTTATTCTGCGGTATTTTAGTTTCTCGTTTAATTACAGATATCTATACTAGCAAAAACAGACACTTTGAATACTTTACAAAAGTATCTCGTAGTATTTTTAAACATGCATCATTTAAGTTTATTGAGTTCAGAAAATACGCTTACATGTTATCTGCAGTCGTTTTAATCATGGGTGTAGCGAGTTTCTTTAATGGTTTTGATGAAGGTGTTGAATTTGCAGGTGGTCGTAGCTATACCATTAAATTTAAATCTGCTGTTAATACTGAACAAGTAAGAGATGCATTAAAAGGTGTATTTGGCGAAGCCCCTATCATTAAAACAGTAGATACTAAAAACCAAATCAACATCACTACTTCTTATAAGATTCATGAGCAAGGAAATAATATTGATCAAGAAGTTGAAACATTATTATTCAAAGGATTGGCAAAACAATTACCTGCTGATATTACTTTCAAAGAATTTGAAACTCAATACAAGCAAAGTTCACAAACAGTGTTGCCAACAATATCTGATGATTTAAAAGCTGGAGCCACTAAAGCAACAATTTTTGCCTTAATCGCTATTTGTTTATACATATTTATTCGTTTCCGTGATTGGAGATATTCTTTAGGAACCATCTTCTCATTATTACATGATGTATTGGTAACATTAATTGTATTTAGTTTTGCTCGTAAATTTGTACCATTCCCATTAGAGATTGACCAACATTTTATTGCAGCGATCTTAACGGTAATTGGTTTCTCGATGAATGATACGGTAATTGTATATGACCGTATTCGTGAAGACAGTCAAATTATGAAAGGATCAGATAATGCATCTATCATTAATAAAGCGATTAACCAAACGTTAAGTCGTACGATTATGACTTCATTAACTGTATTCTTAACTATCTTAATCTTATTCATCTTTGGTGGTGAGGTAACAAGAGGTTTCGCATTCGCAATGTTAATTGGAGTTATCACAGGTACCTACTCTTCTATTTTTGTAGCGGCTCCTGTTTTAGTTGACTTTGCAAAAAGTCGTCCACTAGGAAAATCAGAAGATAAAAAGAAATAATAAACGACTAGTCGTTATAATAAAAAAGCCCTCGAAAATTCGGGGGCTTTTTTATTTACATCATAATCTGATAATTGAAATTTGAGATTGAAAACAATAGTCAACCAAGCTGACGTTGAACGAAGTGATAGGAAGCGAGGTGGAGCTATTTTTTCAATCAAATCCCTTAATGTTAAACTGAAATTTGTTTAAAATTGAATTGAAAATAATACGCA
>JBAXVC010000032.1:0-7700 GCA_037129315.1 Chitinophagia bacterium | reverse complement strand
ATACAAACATTAGGTGAAGCACCTAGAGGATATGTCCCATCAACAACAGTATCTCCATTTTCATATTCACCACAGCAACAACCAATTCAACAACCATCAGTTACTTGTATGCCAAATGGAGTTGGTGGATTCACTTGTAGATAATAAATAGATGTCTATCTATAAACCACCTTCAATTGGCGACAATAAGGTCATTTACAAAGGTAAAAGATATTGGGTTATTGAGCTTACCGGTCAAGATGAAATTGATGGGTTTGGCTCAGACTTTTGTCAGTTTGTTATGTATGACAAGTTCTATCAAGCGATCCTTGCTACCATTACAAAAAAAATGATGGTAAGTTTAGAGCCTCACTAATGTCGCATGTAGAACTTTGGTATGACTTCGATGATATGGATGAACTAGTTCGATCAACGCCTTATTATGCTGATGCTTACTACAAAGCATGTAATGGATAGAATTAAGCTAACTTACTTCACGAGCTGGCTTGGTGCGACTGCTAATCACTAAAGTATAAATGTGACGAACATCATTCTTATATGGTAGGATAATTAAATGGGTGGATTTGTACCGAATTGCCATACCCTGACATTTGTCGAAATGGCTAAAGAGGAGAATCAAAATGACTTTTGATCTAAAGCAATGGCGTTCCCGCCTAGATATTACTCAAGAAAAAGCGGCAGAACTCTTGGGAGTTAATTGTGTTACATATACAAATTGGGAAAACGGAGTACATCCTATTTCTAAAGCTGTTATTGGTGCTTGCGCTAATCTTAATACTCGTTATTCGGGTACAGGTGGGCAACTTAAACAATTAATTACTAATATTGATGATTATAAAAAAGCCTACAAAATTTATTTTGGTGTTGAACCAACAGGAAAACATTTAATATGTGCCTCTTGGAAAACTATTCCATATAAATTAATAGACTTTACTCCCGATAACCCTGTTTTTTGAGTAGTTCGTCAAATGCTTGGGTTAATTTACCTTTACCGCTCTCTTCTTTAGGTAATGCACTCAGGTGTCGACAATGCCGTACTTATTTTTAAATCAGGAATTGTTTAAGGAATAACAAATGACTTTTAATCTTAAAGAATGGCGATCCCGCCTAAATATTACTCAAGAAAAAGCAGCAGAACTCTTAGGAGTTAATTGTGTTGCATATACAAATTGGGAATCTGGCTCAACAGTCAGTAAGACCACAAAGTTAGCTGCATTATTTTGTGAACTTGCGTATATTGCGGCAGATAATTACATAGAAGATCATCCAGTTGATTTAAATAATCAAACTGCTACAAAAATACTATATGCACAAGGAAAAAAGAAAATTATTGAAGGCCTTATAAATGAAGAAGAAAACGTGATGGATAATCCATTAAAGATAATTTTGCCTTCTAAGGAATTCATCCAAAGAAACAAGTAAAACTGATTTTTTTGGTTGTACTCCTGATTCTTAATAAACCACATAATATTTACTGTTAATGACTAATTCTTTAGATAATCTCTTTATATGTGCTGATTATGTACAGGATCACTTTCGAAGACTTGGCGGATCTAATCAGTATTCAGGATTTATGAATTGGCATATCCCAGCCTTCTTGCTGTCGATATATCAAAATAAGACCGAATCAGAAATACTTCCTTCTGCCATTTGGGGAAACACTAAAGATCTTCAAGACGCAACAAAATCAAGATTACTTAGTACCCCACCAACCAAAGCAGATATTGCTGAATTTATTGATAAAACAACAAAGCAAACTTTAAAATTTAAAGATAAAAGAGAGAATTTGGAATGGATTGAGTTTTGCAAGTCTAATGTTTATCTTTAATAATGAATTAATTTATAAGAAAACCTCCGACTCTCTCAATATTCGATTCATCTGCTTAATCAATTCACGGACATAAGCACTATCACCAGTCTTGGTAGGGTTCTTAGATGAAATAGCCTTTCCTGTGAGCGTCTTAGCTCCTGTAGAGCACTCCCATGGCTTCCATGACCTGATTGCCTTACTTTGCTTTAATCGTTCCTCTGGTGTCCAATGTCGCATAGCTATCCTTTAATAGTTCGTTTTGTGGAATTGGGTTTTCTAAGGAGTTATTCACCTGTTGGTGACCATGGGCGATGTTAGTTTGTTTAATGAATGCTGTCTGAGTTGGTTGTTTTAAATCTATTAATGCTTGTAAGGCTGCTCGACTTTGGTTTTGAGCTTTAAAAGATAAAGTCATAAGCATTTGCATAGTCGTTGCACTTTTTTGTCTATTAGCTCTTGAAGAAAGGCTTGTAAAAGCCACATTTAAAGCCAATGCTTGACTAAGTAATACTTCCTCGATCAAACTCAAATCACCTTTTTTTATGACTTTAAAAGCGTCCTCTAAAAACTCTTTTGTAAAATGAAGGCTAATACTATCGTCAGAAATTGAGCTACTGAAATTAAGCGTTTTGATTGCTGATGCACCTAAACTTGATGCAGAAAGCAAAAATTCGGAAGATGTTTTTAAATCATCTTGATTTGGTAATCGCTTAATAAGGAATTCATTCGGATTTGATGTTTGACGGCTATTCATTTGGTTTCCAATACTTTTATTAAGCCCATATATGGTATATCTTTATAGAGCACAAATTTTGGGACTGAAGGCATTGTTTCTCTTTATCGTAAGTTATTGATTTATAAAAATTCCAATTAGTGAGCTTGCATCCTAATAGGTTCTAATCCCATATTTTGGGTCTGTACAGCACCAAATTTTGACCTGTTAATTTTTTCTTTTGGAGTCCATTTTTTGTATGCGTTTGAATTGAAATTAGCTAAATCTTGACCTTTTACTTGATTAATAGGTTGCCAAGTAATTGCGTACCAAGAGCATCCGCCAGTAATATTTCCACCACGTTTGGTCATGTATAAGAATCCGTGAGATCTTAATTCTTTGAGTGCATTTGTCGCTGTGTTTTTACTAAATCCTCGGTTATAAAGCACTTCCTTAGAAATCCAGATAGAGCCATTATTTCGACCATTATAAAAATGCAATATCTCTATTAGCATTGATCTTGCCGAAAATCCTAAATCAATATAAGCGGGTGAATTTAAGATTTCACTACCTATTTGAATAAAAGGCTCGCTTTGTTTGCGATTTTTCTTGGACATTACAGTAAATTCTATTGTTGTTCATCAAACCATTGCTTAATATCAGAGTTTCTCCAAGCAGTCATATTTTCGCCAAGTTTTACTGGTTTTGGAAAAGTGCCTGCTTTGACTTTTCTCCACAATGTTGGAGCTGAAAAGCCTAACAATGGAAGCAACTGTTTTTGTCTGATAAAGCCTTGATCTAAATTCATTTGAAATCTCCTTAAGTAACATGAGACTTCATTAAAGCTAGGACTTTTTAATTTAGGAATTAAATCCTTAAATTCTTTGATTAAATCGCTTTAGCTGACTTTTGATTGTATCTTCCCAGTCAGAGTGATCTCTTTCATATAGTTTTTTTGCTAGGTTGTAGGACTTAGCATCTTTTTTACCGTTTTTATATGCCTTGAGAAATACTTCAACTCCACCATCTGAAGTTTTTAATACAAATTTTTTCCATACTTTATTTTCAGTTAATTCAATAATGGCAATTTTAAGCGATTTACCATTTGCTCTCATGGCATCAATTTCTACACTAACCAAAGCATTTAAGAAATTAGTCCATTTTTTACTTACTCCAGCTGACTTCTTTACCTTTAATGTTTTGTGATATTTTTCAACGACACAAAATAATAATTCGCCTAGAGATGTCGTTCCAAATTCTTTTACTAATTCAACTAGAATCGCATACTCATATGCTTCTTTATCTTTTTTTAACTGAATTTCTGATTCAGGAGTTAACCTTAATAGGCTAGATAAAGTATGTGGTTTGGGTTTTTTTACTATCATTTTGAGATTTAGTTTAAATTTTTATTAGGTGGTTTGTTTATGAAAATTGCCCAATCACTCATAATCTCTCTTCTTTTTTCAAGCCCATCGCTTCGTTGATAAGCTTGATAAACTGAATCTCCGACCTCGTGCATTAGACTAAGCTCGCCCAATTCTTGACTAAAATTCGTCTTTTCTAATCTCCAAGTGCTAAATGTTGCACGAAATCCATGTGGTACTCCAATACTTTTAAATTCATCATTTGTACGCATATCTCTCATTAGTTTACTTATGGTGCTATCGCTTAATTTTTTAAGATTTGGTGATGGAAAAACAAGATCCGTACCAGTTATCTTCTCTAGGCTGTTTAAAAGAGCAATACTTTCAGGAACTAGTGGTACTGTATGCTCTCTTTTTTTCGTTTTTGTATAAGCTTTGGGTATTGTCCAAATATTTCTTTCTAGATCGATTTGAGACCATGTAGCACTCCTTACAGAATCTGATCTAACTGCGGTAAGTATCAAAAATTCTAATGCCTTAGCACTTATTGATTTATGCTTTCTCAAGACTTGCAAAAAGTTATAAACTTCATCGCTAGGCATCGAATCAAAATGTTCGATTATTTTTATTTTTTTGGGAGAGTCATAAATTGAATCTAAGTAACCATCCCAAATAGCTGGATTACTTTTCTCTCTGTAACCACTAACTATTGCAAAATCAATTATTTTTTTTATGCGTCCTTGAACTCTTGATGCGGTTTCTGTTTTTGTATACCAAATGGGGTCTAGAACTTCCTTAATGTGTGTAATCCCAATTTCAGAAATAAGCATATTTCCAATATGAGGAAACACATACTGATTTAGAGTGGTTTGCCATTGTTTTCCATGTTTAATATTATTAAAAGTTTTTCTAAGTAAATATTGTTTGGCACATTCTTCAAAAGTTTTTGATTTGGCTTGATCTTCAATTAATTTACTTTTGTTAATTTTTTTGGCGTTAATTGGATCAATACCAGCTTCGATTTCTGATTTAATCTTACGAGCTTTTTCTATAGCTTGCGAAAGAGTAACTGATGGATAACCACCTAGACCAATTGGATGCCTAGAACCGCCATAACTGACTCTGAGTACCCAGCTTTTGGTTTCTTGTGGAGAAACAAGTATTCCTAGTCCTGAGACAGTTCCAACAGCATGAAATCCTTTTTGAGAAATTCTTTTTACTTCAATAGCGGATAATGCTTTGGCAATGCGTGGCATTTATATACCATCCTTATACCTAAAATATATATTATTGTATGATAAGGTATGATTTGGTATGTGTCAAAATACTCAATATTTATAAAACTTAAAAGGAATATTTGATACTGTAATAAATTCGATGGTATGCAAAAATTGAGGATCTCGTCTCCGCCAATATTATATATAAATCAATAACTTACGTTTATTTTATTATTTATATACCATCTAATATACCCAAAAAAGCCTACTTAGCAATTTTATTGCGTGGAAGTATTTCATCCGAGATTGGATGATTCAAGGTTTCCTTGTATTGATCTAAGGTAATTGGGGCTAAGCCGTGTTGTATCAATGTTTGATTGATGTATTCCAACCCGTCTAATATCTCCTGATGAGTAAAATTTCTTTGTAATGTCATATATTTATTATTTAGATTGATCAATCTGTCTTAAGCAACTAATAAGTTGATCAGCTTCTTCTTTAGACATTGCAGATGGTTTCATGGAAAAAATACGCAACGTTTTTTCGCTTGGCAATTGAACCCCAACTTGAACGATTTTACCAGTTGTTATATCGACAATAAAGTTAAATGCATCCTCTTCGACAGTTGTTGAGATGAGCGCATCCTTATCGTCTGAAGGTTTTATTGCCAACATCTTGGCTGCTTTACCACTTGAGTTAGCCATCATGAAAGAGGTAATTGGAACACGTTTGGTGTTCGTTGGATCTTTAATATCTGGAATATAAACATAACCGACTTTAGCCATCCCTACCGTTTGTCCCTGAGGTAACTTAAATATATTCATGGAAACATCGCCCATATGAGTTGGTTTTGGAACGTCTGTCATAAATACTGTACGCACACCACAACCGTTATAGTTTCCGTTTGCATCTCTATAAACAAGAGGTTGGTTGTTGGAAAATTCAGTCGGATAAACAGTCTGTGCAAATACTGAAGTGGGAGCCAAAAGAGTTAATATGAGCAATACTTTTTTTATTACTAACCTTTTATTTTGCATATATTCCTCCAACAATCGAGCCTTTCATTCGCTGAACCTTGCCAGAGCCTGAAACACCTTCTGAAATACCGCTGATATTAACTCTTGAATTTTGGTGGGCGTTGATAAATCCTGATGTTCCAGCTATTTCCGCATATCCATAAACATCGATATTGCCTGCAGTGCCTGTAAGAATTAACTCTCCACCATACTCAACAGTTATAGCTCCTGCAATTCCAGATAAATATGCTTTTCCACCTGATTTAATCTTAACCGTATCGTAAATATCTGAATAGCTTCCAACAGATTTCACTAAAAGTGATTTTGGGGGAGTGATATTCACATTTGAACAATCCCCAATTTTTTGATTGCCTTGAATTACACAGTTTCCAGCAATGGTTAATGTAGAGAAAATTGCAATTAAGAAAGCTGTAATCCATTTCATTTTTTATATCTACCTTTTTCACACCAATACCGAACTGTTACATTGGGCTGGTCTTGAAAAAGCTTTATAGAAGTCTGACAATTATCTTGGTTATATGTTTTAAATTGAGCGTCTTTGGACTCACTAGAGTCAAATGTAGCTACATGTATCCTCATATCAGGAAAGCCTACGCCAGTCCGATATAAGGTGTATGTATCATCATTTCCACAGGCTGTTAGTAATGAGGCTATGAATATGGCAAATAGATAAATCTTCATTTGGGTATCATATCCCGTGGTTGTTTATCCGTCAAACCATCAATATTGGTTTTATGGCAAAACCATCACCCACCTACTCTGGCAACCCAGTTCTCATCAAATTAGGTCAAAAAATCAGGCTTATTAGAGAACAAAAAGGCTTTTCACAAGAATCTGTAGCTTTAGCCAGCGGAATCGATAGATCCTATTTTGGCGGTATTGAACGTGGCGAACACAATGTGGCGGTTGTTAATCTTGAGAAAATCGCCATCGCCCTAGACGTAAAAATCAAAGATTTATTTTAAATAATCCTACTATTAACTTTTGTTAAGATATTATGGGTATTATATCCATCAGTGCATCAAGTATATAAAAGGAAATTAAATGCTAAAAAAAGTAATTTATTTATTTCTTATGCTTTTAATTCCATATGTCAATGCAGATATTATTTGGGATAAATATGGTGTAACGCAGATTGAATTTGATCAAGACTCATTTTCTTGTCAACAATCATCACAAGTAACAATTCCTGGTCGACCATATCAAGCTCCTCCATCACAAATGGTATCGGGCTACTATGTTGCTCCATCTTGGTCTCAACAACTTGCTGCAATAGCTGCTTCGAAACCAATTGTTCAATTAGACGAAAACGCTTTTGTGAACTGTATGCAATCCAAAGGATATAAAGGAAGATTTAAATGAAGAAAATATTATTACTAATTATTTATCTATTTTCCTTTAGTGGAGAAGCACAATATTCTTCACCATATGGACAAAATAACGCGCAATCTCCTTATGGACAAAGTTCACCACCTACTTATGGTTATCCACAACAAAATAACCAAATACAAACATTAGGTGAAGCACCTAGAGGATATGTCCCATCAACAACAGTATCTC
>JBAXVC010000031.1:0-8318 GCA_037129315.1 Chitinophagia bacterium | reverse complement strand
TTCATTATAACCCATTCGGGTTAACAATGGCGGGGATCTCTTCTAAAGCCGCTTGCACACTTCAAAATAAATACCAATACAACGGGAAAGAATTGCAAAATCAAGAGTTCAGTGATGGGTCAGGATTGGAATTGTACGACTATGGTGCAAGGATGTATGATGGGCAGATTGGTAGGTGGCAAGTTACTGACCCTCTTGCAGATAAAATGCGGAGACACTCTCCCTATAATTTTGCTTTTGATAATCCCATACGTTTTATGGATCCAGATGGTATGGGGCCAACTGATATCATTATAGGAGGCAATGCAAAATTTAGAGAAAGAGCATTTAAAGATTTGCAAAAACTATCTTCTACACAATTAGTTTTACTTGAAAATGGTAAAGTTGCTGCAGCAAATAATGTTAGTAAAGATGACAAGATTGAATTTACTGGGAAGGTCCAAACAGATACTAAAACAGGTGCCGTAATAGAAAAATCTAATGGGACGGCTTTAATAAACGATTTAATTAAATCAGATAAAGAAATTCTTATAACTGAATCTCCAGATGGGCAACACCGTACAAAACCAGAAGATGTTGAATATGGGCAGGATGGTACAGGGACAAATTCAACAATTGAATATAATCCCGATAATCGTAATGATGGTACAGATAAACAAGTTGCAGTAGTTAATGAAGATGGTACTGTTGGTGCTTCACCTTTTGTTTTCCTGGGACATGAATTAGGGCATGCACAAGACCTTAAAAATGGGAAAAACGACAAAAATATTGACCAAAAAAAGACAGACCCTGATAGTAAACAGAAAGGAGTATTAACAAATGGCGAAATCAAAGCAAGGGGCTCCGAGAATGAGATACGATCTGAAAATAAAATCGTTAAAAGAAAATTACCTTACTAAAAATATTTTATGTGTAAGTTAACCTCAATTATGCGCTTTGTTTTTTTAGCCTATTCGGCAAATATGCCAGCCCAAGTTTATGCACAGCCCCCAATTGATTCTATTTTTATCAATTGGAATAAGTCCACGCTTATTTCGATAAAAAGACAATTGGAATCTGCGACTGATAGTCTGCAGAAAGCTATGTATGAAAACAGATTATTAGCTGTTAAAGAGTACTGGAATATTAAAAATATTGGTGACTTGAATAATAAATCAATACGATATAAGCTAATAAAAACTCTATTCGTAAAATCTAATGATAAAAAGAAAGACTTTTATATTATTGAAGCAAATGAATCTGGTTCAAAAGTATTATTACGCAGTTTTGTCCTTTGGGTAGATTCTACTAATACAGTTGATATTGAATTTTATGACTTCTTTAATGAAGAATGGCAAAGAACTGGAAAATTTAAGAAAACTAACTTTCATTTTCAAATTGATTTGAAAAATTATATATCGAAATTTGGAAAAGGGGTTAACTATGATGATATCGTTGTTACAGAATTTAAAAATAACCAAGTAAAAGAATCGGAATATTATTTATATTCAACTTTGTCACCTGAGAGTAAAGTTAAAGATGTATTAGGCGGTTATAAAAAGGATAATTTTCTCAAAATAAATAACTAAACTCACGATAATAACTCTGTCTTAGTTCGTGGCACATGAACCATCTTATTTGGATTTAAATATTCAAATTAGATTTACTTTTTTGTATATATAAAGTAAAGCAATGTAGTAAAACCCCAAATAAATAATTATTAAATTTATTATCAGAACAAGTTCTTTGAACATTTTTTGTATTTCAGTAGAGACTAATTTCATTATAACCCATTCGGGTTAACAATGGCGGGGATCTCTTCCAAAGCCGCAGGGACTCTTCACAATAAAAACAAATACAACGGAAAGGAATTACAATCGGAAGAATTTACCGATGGTAGTGGATTGGAAGAATACGACTATGGAGCAAGACATTACAATGCTCAAATCGGCAGATTCTTTGTTCAAGATAGATTTGTGGAGAAATATATGGATATGAACCCATATCAGTATGTAGCGAATAATCCAGTTTTGTTTATTGATATTAATGGTGATTCTTTGGATGTTTCCGATTTAAGAGATAAACATAGCGAGGCTAATGAGGCTTTTAAATCTGACCTTATAGCTAAAACTGGCCTAATACTCAACGAGGCTGATAATGGTAATGTTACCTATGCTTCTGAAAACGGTAAGCCAATAGTTTCATTGGATAAAAATGGCAAGAAAATTGGGAGTAAATCAGCAAGAAAAGCCCTAATGAGAATAATTAATTCCAAGCAAACTATAAAAATTACAGCCAATGACGATGAGTTGACCAGAACAGAAAGTGATAAGATTTCCAAAAAATATAATAATACTATGAATTTTAATGTTGAATCGATCATGAAAAACATCAACAATACATCTCCTGATATGGACAATACGACATTTGGTTTTGCAATGACTTTTTTTCATGAGATTCGTCATACAAAATATGGTGGAAGAAAAGAAGACCCAGAGGGTAACACCCAATATATAGAAGTTGGTCCATGTGAACAATTAGCAAATAAAATACGAAGGGAACTAGGAGTAGGCCGGTTTGGGCAGCGAGTAATTTACGGTCATTTAGGAATAATTAGTGCAAATAAGGCTTTTTGGCCGTTTAGTGATGAGAGTTTGAGATTATTAAACCAAAATCAAGTCCCTACTTCAAAAGTAATTATTGCACAATAATTTAATTTATCCCCACAATGAAAATATTAAAAAACATAACCTTACTGTCTTTTTTTGGCGTATTATCTATAACTGCTAGCTCGCAATCTAATGATGAGTGTAAATACCTAATGGCATTAACCTATATGCGCACGAATATCCAAGTAAATGAGCAAATTAAAAGTTGGTATTCAGTTAGAAGGCTAAAAGAAAAATACATTGAATTCAATATATCAAATAGGATTGAGTATATTAGTATATATGATTTTAAAGATTCCCTAAATTCATTAGATTTTGGCTTTGATAAAAATGTAAGTGATATTGTAAAATCATTTCGTGATAAATATTATTTTACTTCTTTTAGGTCAGAGTTTCTTTCAGAACTAATGAAACAGATCAATTCTACCAGTTCTGTTTTTTATCTAACTTTTTCTAAACCCGTTGGCAATATTTTAATTGTGTTCTTAGGTAATTCCAATCCTGAATTTATTGGAGTTGGCAAAGCGGGAAAAGGAATCACTATGTTATTTAAATTTAATTCATCAGGAATAATTGAAAAAGTTTTATATTATGGTGCAGCCTATAGCTAATTTTTAGACAACAAGATGGAAGCGGTTTGGAAGAATATGATTTTGGCTTTAGATATTATCACCAGCAAATTGGCATGTGGCATTATCCCGACCAATTAGCTGAAATAAGTAGGAAATGGTCTCCGTATACGTATGCCTACGATAATCCTATCCGCTTTATAGACCCTGATGGAATGCTTAATGCGGATGCTGTAGATAGAAAGTTATATAAAGAGTTCGATGAAACTGGTAAAAGAAAAGTTGATTATTTATATTCATGGCTTCCTAATTCGAAAAGCGATAATGAAATATTTTACAAAGGGAAAGGCCCACAGTATTGGGCAGGTGAGGCTGGTGGTAGAGAATACGATGATGGCGGTAAAGGAAAGGGAAAGGGAATACCCGTAGACCTGGTAAGCAAACTGACAGAGACCCTGAAAAAAACAATCCAAAATTTCCACCTAGATTCTGGGAATGGTATCATAAATCACAAAATTCAAGGGACTACAAATTACCAGGACAACCTGACCCAAATCTTGAATGGGTATTACAAGATTGGAAAGACTTAGGTCGCCCTAAGTTTAGCCCACAGTCTATTACAACAACATCAACTTCAACAAATCAGTATATAACAACAACTGCAAAAGTTGGTACTGCAGTAATTGTTGGTTATGTACTCCTAAAAGGAGTTGAAGCCGCTGCAACATTTTTTTCTGGTGGCGCTTTGGGATGGACTTTAGCATTTTAAAAAAATTAACCTAATAATTAATATATGAGTTGTGTTTTAAGTATTGCCGGAAAAAATCTCGACATAGATAGTTTTATAATTAAAAGTGGACTAAAGGGATTTGTAAAGAAGTATAAAGATGAAAATCTCACCTCAAAGGTTAAGCAAGGAAAGCAATACTCATATGTGTCTACCACTATCAGTGATGCTGATTTAAATAGTTTTGAAAAGCAAGTATCGGAGGTAAGTATATACCTTAAAAGAAACAGAAAAAAACTAGCCATTATTACTAGTACTAAAGAAATTGATTATGCCACTATTAATTTCATGGTTGGTTTAAAATCTGTATCAAATAAATATTTTGCTCAATACATATATTTGCCTAAAGAGCTCACTATTTTATGTGGCAGTTTGAATATAGGAATAGAGGTTTCAATTGTTCGATAGACCTTCTCCGTGATCGGTGCCAAATGTATATTTAATTATAAAAGGTATTGCAATAATTTTTACAGTTGGTTCTGGAGGAGTATTCTGTCCTTTGGCTTGCTTTTAGCAGCCTCGCCTGCCCAGCCCCTATGTAGGGGGCTTGCATTCCGCATCCGTTTATTCGTTCCTCCTCACTCCGGCGACCGCTTAACCGGGCATTCCTGAGACTTTGTTTGAATGTTAAGGCCTTTTACTCAATTCCGAATTTTCTTTAGGTTAACCGCCTCTAAATATCTGTTAACCGGATTCCATATAGCTTACACTTCAAATCTTTGTGGAAATCCATATTTTAGAATAGTTTTAAAGCCGTTTTGATTTATTTGATAGGCAAGAATCCAACGCTTATAGGCCCTTCTGGGAAAATCCATTGATGTTGACCAAACTTAATTCCGGTGCAAACTGATCACCCCAATTTAATGTCCTAAAGTTGCACATCAGAGTGTTATTGCGGTGAATCCCTAATAACAAAAGCTAATAACAACCCTGCAATATTGCCAAACGCGTGTGCAGTTTGGTAAGTTTCAAGTGCATTTTTTTGGCATTCTTCTATGGCTTGTTGCACAGGTGACATGATCAGTGGTCGAAGACTTTTTTTAATCACTTTTGGCATAAAGATTGGCTGCAATTGAGTCTTTCTAACATTATGATGATGCAAGATCGCTTTATCCATCGCCCAGCGGTAAAACTGGCTTTCTGTTATAGAATACTGCTTACAAATTACAAGCACCTGAGTTTTTAGCTCCGCGCTTATCCGAGCACCAATCATATGGTAACTGGGAAGACCTTCCTTTTGGGGCCCTCCAAAAGGCTGAAATCTGAGTTTTTCCACCCCCAAATGACCAGTATATGGGATTTTGATCGCCTTTTTTATCGCATTAATAAAAAAATCAGACTTGCGAATACCTTTGTTCAAGCAAATAGTTATAATTTCATCGTACTGGCTTATTCGAATTTTTACTGATGAAGTAGTGATTTTTAATTTATTCATAATGTTTATGGTTTATGCAAAATTACGTACTTTTGGATTATGAAACAAATAGACGCTTCCATTTATCGGGGATTCACAATTGATGCATATCAAAATAAGGGTTCTTTATTGGTACCAATATTAATGCGGAGTGAAATTGAAGTTGACGCTTCAAACTTCCATTATTGGAAGCTTTGCAAATTACTGCCAACCATTCCGGATGGTAAAAGAGCCGAATTGAGCATCATTGATATCATTTGGATTGAGGTATTAAAATCCATGAAGAATTTAGGATGCCCAAGACATTCAATGTCGCTCGTTCATCAAATTTTATTTGAAGAATCTTATCATAAAAATCATGCTGAGAAAAATATGAGGAGGAATTTGGAAAAATTCGAACGAATTGAACTTTTAAGGCCATTAAATAATGAGGAAGTGACTTACAGAGAAAATACCCTTAATACAATAAAAGATCCAATTCTGCGTAGCCATATGAGATGGAGCATATCTCATTTATTTACGTTGGTGCTTGAATGCATTGAACTGGGGTCTGATATCAATATTCATTTGTATGAAAATGGTAAAGTAGGAATAAATGGACACAAATCTTTACTGGAAATCGAAGAAGAAGAAAATGTATCAGTGTCTATTGGAAGTTGCTATGTAAACATATCCCTAACCGGCATAGTTAATCGCTTTTTCAATAACCTGAATATTGAAAAAAAATTAGTTGAAACTGGATACTTATCGCCTGACGAAGTAAAGGTTGTATCGGAAATGAGAAATGAAAATATTAAAACCCTAACCATTCATTTCGACAATGAAGCACATAGTATTAAAAAAATAGAATGCGACACCGTAGGCTACATCACTGGCGATAAAGCTATAGAAGTAATGAAAATTCTAGGCATGAAAAATTATAGCAGTATTGAAGTAAATACAAGGGATGGGAAAAACCTGTCCTTTATCCGAACAGAAAAAAAAATCTTATAATGACCCGTTTGAGACGGCTCAGTTTGACCACCGGGTTTCCTCCACTTGCCGTGGCGATGCCCCAACTGAGAAAAAATGCAAACCCAAATTGAACATGAAGAAACAAAAACACTTTATGAAATTGTAAAACTCACTACCGAAGAGATCCAACAGATTGAGCCCTTTAACAATCTAGGGCCAGATCAGTTGGAAAAAATTAGGCAAACCGTTTTTAACCTGTCCCTGATACTTTTAAAACTACACACATGAGTCAGCTTGATTTTTTTAGAAAATTTGTCGCCAATAGTGAACCTGAAGTTAACCACAACCACGAAGTATGGTCATATTCCCGTGTTAGCTCCAAGGAACAATTTGAACAAAACTCAAGTGTGCTTCGCCAGATTGAAGCCAACAAACAATGTGCAGTAGATAGAAATTTCTCAATCGTGGAAGAATTCGGTGGTACTTACGAAAGTGCCAAATCGGATTTTACCAGGAAAGAGTTCACACGGCTAATCGATAAAGTAAAAAAAAGCCGGAAAAAACCCTATGCAATTTTAGTATTTAAGATGAGCCGTTTCTCCCGGTCCGGTGGTAATGCCATCGGCCTAGTAAGCTACTTGGTGGATGAACTTAAAGTACATCTGATAGAAGTAAGCAGCGGTTTAGATACCACTACCGAAAGAGGGAAAGCCGCCATCTGGGAGAGCCTTTTTCATGCCTTTAAGGAAAATCTGGAACGGAAAGAGATTATAGTACCAAATATGATTGCTTTTGTAAAAGCAGGCAACTGGTTTTCCAAAGCCCCAGAGGGCTGGGATCATTATGGACCACGCGTTTCCAATGAGCGTTTCTTAAGTAAGAAACAACGTATCATTTTGAACGATAACGGCCGCATCCTAAGAGAGGCATGGCAATGGAAAATAAGCGGTATGTTCAGCGATGCACAAATACACCAAAAGCTGCAAACAAGGGGAATTAAAATGACCAAACAGAAGATCAGTGCTATGTGGAAAAATCCTTTCTATTGTGGTATTAACACCAATAAGCTTGCCGGAGAGCCTGTTTTAGGAAACTGGGAGCCAATGGTAAGTGTGGATGATTTTATGAAAGTACAACGGCTACTGGAAAAAAATCCTTCAGGTTATCAGCACAAAAAAGAGGTGGATGACCGTCCACTAACCAGGCTGTTACGCTGCAATATCTGCAATTGCTATATGGTGGGATATAAGAATAACAAAAAGGGACTACATTACTACCGTTGTCTTAAATGCAATGGGGTAAGTCTGAGTGCTAAAACTATACCAAGAGGCATTAAGAAAAGCGCTGAAAAGCTATTCGTGGAACTTTTAGAACAATTTCAAATTAACCCGGAATTGACACCACTGATCGAATTGCAGTTAACCAAACTTTTTAAACACTATAATAAGTACTCTTATTCGGAACAGAAAAAGTGGGAACATGAATTGAATAAAACGGAACAGCAAATTAAGAAGCTTAAAATAAGGCTTGGCCTGAGCGAGATTGATAAGGAAACCTATGACCTAACCCTTGAGCATCTGAGTAATCAGCTGTTGGCAATAGGTAAAGAATTGAATAACGGAAAGCTTACAATATCTAACCTGGATGAACTTCTCAGGAAATCCCTTGAAAGGCTTGAAAATCTTAGTGAAATGTGGGTTTCAAGTGATCTTCAAGAAAAGCGCAGAATGCACAAAACCATGTTCCCAGAAGGAATCTTCTACGACCCAATAAAACATCAATATCTAACCAGGCAAATAAACAGTTACGTTGAGTTAGTTGCAAGTATTTCAACTGATTATGAAGCCAAAAAAAATAGGACCCTTCAAACAAATGTTAAAGAGTCCTGTCCTGTATCGGGGAGCAGACTTGAACTGCCGTCCGCCGCGGCGGATATGAATCAGTTG
>JBAXVC010000030.1:0-10238 GCA_037129315.1 Chitinophagia bacterium | reverse complement strand
GGTACGCCCGCCATTTAGGAAGACGTTTTGAGCGAAGCGAAAAACGGCAGTCCTATTTGGGTACGCCCGCCTTCCTAAAATGAGTACTACCCCTATTAATTTTTTGTTTCATCTAACCCCCTATTACCGTACTAAAATTTAACAAAATAGCCTAAAACTAACTTTTATAATTAACTTTAACGCTCTATAAAAAACATGAAAGGATTTCATTTTAAAACATACCAAGCCCCTGAGCAATCGCCTTTTGATAGGTTATTTGAGATATTCAAGGAATTGATTGTACATACCTCAGGCGATTTTGATGAAACCATTAGTTGGATGCGAGAATTAGATGTGGAATATAAATTGACCGATGAGAAATATACCATCGACGACTTTATCGAAGATTTAAAAAAGAAGGGATACATCAAACAAGAAATAGTGCAAGATGGCGATGGCCCCACTAAAATAACTTCTAAAACAGAAAGAGCCATTAGGCAGCAAGCGCTTAATAATATCTTTGGAAATTTAAAGAAAACCGGAAAGGGAAATCATAAAACAAAAACCTTGGGTCAAGGAGATGAAAAAACGGGAGAGTTTAAGGAATTTATTTTCGGAGACAATATTGAAAATATATCACTAACAGAAAGTATAAAAAATGCACAAATAAATCATGGTATTGGTGAATTTAATTTAACCGAAAATGATTTAGTAATAGAAGAGACAGAGCAAAAATCTCAAATGAGTACGGTACTTATGATTGACATAAGCCACAGTATGATTTTGTATGGCGAGGATCGTATCACGCCTGCCAAAAAAGTAGCCATGGCATTTGCAGAACTCATTACCACAAGGTACCCAAAGGATACCATTGATATCTTAGTTTTTGGAGATGACGCTTGGACAATTACCATTCAGGAACTACCCTATTTAAAAGTGGGGCCTTATCATACGAACACAGTGGCTGGTTTACAATTGGCCATGGATATTTTAAGAAGAAAAAGAAACACCAATAAACAAATATTCATGATTACAGATGGCAAGCCAAGCTGTATTAAGGAAGCCGATGGTTCTTATTATATGAATAGTAATGGATTGGATCAATACATTGTAGAGAAATGCTATAACCAAGCTAAAATAGCTCGAAAATTACACATTCCTATTACCACCTTCATGATTGCGCATGACCCTTATTTACAAAGATTTGTGAACGAATTTACCGAAGCCAACCAAGGGAAGGCCTTTTATACCGGATTAAAAGGATTAGGTGAAATGATTTTTGAAGATTACGAAACCAACAGAAAAAAGAAACTTAAATAATTATATTACTATTATGAATATTGAAAAAATTAAAACCCTGGGTGACTTAAAAAAACAAGGCTACCAAAGTAAAAGTATCAAAGATGAATTGAGAGATAATCTCATTCAAAAAATGAAAGAGGGCAATGCCACTTTCGAAGGTATCCATGGATTTGAAGAAACAGTGATTCCCGAAATTGAAAGAGCTATCTTATCTAAACATAATATTAATTTATTAGGATTAAGAGGTCAAGCTAAAACAAAAATAGCTAGGCTCATGATTCAACTTTTAGATGAACACATCCCATTGATATCTGGCTCGGAAATAAATGACGACCCATTACATCCTATTTCTAGATATGCAAAAGACATCATTAAAGAAAAAGGAGATGCCACCCCTATTGAATGGCTTCATAGAAATGATCGCTTTTTTGAAAAACTAGCCACTCCAGATGTGACCATTGCTGATATTATTGGAGATGTTGACCCGATCAAAGCTGCCAATTTAAAATTATCCTATGCAGATGAGCGTGTTATACATTTTGGAATGATCCCAAGGGCCAATCGATGTTTATTTGTAATAAATGAATTGCCCGATTTACAAGCAAGGATACAAGTAGCCTTGTTTAATATATTACAAGAAGGTGATATTCAAATTAGAGGCTTTAAACTTAGAATGAACTTAGATATTCAATTTATTTTTACTGCCAACCCTGAGGATTACACTAACAGAGGTAGTATTGTGACTCCTTTAAAAGATAGGATTGGTTCACAAATTTTGACACACTATCCTAAAAATATTGCTGTAGCTAAAAAAATTACAGAGCAAGAAGCTAAAATAAACCCTACGCAGGCTGGAATCGTATATGTCCCGTCCATTGCAAAGGATATCATTGAACAAATTAGTTTCGAAGCACGTGAAAGTGAATTTATAGATGCCAAAAGTGGGGTAAGTGCTAGAATGACGATTAGTGCTATGGAAAATTTAATGAGTACTGCAGAACGCAGGGCTTTGAAAAATGGTTTAGCAAAAACATCGGTTCGCTTATCTGATTTTATGGGTATCATTCCTGCCATCACTGGCAAAATTGAATTAGTATACGAAGGCGAACAAGAAGGCGCAGAGAAAATTGCCATTCATCTTATTGAAAAAGCCATTAACACCCTATTCAAATTTCAATTTCCTAAAATAACCAAATTAGAAAAGCAAAATGAAAGAAATGCTTATTCCGATTTATTAGATTGGTTTATTGCCGAAGGCGGAATTGAACTATACGAGGATTTTGATGAAAAGCAATACAAGAAAATTTTAGATGAAGTAAAACCATTAGATGCCCTCATTAAAAAATACGCACCTGATACCACTAAAGAAGATACTTACTTTATGAAGGAATTTATTTTATGGGCCTTAGTTGAAAACAAGAAGCTAAATAAAGAAAAATTAACTGAAGGATTTTCTTTCAAGGATATACTGGGACATATGATTAATAAGATGTAACATAAAAAGCTACTTATCCAAAGAATTAATCCATTCGGCAATCTTACGTGCATCTTTTTCAGATACCTGTGGCATTGGTGCCATTGGTGTTGAATAATCTGGCCAGTTTTGTGGTTGTGGATTTTTAATAAGTTGTAATATTTTGTTTACACTATATTTCTTTTTTGAAACTTCAGCAAAAGCAGGGCCCACTAATCTTTTATCAGGATTATGACATGCCACACAAGTGTTTCTAATTAACAATGGTTTAATATCATCATAAGTTAATTCTTCACCTACTTTTTCTTTTGTATGAGCAGCGGCAGTTGATTCATTTTTAGTACTTATCTCTTTCATACTTAAACTAGCACCATCTGGTATATTGTTTAAAGTATAATAAGCAATAGAATGAACCAATGAATACGCATTATCCTGCTCTCTAATGCCATCTAATGTAATTTTATGTATGTAATGTTTACGAAGATCTCCTACGACAATACGAACGGTAAGGCCATCATCAGAAACACGCACTCCCTTAACAGGACATTTTTTTAACTCTACCGTTGGACTACCATATACACCATGGTATTTATAAATAAAACTTTCTACATTATAGGATGCTAAATTAGCTGCTTTTTTCTTATCCACTGACTTAGTGAATTCAATTTCAAAACCATCTGGCATTGCTTTCACCGTTTTCATTTCAAATGGAATTAAAGTATTCCATGAAAGCCTTTGCAAACCTTCATTCGCTTCTCCTGCCGATCCCCAGCCACGATTGGTTTCACCTACAAATAAAGAACCATCATTCGCCCATGACATGCGTAAAACGCCTGATTGAAAACCACTTCTAAAATCCCAAGCACATCCTTGTAATTCGCCTTTTACCGTTTCCATAAAAACGCGAGATATTTTACTTTGACCTTGATCACCCACTAATAATTGTTCTTCAAAAGGGCCAAAAGCACCTTTAGGTATTTTAACTATTTCGGAATTTGAAATACCTAATACACCATGTGGTAACCAAACTGCTGGCATTTGTAAAGCAGGGACGTCTTTTTTAATATCGATAAGTGTTTTATACTTTTCATTTTCAATATTTTCTGGTTTTGTTCTTCTACCATCAGGTCCAAATTCAATGCGTGGATTAATTTTACTAAAAATGTCTTGTTGCGTTGTTTTTAAAGGCGAGTTGGGCATATTGGTCCAAACCAAACCTCCAGGATGTCCCATAAAGTTTCCTTTATTTACTTTCATGATGCTACCCGATCCTACCCAATCACCTTGATTATCCGTATAGTATAGTTCGCCATCAATCATGCTAATACCACAAGGGGAACGCATTCCTGTTGCCCATGGTTCCATACGGCCATCTTCAAATATGTGCAAAGCCCAACCTCTCCAAGGAACAAAGCTTGTACCTGACCACCATACATCACCAAATCCTAAATTCAGGGTTACAAAAAAGGAACCATCTGGCGCAATTTTGGGTCCATAACTATATTCATGATAATTACCAGACAATGGCCAAGCATAAATAGTTTCAAACACATCTGCTTTACCATCCATATTAGAATCATATAATCTTGTTAACTCGCCTCTTTGTGCAACATAAAGTGAACCATTTTTATAAGCAATTCCTAAAACCTCATGTAAGCCGGATGCAAACTTTCTAAAATAGGGTTTAGCACTTGTTGGATTCTCAACAATATAAATATCCCCTCTTCTTGTTGAAATTGCCAAATTGCCATCTGGCATAGTGCATAAACCTCCCACTTCTAATAAAGTACCCTCGGGTGATCTAAGTTTATTGATTTTGAAAAAATCTTCCTCCTTAGGAGACTCTTGCGCAAAGCTCATATATTGAATACAGAAAACTGCGACAAAACTGATTGCAATACATTTAAATGAAGCAACCGATATATTTAATTTATTTATTTTCATATTGATATAACTTAAAATAGAATGGAGTAAATGATTTTATTTTGAATCGGAATCAACAATTCTTTTTTCCCGTTTTGATTCCTTATAAATGCTTTTGCATTACCAGTATCATCTAATTTGATATAATAAGCATGATCATCAATTAAATAAAGCCCTTCTGAAATTTCCTCTATATCAGAAGCATTGGCTAAACGAACATATAATTGGTCTCCAGTTGTTTTTAAGACAATGCTTCGTTGAATGCCTTGTCTATTATCCAACACTTTTGTGATATCGGTAACTGAATTCCCATAGATATTATATTTAAATGAGGGACGATCCATTTCATCAAGTATATATCCTTTAGGAAAAAATCCTGTCGCTGTCGTATCTGATGTCCAAGGACTTTGAGCATTAGATAATTTATTGATGGCTAAAGAAGGTGTTCCTAAATATTGAACTGCGCCAAGGGGCCTAGAGGATCCATCTCCACGATCAATCCACATTGGTGTCGCATCTAAGAAATCGCCTCGCCAAACTTGGAAAATCATACCATTGTCCATATCATAAGTGTAATTCACTTTTATAGGAGTACCCACATTCACAGCATGTACCACGCGTTTATTATTGGGAACATCCATAAAACTTCTTAATATAATATTCTCATTGGCTTCGACTAAAACAGGGTCTTTACCCCCTTGTATTATAGTTTGAGGATCACTTAAAACAAATTCTCTAAAATTAGATGCACTCATCTTTAATAACAATAATGGATTTTCAGAAGCAGCATATTTTGAAAATTGTAAATCAAAAGGAACTGACCCTTTTGTTAAAGTGACAGTTGCCTTACCCCCATTTCTGCTAAATGGATAAACAACTTTATTATCAATATTCAAACTTACAGATCCTCCTCTCACATTAAGGTTTAAAGTATATTCTCCTGATTCTGGTATGGTTAAAATGCCCTTGTAATTGGATAAATAATCATTTTTAGGCAACCCATCTACATTGACTGTAATAAAAGGATTTGATTTTTGAAACAATGGTTTTAGCTTAGTTAAATCTGTTTGCTTTTCAAATTTTCCTTGATAAGTCGTAATGTTGATGGCACTTAATGTTGGTTTATTTTGTACATAACGAGTGACTACAATATTTTTAAATGCCACTTGACCATGATCCCCTTGAATACGTAATGCATCTTCTGCAACTTCATTATTAGCCACTGATCCGGCAGTAGGGCCTGTTAATTCTAAATTTTCATGAATCACTACCCCGTTCAATTCTACTTTTAAAAGTTTTGCATTTTCAGTTTTAACACCATTTACAAATCGTGGTGCTTGAAAAGAAATTTTATAATGTTGCCATAAACCTGGCGCCTTACTTACATTTTGTCTTGGAGCTCTTCCCTCAAAAACCCTTAACCCCTCAGGTCTAGATCCATCGTTTCTTTCATAAATGCCCCCCATATCTGAGGAACGCGGATGAATAACACCCCAACTATCTAATAATTGTAATTCATATCTTCCTTGTAAATAAATACCTGAATTGGATTCTTTAGCCATCATACAATCAAGTTCAATATCCATGTCGCCATGCTTGAAATTGGTATACAAATCCTTATGCGCAGCCTCATCTGGTAGGTTTAGTAAAATACCATTACCCGGTGTATAGCTTAATTGATGACTTTTATTGATGTCCGCATGCACTGTACCTCCAATACGCCAATTTGCTGTCGGATTATTAAAATCATTAAGATTACTTAAATCTAATTTTGTTTGTGCTGTGATGATAGAGCTTACTAATAAAGCCATTATAAGCTGTACTGATTTGAATAATGACAAATCATTATTTCGTTGAAGTGGATAATATCCCATAAGCGTAATTTTGAATAAGCAATTTATGGAAAAACATCATAAAATCACTTACAAATACACATTAAAATGCGCTATAAGTCCTTAAATAGGCATTATAGCGCATGAATTGGATATCAATATTAAAGATGTCTCTTATATTAATTAAAAACGATCTAAGTTCATCACTTTTGTCCAAGCAGCAACAAAGTCTTTTATAAATTTACCTTTTGCATCTTCACAAGCATATACTTCGGCAAGTGCTCGTAATTCCGAATTGGATCCAAAAATTAAATCTACTCTAGTACCTGTCCATTTTACTTTTCCAGAAGCACGATCAGATCCTTCAAATATATATTGTGTTGCATCCGCTGCTTTCCATGTAGTTGAAAAATCAATTAGATGCGTAAAGAAATCATTTGATAAAACACCGGGTTGATTTGTAAACACACCATGATGAGATCCATCAAAATTGGTGCCTAATACGCGCAACCCTCCAATTAAAACTGTCATTTCAGGCGCAGTAAGTGTCAATAATTGTGCCTTATCAATTAACATTTCTTCCGCTGAAACTAATGTGCGTGGTTTTATATAATTACGGAATCCATCAGTGATGGGTTCTAATACTGCAAATGATTCTACATCTGTTTCTTCTTGACTTGCATCAGCACGTCCTGCAGTAAATGGTAATTTAATTTCATGTCCACCGTCTTTAGCTGCTTTTTCAATGGCGGCTACCCCTCCCAAAACAATAAGATCAGCTATAGATACCTGCTTAGTCTTATTAGATGCATTAAATTCTTTTTGAATCGCTTCCAACAGATCCAATACTTTAGAAAGTTGTGCAGGTTGATTCACAGCCCAATATTTTTGAGGTGCTAATCGAATTCTTGCACCATTTGCACCACCGCGTTTATCTGATCCACGAAAAGTTGATGCAGATGCCCATGCTGTGGATACTAATGATCCAACTGAAATACCAGAAGCCATTATTTTAGTTTTTAAACTTGCAATATCAGCTTCCTCAATTAATTGATATGTTACTGCTGGAATTGGATCTTGCCATATCAACACTTCAGATGGAACTTCTGCTCCAACATAACGAGAACGAGGCCCCATATCACGATGTGTTAATTTAAACCAAGCTCTAGCAAATGCATCTGCAAATTGATCTGGATTTTCATAAAATCTTTTTGAAATAGCACCGTAAGCAGGATCTACTCTTAATGCTATATCCGTTGTCAACATAGTGGGTGCATGAGTTAGTGATGGGTCATGTGCATCAGGAACGGTTCCTGCACCAGCACCTGCTTTTGGCTTCCATTGATTGGCACCTGCAGGGCTTTTTGTTAATTCCCATTCAAATCCAAATAAGTTTTCAAAATAATTGTTACTCCATTTTGTAGGCGTTGTTGTCCATGCACCTTCTAATCCTGAAGTGATCGTATTCACCCCGTTTCCTGAATTCAAAGTATTTTTCCATCCCAAACCTTGCTCTTCAATACTAGCGCCAGCTGGTTCTTTTCCAACATATTTTCCTGGATCAGCTGCACCATGTGTTTTACCAAAAGTATGTCCGCCTGCAATAAGTGCAACAGTTTCTTCATCATTCATTGCCATTCTTGCAAATGTTTCGCGAATATCGCGTGCAGATGCAATTGGATCAGGATTACCATTAGGTCCTTCTGGATTAACATAAATTAAACCCATTTGAACTGCTGCTAATGGATTTTCTAAATTGCGATCTCCTGAATATCTTTTATCGCCTAACCATTCACGCTCTGCTCCCCAATACACTTCTTCCTGTGGTTCCCAAACATCTTCACGTCCACCCGCAAATCCAAATGTGTTAAAGCCCATCGACTCTAATGCACAGTTACCGGCTAATATCATTAAATCGGCCCAAGATAATTTTTGACCATATTTCTTTTTTATAGGCCATAATAATAATCTTGCTTTGTCTAAATTGGTATTATCTGGCCAACTATTTAATGGTGCAAATCTTTGCATACCTGCACCACCACCACCACGACCATCTGTTGTACGATAAGTTCCTGCGCTATGCCATGCCATACGAATAAAGAAAGGTCCATAGTGCCCATAATCTGCAGGCCACCAATCCTGTGATGTTGTCATTAAGTCAACAATGTCTTTTTTAACTGCTTTTAAATCTAAAGATTTGAATGCTTCAGCATAATTAAATGTTTCCCCCATTGGGTTAGACAAACTTGAATGTTGACGTAGAATATTTAATCTTAATTGATTCGGCCACCAATCAGTATTTCTAGTGCCCGCGTTGGTTACTTTTGATGCTGCTGTAGCGCCTGTAAAAGGACACTTCCCTTCGCTATTGGTGTTGTTTTCCATGAGTATAAATTATTGTATTATAATAGTTAGTAAAACTACTAAAATAACCTACGCTCTGCTTACAAAAAACGGAAAATCTTAAATATTTTGTTGAGCGAAATAGCTATAAAGTTCTAATTCCCTCCAACAATTTTACTAGTACTTCGGTATAAATAATTTTCATAGATATGTCGTCTAGCAAAACGATCCGGGGTATCAGCATTTACCAATTTAACATAAATGGCTTTAGGTACACCATAATATTCATATTCATTACCGTCAGAAAAAACAACTCTTAATATTTCAGATTTAAATTCAAAATCATCTATACTTGCTTCGGTGGTCGTAGCTGTGTATTCGCTTAAAGTAGCTTCATGCGTTTCGGGATGCACGCTTACTAAAAAATGATAGGATGAAATTAATTTTGCAGATTTTTCTTCTGCCATTTTTTTAGCCTCCTCACTCTCTTGAAATTTATCAGGATGCCACTCCATCATAATTTTACGATATACTTTTTTTAAGTCGTTTAAAGTAGCCTTATCGTCCACTCCTAGTATCGCCCTGTGTCTTTCAATTCGCTTCATATCTTAATAATGATGCGCGAAGGTACATAAAAAGGATTAAATAGTGTACATAGTCAAATTTGCACTTTTCAAAATTGGAATGATCCCTATTTCTGCTTCCCAATTTTTATAAAGTAAATGACTTCATTATGTGTCATATCTGTCGATAACATTACCTGTTGTCTTTTACCATTTTTTTCAGTTACAAACAACACAGCTGTATTAGGAGGTTCTGATCCAAGATTTTCTGCTACCATGACAAGTTCATTCATCTTAGAATTCAACTCCACTTTTAATTTAAATTTAATAGGCTTATTCACTTTTAATTCCTGTCTATCAACAATGATGCGATTATTATAAATAACCGAAACAGAATCTTTATCATGGATCGCATTATCGTAAATATCAATGTCTACAGAATCAGAACTTACATAAATAAGTATTGGCTTTTTGTTGATTCTCTTTGTTAAATATTCTACAATACGCTCCTGCTCTCGTTTTAACTTAGCCAAGGAATCTAATGCTTTGATAATTTCCTCTTTAGTGATTTGGTCCTCATCATTTGAATCCTGCGCAATAACTTTTGTATTCTCCTTTTTAGAAACTGCGGCGGTAGTTATTATAGGTGTAGATGGTTTAAATGCTTTTACTGTTGTATCCTTTTTAATTGGAGCTCCTGTCTTGGATAAAGCATTTACAGTAACGGATTTTAATAATTGAGCTACCGTATCCTTTTTAACTGAAATAATAACTTTAGGTATCACTTTAGCTACCACCACTGTATCTTTTTTCACAGGCGCA
>JBAXVC010000003.1:0-158860 GCA_037129315.1 Chitinophagia bacterium | reverse complement strand
AGTTGATGGAAGCTAAGTTACATGCCGTATTGTCCAAGAACATATATTCTGAACATGGGTTAGACGCATTGATTCGTCCCCCTTTTGGACAAGTATGCCACTCGTTAATAGTAGTATCATATTGTGTACCTGGATCAGCGCAACGCCATGCAGCATTTGCAATTTGATCCCATACTTCACGAGCAGGGATAGATTGCATCACACGGCCATCGGTTCTTGCTTTTAATTCCCAGTTGCCATTTTCAGACAATGCTTTAAAGAAGCTATTTGGAATACGCACCGAGTTGTTTGAGTTTTGGCCAGACACTGTTGCGTAGGCTTCACCTTCATAACTATTATCATAACCAGCTGCAATTAAAGCAGCTACTTTATCTTCTTCTTTTACTTTCCAGTTAATAAAATCCATTACTTCTGGATGGTCTAAATCCAAACAAACCATCTTAGCAGCACGACGTGTAGTACCACCACTTTTGATCGCACCTGCTGCACGGTCACCAATTTTCAAGAAGCTCATTAAACCACTTGATGATCCGCCACCGCTTAATTTTTCATTAGCTCCTCTGATTTGAGAAAAGTTAGTACCCACACCAGAACCATATTTAAAAATTCTTGCTTCTCTTGTCCATAAATCCATAATACCGCCTTCGTTCACTAAATCATCACTTACGCTTAAGATAAAGCAAGCGTGAGGTTGTGGACGCTCATAAGCACTTGTTGATCTTTTTAATTGTTTATCGATAGGATCTACATAATAGTGCCCTTGTGCACCACCTGTGATACCATAACTTTCATGTAACCCTGTATTAAACCATTGTGGTGAATTAGGAACACATGCTTGATTTAAAATACTATATACTAACTCCTCATAAAATACTTGTGCATCTTTTTCAGTAGCAAAATAACCATATCGCTCTCCCCACACTCTCCAACAATTAGCCATACGATGCGCTACTTGCTTCACTGTTGTTTCACGACCTAATGAACCATCCGGTTGTGGAACACCCGCTTTTCTAAAATACTTTTGTGCTAAAATATCTGTTGCAATCTGGCTCCATTGTTTTGGAACTTCCACATTGGTCATTTCAAATACTTTCTCACCATTTGGATTTTTAATAATGCTGTCTCTGTAATCATACTCGAATTGATCGAATGGAGAAACATTCTCTTTAGTAAAGCGGCGGGTAAATTGCAAACCCGTTTTTGTTTTTGGAGTAGCCATGTTCTATTCTATTTAGGATGTTAGTAGGTTATCCCACTAGGTTTTTCAAAAACCTTGATGGGTATACGAAAATATCTTTCTAAAACCATACTTCAATCATGGAAATATCAACAGCTGTGGAAAAGAAATGTGGATTATTTTAAACCCTATATCCCACTTGATTTTGGCGATTTATCCCCAAGCCATGTTAGTTTCTGCGAAAAAAAAACCTTGGATGTTTGAAATTTTTAGTATTTATCACAGAACCCTTAATGCTGTTGATATTAAAGCAATATAGATTACTTTTATTGGCAAGCCCTCCTCCTACCTTAAAAGGACTCTTGGGGGTGAATAATTTATAAAATAACTAGTTTTTTACCTCCATTTTATGTGCTATTTTGGAAAAAATATTGCACCTTACACGGGCATTCAAAATGTCAAATAAAATTTACGATATTATTACTCAAGGGAAATCAAGTTCCCAAAAAGCATTTGCTGTTTTAATTGACCCCGATAAAATTAATGATGCAAGTTTAAACCAAACAATTGCTATTGCAGTAAAAGCAAAAGTGGATTATTTTTTTGTTGGCGGAAGCTTGGTAGTAACAGATACCTTAGATGCTGTTGTTGCAAATATTAAAAAGCAATGTTCCATTCCAGTTATTTTATTTCCTGGATCACCCGACCAGATTACTCCCAAGGCAGATGCCCTTTTATACCTTTCATTGATATCTGGAAGGAATGCCGAACTATTGATTGGGCAACATGTCACTAGTGCTCCCTTTATAAAAAAATCAGGGCTTGAAATTATCTCAGTAGGTTATATGCTAATTGATGGAGGCACTCCAACCACCGTTTCTTATATATCTAATTCCAACCCCATCCCTTCCAATAAAAATGATATTGCATTATGTACAGCGATGGCAGGCGAAATGTTGGGGTTAAAGTTAATTTATATGGATGCTGGTAGTGGTGCTCAAAAGGCCATTGCGTCAAATATGATTCAAAAGGTTAGTCAACATATCAAAATTCCATTAATCATTGGCGGCGGAATTACCACCCCCGAAAAAGCAAAGGAAAATTGTATTGCAGGCGCTGATATTATTGTGGTGGGGAACGCAGTGGAAAAAGACCCCAATTTAATCCAATCCATCTCCGAGGCCATCCATAGTCTGAATCATTAGAAGCTCATCATCTCCTTAAACTTAACTGTTTGACGGCGACTGATTTCAATTTTTTCACCTCCCTTTAGTTCCACCAATAAGCCTCCATTAAAATAAGGCTCTATTTTTTCAATCCAATGTAAATTAATAATATGCTTACGATTGGCTCTGAAAAATACATGATCGTCTAACCTGTCTTCTAAAGCATTTAAAGATTTTAAGATAAGCGGTTTATTAGTTGAAAAATAAACTTTAGCATAGTTGCCTACACTTTCAAATAATCTAATTTCTGATAATTTAACAAACCAGCATTTTTCGCCATCTTTTACAAATACTTGGTCTGCTTCTGACAAAGGCCCTCGGGTTGTTCCCAATAGACTTGCCTGCTCTAAAGATATTTCTGTTTGTAATTTTTGTATTGCGTCACTTAATCGATTGGGATCAATTGGTTTTAATAAATAATCCAAAGCATTCACTTCAAATGCCTTTAACGCAAACTCATCAAAAGCAGTAGTGAAAATTACTTTTGGCGATTTTTCTATTTCTGCTAATAAATCAAACCCTGTTTTGCCAGGCATTTGAATGTCTAAAAAAATTAAATCAGGACGTGCCATATCAATTTTTTCTACACCCTCATCCACACTACTGGCCTCATCTATGATTTGAATTTCAGGATGTTGTTCCAATAATTTTTTAAGCTCATTACGGGCTAATCTTTCATCATCAATGATAATGGCTGTAATAGGCATACAATTAGTTATTTGATATTGAAATAGGTATCACCAATTTGGCGGTTACCTGATTGGGTTCACATTGATATATTTCAAATTCGGCCATGCCGCGATATAAAATATTTAATCGCTCCCTTGTACTTTGCAATCCAAAGCCATCCTTTTCCACTTTTTCCAACACGCCCGAATTTTGAACTAATAAGACATGTTTATCTTGGTCAAATTTAGAAACTATTTTAATAAGACAGGTTCCAGGCTGTTTACTTAAACCATGTTTAATTGCATTCTCCACCAAGGTTTGTAACATCATAGGAGGTACCTTATTTTGCAAAGTAGCCGCTTCAATTTCGTACACCACATTTAATCTATCTTCAAATCGAATGTACTCCAATGCTAAATAATCCTTCACTATTGCTAATTCTTTTTCAAGGCTTGTAATTTCAATTTTATCTACTTGAATACTACTTCTTAAAATATTACTCAATTCGGTAATAGCTTGCCTTGCTCTTGTAGGGTTTTCATCCACTAACGCCCGAATACTATTAAGTGCATTAAAAATAAAATGAGGATTAATTTGTGATTTAATAGTCTTTAATTCTAACTCCTTAATTAATGATTCAAGTTTAATTTTATTGATGGCTTCAGAATTACTAAATTCAATAAAGTGCCATAACATATATACTGATATCCAAATCACAGAAATAGGTGTATCAAAAACAAGACTTATTAAAAATCGCTTTGTTACTCGAGCTGGACTCCATTCGGTAATTATATTTTGAAAAGATAAATCTGGCAAAACATAATGGGTCATTTTACGACCCGCATCATACAATTTAAAAATTTCAAAAATACTACTGATCAAAAAACTATATAAAATAGTGTAAGCAAAAAACAACATTAATATTCTCCACCACTGATTGTATGCCATGGGCGGGCGTAAGCCTTTTTTAACCATAAAAACCCTCAGCAAATGAGTTAAGCCAAGTCCTAATAAAATATTAATTACCATCCTAGGATAAAATACAGGGCTTAACTGTTTCTCTAGAATATAGGAAAAAAATATGAGCGTTAACCCATAGCTTAACCATCCTAAAATTTGACAAATCCAATATCTTGACGCTTTCTTTTTCATCTTATCAAATTTACTCAAATTCATGCTGTAAAAGGCTTTTCTTTTGGACCAATGGTCTAATAGCTAGTTGCACGGCAACTGATTTTCGTCATTTTAAACTTTTGCCATAAATTTATGTTATTAACTTACTTTTACATACCAATTATAGTTAATGCAAATAACAGCAGGCCCCCTTTTAAATTCAATCAATACACCTCAGGACTTGAAAAAAGTATCTAGGGAGCAATTGCATCAGGTTTGCGATGAATTGAGACAATATATCATTGATATAGTGAGCATCCATGGGGGTCATTTTTCGGCCAGCCTTGGCGTGGTGGAATTAAGTGTTGCATTGCATTATGTGTACAATACTCCTTACGATCAGTTAGTATGGGATGTTGGGCATCAAGCCTATGGTCACAAAATCTTAACAGGTCGTCGCGATCAATTTGTGACAAATCGAAAGTACAAGGGCCTTAGTGGTTTCCCAAAACGAAGTGAAAGCGAATATGATACTTTTGGTGTTGGTCATTCATCTACTTCTATCTCAGCCGCTCTAGGAATGGCCATGGCTGCGAAATACAAAGGAGAGAATAGAAAGTCCGTTGCTATTATTGGAGATGGATCTATGACAGCAGGAATGGCTTTTGAAGCAATGAACCATGCAGGTGTAGCAGACAGCGATGTCCTAATTATTTTGAACGATAACAATATGAGTATCGATCCAAATGTGGGTGCATTAAGGGAATACTTAACAGATATTAGTACATCTCCCACTTATAATAAAGTGAGAGATGAGATTTGGAGTTTAATGGGAAAACTCCCAATAGGAAAAAAGTTTACGCGTGATATGGCATCCAAATTGGAAGCGAGTTTGAAAGGAGTGGTTTCCAAAAGCAGTAATATTTTTGAAGCATTACAACTAAGGTACTTTGGACCAATCGATGGTCATAATATTGCCAATTTAGTAGATACCTTAAAGGACTTAAAAGAAATTCCAGGACCTAAATTACTTCATATCATTACTGTGAAAGGTAAAGGATATGCTTTAGCCGAAAAAGATCAAACCAAATGGCATGCGCCTGGTTTGTTTGATAAATTAACAGGTGAAATTCTTAAAAAGAAAATTGAGACGCCACAGCCGCCTAAATACCAAGATGTTTTTGGACACTCTATTCTTGAATTAGCAAAAGTGAATCCTCAAATCATGGCTGTCACACCTGCAATGCCAAGTGGTTCCTCTCTTAAATTTATGATGGATGAAATGCCGCATCGTGCATTTGATGTGGGTATTTGCGAACAACATGCAGTTACATTAAGTGCTGGTCTTGCCACACAAGGCATCAAAGTGTTTTGTAATATTTATTCTTCATTTATGCAACGTGCATATGATCAAGTAATACATGACGTTGCAATTCAAAAATTACCAGTCGTATTTTGTTTAGATCGAGCAGGCTTAGTGGGCGAAGATGGACCTACGCATCATGGTTGTTATGATATTGCTTTTTTTAGATGTATTCCTAATATGATTATCAGTGCTCCAATGAACGAGCAAGAATTACGCAATTTAATGTACACCGCACAATTACCCGATACCCTATTGCCTTTTGTGATTCGTTATCCTCGCGGCGAAGGCGTCATGGTGGATTGGCAAAAACCATTTGAAAAAATTGAAATAGGGAAAGGAAGAAAATTGAAAGACGGAAAGGATATTGCCATTTTAAGTTTTGGACATCCTGGTAATTTTGCACAAACTGCAATTCGCCAGTTACGCCCCGAAGGCATTGATCCTGCTCATTATGATATTAGATTTGTAAAACCAATGGATGAGGCATTATTACATGAAGTATTCCAAAATTATTCAATGATCATTACTGTAGAAGACGCAACAGTGGTAGGTGGTTTTGGTTCGTCAATTTTAGAATTCATGAATGAACATCAATACACTGCAAAAATAAAAATGCTGGGTATTCCAGATAGTATCGTAGAACATGGTAGTTTAAAGGAATTACAAAACGAATGTCACTATGACGCCAACGCAATTGTAGAAACAGTAAAAGCGTTGTTAGGTAAAAGCCTACTCACCGAAGTGTAATTATAGTTTATAAAATAAACTTGCATTGATATTGAACACTTTTTCTTGATCTACTATAGACAAACTATTTTCAATGATAGATCGATAAATTTGAATCGTCTTTTCGTAACTACCGGCTAATAAGGAAACGGGCCAATCACCCCCACAAAAACATCGATCCACTCCAAATAATTCAAGCGCATATTCGACCGCAGGCTGAACATCTTGCCCAGTCCATGTTTCAACAGGACCTACCTGCGTTCCTAATCCTGAAATTTTTGCAAATATATTTTTATACTGCGAAGCTTCTTTCATTTGAACGCGCCATTGATCCATCCCATTTGGATTAGACAGAGGAGGATTATATAAATGATCCAAGACCAAGGACAAGGAAGGAATGGTATCCGCTATTTTTATGGCTGATTGGATATGCGCTTCCTTGACGCCTACAATATCATAAGTCAATTGATAATGAGCTAACATTTTTAAACTCTCCATCACTGTATCTTGCAACAACCATTTATCATCGGGTTCATTATGTATTAAATGTCGAACACCTTTTAGATAGGGATTGTTTTTAAATTCGGTTTCAATGATTCTTTGTGTTTCATTCGGGTCAAGCAAAGGCAACCAACCCACTACCCCTTTCACCCAATCATTATTTTCTGCAGCAGCTAACATGAATTGGGTATCCTCCCAATGATTTTCAGCTTGTACTAAAACAGCCTTTGTCACATTGACTTTGCTGAGACTAGGATGAATTTCAGATGGTAAATAATTGCGCGCTAAAATTGAAGTATCTCCTTGAAGCCAACTATAATGGACTTTGTCTAAATTCCAAATGTGTAAATGTGTATCAATGATGGAGAGGTCCATAAATGGCAATGTATTTTTTTAATAACCCCTTTTTATCGTTGATATAAAATAGGATTCAATGGCGTATTCACTATTTCTCCTATCACCGCACCTGGGCACCATGTATCCCAATCGTTTTGTTGATTTTTATTTTCTGGCGCTTTTAATTTTATGTCCTTATCCATGTAGATGATGGTCATGACCTTACGCATTTGATTGCTTTTATTGGGTCCTGCTCGATGGTATAACCAGCCTCTATGAAAACTAACCTCTCCTAAATCAAATGATTCAACAACATGAGGGAAGCCTTTCTTTTTTAAAGCGTCTTCTAAAAATTGCTGGCTATCATCACTAATTTCTTTATCCCGTCCCTCTTTTAATTGATTACTTCCTGCACTAAATTCAAGTGGTCCCCACTCTAATGGCGTCTCTTGTAATGGCATCCATGCAGTAACAGTATTATCCGAAGCCAATGGCCAATAATATTGGTCGGCATGCCAGGGTGTATGTCCACCACTTGGCTCTTTATATAAGGCTTGATCATGGTATATTCTTACCCCTTCCACTTCTAATAATTCAGTCGCTATTTTAGCTAACTTTTTGCCAAACACCAATTCCTTTACAATATCAGAGTTTTTCCAAATATTCATGATTTGCAAAAAAGCTTTTCCATAAGTATCTCTTTGATCCAAAGAAAGTACTTGCTGATTTAATTGATTTACTTGATCTGTAATCACCGTATTTAAATAATCAATCTCCTCCTTACTAAATACTTGTTTTAATTTAATAAAACCATTGTTTCTGAAAAAATCAATTTGACTTTCAGATATTATATAAGATTCATTAATGGACTTTGATATCGAATCGGGTAAGCTGTGCATAAACGTTTATTTAACTGTCTTAAAGTTAAATAAAAAATACATTGAATGATGTCAATTGTATTAAATATTAGTGAAAAGTAATAAGGATGGTTAATTCAAACTTGGATCAAAATCGCCTTCACCTAATGGAGTTGCATCATTGATATCATCCTTGAAGGCCTCTAGATTCGCGGTTTCATATGAATCAAAGCTGTCAACATGGCCAGGCTCCAAATCGTCTTCCCTATTTTCATTCCATTCAATGATGAAATTATTTCGACCTTCCCCCACCAATAACTTCATATATTTTTGTTGAGCTAATTCTAATATAGATAAAAAGAAGAATAAAGCTTGCACTCGGTCTTGACAAACATCAAATACTTTTTCAAAAGCGACTGTTTTGCCTTCCTGTACTGTTTTCAATAAATACTCACGACTACTTTCCATGGTGTAGTTGTATCTTACCACCGTATGCACTGGTCGGTTTTGACGTTCTTGCAAACGAGTCATTACTTTTTCGAATGACTTCATTAATTTAAATAAAGTCACCGTTTGTAATTCGGTGCCCTCTGCTGCCACTTCACCTACAATCGACATCTCCTGTTGAATATTTCCTCTTTTCATCATCAACATACGCAAAGCCTCTAAATCGGCCATTTGTACTGCAGCTTCCTTGTATTTTTTATACTCAAGTATTTTATCAATTAATTCCTGTCTTGGATCAATTTCATTTCCTAATGCATCCAACTCCTTTCGAGGTAATAATAATTTTGCTTTAATACGCATTAGTGTAGACACGAATAAAATAAACTCACTACTTAATTCAATATTTAGCTTTTCTTCCTGATGAATAAAGTCCAAAAAATCATTGATAATTTTAGTGATTTGGATATTGTATATATCCATTTCGTCACGTTCAATAAAAAAAAGCAATAAGTCAAAAGGACCCTCAAATTGGTCCACTTTTATCGAATAATTAGTATGCTGGTTCATTCCTACAAAGAAAAGGAATCGTTATTAAATTAGCGTTAATTGATCGATTATTTATCCACTTTTAATCAAAATATTAGCATCTTTGCCCAAATTCAAGTTCATGAACAAAAAGTTGATTAATTGGGGCATTTTTATCCTCCTTGCCGTAATTTGGGGTAGCTCCTTTTTATTAATGAAAATAGGGATGCAAGCAGGATCTGTTCAGCTTAGCCCATACCAAGTGGCCTCTTTAAGAATGGTTTTTGCAGGTATCGTTTTAGTGCCTTTTGCTTTTCAAGCTTTAAAAAATATTCCAAAAAACAAAATAGGATTAGTTATTTTATCGGGAGTCATTGGCAATTTTATTCCTGCTTATTTATTTTGTATTGCCGAAACAAAAATCGACAGCGCATTAGCTGGCATATTAAATTCACTCACCCCCTTGTTTACCATCTTAGTGGGTATGGCTATTTTTAAAGTAACTATTGACTTAAAAAAAATAGGTGGAATTTTACTTGGACTAGTTGGCTTATGCGTTTCGGTGGTCGCTGGAAAAACTTTACATTTTGAAAATTTTTCGTTTAGCTTTTTTATCATGTTAGCAACCATTTGTTATGGCATCAACGTGAATATGGTGGGTAAGCATATGCAAAATATCAGCGCCATTCATATCGCATCTGTTGCCTTTTCCTTCTCAGTCATCCCAGGTGTAATTATATTATACATGACGGGTTACTTTAATTATGATTTTAAAGATGCCGCTTTATTACATGCTACTTTGGCTGGTGGAACATTAGGCGTGATCAATACTTCGATCGCCTCCATTTTATTTTATATTTTAGTAAAACGCGCGGGCATTTTATTTGCATCCACTGTTACCTATGCCATCCCCTTTGTTTCCTTAGCGATGGGATTAATATACAACGAACCCATTCATCCACTACGTTTAGTGGGACTGGCTATCATCCTAATTGGGGTGTATCTTGTAAATAAGCGAAGCGCGACTAAAGAATCCAAATAAAATTAGATCGTCATCATTTCTTTTTCCTTGGCTTCCAAGTGCTTTTCAACTAATGCGATATGCTTATCAGTTAGTGCTTGAATGGTATCTTCTGCGCCTTTGCAAATATCTTCACTCATGCCGTCCTTTTGTAATTTTTTAACCTGCTCGATATGATCTCTCCTTATATTACGAATAGCAACTTTACTACTTTCCCCCTCTCCACTTGCTTTTTTATATAATTCCTTACGACGCTCTTCGGTCAACGGTGGCATAAACAAACGAATATTAACGCCATCATTTTGAGGTGTAATTCCAATATTAGCTGCCATAATAGAACGCTCAATCAAAGGCAACATGTTTTTCTCCCATGGTTGAATACTAATGGTCCTTGAATCCAATACTTGCACATTGGCTACTTGACTAATAGGAGTTGGGGTACCATAATAATCTACATTGATGCCTTCTAGGATGGAAGGGGTTGCCTTTCCAGCTCTGATTTTAGTCAATTCAATTTCTAGGTGATTGATGGCCTTTTTCATGCCGATTTCGGCTTCAGCACTAATTTTTTGTAATTCGTCCGACATATTTGAATTATTTGAGTAAACAAAGCTACGCAAATCATCGTATTGTTCATTGCCCTTTTTTACCCAATTTTAAAAAGTTTTCACCTGTATTTAGGCTACGAATTCTATCTTTGCGGCATACCGATACTAAATTTATGGCAACCACCGAATTAACTAAAATTGCTTCCCAAATTAGAAGGGATATTGTAAGAATGGTTCACGCGCAACAAAGCGGTCACCCTGGTGGCTCTTTGGGCTGTACCGATTTTTTAACTGCCTTGTATTTTAAGGTTTTAAAACACGACAATCATTTTTCAATGGATGGCAAAGGAGAAGATCTTTTCTTTTTATCAAATGGTCATATTTCTCCTGTTTTTTATTCTGTACTTGCAAGATCGGGTTATTTTGATGTAAAGGAATTAGCTACTTTCCGAAAAATTAATTCTCGTTTACAAGGTCACCCTACCACACACGAACATTTACCAGGCATTCGTATTGCAAGTGGTTCATTAGGACAAGGTATGAGCGTGGCGATTGGTGCTGCACTAACTAAAAAATACAATAACGATAATAGAACCGTTTACTGCTTACATGGTGATGGCGAATTACAAGAAGGCCAAATATGGGAATCCATTATGTTTGCTGCTCATAATAAAGTAGATAATTTAATTGCAACTGTAGATGTAAATGGTCAACAAATTGATGGCCCATTAAGCAAAGTATTATCCTTAGATAGTTTGGAAGATAAATTCAAAGCCTTTAATTGGACCGTTTTACATATGGATGGTCATAACATGACTGAAATTGTAGACACGCTTGAAAAAGCAAAATCATTAACAGGCCAAGGAAAACCTATTTGTATTTTAATGAAAACCGAAATGGGTAAGGGTGTTGACTTTATGGAAGGCAGCCACGAATGGCATGGCATTGCACCTAACGATGAACAACTTGCAAAAGCATTAGGTCAGCTTGAAGAAACTTTAGGCGACTATTGATTTAAAAGAGATTTTTATAAAATATAAAATCTCTTTTAAATCCTCTTTTTGATTCTTTTTACTTATCACCATCCCTTTATATCAAATATGATATAAAGGATCAGCTAAAGGGGATTTTTTGAAAAATAAATCCCCAATAAAATCCTCTTTGTGATTCTCTTTACTTTAAATCTTCTCGTGTAAGGAAGCTGCCGCGCGTCGCGCAGGAATCCATCCCGCTAAAATAGAGATGAATACGACCAATCCAATAATGGCGATATAGTCTACTAGCATTGGTTTTACAGGATAGTAATCAATTACAAATGAATTTCCTTCCAATTTTATTAAATGAAACTTAAGCTGTAGCCAACAAAATAAACTAGACAGCACACCACCAATCATTGCCCCCATAAAAGCCATCACGCCAGATAATAGTAAAAATATTTTTTGAATATCCCATGAAGTTGCACCCATGGAATGTAAAACATGAATATCCTTTTTCTTTTCTAACACCAACATAGTAAGTGCTCCCACCAAATTAAAGGAAGCCACAATCATTATAAGAGCTAGGATAAAAAATATAATCCACTTTTCGGTTTGCATTATTTTATACAAGTCAATATTTTGCTGATACTTATTTTGAATTTGCACCTCCTTTCCTAGTAGTGACTGAATAGATGCCACAATTAATTTTTCTTTTTTGGGATCAATAGATAATTCAATTCCTGTGATCTCATTTTCAGATAAATCAAATAAGTATTGCGCAAAAGCATAATCAGCAAAAATATATTGTTCATCAAACTCCTGTTGTATCGAAAAGGCCCCCGACTGCACCACTGAAAGTGTATTTAACTGATCTAATTGTGTAATGGATTTGCCAGAACGGTTTACAGCATATAATTGCAGGGTATCTCCTAATGGTTCTTGAAATAATCCTAAGCTTTGCTCAACGCCAATACCTACTACGATTTGAGGATTTGAAATATGCCCTAATGCAAACTCCCCTCTTTTTAAATAATTGGAAATTTTATTGATGTGCGCATAGTTGCTGTCCACCCCTTTCACCATGACGACCGATTGGCGGGCACCTTTTACAAGCAATGCTTTATTCTCTACCACTTTACTGACTGCAATGACGCCATCCATTTTTTCAATAGCATGATAATGAGTGTCTGATATTTTGAAAAACTTTGCATTGGTTGCAGTCACACGAACATCTGCATAAAAATCAGAGTATAACCCCTTCACTACTTCGGTAAAACCATTTGAAACGCTTAGCACGGTAATTAATGCGGCCGTGCCTAAGGCAATTGCAAAAACACTCACCCAGGCAATAATTTGAATTGCCTGAAAAGCATACTTACCCCTAAAATAACGCCAAGCAAATAAAAAATGCACTTATAAATTTTTTAAAATCTCATCCATCTTAAAAACATAATCTAAGGTGTCATCTAAATAAAAATGTAATACGGGAATTCGCCTTAATTGATGTTTCATGTTATCCGCAAGGTGCTTTTTCACCTCCCAAGTTTTTGCTTCAATTTTCTTAAAACAATCGTTGGTATCCGCCACTTGAAATAGACTTAAGTAAATCCTGGCCTCTAATAAATCAGGGGTCACTTTGACCGAGGAAATGGAGATCATACCCCCTTGCAAATGATTAAGGCCTAATTTTAAAAATATATCATTTAGGGCGGTTTGAATTGCCCCGGCTACCTGCTTTTGTCTTTTACCTTCTTCCATATAATCAAAATCGTTGATTCGATGTAAAATTAGTTACTTTGCTGATTATTTCGTGGAATAGTTTGAATATGAAGAAATTTATTCGCATCATTAGTTATATCAAGGAGTACAAGGCTTATATGGGCTTGTATACCCTCTTTATTACCCTCTCCATCCTATTTAGCTTGTTTTCGTTGAGTATGTTAGTGCCTTTTATGGACCTGATTTTTGGAACCAACGAACTTAATGGAGCTGCCCAAATTGCTACACAACATTCATCGGGTAGTTTAAAGGATATTGTATATGGCTTTTTGCAAACCAATATAGCAAGGTATGGTAAAGTTTACGCCCTAGGTTGGATTTGCTTTGGAATTATTACTGCTGTCATCCTGAAAAATATATTTCTTTATTTATCCTTCTATTTTTTAGCACCTATTCGTAATGCAGTTACAAGAAAATATTCAAAATTATTATACGACAAGATTTTAAAACTACCTATTGGATTTTTTACTGAACAACGTAAGGGCGATATCCTTAGTCGGTCCTCCAATGATATTGCAGATTTAGAAAATTCTGTGATTGGTGCTTTAGAAGGTATCATCAAAGAGCCTTTGAATATTATTGGCATTATGATTGTTTTATTTATTATTAGCGTTAAGCTAACTTTATTTGTTTTTATTTTATTGCCAGTAGCAGGATTAATAGTAGGAAGAATTGGTAGAAGTTTAAAAAAACACACCAATAAGGCACAAGTGAAATGGGGTGAGATTATGAGTCAAATGGAAGAGACTTTATCAGGACTTAGAATTATAAAAGCATTTAATGCTGAGCAAAGAGTTAAAAAAAGTTTTTTTGATTTGGTAGATGCTATTTTTCATATCAAAAACAAAATTTTATACCGTCGTGATTTAGCCTCTCCTTTATCTGAATCCTTGGGCGTAATTATTTTATGTGGCGTTTTATGGTTTGGAGGAAAGCTAGTGTTGAATGGAGAAATATTATCAGGTAGTTCTTTTATAGGCTATGTCGCTTTATTTTCTCAAATCATTAATCCAGCCAAAGCCTTATCACAGGCGGTGTATCATGTAAATAGAGGCACAGCTACTTTAGATCGATTAAATGAAATATTAGAAGCGCCTGTTACTGTCGAAGAAATTGAAAATCCAATTGAGTTAAAACAATTCAACCACTCCATTCAATTTGACAATGTTCAATTTTCATACCAAGATGCCGAAATTTTAAATAATATAAACCTCACTATACAAAAAGGAAAAACAGTTGCCTTAGTTGGATCGTCAGGTGCTGGGAAAAGCACTTTGGCCGATTTAGTTCCACGCTTTCATGATGTAAGTGCTGGTCATTTATACATTGACGGAAAAGATATTAAAGAATATAGTTTATCAAGTTTAAGAAAGTTAATTAGTGTAGTAACACAGGAGCCTATCTTATTTAATGATACCATTTCGGCTAATATTGCATTAGGTAAACCAGATGCCACTGAAGCTGAAATTATTGCAGCTGCAAAAATTGCTAATGCCTATGAATTCATTACCAAAAAAGAAGACGGATTTAATACCATCATTGGAGATAGAGGTAGTAAGCTTAGTGGTGGTGAACGTCAACGCTTAACCATTGCTCGTGCTGTTTTAAAAAATCCGCCCATCTTAATTTTAGATGAAGCCACTTCGGCATTAGATACAGAAAGTGAAAAGTTAGTACAAGATGCTATTAACAATATGATGCAAAACAGAACTTCACTTGTGATTGCACATAGGTTGTCAACAATTCGACATGCAGATGAAATTATTGTAATGCAAAAAGGGGTTGTCGTAGAAAGAGGTAGCCATGAAAGCTTACTTGCTCAAAATGGTTATTACCAAAAGCTGATTGAGATGCAGGAGGTGAAATAAAAAACCCCGATATTACTATCAGGGTTCCCTTATTATTTTTTTATTCAATTATTGGTCTGAGCTATTTTTTACATATCCTAATTTAGCTTCTAAACTTAATGTAGCATGTGGCACAGCGCGTAAACGAGCTTTATCAATTAAACGACCAGTGACTCTACAAATACCGTAAGTTTTGTTTTCGATGCGCATTAAAGCTTTTTCAAGATGGTCAATAAAGGTAAGTTGGCGACTTGCCATTTGACCTAATTGCTCTCTTTCCATGCTGATACTGCCATCTTCCATTGTCATATATCTTGCATCGTCATTATCCCCACCTAATTCATCCTTGCGAGTAATTAAACCTTGTAGATAAACTAATTCCTTTTTTGCCGCATCTAATTTTTTAGATATCAAATCTCTAAATTCAGTCAATTCAGCATCCGAATATTTTACCAAAGTCTCAGTAGATCTTTCTACTTCCTTTCTTTTTTCCATAGGAACATAACCTGGTTGGTATGGTACACTATTTTTAGAAGATATCTTAGGCACTTTCACATCCTTGATTGGCTCTAATGCTTTACGCACTGGCTTCACTGGTGCTGTAGGAATTTTTGGAACTGGCTTTGCAGGAGGAACATATTTTTCAACTGGTTTTGCAACAGGCTTCACGATTGGCTTTGCTATAACAGCGGCCTTTGCGGGTACCCCTTTTTTCGCAGGAATTGCATTTTTTATTGGTGCTTTAACGGGGACTACCTTTTTTGCAGGAACTGCTTTTTTTGCAGGAACCACTTTTTTTACAGGAGCCGCCTTTTTCACAGGAGCTGCTTTTTTTGCAGGAACCGCTTTTTTTACAGGAGCTGCTTTTTTAGGGGCTGCTTTTTTTGCAGGTGCCGCTTTTTTAGAGGCCACCTTTTTTACAGGAGCCGCTTTCTTAGGGGCTGCCTTTTTTGCAGGAACTGCTTTTTTAGGAGCCGCTTTTTTAGGAGCTGGTTTTTTTGTAGCCATATTTTATCCTTTTTTTCTAACTGAAATTCTAAGTTTATGATCATTTATATCGACCTCAACCCCCTCTTTAATGGCAGGTACCCAGTCAATTTGATATGCGAGAATTTCGCGGCAAATATAGTCCGAAAATTGAATAATGGACTGCATCAATTCCGTATTATCCTCTATTTCAAGCAAAATCTTGTCAGTTAGGTCAAAATTGTTGTCTTTTCTTATGTTTTGAACCCTATTTACGAGTTCCCTAGCATGGCCTTCTTGTAATAAGGCAGGGCTAATGGTGATATCTAAGGCTACAGTGAGTGCATTTTTGACAGCTACGCTCCAACCTGGAATATCTTCAGCAATAATCTCTACTTCACTGATTAACAATTGAATAGCCTCTCCTTCTACCAATAACTCCAAACTACCCTCTTTTTCCAATTGGGTTATTTGGGCCTGATTTAAGGCCCCAATCATCGCAGAAGCCTGTTTCATCTTACCCCCCAACTTAGCACCTAGTAATTTAAAATTGGGTTTCAACTTTTTACTAATGACACCCTCGGTATCTGTTATATAATTAATTTCTTTAACATTAACCTCGGCTAATATCAATTCCTCCATTTGCTCAATATTCCCCTTCATGTCCGGATTAAGAACAGGTATTAGAATTTTTTGCAATGGTTGGCGCACTTTGATATTTACTTTTTTTCGAATAGATAAAACCAATGAACAAATTTCCTGTGCCATTTGCATTCTGGTTTCTAATGGACCATCTATTTTATTTGTATCTGCTTTTGGAAATGCAATATGATGTATGGAGCTCGCATCAAACTTTTTGGTAACACTATTTAAATTTCTAAATACTTGATCACAAAAGAAAGGTGCAATCGGTGCCATTAATCGGGTAATGGTTTCGATACATTCATATAAAGTTTGATAGGCCGAAATTTTATCCTCTGTATAAGTGCCTTTCCAAAAACGACGACGACATAAGCGCACATACCAATTACTTAAATGTTCATCCACAAATGTTTCAATGGCGCGACCTGCGATAGTTGGTTCAAAATCGTCCATTGCATTAGTGACTGTTTGTATTAATGTATTTAAAGACGAAATAATCCAACGATCAATTTCAGGTCGATTGGCCAAAGGAATTTGTTCCTGTTCAAAATGAAAATCATCCACATTAGCATACAAAACAAAAAACTGATAAGTATTATACAGCGTACCAAAAAACTTTCTTTGCACTTCCTGTATACCCGACAAATCAAATTTTAAATTATCCCAAGGTGATGCATTGGTAACCAAATACCAACGAGTGGCATCCGCACCATAAGCTTGAATGGTTTCAAATGGATTCACTACATTGCCTAAACGCTTACTCATTTTGTTTCCATTCTTATCCAATACCAAGCCATTACTCATAACTGCTTTATAAGCAACGCTATCAAATAACATCACACCTAAAGTATGTAAAGTATAAAACCAACCTCGTGTTTGATCCACTCCTTCGCAAATAAAATCGGCAGGAAAGGCAAGTCCTTTATCAATTAAATCTTTATTTTCAAATGGATAATGCCATTGCGCATAAGGCATGGCGCCTGAATCAAACCATACATCTACTAAATCAGAAACCCTTTTCATGGGTTGTCCAGTTGCGCTCATCAATTCAATTTGATCCACAAATGGTTTGTGTAAATCCACATCCAATTTACCATCTTTGATGTCAAGTTGTACTTGTTGATTGAGCCCTTTTTGCTTCGCATCTAAAAATGCTGCAGTTAATTCCTCAATCGAACCTATACAAATTTCTTCTGTTCCGTCTTCGGTTCTCCAAATAGGCAATGGGGTTCCCCAATACCTACTGCGACTTAAATTCCAGTCTACCATATTTTCCAACCAATTTCCAAAACGACCTTCTCCTGTACTCTTAGGTTTCCAGTTAATGGTTTTATTCAATTCAACCATACGATCCTTTACTGCTGTGGTTTTGATAAACCAAGCATCTAATGGATAATATAAAATAGGCTTATCGGTTCTCCAACAATGCGGATAACTATGTTCATATTTTTCAACCTTGAAAGCTCGATTTTCCTTTTTTAATTTAACCGAAATGTCCACATTGACATCTTGGTAATCCTTTTCATCTTTATAATTTTTTACAAAGCGCCCGCTAAATTCTCCAACTCCATCCACAAACTTTCCTTCGCGATCCACTAAAGTAATAATGCCTAAATTATTTTTTTGTCCCACTTTATAATCATCCGCACCAAAAGCCGGTGATGTATGAACAATACCAGTTCCGTCTTCGGTGGTCACAAAATCACCTAACACTATTTTGAAAGGATCGCCTTCAATGTTTTTTGGTGCATTGGCTTCAAATGGCATTAATTGTTCATAGCGCAATCCATTCAATTGACTTCCCTTATATGTTCCAATGATTTTCCATGGAAGAATTTTATCTGCTTCGTTATAAGTGGTCAGACCCTGTCCTTCTTCCTTAAAATATTTAGACACCAAGGCATTTGCAATAATTACATTGATGGCTAATGCGGTATAGGGATTAAAAGTAGCTACTATGACATAATCAATTGCAGGACCTACTGTTAATCCTAAATTAGAAGGCAAAGTCCAAGGCGTTGTGGTCCATGCCATATAAAATAATTCGTCCGACGCCTCCGAATTTTGTTTTTTATTTGCAATCACAGCATCAAATAAAAATTGACTTTGGGGTGTGGCAATTGCTTTAAACATAGCTACTGCCGATGTATCTTTCACATCCTTATATGTGCCTGGCTGATTTAATTCATGTGAACTTAATCCAGTACCAGCAGCAGGTGAATAAGGTTGAATACTTACACTTTGATATAAATAGCCTTTTTTATAAAGCGTACTTAATATCCACCAAAGTGTTTCAATATAATTATTTTCAAAAGTGATATAAGGGTTATTCAAGTCCACCCAATAACCCATCTTATTGGTAATATCGTCCCATTCCTTTTTATATCGCAATACGGCTTCACGACATTTTTTATTATAGTCTTCGACACTTATCTTTTTACCAATATCTTCCTTTGTGATGCCTAATTCTTTTTCAACTCCTAATTCCACCGGTAAACCATGGGTATCCCATCCTCCTTTTCGTTTTACCTGAAAACCTTGCATGGTTTTATACCTGCAAACCATATCCTTTAAGGTACGTGAAATGACATGGTGAATCCCAGGCATTCCATTGGCACTTGGTGGTCCTTCATAAAATACAAATGGGGGTTTCCCCTCTCTTAAGGCAACTGATTGTTCAAAAGCTTGCTCAGTTTTCCAAGCAGCTAAAATGTCCGCCTCAATGGTGGGCAGATGTAATCCATTAAATTCAGGGTACTTTTTACTCATAAAACGCTTATCCTAGCTCATTTATAGGGCTCGAAGGTACGAATAAGCTTTTAAAAAAGGCCAGGGCATTTTGGGATCGTGAAAGGGGCCCGAAATTAATTGATGGGGTCAGTGGGCTCGGCCATATTTACTTGTTCAGGTTCACTAAAAAATTTACCCTGAAAAACGAAAAGCGTAATCACCCCAGTACTGATAGCGGCATCTGCAAAGTTAAAAACGGGTCTAAAAAATTCAAACTCTTCACCACCCCAAATAGGAAACCAGCTTGGAAAATGGGCGTTTTGTATAATAGGGAAATAAAACATGTCCACCACTTTACCATGAAACAGTGCTGCATATCCACCCTCTGCAGGAAATAGATGGGCAACAACGGTTGTATAAGGAACACTTGCTTCAAATATTAATCCATAAAAAATACTATCAATTAAATTACCCAAAGCGCCTGCAAAAATGAGTGCGGCACAAAATAAAAATCCAGGATGGTATTTTTTTTCAATAAAACCTTTAATTAAGAATACACCCCATGTCACCGCAGCCAATCTAAATAAGGTTAATGCGATTTTTCCAAAATCACCTCCCAATTTTAAACCCCATGCCATGCCTTCGTTCTCTACAAAGTGAAGCTTAGCCCATGTTCCAATCATGGCATGCTCCTCACCCATAAAATAATTTAATTTAATATAAAACTTCAAGGCTTGATCAATAAAAATAATCAAAGCAATTAATGCTACTGTTTTTTTCCCGTTCATGATGATTTAAAATTATATTTCATTGCAAAGATAAGTAATTGCAATCTTAGTCCTCTACATAGATGCGTTTCACCCTTGGACCAATTGAAGTTAATATTTCATAAGGTATAGTGTTAGCCCATTTTGCAATTTGCTCAATGGGTAATTGCTTGCCAAATACTTGAACCGTATCCCCTTCTTTTACCCCTTTTATATCTGTTATATCTATCATAGTCATATCCATACAAATATCCCCTACAATGGGCGCTAATGCATGATTGACCCACATAGCCCCTTTCCCTTTTCCTAGCTGTCGGCTATAGCCATCTGCATAGCCCAATCTAACAGTAGCAATGACGCTATCTCTTGTTAATATACCCGACCTATTGTAACCAACCGTGTCCGCTTTTTTCAAATGCCTAATTTGTGAAATGGTGGTGCTTAATTGCATTACTGGTTCCAATAAAATGTCACCTTGCGCAACGCCATATAATCCAATCCCCAAACGAACCATATCTAAATGAAATTGTTGGTGGGTTGTAATACTTCCTGAATTAGCAATATGTTTAATACATGTATATCCTAAAGCAGTTTCAATTTTTTTTGCTGACTCATTAAAAGCATCCAATTGTTGTTGCGTGAAATTTTCAAAAGCCAATTGCCCACTTGCGCTTAAATGACTAAAGATGGATTGCACTTTTAATAATTGACTCGCTTTTACTATTTCGCACAATGCTGGTATTTCTTCAATATCAAATCCCAATCGATTCATGCCAGTATTCAATTTTAAATGAATTGGGAAATTCGAAATACCTTGATTTTTTATATACTGATAAAAGGATTGATATAGGTTAAAGGAAAATATTTCAGGTTCTAAATGATATTTTATTAAAGTATCAAATACAGCCTCGTCCACATTCATTACCATGATGGGTGCGTGTATGCCCGCTTTGCGTAATTCTACTCCCTCATCAGCATAAGCCACTGATAAATAATCAACATGGTGAAATTGTAAAATTCGAGCAATTTCTGCACTTCCTGCTCCATAACCAAAGGCTTTTACCATGGCCATGATTTTTACATTCGGACCCACCAAGGTTTTAATTTTTTTATAATTACTAACTAAAGAAGTTAAATTAATTTCAGCCAAGGTTTGATGAACTTGAAGTTGTAGCCATTCATTTATTTTTTCTAATTCAAAAATTCGAGCTCCCTTAATTAAAATAAATTCTTCCTTAAAAGAATGAATGTCCATTTCATTTAAAAATTGCTGAGTGGTTTCAAAGTATTGCAATTTTATTCCCAATGGCTTAAGTGCTTCAGTTTCATTTAATGCCTTTGCAAGCGTATTGCCAATAGCTATTATTTTTTTGATAGGGAATGCAACCAATTGCTTTATTAATGGATCATAATCAATAGTAGTTGGTTGTAATTGAATTAAGTCAGACAAAATTAAAGTGATAGGAAGTTGGCCAGCCTGTTGAGTAGCATATTCCAATGCCAATTTTAAAGAATGAATGTCGTTACTATAACTGTCATTTAAAATATAGCAATTTTGTATGCCTTTTTTAATTTGCATACGCATGTCCAAATGCTTTAATTGACTTATCCCTTTTTGAATTTCTTGTATAGGAATTTTTAAATGCAATAATGTGAGCAAACAGGTAATAACATTATTGACGGAAATAATATCTGTAAAAGGAATGATAAATTCGAGAGATGTTTCTTGATAAGTGGCCATTAAATGCGTTTGCGCATTTATTATTGTTTCCGATTGTACTTTGAAAGTAGCCGTATGGGACCTACTCCAAGTAAGAAGGGTTTGATTATTTGTATGTAAGCCTTGTATTGCCTCCCATGGCGCAATCACACATGGCGCTTTACTAAATAGAAGCCTCTTTTCCTTTATTTTTTGTTGCTCATCCTCGAATCCCTCTTCATGAGCCGTACCAATGCTTGTTAAAATACCAATCGTAGGTTGTATAATATTAGCTAAGGATTGCATTTCTCCTTTTTGTGATATACCTGCCTCAAAAATTCCAAGTTGATGCTGATCTGTCATTTCCCATACACTTAATGGAACCCCTATTTGTGAATTGTAACTTCGTGGACTACGAATAATAGAATAATGATTAGCTAATAACTGATACAACCATTCTTTTACTATGGTCTTGCCATTACTACCCGTGATACCAATCACTGGATAAGTAAACGCAGCACGATGTTGTGCAGCAAGCATTTGTAATGCTGCTAAAACATCCTCAACTATGATAAAATTACATTGTAAAAATTGGCTTGTATCATATGTAGGTTGCACTACAAAATTTGTAACCCCTCTCTGAATCAAATCGGGAATATACAAATGACCATCATTTTGCAATGTAGTGATAGCAAAAAATAAAGTTGCATTAGGATATAATAACCGACGACTATCTGTGAGTAAATGATCAATTTGAGCTGGTATACGAATAGCCGCTTTTGCGTTTAAGCTTGTTGCAATATGTTCAATGGAGTAGGGCAATAAAATGATTTAAATTGAATGATCTTTAAAATCCTTGGGTAGTTTTTTCCGTTTATTTGAAAAAATCGAATAAAAGATAGAACCAGTGATACAAAATAAAATAACCAATAAAGACAATAAAACTTGTGCGTTTTTATCCATTACCATATTAATATAATGCTCCCCTAGCATTTTAACACCAATAAAAATTAATACCAGCGCAATGCCTTTTTGTAAATGTTCAAATTCATTGACAGCACCTCGCAATAAAAAGAATAAGGAGCGTAAGCCTAAAACAGCAAAAATATTTGAAGTATATATCACCAAACTACTCCTTGATATGCCCATGACTGCAGGAATTGAATCAAGCGCAAAAACAATATCAATTGCTGCAAGTAAAATCACAACTACAAACAAAGTGGTATAAACAGGCTTGCCATTTTGACGAATCATGAATTTACCTTCCCCATCAGAAGGTGTTAGAGGTAAAAAACTTTTTAAAAATTTATATATTTTAGATTCATGTGGATCAAAAGCAGTTTCCTCATCTGCAACAAACATTTGATAACCTGTATATAATAAAAAGAGGCCGAATAAATAAAGTACCCAAGAAAATTGTGCCACAATGGCAACCCCCACCGTTATAAATAAAATTCTAAAAACAATGGCTGCTAAAATACCAATTAACAAAACCCTTGATAAATGCATCTCTTTTACTTTAAATGCATCAAAAATAAGTATGAACACAAAAATATTATCGATACTTAAACTCCACTCCATTAAATAACCACTTAAATATTCTAAGGCAAGCTTCTGACCTTCTTCGACCCACATAAAAACAAAAAAGCCAAGTGCCAATAAAACCCATAAAAAAGTTTGACGCAAGGCTTGACGTATCGTAATAGTCGTATTTTTTTTACTCAGAAATCCTAAGTCAAGTGATAGGGCAATGGTAATAACCAAGCCAAAAACAACATATACAATCTGATCTTTTGTCATAAGGTAAAGATAGCAATTGATTGACTAAGCCCCAAAACGACCTTGACGATAACGATTCCAACCCAAATAAAGAATGGCTAGTATAAAAAGGGGTCCAAGTAATAATAATAATTGCCAAAAAACACGACTTTCTTGCACTTTGGTTTTATCCAATACCCTTAAAACAATCCCCTTATTCCTGCTTTCTAAAATACCCCCCGGTTCATTTAAATATTGAATCACATTCATGAAAAAATCTCGATTGGCAAACTGATAGGATTCAAATGGAATCATTCCCATGGGCATGGGGCCATTGGTTTTATCAACCTTGTTAGTGAATATATCCGCATCCGAAATAATAATTTGTTTTGATACCATCCCTTTTGCAACAAAAGCAACACCTAAATGTTGTTGCAAACTATCCTTTTGTGCTTGGGTGACCCTGTTTTCAAAAAAGGAACTAAATCTACCTTCCGATAATACCGACACTGATAAATGATGTTGATTAAACTGCATCATATCAGCCTCGCCTTTCACCGAATTTAAAGTCACTTGTGCTGGTGATGCCAAAATGCGAGAACTGGTATCGGTAGATAATAAAATGGTATGACGGACATCTTTTATAGATAGTGTATCAATACTAGAAGGAAATAAGGACAATACGCGATCCATATTTTGAGTCAATACATGCTGGTCATTGCCATTTAAAAAAGGATAATACGGCCAAGGAATACGGCGCATTAAAGGAGAGCCATCCGCCTGTGTCCCAACAACAAGTGGCAGCTTAGCACAATTTAAATCTTGTACTAAATTTGAATTGACACGAATCCCATACTTAAAAAATAAATCATCTAACCCCAATCCCCTATCAAAAGCAATATAAGAGCCATTTGTTTTTTGTAAACTATCATATTCGGCATACAATTTATCTACGGCCCATATAATATGTCCACCATTCATAAGGTATTGATCTATTTTCAATTTATCGAAATCATTAAATGGAACTGTAGGCTTAACAATTAATAAAGTTTTTATTTTTTTCGCATCAGGATAGCCCTTGCTTAAATCTAAAACAGATAAATCATATTGATTTTTTATTGTTTCGCCAATATCATTTACGGTTAAATTGATGGGCTCCCCATTACCAACTAAATAAGCAATAGAAGGAACTCTTGTCCGATTTAATAAATAGATGGCTTGAATAAATTTATACTCTAACAAAGCCTCGGCGGCATTCGCACTTGCCTGCTCATCTATTTCTGGGATATCTTTAACAATGTTGTATGGCTTAAAATATTTTTTCGAGCTGCGCAAATCAATCGCATAAGGCTTTTGTCCTGCTACTTCCACCAAGGCGCCAGGAATAATAAGCTGATCTACTCTTTTGTCCATCTTATCGCCAGATGCTTGAACTCGCTCAATGGGCAATCCTAATTTAGATAAACTATCATACAACACATATAAAGCAGTATCGCTTTTTAATTGATTGGGGATTTCTAGATTCCACTTTAGCTGTGTTGGATTTAATTGACTTAACTGATCCAATAATGCGGCAGCTGCATTAGAAATAGATTTATAATGCGAAGGAAGATCACCCCCCAAGTACAAGTGCACTACAACTGGTGATTTAATTTGAGATACAATTGCTATAGCTGGGTTACTTAAAGTGTATCTTTTTTCCTTAGTCAAGTCTAACTGAAATGGAAACAAATGTGCTAAATAATTAATTAAAATTAAAGCAACCACAATGAATACACTTTTTACTTTCCCTTTAATATTTTCAATGGATCCCATCACAAATAAAATCAGAATAGACAAAAAGTAAAACAAGTCGGTTTCACTAATAACACCCTTGCTCATATTATTATAGTGCAAAGACAATCCTAATTGTTTGATATAGTAATCATTCCCTTGACTGAAAATGGGAAAGCTACTGACCGCATCAAAACCTTTCAATAAAACAATCGAAATAAGTATAGAAATGAGTAAGGCGATCGCACTATTTTTAGTAAGACTACTTGCATAAACCCCCACGGCTGTAAATACAGCAGATAAAAAAAATAAGCCGATATAACTTCCCAAAGTGGCTCCCACATCCACACCTCCAGTGGAACTAAGGGCTTCTAAAACAAATGCATAAAAAAAGGTAGGAACAATGGCAGCAATTACAATGAGTAAACAACCTAGCCACTTACCAATTATTAATTCCAAAGAAGTAAATGGCATACTACGCAATACTTCATAAGTGCCTTGCTTGTATTCCTCTGAAAAACTACGCATGGTGATGGCTGGAACCAATAATAATAAAAACCAAGGGGCAAAATCAAAGTAAGCTTGTAAGCTAGCATAACCAAAATCGAGTATATTGAAATTAGGCAATACAAATAGGAGCAGCCCATTCACAGTTAAATAAAAGCTGATAATTAGATACCCCGTAAGGCTACTAAAATATTGTGTCCATTCCTTTTTGCATATTGACCACATAATTCAAAGCTACAAAAAAAATAGCCCCGAGCCTTTACCGAATCATCGGAATTGCACGGGGCTAACTATTTCGTTTTAAAAGATATTATTATACTGCAAAGCTTTCCCCACATCCACAACTACGACTTGCATTGGGGTTATTAAAATAAAATCCTTTGCCATTTAAGCCATCTGAAAATTCAAGTTCGGTATTCACTAAATAAAGGAAGCTTTTTAAGTCGGTTACAATTTTGACACCGTTGTCCTCAAAAACCTGATCCATTGGCTTTATTTCATTGTCGAAATCTAGCTTATAACTTAATCCAGAGCAACCGCCACCCACTACGCCTACGCGTAAAAAATAAGAAGCGTCGTCCATCACCCCAGCATCTTGCATCAACTGCAACACTTTGGCCTTGGCTTTCGCACTTACATAAATGGAATTTTCTTGGGCAACCTCACTCATACTTATTCAATTCTACTTTTTAAAAGCTACACATGACTTTGTTCAAAAACCAATTCCTCTAAGCCATTCTTGGTACGAAAATCATTAATTGCTGCTTTGATCGCATCTTCGGCTAATACAGAACAGTGAATTTTAACGGGAGGTAAATTTAATTCCTCAACTAAATCCATATTATCAATCGCAACGGCTTGATCAATTGTTTTTCCTTTTAACCACTCAGTGGCTAATGAAGAGGATGCGATTGCTGAACCGCAACCAAAAGTTTTAAACTTAGCATCGGTAATAATACCAGTTGCTTCATCTACTTGAATTTGTAAACGCATTACATCACCACATTCTGGAGCACCTACTAAACCTGTTCCTACATTTTTAGAAGCTTTGTCCAAGGTTCCTACATTTTTAGGATTGGAATAATGATCGATTACTTTATCTGAATATGCCATGTTTGTATTTTTTTATAAAATTAATATTTTTTTACATTTTAATGATGCGCCCATTGCGAAATCCGCGCATCAACATTTCAAGTTTCGAAGCCTGCAGCTTCTCCCCTTGTAATGTTTAATGATGCGCCCATTGAATTGCGTCAATGTCGATCCCTTCCTTAAACATTTCCCATAGTGGGCTCATCTCCCTCAACTTTAATACCGTTTCCGATACCGCCTTGATCGTAAAATCGATTTGTTCCTCGGTGGTATACCTACCTAAACCAAAGCGAAGTGAGCTGTGCGCCAGATCATCGCCTAAGCCCAAGGCCTTTAATACATAGCTTGGTTCTAATGAAGCCGAAGTACATGCGGAACCTGATGATAAAGCAATGTCCTTATTAAAGCCCATCATTAATCCTTCACCTTCCACATATTTGAATGAAATATTACTTACATGAGGTAGACGATATGCTGGATTTCCATTTACATAAGATTCCTCCAATTGAGTTAATGCATTTTCTAATTTATCCCTCAACTTAGAAATTCTTTCCGTATCTGAAGCCATTTCTAAACGAGCCAATTCGCAAGCTTTTCCAAATCCAACAATGCCTGGCACATTTAAAGTACCACTACGCATTCCTCTTTCATGTCCACCGCCATCTAATTGTGCAGTTACTTTAACGCGAGGATTTTTTCGACGAACATATAATGCACCCACCCCTTTAGGGCCATACATTTTATGAGCAGTAAATGCCATTAAGTCAATACCATCTGCATTTACATCTACAGGAATTTTACCTACCGCTTGAACGGCGTCTGTAAAAAATAAAGCCCCGTGCTTTTTTGCAATTGCACTTATTTCTTTAACTGGTTGTATTACCCCTATTTCATTATTTGCATACATGATTGCTACTAAAATAGTAGTCGGTTTCATAGCTGCTTCTAATTCTTTTAAATTGATTAACCCATCAGGTTGTACTTCAAGATAAGTTACTTCGGCTCCTAATTTTTCAAGGTGCTTACAAGTATCTAATACCGCTTTATGTTCGGTAGTACAAGTAATGATATGATTGCCTTTGCTTGCATACATTTCATATACCCCTTTAATACCTAAATTATCCCCTTCGGTAGCCCCTGAAGTAAAGATGATTTCCTTTGTATCTGCACCAATTAATTGTGCAATTTGCTCACGGGCATAATCTACCGCTTCCTCGGCCTGCCATCCAAAAGAATGGTTACGACTAGCCGCATTTCCGAAATTTTCGACAAAATAGGGGATCATTGCCTCTAAAACCCTAGGATCCATGGGGGTAGTTGCATTATGATCAAGATAAATTGGTAATTTTAGCATATCCGAATTTGATTTTTTCTAGAGCACAAAAGTAAACCATAAGGCTTGATTTTATTGAATTCGTTAGGTTTGGAGATGATTTTTTTCCCAATTCGTAAAACAAAATAGCGATGAATTTTAAAGTTGAACATATAGGCATTGCAGTAAAGGACTTAAATGCGGGTATTTCGTTATACGAGCAATTATTAGGCAGCCCATGCTATAAAAAGGAAACTGTCCAATCCGAGCAGGTAGAAACTGCATTTTTTTTAAAGGAAGCGACTAAAATTGAACTTTTGGCCAGTACCCAACCCGACGGCGTCATTGCTCAATTCATTGACAAAAAAGGAGAAGGTATCCACCATATTGCATTTGAGGTATCCGATATCATTGCCGAAATGGACCGATTAAAAAAAGCAGGATTCAGCTTACTTAATGAAACACCCAAACTAGGTGCAGACAACAAACTCGTTTGCTTTATTCATCCTAAAAGCGCCAATGGTGTTTTAATTGAATTGTGTCAAACCCAAACTTCTTAAAATATAGAAAATTATAATCCTAGGGTTTCAATTGCTTTTTGAGCAGCCATTTGACTTGCATCTTTTTTAGTATACCCTTTTTGACTGGCAATCACTTCGCCATCTAGTACCACATTAATTGTAAATAAGCGACGACGGCCTTCTAATTGTTCGCCTGCTAAAACAAAATCTACTTGTTTACCTTGCTTTAATGCCCAACCAATTATTTTATTTTTGATATTAATATCTATAAGTTCTAATTCATCCATGAACAAATAAGGTTGTATCATTTTATTTACAATCCACTTTTTTGTGAATTCATATTTTTTATCAAGATAAATGGCGCCTACCAAGGCTTCTAGCGTATTTCCGAAAATTTGACTTGTTTTTAAACCCCCATCTAATTTATTGAATTTTGTTAATCGCTTTAATCCCATTTGAATTGCAATATGATTTAACTGTTGCCGATTCACCATTTTACTTCGCATCTCAGTTAAAAAACCTTCCCCTTTGTATGGATATTTTTTAAATAAATAATCAGCTACGACCGAGCTAATAATAGCATCTCCTAAAAATTCAAGTCGCTCATTATTTTCGGTAGGATGTTCCTTGACAGAACGATGATTTAATGCAGTTTGAAAAAGCAATAAATTATTAGTTGTATAGCCAATTAGCAATACTAAGTTTTTTTCAAAAACAGATTTCTTGAAAAAAGATAAAAGCTGTTTAATTTTTTTCACGAAAATTAATCCTTAAATTTTTTCACAATCACACAAGCATTGTGCCCGCCAAAACCAAAAGTATTACTTAGGGCAGCATTAACGGTTCGTTTTTGCGCTTTATTGAAAGTGAAATTAAGTCGACTGTCTAATTCAGGATCATCTGTAAAGTGATTAATCGTAGGTGGTATGATATCATGGATCACTGCTTTAATACATGCAATGGCTTCAATGACTCCTGCAGCACCTAAGCAATGACCTGTCATAGACTTGGTACTACTGATGTTTAAGTCGTAAGCATGTTCTCCAAACACAGCGGTGATGGCTTTAGATTCTGCAATATCCCCTAATGGAGTAGAAGTACCGTGTGTATTAATATAATCAATATCAGTTATTTGCATATTAGCATCACGAAGTGCTGCAATCATAACATTTTTTGCTCCCAACCCTTCTGGATGTGGGGCCGTTAAATGGTAAGCATCTGCAGTTGCACCGCCTCCTACTACTTCACAATATATTTTAGCTCCGCGCTTTTTAGCATGTTCTAATTCCTCCATCACCAACACACCAGAAGCTTCTCCCATAATAAATCCATCTCGATCTTTATCATAAGGCCTGCTGGCTGTTGCTGGATCATCATTTCGTTCACTCATTGCTTTCATTGCATTAAATCCACCCATCCCTGCAATACCAATCACCGATTCTGCACCTCCTGTGATAACAATATCTGCTTTCCCTAATTTTAAAGTATCCATTGCAACTATGATGGCATTGGTACTTGAAGCACAAGCACTCACCACAGCAAAATTGGGTCCACGAAACCCATGTTTCATAGAAATTTGCCCTGCTGCAATGTCCAAAATCATTTTAGGAATAAAGAAAGGATTAAATCGAGGGGTGCCATCTCCATGAACAAAATTAGTGACCTCGTCTGTAAATGTATTTAACCCGCCAATGCCGCTTGCAAAAATAACGCCAACACGATCATGGTCTACATTATCTGCAGTAATACCTGCATCTGCCACTGCTTGGTCGCTGGCTACTAATGCAATCTGTGAAAATCGATCTAGTTTTCGAGCTTCTTTACGATCCATATGATCCATTGCATCAAAGCCCTTTATTTCACAAGCAAATCTTGTTTTAAATTTTGACGCATCAAATTGCGTAATCATTGCTGAACCTGAAACACCATTCACTAGGCTTTCCCAATATTCGTCTAAATTATTTCCGATAGGGGTAAGTGCTCCGATTCCCGTAACAACAATGCGTTTCGCTTGCATGAAAATCTGTTTTAAAAATTAAATCCGCCTTTAAAGCAAAGGCTAAAAAAGGCGGATTAAAATATGCCGATGATTCAAGTTCAATTTACTAAAAGCAAATTATTATTTAGCGTGTTCCTCTAAATAAGTGACTGCTTGACCAACGGTGGTAATAGTTTCTGCTTGTTCATCTGGAATAGAAATGTTGAATTCTTTTTCAAACTCCATAATTAATTCAACGGTGTCTAATGAATCTGCTCCCAAATCATTTGTAAAAGAAGCTTCGTTAGTAACTTCTGCTTCATCTACACCTAATTTGTCAACGATGATTTTTTTAACTCTAGTAGCGATGTCTGACATTGTAAAAAGTTTTGTTTACGGCGCAAAAATATACTTTTTGTTAAAACCGAAGTATTTTATTTGCCTTTTTGTTTACACATTTTACCGCTTATTCAAAATAATGGGTTCATTTGGCTTATTTTGATATAAAACAGGCCAAAATCAACCAAATTAAGCTTGATTAAAGGCAAGTAGAGGCTTCATAATTAGCCATTTATATTAGACGAACAATGATTAGTTGCTAGGAAAACCTTCGTGGGTAAGAGGATATTAACCGGCCAGACTAAGCTTTTTGCTTTTGTTTTAGGAGCCCCCTAATTTGATGTTGCTCCTCCATGGGTAGTGTATGCTTAGGAATGATAAAAAATGATTTGGGTCCAAAGTATAAATGAAAAAAATAGGGACTTTCAAAATAATAAGTGAGTTCATTCCAATGCCACTGCGCCTCCCCTTTTTCTGATTCTAGTTGAGCTTGGTCTGCATCATAGGTGAAGCTCCAGTCCGTTTTGAATAATTTGGTTTTGTTATAAAAAACAACTGGAAGTATGTACCAAAAAAAAAGCATTAGAAGGAGCCACAACAAAGAACCAAATAAAAAAAGTTCAGGCCTAATTTTTTTCTGAAATAATAATACCGCAGTCACTACGGCGTAAATGTTCACAGCAATCATTAATACTTTAATTTCTGACTGCTTTATAAAATGATACCTAAGGGCCTGTAGCACTTCCCCTTTTTTATAACTAAGTAAAAATGACATGTTTTATTTTTAATATTGAATAGAGCAAAGTTACAACACACAATAGGGTTTGAGTCAAAATTTTTATAAATAAAGTGGTATATTTAAAATAAAAATGAAAATTTTTTATGTAGGTGGCACTTTAATAGATCTGATCGCCGCCAAAAAAGATTTCTTTTCTCCAATTAAAAATTCATTTATGTCAAAATATATTTACTTCGCAATCTTAACTTGTACTTTTTTTCTTTGCGCTTGCGTAAAAGCAAGTAATACAACAACCGCGCCTATTACTCCACCTCCAATTACTCAAGTTCCTGGCGATACTAGTTTTTATGCCAAGGGTGCAGATATAGGTTGGCTAAGCCAGATGGAAGCAGAAGGAAAAAAATTTTACGATGCTAATGGCAAGCAAATGGATTGTATTGAATTATTAAAAAGCAAAGGGATTAATTCTATTAGATTAAGGGTTTGGGTAAACCCTACTACTATATATTGCGGCACGGCCGATGTTATTAGTCAAGCCAAAAGAGCACAAAATTTAGGGATGAAAATTATGATCGACTTTCATTACAGTGATTGGTGGGCCGATCCAGGAAAACAAAACAAACCTGCAGCATGGAAAAATTTAGCCTTTGATGTATTAACTACTACTTTATATAATTATACAAAAGAGGTCGTTACACAATTAAAAAGCAATGGCATCACACCTACCTGGATTCAAATTGGTAACGAAACCAATGATGGTATGCTATGGGAGGAAGGAAGGGCTTCAAAAAGCATGAGTAATTTTGCAGCCTTATTAAATGCGGGCGCTAAAGCTGTAAGAGAAGCAAGCCCAAGTTCAAAAATTATTGTGCATGTTTCTAATGGTTATGATAATGCGATGTTCAGATGGATGTTTGATGGTTTAAAAACCAATAAGGTTGATTACGATGTGATTGCCATGTCCCTTTATCCTGATGCGAATAATTGGCAAAATATCAATGACCAATGCTATAATAATATGCTTGATATGATTACTCGATATGGTAAAGAAATCATGATCAGCGAAGTAGGAATGGATGTATCAAAAGCAAATGACTGTAAAAACTTTTTAACGGATATTATTAAAAAAAATAAATCGCTCGCCAATCATATGGGCTTAGGCGTTTTTTATTGGGAACCTGAATGTTTTAATAATTGGCAGGGGTATAATATGGGCGCTTTTACCAATGACGGTAAGCCTAGTGTCGCGATGGATGCTTTTTTAAATTAGTATTCGCTAAAAAAAATTCAAATTTTTTAAAAATTTTTTGCAAAAAAAACCCTTCCTCCGCTTTGCGGAGGAAGGGTTTTTTACATTCTACAATTATTTAAAACTAGTTCTTAGTCATTGTATATGTCTTAGCAATAGGATCTAATACAAATGTATATGACCCATCTGCTGCAACCGCAATATTAGCACCGCCATCTGAAAGAACTCCAGAAGCGCCACCTAGGTTTGTACCCCAGTTATGATTCTTTCTGAATTTAACATCACCGGCTACTAAACTTACTGTGATAGACCACTTGCCATTCGTATTATTACATTTCATAGGTTGATCTGAACCCCATCCACCTGGCGTTGCAGAACCAATTAATCCCCAAGATTGTAATTCGTATACTACTGTATTTATATTTAAATCAGCAGTCACTAAGAAACTTTCTTTAGAATAAGTGGTGCCATCTGTTGTAAATGCAGTAGGTCCTACTAAGTTACCACCGCCCACAGCAATACTACCAGCTGAAGCTCCTGAACCATATTCTGGTGAACCCCAAGATTTTTTCTTGAGTAATTTATATTCTTGCCCAGCGCCTGTAAAAAGAATAACTCCTTTATAAACACCATCACCTGTAGGTGAAACTAAACTATCTGCAGTTGTTGGATCCCATCCATTATAAGCTCCTGGCATATAAAGGGTTCCTTTTAAAGCAAATGGTGTTACACTTATTGTTTTTACATTGGTATAAACAGATGCCACGCTACTAGCGATGGTAGATTTTACTCTAAAGTCAACATTAGCTGCCACTTCAGGCACTAAGTTCATTGCAAGTAAAATGTCATTTAATTCCAAGTGGGTTAAAGACTTACTTGTCAATCCTGCTTCAAGGATAATTTCCTTGGCATTGGTGAAGCTGGTTCCAGCCTTTGCAATTTGTAATACATTGGTTGCAGCAGCACTATAACCAAAATCAGCTGCAGTAAAGCTTGCTTTAACTGCTTCTACATTTAAGTTAGGCTTAGTAAGTACCACAGTGCTTACAGAGGTAGTTAATACCCCAGGTACTCCGTTACCCAATGTAACTAACTGGCCTTCTTTTTTGCAAGATATAAGCACGACACCTAAGGTGACCAAAAGAAGGATTTTATTTATTATTGTTTTCATGTTTTTTATTTTAAAGAAATAAATCTTAAATTAATAATTAGGATTTTGCTTTAAATTTGGATTGGCAGTAAGATCGTCAGTAGGAATTGGGTAAAGTTTTCTCCAAGATTCAACACCCTTACCTGCTTTCACATCTCCTTTCCAAGGCCAAACATAAGTACTTGTTGTGAATTTGTCATCAAAACGGATTAAATCTGTTCTTCTGAAACCTTCCCAATAAAGTTCACGTGCTCTTTCATCCAAAATATCATTTAGAGAATAAGAAGTAACATTACCACTATTATTTCCAAATGCACGCGTGCGAAGTTTATTGATGTAACTGATTGCATTTGCATCAGAACCACCTGTACCGCCACGCTTTACCGCTTCAGCATAGATTAAATACATTTCAGCTAAACGGAAGATAGGCATATCAATGTCAACCTGAGTTGCATCGGATCCATTGCTTCCATCGCTTTTAATGTTTTTAAATTTAGTGATGCCATAGCCATCTTTAAAATCACCTATGTCATTAATTTCCATTCCGTTGGTATTGTTAAAGAACTGAGCTCTTTGATCAGGGAAACCAAAAGATGTTGAATAAGTTAAAGTATTAGCATTTAAAACAACTTTAGTATAACCGCCCGTTGTTTTCATATTATCTCCACCGCTTTCTAATGATAAATTAGCGCCATTATCACCGTAGTTTTCGGACCAATCATTGTTTACTCTTATTTTCCAGTCTCCACTTAAGAAGTTAACATAAGCAACATAAACACCTGATACGGATGTTGGATAAAAAGGAACATCTGGCGTAGCACCCCAGTTGTTAACTGCAGAACCCACTAAACCATATTTACTTGGCGTACCGGCACCTGGACGATCATACCAAAAAGTATTAACTAAATTTTTGGTCGTTCTAATACCACCCCATCCACCATCAATTCCATAATCTGAAGCGGACATATTTCCACCTACTGCCGCATGGGTCAAGAAAGTGGTTCCACCCCAGTTCGTTGTAAATTTACCATCGTAGTTAATGGTGAAAATAAATTCTGGGTTATTGATATTATTATCAGCCCTCATTATTTTTGTATAATCAGGTAACAAACTATAACCTGCTCCAATTACTTTACTTGAATAAGTAATGGCTTCGGTATTTTTATCAGTACCAGTGTAAACTTTTGCATTTAAATAAATACGAGCTAGTAAGGACCAAACAGCTGCTTGATCTACTCTACCATATTCATTTGTTTTTGGTGCAGCAACTAAAGTTTCAATTTCTTTTAATTCCTTTTCAACATAGCTAAAAAGAGCTGCTCTTGAAATTTGAGTTGGTAATTGACTACCCATTGCTGCTGAATCTGTAATGAAAGCAGGGCTTCCAAACAAATCCATTAATACTGCATATTGATAAGCTCTTAAAAATCTAGCTTCAGCTTTGAACTTTTTGATATTATCAGCATCAGCGCCAGTGATTCCTCTTTTTGAAACATTGGCTTCGCTAGCTTGTCTTATAAAATCATTCGCTACTGTAATTTGATAAAAAGAACGATAGTATAATGCTTTAATAAATTGGTTATTTGCAGACCAATTCATTTTGTGAAAATCAGGTAAACCTGCATCACCCCATGATACTACTGCTTCATCTGTTGGCAATTCTTGTGCATTCCAATAAAGACGGAAAAAATCCGAAAATCCACCGTCAATACCTTGGATGTCACCGCCGCCATTAGCTCCATTGTTTCCACCTAATGCAAATGCACCATATACTTTTGCAAAGGCCTTTTTATAACCATCGGCCGAATTGTATACCACATCGGCTGTGATGTCATTGGTAGGGAGTAAATCAAGTTTCTTTACGCAAGATCCAAATAGGATTGCTACAAAACTCAACGTTAACCCAACTTTATATAAATTATTTTTCATAGTTGTTTGTTTTGTATTGATTAAAAATCAAAATTTAAACCTAATGCAAATACACGAGGTCTAGGATAAAAATTATTATCGATTCCACCACTAATTTCAGGATCTAACCCTTTATAGTTGGTAATGATAAATGCATTTTGAATACTTGCGTTAATTCTTAAGTTCGCTTTTTCCTTAAATACTTTACCTGCATTAAAACCAACATGAATATTGTCCATTCTTAAGAAGGAAGCATTTTGAATGAAATAATCACTCATTAATTGATTCACGCCACCCTCTTTGAAATTGGTGTTATTATAATTTGTTGAAATATTACTAAGATGGGTAGCTAAACTTGCAACTGCACGATAGTTACTAAGCGTACTATATACATTATTATACATATAATTTCCAAAATTAGCTCTCAATACAAAACCAGCATCCCATTTCTTGTAAGTCATATTAGAAGTGAATCCTAAGAATATTTTAGGATCAACACTTTGGTATTGATATTGATCTTTATCATTTATAATACCATCCTTATTACGATCTACAAATAAATTTTCAATTGGTCTTCCATTATCATCATATACTTGTTGGAATACAAAGAATGAACCTCGGTTATAACCTACTGAGTTAATCAAAATTGTATTACCCACACCACCAGAAATACCACCAAACTTATTACCAGGGTAATTAGGATCTGGGCTGATAGTTAATTTGGTAATTTTATTTTCATTATAAGTAATGTTAAATCCTAAATCCCAAGTAAACTTAGGCTTAGCAATTACTTGAACATTCAAACCTAATTCCGCTCCTTTATTTTCCATATCACCCACATTGGCTATAATTTGATTTGAGAAGTTCGTTCCTGCTGGTTGACCCACTAGGTTTAATAAATCAGTAGTTAATTTGTCATATACATCCAAATTACCAGTTACTCTATTATTAAAGAAACCGAAATCTAAACCTAAGTTAGTAGTTGCTGTTTGTTCCCACTTTCTTCCACCATAATAACCACCTGGCGCATACATATTATAAAATGTATTACCAAATTGGTATTTACCTTGTTGGCCACTTAGAGCATAGTAGGATAAATAGTCATAGTTACCAATTCCATCTTGTTGACCTGTCACCCCGTATCCAAATCTTAATTTCAAAGTAGAAATTAATTTAGATTGCTTAAGGAAACTTTCTTCTGCAATATTCCAAGCAGCTGCAAAAGAAGGGAAGGTTGCAAAACGGTTAGCACTATTAAATCTTGATGATCCATCTTGACGAACCGATGCTGTTAATGAATATCTTCCTTTTAAAGAATAATTAAATCTACCATAATAGGATACTAAATTATTTTCAGGTATATCATATAGGAAATTTGGTGAAGTTACAACTGGACCCCAAGCTGTCCTATCGCTATAATTATAATTCTTTGATTGAAAATCTTGATAAGCATATCCTGCAATCACATCAAATTTACTTTGGATATTGTCAACATATTTTGAATAATTCAAATAAGTCTCAGCCAATAAATTCGAATTTTCTTGCTTGTATTCATTATTAACACCGCCTACACCATTATAACGCTTGTAAGTTGACGCGGCTGTTCCAGGAATGAAAATCGTTCCTGAACCATTCGATACATCAATACCCACATTAGCATGAACTCTCAAATCTTTGAAGAATGGTAAAGTATAATCAACATCTGCATTTGCAATTGTTCTATTTACATTACTTACGTCATTCTTTTGCATCAATAATCCAACTGGATTTTTTGGTGCCAAACCTGCTAATCCAGTAGTTGAACCTGCATCAAGCCACTCAAAATAGCCACCAAACGCTGTTGGATTAGTTGAATAAACAGGTTTAGTAGGATCAAATGTAACAGCATTTCCAATAGCACCTTGATCAGCAAAACGACTTCTACTGAAAGAAGTTTTAGCATTCAAATCTATTTTCAAAGAATTATTGAAAAATTTTGGACTTAAATTTAATCCAAGCGTAGTTCTGTCTAATTTGCCAGTTTTTAAAGTACCTTCTTGAGATAAGGTAGCTGCTGAAAAACGAAAAGGCATTGACTTAATTGATCCAGCTGCACTAAAATTATTTTCAGAAGTGACAGCATCTTGGAAAATTTGTTTTTGCCAATCAGTATTTGATGTTCCTCTTAAAGCATTTTGAGCTTTAGTTCCATTAAGGTATACTAAAACTGTAAAATCTTCAGCTGATAATACATCTACATATTTAGTGACTTTTCCAACAGATACTTGAGAACTAAAATTATATTTTGTAGCTCCTTTTGCACCTTTTTTAGTGGTAATGATAATAACCCCATTGGATGCACGAGATCCGTATATAGCAGAAGCAGATGCATCTTTTAAAACAGTAAATGTTTCAATGTCATTAGGGTTAATTAATGAAAGAGGATTGGCCACACCTGATATACCATTGTTACTTAATGGCACATTGTCAATTACAATTAAAGGATCGTTACTTGCATTAAGCGAAGCACCACCTCTAATTCTAATTGTACTTCCTGAACCAGGAGCACCACCATTAGAAGTAATTTGTACACCAGCCACTTTCCCTGCGATAAGTTGTTCTGGGCTGGTTAATTGTCCTTGCACAAAATCCTTAGAAGAAACATTAGCAACGCTTCCAGTTAAGTCTTTTTTGCGAACAGAACCATAACCAATAACGACAACATCACCTAATTGGTCGGCATTTTGAGTCAAAGCTACATTGATAGCGCTTTGACCTTTGATAGATACTTCCTTAGTTGCATAGTTCAAAAAAGAAACGATTACTGTATTGTCAGAGCTAGAAACTTTCAAAGTAAAAGTGCCATCCGCGGATGTACTTACACCTTTTTTAGTTCCTTTAACAACAACAGAAGCTGCAACCAAAGGAGAACCGTCTTTGGCGTCGGTTACTTTACCAGTAACCGTACGATCTTGTGCAAATGAAGGCAAGCAGATTACTGCTAGCAACAATGCGACAAGTGTTTTTTTCATGTTCATAGATTTACGATTTCGAGTTTAAGAATTGTTAATTTGTAATTAAAAGTTTATTGATTTTTTGTTTTTGGTTTAAAGTGATTGATATAAAGTACATGCCAGGCATTTGCATGCTAGCATTTTTTGTAATCATAAATTGTTGATTCCCTTTTAACTTAAATCCAGAATATAAAAGGCCGCAATCATTCCCATTCATATCATATGCATGAATATTTAATTGCCCACTTTCGGGTAATTGATAACGAATCATAGCTGAAGTTCGTAATGGATTAGGCGAAATCGTAACCGGCATATTTAATTCAGGCATTCCTATATTTAATACATCTGTAATAACAGTGGTTGAAATATTTTTATTAGCATATACATAATATTCTCCTGGCTGAAGTGTTAAAGAAGCATTTCCACCCAAGACTGGCTGATATTTGTTAGAAAAAACGCTGTACCAAATTCCATCTGCTGGAAAAGGAACACTTGCCGTTGCTGCATTTACATCAAAATTACCTACCACGACCAATTTAATTGAATCCCCATTTAACTGCATTGACTTTAATACCCCAGTTGTATTTAAAGTATATTTATTAGAAATAAAATCATTCGTATAGGAAGAATTATTTCTTAATTTTAAAAATTGAGCATACGCGTTGTACAACCCTTTTCGGTTGGCATTGGTATTATAATCCCATTTGATAGGCTTGTCTGATAATCTACAATTATTATTAACCGATAAATCAGTGCAAGTATTAATAGAATAGTCATACCCAAGTTCACCAAATTGCCACATGGTTTTAGGACCTGGTGTTAAAGCCCAAAAGGCAGCAGCCATTTCATTACGCTTAAGCCCTGTATTTAGATCCCTTGTCGTATAAGTCCCACTTGAATTTCCAAAACTAATATTTTTATACATGAGCCTTTCCTCATCATGACTCTCCATATAGGTCACCAAGTGTTGTTGGTTCCAACCTCTGCCATTTGCAAAAGCACTATTCAGGGATGCATCTGTAGTAAATCCCATCGTAGCTTGATTAAAATTATAATTGGCATTGCCCCACAACAACATGCCGTAATCTGCTAACTCCTTTTCCTCGGTATTGTCTGCAAAATGTTCCAAAATACAATAACTATTTATAGAAGCTTTTTGCATCGAATCATAAATATTCTTCCAAATGGCAATACGAGATGCATCATATGCACCCCAAGCAGTCACATCACTTAATGTATTTTTTTGAGTAAATCCTTTTGACATATCCCACCTAAATCCATCAATATGATATTGCGTTAGCCAATGTCTAACCACACTAGACACTAATTTTTTGGTAGCCGCCGACTCATGGTTAAAATCATTCCCAACATTAAAAGGATGTTTTGCGACCTTGTTTAACCAAGGGTTAGTAGCAGACGGAGCATTATTCGTGTTATCCCAATACATTTGTGCTAGAGGAGATGATCCAAAAACATGATTTAAAACCATATCCATAATAACAGCTATTCCTTTGGCATGTGCAGAATCAATAAATTCTTTAATTGCTAATTCGGTACCATAATATTTATCAGGTGCAAAGTAAAAATTAGGATTGTACCCCCAACTATCATTGCCTTCAAATTCTGAAAAAGGCATGATTTCAATTGCATTGATCCCTAATTTTTTTAGGTAATTCAAACTGTCCTTTAATGTTTGAAAATTTTGCTTTTGAACAAAATCACGGATGAGCAATTCGTAAATGATCAAATTCTTTTTATCGGGTCTTACAAAACCATTGTCTTTCCATGCATATTTTGGTTTTGCTGTTTGTAATACACTTACCATTCCTGATGCTTTGCCAGTCGGATAAGCCATTAAATTTGGATAAGTAGTACTAGGAATATAGGAATCATTTATAGGATCCAATATTTTTTCAGTTTTATAATCTGCTACTCTTAAATTATTATCAATTAAATATTGATAAGCATATTCTTGTCCAGGTTTTAATCCATTTATTTTTACCCAAAAACGACTACTGTCTTTTGTCATATTCATCACATCCGATAAACCAGGCGTCCAATTATTAAAATCGCCAACAACTGTAACACTCAATTTTTTAGGCGCATACAGTACCAATGTAACTGAAGTATCACCCTCGTGATAATTTATCCCATCGGTTACACCGGCTGGCAAATCTTTTAATGAAATATCACCTGATACTAAAAAACGAAGTGAGTCTTTTGCTAAAACAGTTCCATTGTCTCCTACCATCATAATATTTTGCGTGCCAATACTATTCACAATTTTATAGGCAGATAGGGAATTTGAATTAGTGACCGATTTTAATAATGTATCATTATAGTAAAAAGATAAATTAGCGTTTTCTGTTGAAGATGCACTTAAAAACAAAGTATCCCCTACCGATTTCTTAATAGCTTCAAACTGAGGCTGGTAAAGAGGTTGCATGAATGGGGTATCTATTTTAACTTGAAACTGATTATTAACCACAGTTAAAAACATATCTGAATTATCCTCGTTTGCTAATTGTGCAGTACCTGCGGCATTTCTAAATAAGATAGCCAACTTTAATATTTTTTCTGAAGGATCTGTTAAACCAAAAAAAGATCTTAGTGTTCCTGGAAAAGTGTAAGTCCATTTATTATTTCCAATAGAAGTACATTTAATGCGACTATCTGTTCCTCCCCATACTGAAAAGGATGGAACATATCTCCAAGCACCACTATTCGCACTTAAATTAGTGATGACACCAATGTGTACATAAACCTCGCCAGTATAATCTTTTAATTTTTTATTTCCTTTGTTGGCATCAGCTGTAACCAAAACATTATTGCTCGACTCCAAAATAAAATTTGGATCGGTTTTAAGTAGCTGCCCATTGGCATTCATTACTGTTGTTAAAAAAAACAAAGCAATCAGTTTTTTCATTTATCAAGCAATCAATTTCCGCAATCTTAGTAATGTGTATAATTTACACATATGTAATTTATCAAATATTGAGGTAATTAATGCAAACAAATACATATTTATTATTATATAATATATAAAGATTTGTATAATAACAATATAATATCTAATGTAAATTTTTAATTCTTGATTCTTAACAGAAATTTAGCATCTAGGCCTATGCCTATAGATTTACGTCGACTAGTGTAATTCTTACTTTAAATAACGGATGTTAGTTTAATAATAATTATACCAAGTATTACTTTCCAATACAGAATTTGGAGAAAATAAAATCTAATTGATCTTCATTGGTAATTTCACCAGTGATGGTACCTAAATAATGAAGGGCTTGTCTTATATCTAAAGCTAATAAATCGCCAGTAATATTTTCAATTAAACCCGTTTCAATATCGTTTAAGGCAAATAATAATTTTTGCAAGGAGCTCACATGTCGTGCATTCGTAATAATGGTCCCTTCTTTATTAAAGCCATCGCCTATTACTTTTTGGGTGATAGCTGTTTTCAAGGATTCAATATTGTCTTTATCCTTTGCAGAAATAAAAATGATATTTTGTAAAGTATGAAACGGGGACATCTTTTCCTCATTCGCCAAGTCAATTTTATTACCTACTAAAATTATTTTATCAACCCCTATTTCCTTTTCCCATGTAGTGATTTGTTCTAGTGTTGTTGTATTCACATCAAATAATGCAATGACAATATCCGCTTCTTGTATTTTTTCTCTGCTTTTATCAATACCCATTTGTTCAATAACATCAGCGGTTTGTTGTCTTATTCCAGCAGTGTCAATTAATTTATATAAAACTCCTTGAATATTTAAATATTCCTCGACTGTATCCCTTGTCGTGCCAGGTATCTCACTTACCAAAGCGCGATGTTCATTTAATAATGTATTTAGCAAAGTTGATTTTCCAGCATTGGGTTTTCCTACGATGGCTACTTGTACTCCATTTTTTATTACATTACCTAATTTAAATGACTCCAATAATGTGTTGGTTTTTAATTGCAACTGTTGCACCAAAATTTCTAATTCCTTTTTGTTTGCAAATGCTACATCCTCTTGTGAAAAATCAAGTTCTAATTCAATGAGTGCCGAAAATTTAATTAGTTTTTCGCGCATTAATTTCAAATCAATGGAGAAACCTCCTTTTAAATTATACAAGGCCGCTTTTCGAGAAGCTTCGGTATTACTCGCTATTAAATCGGCTACCGCTTCGGCTTGTGTTAAATCTAACTTACCATTTAAAAATGCCCTTTGTGTAAATTCTCCAGGCTTCGCCATTCTAGCTCCAGATTGAATCATTAATTGTAAAATACTATCTTGAATAAAAGGTGAGCCATGACATGATATTTCTACCACTTCTTCACCTGTATAAGATTTGGGAGCACGATATAAAGTGACGACCACTTCATCTATTACTTGAATTCCCTCCATTAATTTACCGACATGTGCGGTATGCGTTTTAGCTTGCTCTAAATCCTTATTTGCAAATACACTATTTACAATTTGAATCGCCTCTGAACCACTAATTCTTATAACTGCGATCGCCCCTAAACCAGGCGCAGTAGCCAAAGCCACTATTGTATCATTCCATGAACTTAGATTTTCACGCATATGCAAAGGTAGCTTTTTAAAATAAAAATCCCTCCTTAGAAAACTAAGGAGGGATGGTATTAGTATTAGTTATATTCTTTAATCTTCAGAAACCATGAATACAATTGCTTGACGATGGCGATAAATTACATTACGGCCATTTTGAATAGCTGGCTTCCATTTTGGACCTCTTTGAATAACACGAACCGCTTCATCTTTTGTACCATATCCTGGATCATTTTCGGCTTTTACCTCTGAAATTGAACCATCTTTTGATACAATAAAAGATACGACTACGCTATATTTTCCAGTAGGGGCACCATTTTCAACTGGCAAATCCCTATTTAATGTTCTTTCCAAATAACGAATCCAACCTTGTTGTCCACCTGGGAATTCAGCAGGAACTTGTACCACAGTGAAGATTTTATTTTCATCATCTTCTTTTGGAGCTTCTACAATTCCTGTACTTTGTTCAACAGGGACCAAGCCATCATCTTTAATACCCTTTTGATCTTGTACTCCAAGTTTAACATCTTCTAATTTTTCTACCTCTTTTACCTCATCTTCTTTTTTCACTTCCTCATCTTTTACAATTTTCGGAGGTGTAAATTTTGCCATTTCCACTTTAGGTGGTTCTTGTTTAGGTGGTGGTGGTGGTGGTGGTGGTGGCTTTTTTTCTTGCGCAACATCTGTTAAAGAAACATCCGTTACTACAATATCAGTCTTAGCTTTTTTTACACTGTTAGACCAAATAGCAACACCTCCCAAAATTAAAGTGACAGAAATCATTCCAATCAACGCTTTCTTTAGGCGATCATTGTATGTTTTCCTCAACTCATAAGCACCATACTCCTTAAATCTACCCTCAAAAATGAGGTCTAGAATGTCGGCGGTTAATATTTTGTTTATGTCCATTTTTAAATGCTTTTAATTGCTAGTAGATTTTGAATTATCATCTGATTTTTTTACCAATTGCTCCTCGATGTCAAAAATATCTACTAATGCATATTTTTTTACTACATTGATTGACATCTCGTCCAATATATCAATCACATTTTTGTAAGTACAATTAGCACTTGGTTTTATCACTATTACTAGATCATGTTCAGGATCGTTAGGATCTTGAGCAATACTGCGAACATATGCCTTCTTCTTTAAGATGATATCGCGAATTGAATTTTCACCATTATAAGAAGCTGATAAAAAATTAGAGGCGTCTACTTTTAATTGTCCTTCATAATAATAGATATGATTATCATTACCCATTAAGATGGTCAATGCCCCTGATTCCTTTGCTTTATTTTGTTCCTCAGGTTTTGCTTTATCATCAGGTAAAAGCAACTTCATAGCGGTCGGTTGACTCATCGTGGTCGTGAAAATAAAGAAGGTGATCAATAAGAAACCTAAGTCCACCATCGGTGTTAAATCCACACGCGTTGAAAGCTTTTTTCCTTTTTTGACCCCTGGTCCTTTCTTTTTATGTCCACCACCCGAGGTATCTAATTCTGCCATAACAAATAGCTTTTATTAGTTTATAATTAATTGTCCTGTTTTTCTCCAGCCATTGATTTTTTATACAATTCTGAACCTACTGGTGCATTTTCAGGATTGGTAATCATTTGAAACTTTTGAATATTATTTTTCTTAAACGCTGTAAGTACTCCCTTAAAAGCTGGATATTTTGCAAGGTTATCCCCTTTCAATAATAGCTCTAATTTAGTACCCGCATACGCTTCATGTACTACTTGTATCCAAGTAATTAATTCATTATTAGTTGAATCTTTACAAGGAATACCAGGTAACGCATTCCCTTTTCTATTTTCTTCAGTGATGGATAAGAATGAAGATAATCCACTAAAAGGGGCTCCAATAAAATTGGCACTTTTAAACGCGGCCACATCTATTCCTAAATTTTTTGTTGCATTTAAGGAATTAGCGATGGTTTCTCTTTTTTGCTTATCATCAATGGTTAGAAATACTTTGCCATCTTTATCAATAGTGATCAAAACGAAATCCTTGGTAGGAGCAACTTTGGAAGATACCGAACTTGGTGTCGTTACCGCAATGGCTTCAGAAGGTTTAAATTTTGTCGTCAAGATAAAGAAAGACAATAAAAGGAAAGCCACATCACACATGGCAGTCATGTCGATGGTGGTACTCTTACGAGGTAATTTGGCTCTACCCATTGTATAGTCTTTTAAAAATTATTAGGCATTACACCTAAAATGAAATTAAGTTGTTTACTACTATTTGTAGTTTGCTGCAAAGCTTTGAGTCAATGTGAAACCAGACTCATCGATACCATATGTAATTCCATCTATTCTTGTTGTGAATACATTATACATAATGATCGCTACAGCAGATGTACCAATACCTAATGCAGTATTATACAACGCCTCAGAAATACCTTGCGATAATTCACGAGCAGCTTCACCACCACCTTCTTCACCTAATTTAGAGAAAGAACGAATCATACCTAATACCGTTCCAAACAAACCTAATAAGGTTGCAACAGAAGCGATGGTTGATAAGAAAACTAAATTCTTTTCCAACATTGGTAATTCTAAAGCAGTTGCTTCTTCAATTTCTTTTTGAATGTTCAATACTTTTTGATCAGTGTCTAATTCAGTATTTGAAATCATCTCTTTGTATTTTGTCAAACCAGATTTCATTACATTACCCACAGATCCTTTTTGCTTATTACATTCAGCAAGTGCTTTATCTACTTCTTTATTTGCTAAATGAAATTGTATTTTACGGATAAACTCTGTTATGTTTCCATTTCCAGCAGCTTTTTTAATTGTCAATAATCTTTCAATTACAAAAGTTAAAACAATTAATAAACTACCAATTAAAACTGGAACCACGATTCCACCCTCATACATTTTTGTAAATGTTCCTTTTGGTCCTTTGTGCGAAGGCCAAAATCCACCGTTTGGATCAGGATTTGTAAAATTACTAGCGTTACCTAGCACAAAGCGCCAAATAACATAACCTAATACGATACAAACAATAGGTGCTAAAGTTGCAACTAAATTTCCGCCTTCTTGAGGCTGTGCAGCGCTCTTAGCTGTTGCAGTTGATTTTGAAAGATCAGCCATGATACAATTGATTTTAGTTTTAAATTAAATTTTGATTTAATCCTCTTGGTTACCGATCAAATTTTTACTCAAAATTGCGAATTGGTAGTTTCTAAGGGGTTACAAAATAAGTAAATTATTGTACCAAACAAATTTCAACCTATTTTTTTATTATAAAGTTTTACAAAAAAAACATCTGTCCCTCTAATCCTGTATATTTACTACTCTATTTTATAATTAAATAATGTTTAATATGAAAAAAATCATAGCAGCATTAGGCTTTTTAGCCCTAATGCAAAGCAGTGTTCAAGGACAACGACCTGGTCCAAAATCTGAGCAAATACCAGGCCAAAAACAAGACTCAAGCGCTTCTAATAGCTTAAAAAAAGACGTTCCTCCGGCAAAAACAGGACCTAAGGCATACGCGGACGTTATTACAAAAAAAGCAGTGAGCCATAAAGGCGTTTTTACAGTACATTCCTTGGACGACAAGTACTATTTTGACATCCCCGACAACCTATTGGGTAGAGAATTATTGGCTGTCACCCGCTATATAAAAGTACCAGGTGGTGCTAGTAAATATGGCGGAGAAGAGGTAAATGAACAAACTATCTTATTTGAAAAGGGGCCTAATGATCGTATTTTTATGCGTGTCGTAAGCTTGATTAGCAAGGCAGATTCCACACAAACCATTGCAACCGCTGTAAAAAACTCCTATTTGGACCCAATTGTAGCTGCATTTGACATAAAAGCCTATGGGAAAGATTCAAATAGCTCAATTATTGATGTCACTGACTTCTTTAAAGGAGACAATCAAGCAGTTAGCTTAACAAGTGCCGAAAAAAAATCTCTTAACTTATCTTCTATCGCTTCGGACAGATCTTATATTCAAAGTATCAAATCTTACCCTAAGAATATTGAAATTAGAACGGTGAAAACCTTCTCAGCGTCTGCCGGTGGCGGAAGTGCTCCAGGAGGCGGGGGCAGTAATATTCCTGCTGTTAACAATGCAGGTGCTGTTACGGTTGAATTAAATACCTCTGTTTTATTACTTCCTGAAGTACCTATGAACCGCAGATTATTTGATCCAAGGGTGGGTTATTTTGCAGACAATTTTGTAGAGTACTCTGATGGGCAACATAAGGTAGAAAATCAAGTTTTTGCAGTTCGTTACAGATTGGAGCCAAAACCTGAGGATATTGAAAATTATAAAAAGGGAATGTTAGTGGAGCCTATAAAACCCATCGTTTATTATATCGACCCTGCAACTCCAAAAAAGTGGGTGCCCTATTTAATAGCAGGCGTGAATGACTGGAATGTGGCTTTTGAAAAAGCAGGTTGGAAAAATGCTATTAGTGGTAAAGAATGGCCTAATGATAGCACTATGAGTTTGGAAGATGCACGTTATTCAGTAATTCGTTATTTTGCCTCTGATATTGAAAACGCATATGGTCCACAAGTACATGATCCAAGAAGTGGTGAAATTTTAGAAAGTCATATTGGATGGTACCATAATGTAATGAACTTGGTTCATGATTGGTTTATGATTCAAACTGCTGCAGTAGATAGCAATGCAAGAAAAATGAAATTTAACGACGACTTAATGGGTAACTTAATTCGTTTTGTTTCCTCTCATGAAGTTGGACACACTTTAGGTTTAAGACATAATATGGGTAGTAGTAGTAGAACGCCTGTTGAAAAATTAAGAGATAAAAAATGGGTTGAGGCAAATGGACATACTGCTTCTATTATGGACTATGCTCGATTTAATTATGTTGCACAACCTGAAGATAACATTAATGAAAAGGGACTATTCCCACGTATAGGTGATTATGATAAATGGGCAATACAATGGGGATATACCTATACTGGACAAAGTGATGTTAATGATGATAAAAAAACAAACAACAAATGGATTATTGATAATTTGAAAAGTAATCCAAGAGTTTGGTTTGGCGGAGAAGGTTATGGATCAGATCCTCGTGCACAAACTGAGGATTTAGGAGACAACTCTGTTTTAGCTAGTGAATATGGTATTAAAAATTTAAAACGCATTATTACTAAAATTCCTGAGTGGACAAAAGAAGAAGCAGATAGATATGAAAATTTAAATGATATCTACATGCAATTGGCAGGTCAGTTTAGTAGATATATGGGCCATGTGACTAAAAATATAGGAGGTGTTTATGAAACAATCAAAAGTGTCGAGGAGCCGGGTGATATATATTCGCCAACTCCTGTTGCAATTCAAAAAAGCGCAATGGCTTTTTTACAATCACAATTATTTACAACTCCTAATTGGCTATTAGATAATTCCATTTTGAATAAAATTTCAAACCCTGTTGGTAATGAGCGTGTTCAAAGTATACAAACGAATACTTTAAGAAGTTTATTAGATAAGGGTCGTTTATTAAGACTTAATACAAGCAATACTCGTTTCAGCAATGCAACTTATTCATTACATGAAATGATGGATGATCTAAGAAAAGGTTTGTTTGACGAATTAACCACACAAAAACCGACAGATGTATTTCGTCGTAATTTACAAAAAACATATGTGAGCCAACTTCATGGATTAATCAATCCTATTGCTGCAGCCGCTGCTACTGCTGGCATTAGAGTGGGTGCTCCAATGGATATTGAGAATTCAGATATCATTTCCGAAGCTAAATCTCAATTAAAAAAATTAGCTGCTTCTTTAAAGTCAGCTCATTCAAGTGACCCAGTTACTCAAAGTCACTATGATGATTTACAAGACAGAATTAAAAAAGCATTGGACCCGAAATAGTTCATTCGCATTTTTATAAAAAGAAAAACCCCACTCAAAATGAGTGGGGTTTTTCTTTTTCGTCAATTTATTTTATACTTTACAATTGTAAACTATTCATACCTTAATGCATCGATTGGATTTAACGCTGCCGCTTTCATTGCTGGATAAATACCAGCAACCAATCCTACAAAAGAACAAATCGCTATACCAATAATCACCCACATCCATGGAATGACAAAACCAGTATGCAATACCAAACTAAAAATATTACCAACCAATACACCTAAAATAATTCCAAACACTGCTCCTAAAACACTTATTAAAATACTTTCAAATAAAAATTGACGACGCACATCTTTTTTCTTTCCGCCAAGGGCTTTGATCAAACCCACTTCCCTTGTTCTTTCATTCACTGCCACTAACATAATATTCATTAAACCAATAGCAGCGCCAATTAAGGTAATCATTCCAATGGCGCCCGCTGCGCCACTGATACCAGCTAAAAAGCCAATGAACATATCAGCAAATTTGTCACTTTTATCAATTACAAAATTCTCGGATTCACTTGGAATTAATCTTCTTGCTTTTCTCATTTGCTCCATCGATTCACCAATTGCGGGATCTAACTCGGCAACATTATTCACCATTACTCCAATTTGATAGGAATTATTAATTTGATATTGTCTTAAATTTTTAACAGAAGTAACCACAATATCATCCTGGCGCATCATGGCACTTGAACCTTTTGATTTCAACAAGCCAACCACTCGATAAGGTTTACCTCCAACTAAAATAACCTTGTCTACACTTTTTTCAGGATTAGCCGGAAATAATTTAGCAGCCACATTGCTTCCAATTAAACAAACATTACGCCCACTTTCTAAATCCACATTATTTAAATTACGGCCTACATTTAATTCATATCCATTTACTCCTATATAATTTTCATCGGCACCCCACATAGTGACTTGCGGGTTCGTTTTTTTATTTTTATAATGCAATTCATTATTACCATTACCACGACGATATACACTTACCTGCGCTCTATTAAAACTATAATGCTCCTTAAAATAAGTGGATTCCTCTAATCTTATTGGCTTATCTAAATTTGATTTTTTTTCCTTTTGGGATTTTTTGGCTTTTACAAAATCCTCCTGGCTACCACCACCCCCGCCCATGATACGCGCATTCATTTCCTTATATCGAATGCTAAAGGCATTCGCGCCCATAAAAGAAAAATTCTCTTTTAAACTTTGATTCATTGCAGAAATAGCCGTGATAATTCCAATGAGTGCCATGATGCCAAATGCAATTATGGCAACAGTAATACTAGTTCTTAATTTGTTGCTTTTTACAGTGCGCCAAGCTAATATAAATGAATCCTGAAGCGTCATGCTCACAATTTTATTGAACAATAAAGGTAGTACAGATTAAAACAAAGTCAATTTCAAAAGCCCTACTAAATGAAGAGCGGTTAAAAGTAGAGATAATTGAACAATAAACTTGGGAAAACACCAAGGATAAGCAGTAAAATGGCAATCACCGACAACTTATATGTGTAGGTCTTATCCAATTCCATGATGGCAGGATTCCCTTCAACAAAATACATAGCTTGAATTACTTTGAAATAATAATAGACACTAATGGTAGCAAAAACCATTGCCACGATCACCAACCAAAGCCCTGCACCTGCCAATAAGATAGAATTGATCATATAGTATTTTGCAAAAAAACCGCCTGTAATAGGAATGCCAGCTAAGGAACATAAAAAAACAGTTGTTAAAAAGGCCAAAAATGGATGGGTTTTTCCTAAACCATGAAAAGCTTCAATACTATTTTCTTTCATTTTTATCAGTACAGCAAAAATGCCAATACTAGCTAATGAGTAAACTACCATGTATAATAAAATGCCCTCATTAGCAAGTGTTGATGTACCATATAAAGCAAATAACATAAAACCTGCTTGCGCTATACTAGAATAGGCCAACATCCTTTTAACGCTTCGTTGAAACACAGCTGTTACATTGCCCACTAGTAATGTACTAATAATAACAAAAGGTAAAATAAGGCCCCAGGTATATCCTAACGCTTTGTATTGCGTCTGAAAAATAGTTATAAAAGCAATAAAGCCAGCCGCTTTGGCTATGGTTGCCATAAATGAAGTGAACACAGTAGGAGCTCCATCATAAACATCGGGTGTCCAAAAATGAAAGGGGGCTGCAGATACTTTAAAATTCATAGCAGCAAATATTAAAATCAAACCTGCCGATGTCATGAATTGCTCATATTTAAGTCCCGTTTGTGGAACCCTTAAATGAAAACTACCCGTAGCACCATAAATTAGCGTGATGCCTAATAAAAGAATGCCTGTTGAAAATGAACCCATTAAAAAATATTTGATAGCAGCTTCATTACTAAATAAGCTTTTTTTATCCGACCCTGTTAAAATGTATAAAGGGATAGATAATATTTCAATGCCTATAAATAACATCAATAAATTATCAAATGAAGTAAGTACACTCACACCACAAAGCATAAAAAAGAATAAGGCATAAAAATCAGCGGCGTGATTTCCAATTTTTGAAATTTCTTCTCCATTAATCCAAATATAAATAAAGGTAAGACCGAATAATAAAGTGTTGGCGTATAATCCAAATCTAGAAAATGTCAGCATCAACTTTGTGTCATAATTTACTACATACCATCCGTTCATTTGGGCTAAATTAGCAATAATTAAAACGGCCATACCAAATAAGGCAATCGTTTTTTGAGTTCGCTCACCTTTAACACACCAGGAAGAAAACATCATGATCACACCTAATAATGCAGAAACTATAATTGCGTTCATTACTAATTTATTTAATTATTTGATTATGATTTGTTGTAAACTATCTGCCGTTAAATTGAATAGCGGTTGTGGAAATATTCCTGTAACAAAAACAATGACTAATAAAATGATTAAAACTAGTTGTGCATTTTTATTAGGTGTATTCATGGCTTGCATCGGCGTACTTAATTCACCATAAGCTACTTTTTGAATCATGTTTAAAGTATAAATGGCAGATAAAACGACACTTACACCAGCAAAAGCCGCAGCCCAAATATTAAATTGGAATAAGCTATTGAAAATTAAAAATTCGCCCACAAAGGCGTTGGTTAAAGGCAATGCGATATTGGCAAGTGCAAACCCCACTAATAAAATGGCTAAGGTAGGTTGTGCTTTAGCAAGCCCTCCCATTTGTTTCATGGATCTAATTTCTGTTTGTTGTTCAATAATATCGGCAACTATCCAAAGTCCTAAAACATTAATACCATGAGAAAACAATTGAATTAAAACACCTTGTAATCCAATTTGATTTTGTGTAAATAAAGCAGCATTCATTAAACCTATGTGCGCAATTGAGGAATAAGCAATTAAGCGTTTAATGTCATCCTGACGAATCGCAATAAAGGAAGCATATAAAACACCCACAATCGATAAGCTTACAATAAATAAAGCATTTGTCTTAGCTGCCAAAGGGAATAAAGGTAATAACCAACGTATTACACCATACAATCCCATCTTAACCATCACTGCACTTAACACCATTGTCACTGCAGTTGGAGATTGCTCATAAGCGTCAGGTTGCCAAGTATGTAAAGGGAAGAGGGGCATTTTGATTGCGAAGGCAAGAAAAAATAATACAAATGCAGTGGCTTGTTGAATCGGGGTTAAACTAGCATGCATCAAAGTTGAAATCAAGAAATTTTGTTCACTTGTGTGAATGTATAATAAGATAATTCCTACTAACATCAACAAGGATCCTAAAAAAGTATAGATGAAAAACTTGAAAGTAACGGCCACTCTTTTTTCACCACCCCAAATGGAACTTAAAAAATAAACAGGGATCAATGCTAATTCCCAGAAAAAATAAAATAACAAAGCATCTCCTGCTAAAAACACACCCATTAATCCACTTTGCGTAAATAACAACAAAGAAAGAAAAATATTTTTTTGTTTGGGTTGATTTTGCGTTGTCGCGATTATAATTGCAGGAAAGCTGATACCCGTTAATAAAATTAAGATTTTAGCTAACCCATCTGCATGTAATAAAAAACGAGTATTCAAAATTAAAATCCAAGGTTGATTATAATCAACTGCACCTTTGAATGCAACAAAAATGGCTACGCCTAATGTGACTATTGTCGTTAACACTGCAATATTATTTGCCATTTTGTTGTTTTTAACAAAAAGCAGCAGCATTGCGGTAAGCAGTGGAATTAATATGAATAAAAGTAACATATAGCTTAAAAATAATTTATTTAATCAATGTGTAATAAAATCGCAATATAATAGTGTCATTAAACCAAAGTATTAATAATAGTACAATGCTAAAGACCATAAATAAAATATAATACCCAACTTGACCATTTTGAATCAGTCTTAATTGACGAGCACTATATTGAACAATTTTTCCAGTACCATTGATGGCGCCATCAATGACCTTTTTTTCGATACTATTTTTTAAAAAACCAGCGAATTTATTTAAAGGCTGTACAATCAGCGCATCATAAAATTCATCCACATACCACTTTTGATATAATAATTTACCTAATGGGGTGGTGGGTTCGCCATCTGCTTTTTGACGATACTTGGTTACCGCAAACAAGCAGGCTAAAAGGGCCAGCAAAGTGGAAGCACCCATTAATGTCCATTCTGTTGCATGACTTAAAGTAGTCTCCTTTGCAGCTCCTACAATGCTTGATAGTTGTTGTCCAATCCAATGATGTCCTCCCATGATTTCAGGAATACCAATAGCCCCAGCAATAGCACTCAATACCGCTAAAATGATTAAGGGTAAAGTCATTGCTAATGGAGATTCATGTAAATGATGATCCTGTTCGGGTGTGCCTCTGAACTTTCCTAAGAAAGTAGTGGCGTACAAACGGAACATATAAAATGCAGTCATGGCAGAACCTAGGATAGCTAAAAACCAGTACACTGGATTTTTGGCATAAGCTGCTGCTAATATTTCATCTTTTGAAAAGAATCCGCTAAATGGAGGAATACCTGCAATAGCAATACATCCAATTAAAAAAGTAAGATGCGTGATAGGCAATTTAGATTTCAAGCCTCCCATTTTTTGAATATCTTGTTCATGATGCATCGCATGTATAACAGAACCTGCGCCTAAGAATAATAAAGCTTTAAAAAAAGCATGTGTGATCACATGAAATACAGCTCCTGAATAAGCACCCACTCCTAATCCTAAAAACATATATCCCAATTGACTCACTGTTGAATAAGCCAATACCTTTTTTATATCGTTTTGTTTTAGTGCAATGGTAGCACCTAATAAAGCAGTACTTATTCCAATAATAGCAATCACATTTTGCGTCATCTCGGTATGACTAAATAAAAGATGGCTCCGAGTAATCATATAAATCCCAGCCGTTACCATGGTAGCAGCATGTATTAATGCAGATACTGGTGTTGGGCCCGCCATCGCATCTGGCAACCAAGTATATAATGGTATTTGAGCACTCTTACCCATGGCACCTACAAACAGCAATAAGGTGATTGCAGTGATATCGGTAGTAGATAATTTAGCAATACTTTCTGCTGTAAAAACTTCACTATAACTCACGGTGCCTAGTTTCGCTATCAACCAAAAAATAGCTAATAAAAATCCTAGATCACCAATTCGATTCATGATGAAGGCTTTTTTAGCAGCATAATTAAAATGAGTATTCGTAAACCAATATCCTATTAATAAATAAGAACAAAGTCCTACACCCTCCCACCCAATAAACATAATCACAAAATTATCTCCCAATACCAAGATCAACATGGAGAAGATGAATAAGTTCAGATAGGAAAAATACCGCGCATAATCGGAGGAAGACTCCTGTTTCATATAAGCAGTAGAATACAAATGTATCAATGAACCCACCCCAGTGATGACCAATAAAAAAAGGGAAGACAATGCATCAACTTTTAAATCAAAGGGTATTTTTAAGTGAGCTGTATTTATAAAATCAAAATAATGAACCGAAACAGCGCCATGAGTTTGTACTTGCATAAATGCAAAAATGCTAGCAATAAATGAAGCAACAACATAGCCAGTTGCTTTATACGCCACCAACTTTTTACTCCAAAAATGTCGTCCTAGTCCGTTGAATAAAAATCCAACAAGCGGCCAAAGTACTATAAAACCAATGATTACTTTCATGTTGAATTAAATTAGTTCTTTAATCTGTTTAAGAAATTAATATCTACAGAATGGGTATTACGATACATCATAACAATAATTGCCAAACCAACGCTTACTTCTGCAGCAGCCACTACCATGATAAAAAACACAAACACTTGCCCTTCGATCCCTACGGTAGTTGTAGCATCAGTTGCCAAAGCCAATCCATGAAACATTTTAGAAAAAGCGACTAATAATAAGTTTACTGCGTTTAGCATAAGTTCAATACACATAAATACCACAATGGCATTACGGCGAGTTAACACTCCTGTTACTCCAATACTAAAAAGAGCTAAACACAAAAAGATATAATACTGTATAGGCATACGAAATAAATTTATTTTTTTCCAATAATAACCGCACCCACCATCGCACTTAAAAATAAGACGCTACTTATTTCAAAAGGCACGACATAATCGGTAAATAATACTTTTCCCAAGGGATGAATTAATCCAATCACACCATCCTTCATCAATAATTGTCTCCCTTGCATTTGTTCAGTTTGTCTTATTAAGGCAACTAATAGTGTTAGAAAACTACCACCGGCTAATACCCCCAATAATTTCACTAAGAATTGTTTTTGTGGCTCGCTGTCTTTTTTAATATTAATTAACATAATCACAAACAAAAACAACACCATGATGGCCCCTGCGTATACTATGATATTTACAATGGCTAAAAATTGTGCATTTAATAATATATAGTGTCCTGAAATAGCAAAAAATACTAAAATTAACCAAAGCACACTGTGTATTGGATTTTTGCTTACCAATACCATAATAGCACTTCCAATAGCAAAGGCAGATAATGCAAAAAATAAAATTTGTAATATACTCATGTCAATTATGCTTGTACTCCTTTGGCCTCCGCAAAAGCTGCAGCTTCTGTGATAGGATTTGGAATTAATAAATCGTTTTTGTCATAAATAAAACCTTTGCGTGTATAATTGGCTGGTGCAAAAGTTTCACTTAAATAAATGGCATCTTTTGGACAAGCCTCTTCACACAATCCACAAAATATACAACGCAGCATATTGATTTCATATTTTGCAGCGTATTTTTCTTCCTTGTATAAATTTTCTTCTCCTTCCATTCTTTCTGCAGCTTCCATTGTTATAGCTTCGGCTGGACAAGCCACAGCGCATAAACCACAAGCAGTGCATTTTTCACGGCCTTCCTCATCTCTGTTCAATACATGTAACCCTCTGAATACAGGACTAAACTCCCTTTTTTGTTCAGGGTATCTAATGGTGGGTTGCTTTTTGAACATATGACTAAATGTAATCATCATGCCCTTTATAATATTAATCAAATACAAACGCTCCCAAAAAGTCATGGGCTTACGATTGACTGAGATTGATTGATTTGTAAGTGCTTGCATGTTTATATTTATTCCGTTTTTTAAAATTATAATTTAGCTAATATCATTGCCCCTGTTAAAAGCATATTAAATAAGGCTAAAGGAATCATTGTTTTCCAACCTAAGTTCATCAACTGATCATACCTAAACCTTGGAATGGTCCAACGAATCCACATAAATAAAAATACAAAGAGTACAATTTTTATAAGTAGTGTTCCTATTCCAATCATCGCAGCGATGTTAGGTGCCACAGTGCTTTCATCAAAAAAGGGTAAGTCATAGCCTCCAAAATACATGGAAGCCATAATGGTACTACTCATGATCATGTTGACATATTCCGCAAATAAATAAAATCCCAACTTCATTGAAGAATATTCTTGATGGTATCCAAAGTTCAATTCATTTTCAGCTTCAGGTAAATCAAAGGGGGTACGATTACATTCGGCCATCGCACAAATAAAGAAAATAATAAAGCCCAATGGTTGGTAAACTACATTCCACCAATGGCCAGAAACTTGATCAGCAACAATGGTTTTTAAACTTAAAGTGCCTGTTGTCATTAATAAAGCAATCAAGGCAAGTCCCATCGCAATTTCATAACTAATGGCTTGCGATGCAGCTCTTAAAGCAGACATCAATGAAAATTTATTATTAGATGCCCAACCTCCAATCATAATACCATATACACTCATACTCACAACTGCAAAAACATATAAGATGCCAATATTCACATCGGCAACTTGTAAAGCAATGGTACGACCAAATAAATGTAAATCAGTGCTCCAAGGAATAACTGCAGATGTCATAAGCGAAGCAGTCATGGCCAAACCTGGTCCTAAAATAAATAACCACTTACTAGCTGCAGTAGGAATAATTTCTTCCTTCATAATCAGTTTCAATCCATCAGCCAAAGGTTGAAATAATCCAAAAGGACCTACTCTGTTGGGACCTGGTCGGTCTTGTAAAATGGCCGCTACTTTTCGTTCACCAAATGTGGTGTATAAAGTAATTAATAAAGTAGTCAACACAATGATGATTATCAAAATCAGCTTCTCAATAACGAAGGCCCAATCAAATGAATGTAATGTCATACTATGATAAATTAGCCGTTATTAATATTTTGATTAAAAGTACTACCATTCGAAGGGCTTTCGTTTTCACTTAAATGTATATTGGTTTGATTCACTTCACTTTCGTTGTGAATGTCCATTAACAAATGGGGTGCTCGACCCTTATTGATTGCAGAAAATGTTTCATTAGGAATTGTGGTTCCTACTTTTCCAGCGTAATGGCCTTGTGCAATAACCGATTGTCGACTAATGGCCCTTGGACCTTCGATCACCCAATCACTACTGTGCTTTTTATCAAAACGACAGGTATTACATATCCATCCTGGCTTACCTTGGGGTGTATCTTCAATTTCTCCCCACTCATCCTTACGTGCGGTAACCCTAAACACTTCATCGCCCCTATTCCATAAAGTCACTCGACCTGAACATGTAGGACAATCGCGATGTGCATCCATTGGTTTTAAAAACCAAACCCTATTTTTAAATCTAAAAGTTTTATCAGTTAATGCGCCCACTGGACAAACGTCAATTATATTACCAATGAATTCATTGTCTAAACTCTTTTCAATATGAGTTGCAATTTCAGCATGATCCCCTCTATCTAAAATACCATGCACTCTTTTATTGGTTAATTCATCTGCTGTAAACACACAACGGTAGCATAAAATACAACGCGTCATATGTAATTGAATATGCTTTCCTAAATCATGCTTTTTAAAAGTGCGCCTTTGAAACTCATATCTCGTATTTGCAGCGCCATGATCAAAACTTAAATCTTGTAAATGACATTCACCTGCTTGATCACAAATAGGACAATCTAATGGATGATTTAATAATAAAAATTCTACAACACCCGCACGCGCATCAATTACTTTTTCACTCGTAATGTTTTTCACTTCCATTCCATCCATGACTGTCGTACGACAAGAAGCCACCAACTTAGGCATGGGTCGAGGATCTTTTTCGGAACCCTTGGATACTTCCACTAAACAGGTGCGACACTTTCCACCACTGCCTTTTAATTTACTATAATAACACATAGCGGGAGGTGCAACAGTTCCCCCAATTTGTCTTGCAGCTTGCAAAATAGTAGTGCCCGCTGGAACTTCAATGGTTATGTTGTCGACCGTTACTTTAAATAATATTTGTTCACTCATAGTTTATAATCAATGTTATGCAGGTACATGTATTGGATCCGCATAGTGTTGTAAACCAAAATTGCTTGTTTGCGCTAGTTCTTTATGATTGATATGCCATTCAAATTCATCACGGAAATGTCGAATAGCTGCGGCCACAGGCCATGCAGCAGCATCTCCTAATGGACAAATGGTATTGCCTTCAATTTTTCTTTGTATGTCCCATAATAAATCGATATCACTCATTTCTCCTTTTCCAGATTCTATTTTTTGTAATATTTTTTCCATCCAACCTGTTCCCTCTCGACAAGGTGAACATTGTCCACAGCTTTCATGTCTGTAAAAACGCGCTAAGGTTAATGTATTTTTTACGATGCATTGATCTTCATCTAATACGATGAACCCACCCGATCCCATCATGGAACCTGTTGCAAAACCACCATCACTTAAACTTTCGTAGTTCATGTAACGCGTTTCTCCTTTTGCTGTTTTTAATAATAAATTAGCAGGCAAGATAGGCACGGATGACCCGCCTGGAATGCAAGCCTTTAATTTTTTACCATTCGCAATACCACCACAATATTCATCGCTATAAATAAAATCTTCTACTGAAATGGTCATGTCAATTTCATAAACACCTGGCTTATTAATATTGCCGCAAGCAGAAATTAACTTCGTACCCGTTGAACGACCCACCCCAATTTTAGCATACGCATCACCACCCATTTTTATAATAGGTACGATGGCTGCTAATGTTTCTACATTATTGACAACAGTAGGTCGCATCCATAATCCTTGAATGGCTGGGAACGGAGGCTTAATTCGAGGGTTGCCTCTTTTGCCTTCTAATGACTCAATTAATGCTGTTTCTTCACCACAGATATAAGCACCTGCTCCACGATGCACATGAATCATGCAATCAAAACCAGTACCTAAAATATTTTTACCTAACCATCCATTTTTTGTTGCTTCTAAAATGGCTTCTTCTAAAATAGCAGCCACCCACGCATACTCTCCTCTGATATAAATATAAGTGTCGTTAGATCCTAATGCAAAAGAGGAAATAATTAAACCTTCAATTAATAAGTGTGGTAAAAATTCCATTAAATAACGATCCTTAAAAGTTCCTGGTTCGCTTTCATCCGCATTACAAACCAAATGGCGTGGAACACCTTCGGGCTTTGCAATAAAACTCCATTTCATACCCGCTGGAAATCCTGCACCTCCTCGACCTCTCAATCCACTCTTTTTTACTTCCTCTACAATTGCTTCAATGGACATTTCCTTCAAGGCCTTTTCTACCGCAGCATATCCACCCTCACGACGATAAACATCATAAGAACGAATTCCTGGAACACTGGCTTTTTCTAATAATAATTTTACACCCATTGTTTATGCTTTATAATATAATTGCTATGCCTTTGCTTGCAGTCGATATTCTGCAATAATGGCATCCACTTTATCTTTTGTTAAATGTTCTTTATAAATTTTTCCTACTTGCATCATGGGTGCATAACCACAAGCCCCCAAGCATTCCACAAGTTTCAATGAAAACAACCCATCCTTTGTTGTTTCTCCGGGTTGAATGCCTAATTGCTTTTGAATGTATGCAATAATATTTTCGGAACCACTAATCATACAAGGACCCGTTTGACACACTTCAAAAATAAATTTACCCATTGGCTTTAAATGGTACATACTGTAAAAAGTAGCCACTTCATATACTTCAATGGGTTCAATGTTTAATAAAATAGCAACATAGTCCATTGCTTCGGTAGGCAACCAGCCTCCAAAACTATCCTGTGCCAAATGAAGTACAGGCAATAAGGCGCTTTTTTGTTTACCCTCTGGATAATGAGCTACCAAGCGATTAAACTCGGTCATTTGTTCCTTATTAAATTGAAGACTCATATTAAAATTTCTTTTTTCTCTTTCAAATTATTTTATCCTATCAAACATGCACCCTTATATCACTAAGCATCCAACTCTCCTGCAATCAGGTTCAAACTACTCATTGTTACCACCGCGTCACTTAACATTCCACCCTTAATCAATTCTTCAAATGCTTGGTAATAAATAAAACAAGGGCGTCTAAAATGTAAACGGAAAGGAGTCCTTCCACCATCACTTACTAAGTAAAAGCCTAACTCACCATTGCCACCTTCTACTGCACTATAAATTTGTCCTTTAGGTAAATCTATTTCGCCCATTATAATTTTAAAATGCCAAATGAGTGCTTCCATTTTGGTATACACATCTTCTTTCTTAGGTAAATAATAAGCAGGCACATCCGCATGATATACTTCCGCTTCCGCACCTTTAAAAGATTGTACTTTTTGATATGCTTGTTTTATGATAGATATACTTTCATACATTTCAGCATTGCGTACTAAAAAGCGATCATAATTATCTCCTGTTGTACCAACTGGTACTTTAAAATCAAAATCTTGATAACTGCTGTATGGTTGTTGTACCCTAACATCATAATCTACGCCAGCAGCGCGTAAATTAGGACCAGTAAATCCATAGTTCATAGCGCGTTGTGCACTAATGCCACCAGTACCTTGTGTACGTTCCATAAAAATACGATTGCGTGCAAATAAATTTTCAAACTCACGCAACACTTTAGGATACTCGTTTAAGAATTTCTCGAGTTTCGTAAACGCTGTATTTGTAAAATTCCTTTCAAAGCCACCAATGCGGCCAATATTAGTAGTAAGACGGGACCCACATACTTCTTCATATATTTCATAAATTAATTCACGGTATTGCATTACATATAAAAATCCTGTGTAAGCTCCAGTATCTACGCCTACAATAGAATTACAAATTAAATGATCGGAAATGCGCGCCAATTCCATAATAATCACACGCAAGTAATCAACGCGTTTAGGTAATTCCACTTTTAAAAATCGCTCGCAAGTAATATGCCATCCCATATTGTTAATAGGACTGCTACAATAATTTAATCTGTCGGTAATGGGTGTGATTTGATACAGAGGTCGGCGTTCTGCTAATTTTTCAAAAGCCCTATGAATATAACCTACCGTTTGTTCTGTAGATACCACGCGCTCCCCATCCACTTCCATAATATTTTGAAAAACACCATGCGTCGCAGGATGCGTAGGTCCTATATTTAAAGTGGTTGTCGTTTTTTCGATCGACCCCTTTGGTAATGCTATATGACTATGTTGTTCCATGTAATTTCTAGTTGCTCTTTTAAAATTTTTAATTACCCCCTTCCAAACATTTCATCATCCTTATCAATACGCGTTTGATCCTCCAAAGGAAATTCTTTCCTTAATGGAAAATAATCCATCTCGTCTACATTTAAAATGCGTTTTAAATTAGGATGTCCAATAAAATTGATTCCAAAAAAATCGTAAGTTTCTCGTTCCATCCAATTAGCACTTTCAAATAATTTAGTTGCTGTGAATACATCTGGCTTGGCCTCTGGAACTGAAATAGAATAGCGTATACGAATGTTTTCAATAAAATTATGAAGATGATAAACCACGACTAATTCAGCCCCTGAATGATCTGGATAATTCACCCCGCATAAGTCAGTTAAAAAAGTAAATCCTAAACTAGACTCATCATATAAAAATTGAAGCACTTTTAAATTAATTTCTGCAGAAGATTCAAAAGACAAAATGCCTGAATCAGTAGAAAATTGAAATACTTGATCGTTGAATTTTTCAACTAATTTTTCCTGTATATACTCGTTGGATAAAGCCATTATAAATGCAATAGAGTTTAAATTATTTTATTGTATGCCGTAGCTATTTAATAAATCACGATATTTTTCACTGTTGCGACGACGAATACTTTCTTGGCCCACTAAGTCTTGTATTTTCATAAAACCATCAATGATGGCTTCGGGACGAGGAGGGCAACCAGGAACATAAACATCAACTGGAATGACTTGATCAATCCCTTGTAAAACACTGTAAGTATCAAATATGCCACCACTTGAAGCACAAGCGCCTACTGCAATGACCCATCTTGGTTCAGCCATCTGCAAATACACTTGTCTTAATACAGGTGCCATTTTTTTTGCAATGGTACCCATCACCATTAATAAATCACATTGTCTTGGAGAAAAGCCTACACGCTCCGAACCAAATCGAGCTAAATCATAATGGGAAGCCATCGTTGCCATAAATTCAATACCACAACAAGAAGTAGCAAAAGGTAATGGCCATAATGAATTTTTTCGTGCAAGACCCACCACTGAACTTAATTGAGTTGCAAAAAAACCATCGCCACCAACGCCATCGGGTGCCTTACCCATGGAAATGGCTTCTGAAATATTAGCTTCTTTTGGATTTAAATTAAATCGAACTGGGCGCATAGATTGTGTTAAAATTTTTAATAATTATTCTTCCCACTTTAAAGCTCCTTTTTTAATGATATAAATAAAACCCACTAAAAAGAATGCTACAAATAATATCACTTCAAAAAAACCATTCCACCCTAAACTTTTAAAATTAACAGCATAAGGATAAAAGAAAATGACTTCTACATCAAACAACACAAAAAGAATCGCGATTAAAAAATATTTAACTGCCATAGGAGATCTGGCATCACCATGTGATTCAATACCACTAGCAAAACTTTCTAATTTATCCGAGGTTTGACGAGAGGGGCCCACCCAACTTGAAACAAAAATCATCAATGCCACAAAGCCGCCTGCAAACAATAATTGTAAGGCAATAGGTAAGTAATTGGTGGCGCTGTTTATTTCATTAGCAGACAACAAATACAGTGGCAAATTCATACACTATGTTTTGGATCCGCAAAAATACGCAAAGGATAGCTCATATAACGAAAAACTCCCCATAAATGGGGAGTAAATTTCAATTATTTTTTACACAATGAATGTGCTTAAAATCCAGTGTTTAACCTTTTTTGCCTTGGGTAGTGTCTGCTATTGCTTTAGGAGCGTTTGCACCCCCCTTTCCTTCCTTCATTTTCTTTAAAATTTCGATATTTTTAGTAAACTGCCCCTTTGCGCCTAAAGTCGAAGGATCATTCGGCACTAATTCCAATACCTTATCACACATGGCTACTGCATTTTCATAAGCCTTAGTCTCATTATAGTAACCAATAAGGGTATAATAATTGTTGATCAATGCTTGTTTATTCTTAGTAACATCTTTCAATAAAAATTCATTTTGAATATTGACTGCTTCAAATAATACACCTAAATTATTAGCCGTATCTATCAGTCTAGCTGCTTTTACATAAAAGGAGTACCCATTTGGTTTTTCAGGAAAAGCCGCAATATATTCCTTAGAAATACCCATCGCCAAAGTGGCTTCCTTGGCATTAACTGCAATACTTGCAGTTTTGTAGTAATAAACTTCATCTTTAGCCCCTCTAAGGGCTGAATAATTCGCATACCATTTTAATTCATCAGTATACATATTAGATTTTTCCAACATTTCATAGCCTAATTTGTAATATTTTAGCTTGTCCACTTTGATTGTATCTGCAGCAATTGCTTTTTCCAACAAAGCAGCTAATGCGGTCTGATTTCCACTAAAACGAGATATAATTTTGACAGCTAATTCATAATCACTTGTTGTAATTTTATCCGCTGGACTTGTATTTATAAATTGTTCTATATAAGTTTTAGCTTGCGTTGAATCCCCTTTACGATCATAATTGTAAGCCAACAAAACACCCAGTCTTGGCAATGCTGGAATACCTATAGTTGTTTCTAATGATTTCGCTTTTTCTAATGACGCATCATACTGACCAGCACGGAATAGATAATCTGCATTGAAGATATCTAATGAAGGATCTTTATCGGCATTCTTTATAAATAAATCCAAATTCTTTTTTGCTGTATCTGTATTGTTATCGGCATAATAAACGTATAAAGCAAAATAAACAGGTGGAAATGTTGGATCTGCTGCAATCGCTTTATTATAATATTCATCGAATGACTCCTTATTACTTTGCGTTTGATATATTCTACCTATTCTAAAATAAGGGAATGCATTTTTAGGATCTCGGTTGATGGCTTCTTGAAATGCAGTCACTGCTTCACCTCCATTTTCGCCTCCCATTTTTAAATAATTAATACCTAAATTAATATACAAATTGGCATTCACCGCATTTTCATATGCCGAAATGGTTTCTTTTAATTTATCAACTGCGTATCTGTGATCTCCAATGGCAATAGGGGTTTCGGCATATATGTATCCAATCGCATTTACAATATCCGGATTGGGTTTACCCTTGAATTTTCCTTTGGTCACTAAGGACGTAGTAAGTGCTACTTCTAAATTTTGTTTAACAGCATTGGCATCCACACCTTCCAATAATTGAATATGAGACATACCCACTAATAACCACGCGTCATTGCCAATGGTTTGTAAAGATTGTTGGTAAAAAGCTTTTGCTTTTTTGATGGTGGTATCGCTTGGCATACCCGATCCTTGTTCCGCTAATATCGCTTCACCATACCAAAATATATTTTCTGTATTCGTAGGATTTTTTGATAATGCTTCCTTAAAAAAAGCTAGGGCTGATTTATTTTTTTCATAATTCAACAATTTAACCCCCTCGGCCATAGGAGATACTCCAGGAACTTGCGCACTCAATCCTGTCATTGCCAACAACACACTCATGGATAATACAACCAATTTTTTCATCACTTTTCTTTTTAAATTAACTACAGAACTTAGAAACTACTTTTTAATACAATTTCTGTAGGTGAAAATATCAATTTTTCGGGGAAATTCATCTTTAATTAATGGTTAATTCTACTACAAAATGTTAGTTTTTATAAGCGGCGCTAATTCAAAAGTCCTTTTCGTTTTTGAAACCCCATTTTTGTAGGAACTAAAAAAGACCTTCTAAATATTAACTGCCCCCTTTCTAAACTCATAAAATTGAGTAAACCAGACCCCAAACCAGGTGCGTTTTCCTTTAAAATATAGTAAATAGGCAAGGATAAGGAGTACTGCCCCTTACTAATGGTCGATGGAGAAGGTTGCGAAAAATAACCCTTTTCTATACAAAGCGTACATTCCACTAAGGCTGTTTTCACCAATTTTTGATTCTCCACCTGCTTTTTATCATAAGTGTCCCCCACCCAATTCATGCCAACAAAAGCAATCGCATTAGGATGAATTTTAATGTATGAAATGGCCTCCTCGCTACCTTTCGCAGCATGTACATTTTGGCCAAATCCTTGTTCTTTTAATAAGCTGTCTTTTAAAAATCTAATGATCCCCGTTAAATTATTCCCATCCATCACTACTTCTTGCGGATCCAACCCTTTTAATTTATTTCCTAATTGCTTTAAAGTAAATACAGAGTCCTTTGCTTTTTTATTGATGATTACTGCAATGGCATTATAGGCCAGTATTCCAAATGTGGGCGCATAGCCCAATTGATTTTTAAAAGTGGCTTGTTCTGATTTATTTAATCCTCTGGTAATAAATATCATTCTAGTACTATCCTTTGCAAAGTCCTTTAAACACTCAATTTCAGACTTATAGGAAACATTAATAATTGCATTGGGGAAACTAGATTTAAACACTTTTAATTGTTCCTCTATAAAGGGCTTAAAACTTTCTTCTACTGAGATATTGATCACACCTTCGCTTGGTGTATCAATTGGCGTATTCACTTTATTACTGTTACAGGCCATGAATAAAATAGCCAACCCTACTATAATATAATTCCGCATGATGAAAAACTTGATTTTTTAAAAACTAATAATCGCTCTTGGCCCCTCTATACAACCTAAACCCTCCATAAAGTAGGCACATCACACCAAAAATAGTCCTAAACTCTGCATCTACATTTAATATTTGATCTAGCTTAAGCCATTTGGCCCCCAACATAAGAACTGCACAGCCTAAAATAAGGATAGCCATGCTAAAATCATACACTCTTTTAAAAAGTCGATACGATCTTTCTGATTTTTCTCTTGGATTATTATAGTCTTCCATATTTTTAATTTTAAAAGGGCAATTTAAACAATTAATATAGGATGAATTTAAAAATTTATCTTTACTTATAAATACGACAGTATGAGTAAACCATCTTTGCCACAAGGGACCCGTGATTTTAATGCCGTGACGGTACAAAAGCGTCAATATATTTTTCAAACCATTCGCGCAGTATTTGAAGAATTTGGATTCACCCCTTTGGAAACACCTGCTATGGAAAACTTAGATACATTGATGGGCAAATATGGCGAAGAGGGCGATAAACTTATTTTTAAAATATTGAATAACGGGTTGGATCATCCTCAAAAAAAGGAGCAAACTATTCAAGGGTTTGATAAAATTTTAGAAGGCAAGAGTACTTCGACTATCACGGAACGAGCTTTAAGATATGATTTAACTATTCCATTTGCAAGGTATGTTGCGATGAACCATGGCGCTTTAACTTTCCCATTTAAACGATACCAAATTCAACCTGTATGGCGTGCTGACCGACCACAAAAAGGAAGATACCGAGAATTTTATCAGTGTGATGCTGATATTGTTGGAAGTGAAAGCTTATTGAACGAAGTGGATTTAATTGCTTTATATGTGACCGCTTTTCAACGATTAAATGTACCTGTTGAAATAAAAATAAATAGTCGACAAATTTTATTAGCACTCGCAGAAATTTGTGGGGGTAGCGATAAACTTATTGATTTAACCATTGCTATTGATAAGCTTGATAAAATAGGTTGGGAAAAAGTACAATTAGAATTAAGCACAAAAGGATTTACCACCGAACAACAAAATAACATACAAGCATATTTAAATTTATCTGGTACCAACGCCGAAAAAATACAAAAATTGAGTGCGCTTTTAGGAGACAACGCAGCTGGACAAGAAGGCATAGCTGCATTAAATTATGTTTTAAACTACCATGCGCATACTGGCATGGAAAGCCATCTGGTGGCCGATTTTACTTTAGCACGAGGCTTAAATTATTATACAGGTCTCATATTTGAAGTAAAAGCAAAAGACGCTGATATGGGTAGTATTGGCGGCGGCGGTAGGTACAATGATCTCACAAGTTTATTTGGTGTGCCTAATATCCCTGGTGTTGGAATTAGTTTTGGTGTTGATCGTATTTACGATGTGATGGAGGAGAAAAATTTATTCCCTACTTCCATTTCTCAATCAACACAGGTGTTATTTTTTAATTTAGGTGAAGCTGAAGCATTGCAAGCTTATCAATTGATGTTGACCTTAAGAAATAAAAAAATTGCTTGTGAAATTTACCCCGAAAAAAGCAAATTTGACAAGCAATTTAAATATGCTGAGAAAAAGAATATTCCTACTATTGTAATTATAGGTAGCGAAGAATTAGCTTCAAATAAATGTACCGTTAAAAATTTATCAACAGGAATTCAAACGACCATTTCTTTTGACGAATTAATTGACTTTCAATTTTAGCAAAAGTCTAGTATAATTTATCAGCCCAAATTTGATTGTAAAATTCGTCTTGCTTTAAAGCACTTGAGCTGGCTACTTTTTTCCCAATCAACTCCATCCCCTGTACATTGATGCCTACGCTTTCAACTACATTACTACTATTTCTTTTAAACACGACCAATGCGTCATAGGCTGCTAAATAAAAAGTATCTACTCCTTTTTTTTCTAAAGGGAAAGCTCCTACTGCAGAGGTAGAAACTAAAACTGTATCCTCAATGGTTAAAGTAACTTCGGTTACTGGACTTCCTTCCGCAAAAGCATACTTCCCAAGATAATCTTTAAGTGGACTATTTTGTGCTTGTACTTTCATAAATACCCCTAATAATACGATACCCATTAATAACAATTTTTTCATAATGATTATTTTAAAATGATTGGTTGATTGGATTCCAATTTTTTTCCAATTTTACCGAAATTAGGGGAATAGCCCATAATATGAAAGCAAAAATGAAAGGTTTCCTAAAACTTAACATCATCTTGCTCAAAAAGTTGTAAAAATGCGTAAAAAAAGAAATAAATAGATACAAAATTGATCAAGTATCTTTGCAGAATGGAGCATACTAAAGTTAATATCAGACAAGTCGAAATCGCTGACATTGAACGATTTATAGGAAAACTAGGTGAAAAATCATTCCGCGTAAAACAAATTCATGAATGGCTATGGCAAAAGCACGCCCACAGCTTTGATGACATGACCAATTTGAGCAAGGAATTACGCCAGCAGTTACACGACCATTTTACACTACCTGCCTTAACCCTAAATACCACACAATTAAGTGAAGATGGTACTTTAAAAACAAGGTTTGAAACTTTTGATCATCATATGATTGAAGGAGTTTTAATTCCCACTACCGAACGCAAAACAGCTTGTGTATCATCACAAATTGGATGCAGTTTGAGTTGTAAATTTTGTGCAACGGGTTATATGGAACGCAAACGAAATTTAAGCTTTGATGAAATATATGATCAAGTGGTAATGATTAATCAGCAAAGTGAAAAAACTTACGAAAAATCTTTATCCAATATTGTTTTTATGGGAATGGGCGAGCCTTTATTAAATTATAAAAATGTTTTAAAGGCAGTGGAACGCATTTCAGCAAAGGATGGTTTGGGCATGAGCCCAAGACGCATCACTGTATCAACAGCAGGTGTGGCTAAAGGAATCAAACAATTAGGTGATGATCAAGTGCGTTTTAAATTGGCATTGTCATTGCATGCTGCCAATGATAAAAAAAGAAATGAAATCATGCCTATCAATGAAAGTAATAACATTGATGCCCTTATCGACTCCCTTAATTATTTTTATAAAAAAACAGGAAGCGAAATTACATTTGAATACATTTTATTTAAAGATTTTAATGATACCGAAAGAGATGTCGTGGAACTTACTAAAATATACAGACAAGTGCCTGCAGATTTAATTAATGTAATTGAATACAATGCCATTGATAAATTTCCGTTTGACAAACCCAATGAAGATGGCTTTGAAAATTTTGTAACTGCGCTTCAAAAAAACAGGGTGAACGTAAGAGTGAGAAGAAGTAGAGGTAAGGATATTGACGCTGCTTGCGGGCAACTCGCTAACAAGGATAATTTTTAATTGCACAGCGAAATGAAAACAAAAAGATCCGATAATTTTGATAAGTTTTCCCTTAAAAAAAAGGGCAGCGCAGTCAAAGAATCTATAAGACAGGATAAGAAAAAAGCAAAAGCGGAATCCAGGGCAATGGGTGAAGCAGCCCGTCAACGAAAAATTGATAAAGCAAGAGGCATTGTTACCGATCCCGTGCCTACTGAAAAAGGAAAAAGAGGAGCTTATGTTAAAAAAACAGGGGGCTATGATAAAAAGCCTTATGATCGAAAAAAAATAACAGAAGCGCCCCCTAAATATGGTGAACTAAAGTCATCCTTTAATGCAAGGCCAACTACCCTAAATAAAAGAACACCTGCATCAATGGATAAGGCCGACGAAAAACGAACCGCCTCCATTGGGAAAGTGACTGCATCTGCTGATACGCCTTATGAACAAATGCCTTTAAATAAATACATTGCGCACGCTGGAATTTCAGGTCGTCGCGAAGCTGCACAGATGGTGAAGTCGGGGCATATTACTGTTAATGGAGACACGGTATTAGAGCCCGGATATAAAGTTCAATACAAGGATGTGGTGAGATTAAAAGGAAAAGTTTTGCAATTGCAAGTCACTCCTGTTTATATTTTATTAAATAAACCCAAAGATTATATCTGCACTGCCAATGATCCTGAAGGAAGAAAGACGGTACTTGATATTATAAAAAATGCGACCACACAAAGAATGTTTCCAGTAGGTCGATTAGATAGAAACACCACTGGTGTATTGATCTTAACCAATGATGGTGACTTGGCACAAAAATTAACACACCCTTCCTACGAGATTAAAAAAATATATGAAGTTACTTTAGACAAACCTGTTACTAAGGCCGACATGGAAGCGATTGCAAAAGGAGTAGATTTAGAAGATGGCTTTATCGCAGCAGATGCGGTAAGTTATTTATCCAACACTTCAAAAAATGTAATTGGTATTGAAATTCATAGTGGTCGTAACAGAATTGTAAGACGCATTTTTGAACACTTAGGTTATGATGTAAGACATTTGGACCGAGTGATGTTTGCCAACTTAACAAAGAAAAATGTGGATAGAGGCAAATGGCGTTTTTTAGCAGAAAAAGAAGTGCGACTTTTGAAATTTATGAATAAGTCGTTTACTCGCAAATCAGCTCAGTAGTGAATTTATGATAGATATATTATTTGAAAATGAGGATATGATTGTTTTAAATAAACCCGCAGGCTTATTTAGTATCCCGGATCGATTTGGCAAAGAAGCTTCGCTTAAATCATTGTTACAAGAAAAATATCCTGCAATATTTACTGTACATCGTTTAGACCAGCATACGAGTGGATTAATTTTATTTGCTAAAACAGCCGAAGCACATCAACAATTAAGTGAACTATTTGATGGTCGAAGTATTGAAAAAAAATACTTGGGATTGGTGATTGGACGACCGCCACAATCTGGAAATATTGAACAAGCCATCATGGAACATCCTGGCAAAAAAGGACAAATGGTGACCCACGCAAAAGGCAAACCCTCATTGACTAGTTTTGAAGTCATTAAATACTATAAACGATTTGCTTGGGTATCCTTTCAAATTCATACAGGAAGAACGCATCAAATAAGAATTCATGCTCAGCATTTAGGCAACCCAATTGTAGCAGATGATATATACGGAGATGGAGAAAAATTATTACTCTCCTCTATCAAAAAGAAAAATTTTAAATTAAGTAAAGCCGAAGAGGAAGAGCGTCCCTTGTTAGCAAGACAAGCTTTACATGCACATACTTTAAGTTTTGAATTGAACGGAAAAACATTTCAATTTGAAGCCCCTTTACCTAAGGATCTAACTGCTACTTTAAAGCAATTAGATAAATGGAATAGCGCATCGGAATAAATAAAAAATCCCCTCCCCTGATGAACAGAGAAAGGGATGTTAAAAGAAAGGTGGCTGACTCGCAACAACAGTGACACACTGTATTAAAAAGTATTTTAAATCCTGAAGCGTCCTTTACCTTTCTGTATTATTTATTGGGTTGTGGTGTATAGCGTAAATAAGGCTTTACTACTTTAACCCCTTTAGGAAATTGAACCAATGCATCTTCTGTTTTAACTGTCAAACCTACAATCACATCTTCCCCATCTACCCAGTTAGCAGGTGTTGCCACTGTATATTTTGCAGCCAATTGTAAGGAATCAATTACTCTTAATACTTCAACAAAATTTCGACCCGTTGAAGCTGGATAAGTTAATGTCAATTTTATTTTTTTATCTGGACCAATAATAAATAAAGAACGAACTGTGAAAGTTTCAGAAGCGTTCGGATGAATCATATCATATAAATGCGCAATTTGCTTATCCTCATCTGCAATGATGGGGAAACCTACCGATACATTTTGTGTTTCATTAATATCCTTAATCCAATTTTGATGACTCTCTACACCATCTACACTTAGTGCTAATACTTTAACATTACGCTTTTCAAATTCACTTTGTAATGCAGCAGTTCGTCCCAACTCGGTAGTACACACAGGTGTATAATCGGCAGGATGTGAAAATAAAATTCCCCAACTATCTCCTAGGTAGGTATGAAATTGAATATCACCAATACTTGTTTTTGCTTTGAAATCGGGCGCAATATCCCCTAATCTTAAACTCATAATTTCTATTTTTTATGTTGAGGGAACAAAGATAATGTATTTCCTACTAATTTAGTAGACTTTTTAAGAAAAAAATTTTTTGGCTAAAAAATACGTTAGGATTTATCTACTGATTCAGTATATAAGTCCAATAAACCATCAGGTAAAATAACTTTTACTATTTTTTTAGTGTGATCTACTCCAAGTAAACTTTCGGCATGTAATGGAATATAAGCTTCCTGACCTTGATAGTCAATAGTCAACATGAGCTGATGTGGTTGTTCAATCACTTCCTTCACCAATCCTAAGGCCAAGCCATTTTGTTGTACCATATAGCCCAATAAAGCCAAGGGTGAACTTTTATCTACCAATTGTTGAAAGGCTTCCTGGGGTAACCATACTTTTTTACTGACTAAAAATTGAGTGGCTTCCCTGGTTGGTATTCCTTCCAATTGCAAGTAGGAAAGCGTATCAGATTTCGCTGTCGCAGATTCAATAAAATACGGAATAAAACTTGCAGCATTTTTTTCAACAAAAATGGCATCTACTCCTTTAAAATCAATGGGTTTACCTAAAGCGTGCTCCAATATAATTTGGCCTGTAATACCATGGGGTGCTACTATTTTTCCAATGTGTATGTATTCGCTCATAGATTCAATTAATAATCATTCCAAAAACAAAATTACTGCTTTTTTATCGCGGATGCCTTCATAAAAAAACCCCCGATTCCGACGAACGGAAACAGGGGTCATTATTAAAGCTAGATTAATTTAAAAATTATTCTGCAGCTGGTGTTTCATCAGCTGTAGGCGCTGCTTCTGCAACCTCTGCCTCTGCTACTGGAGCGGCTTCTTCAGCTACTACTTCAGCAATAGGTTCTGCTACTTTTTTTGCAACTGGTACATATACTTTTTTCGCAGCTTGTACTTTTTTATGGGCTTCATTTTTGCTTGCGATATTAGCTTCATGCTCTGCAAACCAAGTTTGGAACTTAGCCATAGCTGTTGCTTCATCAAACAATTCTAATTTAACACCACGTAATAAGTGTTTTAAATAAAGAACGCCTTTGAAAGATAAAATACGATGAACGGTGTCTGTAGGTTGAGCACCTTTGTTTAACCACTCTAAAGCTTTCTGACGATCCAATTGAATGGTTGCAGGAACTGTTAAAGGATTGTAAGTACCAATTTTTTGGATGAATTTACCATCTCTTGGTGCGCGTCCGTCGGCTACTACTATAAAGTAGAAAGGCCTTTTTTTACTACCATGACGCTGTAGTCTCATTTTTACTGCCATGTTAAATAGATATTTATTGGCGTTAAGAAATAGGGTTAATAGGCGGCGAAGATAATAGAAAATGCTGAAACTGATAGGTTAAACTTAAAATAAATTTTTAAGGTAATTGATTATCAATTAGTTACCTTCTTAAGCTAGGTAATTTACCCCCCATTCCACCCCCCGCCATTTGACCATTCATTTGTTTCATCATTTGTTTCATTTGATCAAATTGCTTGATAAATGCATTAATCTCCGCAATATCCTTACCAGCCCCTTTTGCAATTCTTAGTTTACGGCTAGGAGAAAGTAAATCTGGATTTCGTCTTTCTAACACCGTCATAGATTGAATAATTGATTCAACTGCTTTAAATGAATTATCATTAATATCAACGTCTTTTAAACTTTTACCCATTCCAGGAATCATTCCCATCAAATCCTTTAAATTGCCCATCTTTTTTATTTGCTGGATTTGAGATAAAAAATCTTCGAAATCGAATTGATTTTTTCTAATTTTTTTCTCTAGTTTTTTAGCTTCTGCTTCATCGTATTGTGCTTGCGCTTTTTCAACCAATGAACTAATATCACCCATTCCTAAAATTCGTTGCGCCATCCTGTCTGGATAAAAAATATCAAGGGTGTCCATTTTTTCACCACTGCTCATAAACTTGATGGGCTTATTGACAGTATACTTAATTGACAAGGCCGCACCACCTCGAGTATCTCCATCTAATTTAGTTAACACCACACCAGTAAAATCTAAACGCTCATTAAACACTTGAGCAGTATTCACTGCATCCTGCCCTGTCATTGCATCTACAACAAATAAAATTTCTTGAGGCTGTATGGCTTTTTTAATATCTGCCACTTCATTCATCATGATTTCATCTACTGCTAAACGGCCCGCAGTATCTATAATGATGACATTTTTATTATTTGCTTTTGCATATGCCAATGCATTTTGTGCAATTGAAACAGCATTTTTATTTTCTCTCTCTACAAAAATATCAACTCCAATTTGTTCAGCGAGCACTGTTAATTGATCCATGGCAGCAGGTCGATAAATATCAGCAGCTACTAATAAGGGTGACTTTTTTTGTGCTTTTAAATAAGTAGCTAACTTACCTGAAAAAGTGGTTTTACCACTTCCTTGTAAACCCGCAACTAAAATAATAGTTGGGCTTTTAGTCAAATCCAACATCGATGCTTCTGAACCCATCAATGCAGTCAATTCATCCTGCACAATTTTGACCATTAATTGGCCAGGACTAATGGCATTGATTACTTTTTCACCAATGGCCTTTTCTTTTATCTTATCAGTGAACTCTTTTGCAATTTTAAAATTCACATCGGCGTCCAATAAAGCCTTGCGAATGTCCTTCAAGGTATTCGCTACATTTAAATCATTAATGCGCGCCTGTCCTTTTAGGTGCTTAAACGCCGATTCTAATTTTTCACTCAAACTATTAAACATACACAAATCATTATGGGCAGCAAAGATAAGCGTTCGCAATGAGTCCTGTTTATGTTAATCACTGCAAAATTTTAATATTTTGATTTAATTTATAAGTATTTTATGATTTCTTATCTAATTGATTTACAATATCTTATGCAAATTTTAGGATTTAATCTACACCTACTTTAAAAGGTGTGAATGAATTAACTAAAAAAATACTTGGAACCTACCAATTATTTAATATCATTGCAACTAACGAGCCCATAAATAAAGTGGGTAAAGATGTATGAGTAAGAAACAATTATTTACGCTTGAATTTCCTGTGAGATGCTCACCAAATATATTATTTGAGTTTTTGTCCACTGCCTCTGGTTTACAAGAATGGTTTGCAGATAAAGTAGATGAATGGGAGAATGTATTTAGCTTTTCTTGGAATGGCGGTGTGCCAGACAAAGCAGAATTATTAGACCAGGAATTAGACAAATTCATCAAATTTAAATGGCTACACAGCGAAAAAAACGAATACTTTGAATTTAGAATTGAGAAAACAGAAATCTCTAATCAAACCATTTTAATCATCAAAGATTTTGCTGAAAAAAATGATATAAAAGATCAAAGTCGTCTTTGGGAATATCAAATTAAAGAGCTATTTCATCGTGTAGGTGGTAGCTAGTTATTACGAAAGCCTTGTTCAAAAAATTAGACATACTAATTCTACGCGCATTTATTGCGCCTTTTTTGGCAGCATTGACCATTTGTATTTTTGTGCTGACCATGCAATTTTTTTGGTTATACATTGATGATTTAGTAGGCAAGGGTCTTGATCTATTCACCATCTTAGAATTAGTGGGCTTGGTTTCGGTAAGTACTTTTACAACAGCGCTCCCTTTGGCTTTGTTGTTTTCATCCATCATGACTTTTGGAAATTTAGGAGAAAGCTTTGAACTTATTGCCATCAAAGCAGCGGGTATCCCATTGATTAGATTTATGCGACCCTTGTTTATATTTTCCGTTTTAATATCAGGACTTGCTTTTTTGTTTGCGAATAATATCATTCCTGTGACGCAAATGAAACTCACCAATTTAAAATATGAAATCATTGTAGCCAAGCCTGCCATTGATTTAAAGGAAGGTGTGTTTTATGATAAAATTGACGGCTATGTGATTAAGTTAGGAAAAAAAGAATCCAATGATAGTGTGATTCACAATATTGTCATTTTTGAAAAAAGATTTGGACTACAAGATAATTACTTGATTGCGGAATCTGGCGTGATGAGAGTTTCGGCAAATAAAAAATTTTTAGAATTCGTTATGTATAATGGGTGGCGTTATCAAGAAAGAGGTTCACGCTCCACCACTAATACCGAATTTACGCGTCTGTATTTTAAAGAATATAAAAAAGTATTTGATTTGAAAAGTTTTCAATCCAATAAATCAAATGACATACTTTATGATCCTAAAATGCTAAGCGTTCGACAATTAGGAAAAGCCATTGATTCTATTTCTAATAAGGATAGCGTGTATGTTAAAAGGATGACCCAGGAAGTAGCTCCGTATTTACATTTTATGCAATACAAGGACAGTTTAGCCTTCTTTAATAAAAAAATTCCATTTCATATTAAGAAGCTAAATCAGTTGATTCCTGACTCACTTGCTTCAGGTGTGCAAGAAGCGGCAGTGAATCAAATGACCAATATCGAAAGCAACCTTAAATTATTAAGCCAAGTATATATTGATAATAAAAATACCGAAGCAGTACATAGTATTGAATGGCATCGTAAATTCACTTTATCAATTGCTTGTTTGGTATTATTTTTAATTGGTGCACCTCTTGGATCCATTATTCGTAAAGGGGGATTGGGGACACCAATGATTACTGCTATTATATTTTTCGTTTTCTTTTTCTTACTTAACAATTTTGGAGAAAAATTAGCCAGATCCGGCCAATGGTCCGTGTATTATGGTATGTGGTTATCCTCCATGATTTTAATACCAATTGGCTTGTTTTTAACCTACAAAGCCATGCGAGATTCTCAGCTTTTTAACCAAGAATTTTACTACCGAATTTTACAACCAATTAAGGTAACTTTACGGAAGTACTTTAAAAAATAATCCAATGTCAAAACCTACACAAAACCGCCGCCAGTTTATTGCTAGTACTGGCAAAGCAGGTATTGCAATTGCAGCAATGCCACTTATTTCAAAAATAACAACAACTACATTTGAAATAAGCCCTTACCAACAGCAACCACTGCCTTATGCTTATAACGCATTAGAACCTTTTATTGATGCGATGACCATGGAGATTCATTATTCAAAACACGCTGCAACTTATGCAAAAAATTTAGGTGATGCTTGCGCTGCTGAAAAAGTGGATACGAATACAACTAGTTTAAATGATTTACTAAAAAATATTTCACACTATACACCAAAGATGCGCAACAATGCTGGTGGCCATTATAATCATGAATTATTTTGGCAGTTAATGAAGCCTGCTCCTGCTACAGCGCCAACAGGTGAATTAGCAGACGCTATCACAAAAGCATTTGGTTCCTTTGACGCTTTTAAAATAAGTTTTGGTGATGCAGCAAAAACAAGATTTGGAAGTGGTTGGGCTTGGTTGGTATTTAAAAAAGAAGTAGGATTGGCCATCAGCTCTACTCCTAATCAAGACAATCCACTTATGGATATAGCAGAAGTAAAAGGTTTCCCTTTATTAGGCCTAGATGTTTGGGAACATGCTTATTATTTAAAGTATCAAAACAAACGTCCCGATTACATCAATGCTTGGTGGAATCTAGTGAATTGGGAATATGTTCAAAAAAGATATGCCGAGGCCACTCATTAAACAACCTGCTCGTGCAAAAGTCAAAACAGAATTTAAAAATTCAATTTTTTGTAACCAGTTTAAGTATTGTTTTATTCGTACTTAAATTTGTGGCTTATTTCATGACACATTCTTTGTCTGTTTTGTCAGATGCCTTAGAAAGTATTGTGAATGTATTAGCTGGCTTAATTGGATTGTATAGTTTATATGTCGCTTCCAAACCAAAGGATAAGGATCACCCTTATGGACATGGCAAGGCCGAATTTGTTTCAGCTGCATTTGAAGGAAGTTTAATTATTACAGCTGGTTTTATAATTTTATATGAATCTATTTTAACTTTTTTCGAACCCACTAGCTTACATAACCTCGACAATGGAATTTGGGTACTATTATCTACTGCAGTATTAAATATGGCTGCTGGATTGGGTGCAAAAGCTATAGGGAAAAAGAATAAATCATTGGCACTTAGTTCAAGTGGACAACATTTACTAATTGATAGTTACACCACTTATGCAGTTGTGATTGGGATTGGTTTAGTCATGTATACTGGATATACTGGAATTGATGCCATCATTGCAATCGCTATGGGATTATGGATTATCTACAATGGCTACAAAATTATCAGAGAATCACTTGCAGGAATTATGGACGAAGCTGATATGGCTTTATTAGAATCTGTCATTCATGAATTAAATTTGATACGACATCCAAATTGGATTGACATGCACAATTTAAGGGTGATTAAATACGGTGCATTAATGCATATTGATTGTCATTTAACAGTGCCTTGGTATTTTAATGTGAACGAAGCACATGCTGCAGTTGATGCTTTTACCAATTTAATTAAAAATAAATTTGGAGACAGTGTCGAATTTTTTGTACATACCGATGGCTGTATGCCATTTAGTTGCCCCATATGTACTATTGAAAATTGCGAAAAAAGAAAATCTCCCTTTCAAAAAAAGCTGGAATGGGATAAGGATAATGTGTTATCCGATTTGAAACATCAAATGAACTAAATAGACCAATACTAAATTTTCTTACTGAAAAATATTATTAAATGAATCAATGGAAACAATACCAAGAGGAAAATAAGACTCGTTTTTTAGAAGAGCTCTTAGCCCTTTTACGCATTCCAAGTATCAGCGCTAAAACCGAACACAGTGCTGATATGTTAACCTGTGCAAAAGCAGTGGAGCAATCGCTGATACAAGCGGGCGCACCCATTACAAAAATTTATGAAACAGCAGGGCATCCAATTGTGTATGCTGAAATAATGACCGACCCTAGCTTTCCCACCGTTTTAGTTTACGGACATTATGATGTACAGCCCGCTGACCCATTGGAATTATGGCATAGCAATCCATTTGACCCTACCATCAAAGACGGAAAAATATTTGCGCGCGGCGCTTGTGATGACAAGGGACAATTTTATATGCACGTGAAAGCATTGGAAATAATGACACAAACAAAATCATTGTGTACAAATATTAAATTTATTATTGAAGGAGAGGAAGAAATAGGAAGTCCTCATTTAGCCCAATTTGTTAAAGCACATACGGATTTATTAAAAGCAGATGTCATTTTAATTAGCGATACTGCAATGATCAGTATGGACAATCCCTCTATCGATATTGGCGTAAGGGGATTAAGTTATATTGAGATTGAATTAACAGGGCCTAACCGTGATTTACATAGTGGTGTTTATGGTGGTGCTGTGGCCAATCCTATTACGATACTTGCTAAAATGATTGCAAGTTGTCATGATGAAAACAATCATATTACCATCCCAGGTTTTTATGATGATGTGATGGATTGCACCGATGAAGAAAGAAACAAAATGGCCAATGCACCATTTGATGAAAATGAATTTAAAACCGACTTAGGAATACAAAATGTATGGGGTGAAAAAGGATACACCACGAATGAAAGAACAGGTATCCGACCTACATTGGAAGTGAATGGTATTTGGGGTGGCTACACAGGCGAAGGGGCTAAAACTGTTTTGCCTTCTAAAGCATTTGCAAAAATTTCATGTCGATTGGTTCCCAATCAATCTTCTGAAAAAATTACAAATATGGTGTTAGCGCATTTTAAAAAAATAGCGCCCGCCAATGTAACAGTAAATGCTTTTGAACATCATGGAGGAGAACCTTATATTACTCCTATTGATTCTCATGAATACCAGAGCGCTGCTAAGGCCATTGCAGCAACATTTGGGAAGGACCCCATCCCTGTTAGAGGTGGTGGTAGTATTCCTATTTGCTCTTTATTTGAAAAAGAATTAGGGGTAAAAATTGTGTTCATGGGATTTGGATTGGATAGTGATAATTTACACAGCCCTAATGAAAAATATGATATTGTCAATTTTTATAAGGGTATCGAAACCATTCCTTATTTCCATCAGTTTTTTGCCGAAAAAAAATCTTAATGCATGAAGGGGCAAGATGATTTAAAAAAAACAGAAAAGAAAAAAGTAAGGTTAGATAAATACCTGTGGTGTATCCGAGTTTTTAAAACACGAAGTCAGGCAACAGAAGCCATTGATAAAGGACGCGTTAAAATAAAAGGAGAACCGGTCAAAGCTTCTAGAAATGTGGTGATCGGCGATGAATACGAAGCTCGAACAGAACATAAAAATTGGGTGCTTAAAGTGACCCAGATTTTAGAAGTAAGAATGGCCTATTCCGAAGCCATCAAATATTACGAAGACCTTACTCCTATTGAAGAAATAGAACGCGTTCGACAAGTAGCTTCCAGTTTCCAAACTGGAAAAAGATTAAGTAAAGTGGGAAGGCCTACCAAAAAAGATAGGCGCGATTTAGGTGAATTATTAGACTAAGGCTAGTCAATTTTGTTTCTTTATCTTTGTTTTATGACCATCGAAATTTTATCCGTTCTTCCTGAACTTTTAACCAGCCCCTTTGAGCACAGTATGATGAAAAGGGCGCAGGAAAAAGGTATCCTCACAATACAATTACATTCACTACGAAAGTGGGCTGTCAATAAGCATGGGCAAGTAGATGACTATCAATATGGCGGAGGTGCTGGTATGGTAATGATGTGTGAACCCTTAGCCAATGCGATTGATGAATTGCAAAAAGAGACCCCATTTGATGAGATTATTTTTATGACACCCGATGGGAAACCATTGGAACAAAAAGAAGTCAACACCCTTTCACTAAAAAATAGAATTCTAATAATATGTGGTCATTACAAAGGCATTGATCAACGCATTCGTGATTTATATGTGACGCGTGAAATTTCAATTGGCGACTATGTATTAAGTGGCGGGGAACTAGCTGCAGCAGTTTTGGTAGACGCTATTGGCCGAATCATTCCTGGTGTATTAAATGATGAAACTTCGGCATTAACAGATTCCTTTCAAGATAATTTATTAGCCCCTCCTGTTTATTCGCGACCAGCTGAATTTAGGGGTTTGCCCGTGCCAGCCATTTTATTGACCGGTGATCACAAAAAAGTGGAAGAGTGGAGGCAGGAACAAGCAATGCTTAGAACAAAAGATCGTAGGCCTGATATTTTAGACAAAGATTAACCGCTTGTAATTTAATAGTGCCTTTATCCATTCACAAAGCAAAATTTACAGCAAGTTCCCTCATATTTGCACCTTAATAATAACTATGGGTCGTTTGCGATTTTTTATCTGTTTATTTTTACTGACTAATCAAGTATTAGTAGCTCAGAAAGTGACCGAATTTCAACAAAAATTTCAAACCAGCATTCGCCCCACTACCTCCATTATAAAAATTGATGGCATTTTAGATGAAGCTGTTTGGGCAACAAGCCAAGTAGCTAAAGATTTCCATAAAAAATACCCTAGTGATATTGGACCGGCTAAACAACAAACAGAAGCACGTTATACCTACGACGATAAAAATTTATACTTCGCTTTTAAGGTATATGATAGTGGTGCATATGTAACAACAAGTTTAAAAAGAGACAATGGTCATGATGGCAATGACGGAATTGGTGTGATATTAGATCCATTGAATTTAAAATCAAATGGATTTTATTTTGTGGTAAATGCCTTAAATGTTCAATCCGAAGATCAATTAACCAACTCAATGGAAAAAGGTCCTGAATGGAGTTGGGATACGAAATGGTTTTCTGCAACAAAAAATTATGGTACTTATTGGATTGCTGAAATCATGATTCCATTTAAATCGATTCGATATGATCCAAGTCAAAAAAATTGGGGTATTAATTTTTTAAGAGTAGATGCCAAAAATAATGAATACTCTGCTTGGACAAAAGTGCCTGTCAATTTTAGATCCTATGATATTGGCTACACGGGTATTTTAAATTGGGAAGGGGAAATACCAAAATTGACAAATAATATTATTATTCAACCCTATACAACTGGTGAAGCAAATGAGGATGTAGAAAATAATAAATCATTAAATGCGAGTGGCAATGCAGGTTTTGATGCCAAATTAACTTTGAATTCTGCTTTAAATTTAGACTTAACAGTCAATCCAGATTTCTCACAAGTAGAAGTAGACAAACAAGTTTCTAACTTGACTCGATTTGATATTTTTTTACCTGAAAAGCGTAATTTTTTTATGGAGAATTCGGACTTGTTCTCCAATTTCGGCATCCCTCCTATCAGACCATTTTATTCAAGAACAATTGGCCTAGACAAGAATGGAAATAAAATTCCAATTTTATTTGGAGCACGCTTATCTGGTAATTTATCACCGGGTACCAGGATCGGCTTGATGAATATGCAAACAGGTAGGCAAGGAAATTATTCTCCAGAAAATTTTTCAGCTTTTACACTGCAAAAAAGTGTGTTAAAAAGATCAGTTATTAAAAGCTACTTTTTAAATAGAGAAAATTATATTTCTGCAGCCGAAGAAAAAGCCAACCCATTAGATCGTTATGGTAGAAATGCAGGCGTTTCCTTTGAGTACTCGAACCCTCAAGGAACTGTCAGTTCCTGGACTAACTATAATTTAGCAATGAAGCCCGGTATTAATGACCTAAACGCCTATTATGAAGCTGGAATAGGTTATGATACTAGAACATTAGGCATGGTACTTGATTTCAGTAATGTTGGAAAAAACTATTATACCGATATGGGGTATGTGCAACGCATCAATAACTATGACGCTGTTAGGGATACTGTTATTCGAGTGGGCTTTAAACACATCTTTACCGAATTGAGTTATAAGATCATGCCCACAAAAGGACTGATCGGAAAAATAGAATTTAATTTACAAAATTATGCTGCTTTTAACCCAGATAATACTTTAAATGAAGATCAATTAGGCTTCACTTTCAAAACAGACTTTAAAAATACTTCGTTTTTTAAAACACAATTATCAAACGATGCTATTAATTTATTATACCCTATTTCATTTACGAATGGGACACCATTGCCGGCAGCTCAATATCAGTTTACAAATTTGTCCTTTTCTTATATGTCCGATATGCGTAAATTATTTAGCTGGTTCACCGAACTAACTTTTGGCCAGTTTTACAATGGTAATATACAAAGTTACAGCAGTGGAATTACCTTAAGGAGAAGACCTAATTTAAATGTGAGTATCCGTGGTGAGTTTAACAAAATCGACTTACCCTATCCCTATGGCAGCGCAAATCTATTTTTAATTTCTCCGCGCATTGAATACAATTTTAGCACCCAATTATTTTGGACTACTTTTTTACAATACAACACCCAAGCAAATAACTTCAACATCAATAGTCGATTACAATATAGGTATAGGCCGATGAGTGACTTTTTCCTAGTATACACTGACAACTATTTTACCGACCCCTTATTTAAAAATAAAAACCGCGCACTTATCTTTAAGTTCAGTTATTGGTTTAATTTGTGATAGCAATGATACTATTATGAATCAACCCTTTTCAGTTTCAGGTCAATATGTAGATATTTTAGGTAATCAAATTTATCCTGCTAATCTTTTTATTGAGCATGGACTCATTAAGAATATCATACCCTGCAAGGAAGCACCCATGCAGTATTTATTGCCCGGCTTTATCGACAGTCATGTCCATATTGAAAGTAGCATGCTTATACCAAGCTCCTTTGCAAGACTATCCGTTACACATGGTACCATTGGCACTATTAGCGATCCTCATGAAATAGCAAATGTTTGTGGCGTTGAAGGAGTACATTACATGATCAATAATGGGAAAAAAGTTCCTTTTCATTTTTTCTTTGGTGCACCTAGTTGTGTGCCTGCCACTATTTTTGAAACAGCAGGCGCAAGTATTGATAGCGCCCAAGTGGCCGAACTATTAGCCTCAAAAGATATTTATTATTTAAGCGAGATGATGAATTTCCCCGGCGTTTTAAATAATGACGAGGAAGTGATCAAAAAAATTAACGCAGCAAAAAAACTAGGTAAGCCGGTAGATGGACATGCACCAGGATTAAGAGGTGAAGATGCAAAAAAATATATCGACGCTGGCATGAGTACAGATCACGAATGTTTCACTATCGAAGAAGCTTTAGATAAATTATCTTTTGGAATGCATATTTTAATTAGAGAAGGTAGTGCAGCCAAAAATTTTGAAGCACTGTATCCACTAATAGATACGCATCCAGATTATATCATGTTATGCAGCGATGACAAACATCCTGACAGTTTATTGGAAGGCCATATCAATACACTATGTGCAAGAGCCATAGCAAAAGGAATGAATCCATTTAATGTTTTAAGAGCAGCTTGCCTTAATCCAGTGGACCATTATGGTTTACCTACAGGAAAAATGCAAATAGGCGACCCTGCTAATTTTATTGTGGTTAAGGATTTAATTTCTTTTGAGGTACATCAAACTTATATTAATGGTGCTATGGTTGCAGAAAATGGAAATTCCTTTATTGATGCTGTTGCTGAAACAACCATTAATCAATTTGATGCAAAAAAATTGAATGAAGCAGATATAAAAATTCAAGCCGCCGACTATCCAACATCGAATGGTAAAATTCCTGTGATTGAAGCCATCGATGGTCAGTTGATTACCCATTGTTTATGGATGCCCCCAACTCAAAATCAAGATGCATTGATTTCGAATGTGGAACAAGATATGCTGAAAATAGTGGTGTATAATCGATATCATGCAGCAGCTCCTAAAATGGCTTTTATAAAAAACTTTGGTTTTAAAAGGGGTGCCATTGCTTCAACAGTAGCCCATGATAGTCATAATATTATTGCAGTAGGTGTATCCGATACCGATTTAATGAATGCCATCAATTTAGTGATTCATGAAAAAGGAGGCATCAGTTGCGTGAACGGAAATGAACAAAAAATTATAGGATTACCTGTAGCTGGACTTATGAGTACACAGGACCCATATCAAATTGCTGCCGACTACACCGAAATTGATAAAATGGCAAAGGGATTAGGCAGTCGTTTAGGATCCCCCTTTATGACCCTGAGTTTTATGGCTTTATTAGTGATTCCACATCTTAAATTAAGCGATAAGGGCTTATTTGATGGAGATCATTTTAAATTATTTTAAAATTGCCTTGAAGAAACTTAGATTTGAAACAAAATAATCTGTCATGGTGCATCATTTAAGCGAAAATCACAGTTTAATAAGTAATTGGATTGCAGAATTAAGAGATGTTCAAGTTCAAAAAGATCGTATGCGTTTTAGACGAAATATTGAACGCATTGGCGAAGTCATTGCCTATGAAATGAGTAAAGGGATGCCGCACAAAATAATAGAAACCACTACGCCATTGGGTATTCATGCCTCAAAGGTATTAGCCGAGCAACCCGTAATTGCTACTATTTTAAGAGCAGGACTTCCCTTACACCAAGGTATGTTGAACTATTTTGACAAAGCAGACAACGCATTTATATCTGCATATCGAAAACATCATGAGGATGGTAGTTTTGAAATCAGTGTCGAATACTTAAGTTGCCCCGATTTAAATAATAGAATATTAATTGTAGCCGATCCTATGTTAGCCACCGGCGCCTCTTTAGTAGAAACCATCAAAGCCATTACCAAAACACAAAAGCCTAAGGAAATTCATATTGCTGTTGCTATTGCGAGTAAAAAAGGTATTGAAACTGTCCAAGCTGCACTAGGTATAAATGTGCCTATCTGGTGTGGCGATATTGACGAGGTCCTAAACGATCATAGCTATATTGTACCAGGATTAGGCGATGCAGGTGACCTTTCATATGGTACCAAAATACAATCCTAAACTACTACTAAAGGAGTAGTTCGTATCTTTAACTTAAATCAAGCGACTTGCTCAAAGAACTTATTTTATCTATTCGTGCTTATTTTGCAGCACATCGATTTATTCTACAACACCAATTGTGGAAGTGGATGATTATTCCTGGAATACTTTATGCTTTTTTATTTGTAATAGGTATGGGCTATTTTAGCGAAACATCAAGCACTTTTATTGAATGGATTATTTTAAGAACAGGTTTAAAAACTTGGCTTGATAGTATTAGTAGTGATTGGCTTGGATTTTTTATCACGATGGGGAGTTTTTGGTTATGGTTCACTTTATTCTTATTTTATTTCGCATTGTTTAAGTACCTTTTTTTAATACTTTTCTCACCTTTCTTTTCTTTTTTACATTTGAAATTAGAGTCTATCCAAAAAGACATCCCTTTTGTTTTGGATATCCCCTCATATAAAAAATTAATAAGTAGGGCTATTTTATTAAACCTTACAAATCTATTGTGGCAAACGGTTTATTTAATTCCCATCGTCATATTTTGTTCTATACCACTCATCGGTTGGTTCACGCCTATATTCACCATTCTAATGGAATGTTATTTTTTTGGATATGGCATGTTGGACTATGGCTTAGCCACAGAGAAAAAAAATAAAGTGGCTTCCGCCGATTATGTAGCCAATCACAAAGGGCTACCTATTGGAAATGGACTGCTATTTTATATGCTGCATCTGGTGCCTATTTTAGGATGGATGGTTGCCCCTTTTTATGCATTAATTGCAGCTCATATCAATATTCAACAAGTTAAAGATCCCCGCTAATGCCTTTAGGAAAAGTATTTTTATTACCCATGTTACTTCATGAAGAAGGATCAGATAGTTTGCCCGCTGCCACACTTAGTTGGATACAACAATGTGATGCTTTTTTTGTGGAGAACGAAAAAACAGCAAGGCGATTTTTTAAAAAGTTATGGAAAGAAATGGTGATAGATGATTATATATGGCATACTATACATAAAGTTGAAAATGAACAAATCAATTCATTTTTACAACTATTGCAACAAGGAAAAAATATTGGTATTGTTTCGGAAGCGGGTTGTGCAGGTATTGCCGATCCTGGTCAAATATTAGTAGCTGCTGCACAAGAATTAGGCGCAGAAGTTAAACCATATACTGGGCCCTCTTCCTTATTATTAGCATTAATGGCCAGTGGAATGAATGGACAATTATTTCAATTTCATGGATACTTACCCATTGACGCACTAGAAAGAAAGAAAAAAATTCAATCCCTTGAAGCCGACTTGAAACAAACCAACGGAACCCACTTATTTATTGAAACACCCTATCGAAATAACCAATTACTAGAAGCAATTATTCAATATTGTCATCCCAATACAAGGTTGTGCATTGCAATGGACATTACAGCACCCACTGAGTGGATCAAAACAAAAACGATAGGCTACTGGAAAAACAACAAACCTGAATTACACAAAAAATTAGTTGTTTTTTTATTAGGTGCCTAAAGGTATTTACCGCAAATTTTAGTTTCGCAATTAGGATTACTATCAGGGATGGAAAAGTCCCATTCCCATTGGAGGGCAGCACATCCCCTTATATTCATATCAAGCGCACTTTGTATTGGATACAGCATCGCATTTCAAATTCAGATTCCTACTAACACATTCTATCCATGGGCATTAATCATCATGTTGTTCAGCATGTTGATCTTATTATTTACAAAACATTTTTTATTAAGCAATTGGATACAAGGTATTATAGTGTTAATGATTCTACTAAGTTGGGGAGGATCGCTTTATTTAGCAACGCAAAAACTGGATTTATTTAACATCCCCTATTCTCATGCTATCATAAATGAGGCAAGACAATGGATGATACTTAAAATAAATAAATCCATCACCGAAAACGATGCCAACGGATTTGCACAGGCATTACTCATGGGCGTAAAAGCAGATATTAATAAAGATATTCTGAAAGCATACACACAATTAGGCATCATCCATATTATCGCCATTAGTGGCATGCATTTAGATATTCTTTTTAAAAATGCACTCTTTATAACCCGTTGGCTTCCGAGAAAAAAATTCTGGCTAGTAATGGAGCTCATATTGATATTAAGCGCTGTGTGGATGTATACTTTTATCGCCTATGCAAGTCCTTCTGTGGTAAGGGCTAGTCTCTTTTTTTCGATTTATTTTATTGGAACTTTTTTAAATCAACCTAAGTATACTTTAAATTGTATTGCTGCTGGATTATTTATTATTTTATTTTTTGATATACATAGTATCCATCATATTGGATTGCAACTATCCTATGCAGCTGTCATTGGGATTCATTTATTTTATCCTTTGTTTGATGAAATGTTACCAATGGATAATATTATTTTAAAATGGATGTGGCGTAATTTGTGTGTCAGTTTTGCAGCCCAAATCACTACATTGCCCATTTTGCTATTTCATTTTCACCAAATTTCTACTCTAGTGCTCATAAGTAATTTTATCATGGTCCCTTTAAGTACCATTTTGCTATATGCCATATTCCTACTTATGATGGCGCCCCATCAAATGCATATCAGTGCTTACCTTGGAAAATGGATTCAACATTATATCCAGTGGCTGAATCAAGGGGTACTGTATTTTTACGAGCAAGCTATTGGGAACCCTTTTGTTATTCAAATGTCGGCATTACAAGTGGCAGGATATTATGCAGGGCTGTTTTTAGTATACTTATGGCTGTATCAGAGACAAGCAAAATACCTTACTTATATGATGGTCATTTTGACTGTATTTTCCTTGATAAAGTTATTCAGCCCGTAAGCACCCTTTTTGTGGAAAATCTACAAAAATTAAAAATGGCAAAGCGCTTACCTTTGACTATGGAAAAGAAAATACAATCAGCCCTTATTTCTGTCTTTTATAAAGATGGCTTAGAACCACTAGCAAGAACTTTACAACAACTAAATATTACCATCTACTCAACAGGAGGTACTCAAAAATTTTTAGAAGATTTAGGTATCCCTTGTGTATCTGTTGAATCGGTAACTGGCTATCCTTCCATTTTAGGGGGCAGGGTAAAAACCTTACATCCCTCCGTTTTTGGAGGTATCCTTGGACGTCGTTATGAAGAGCAGGATTTAATTGAAATGGCCCAATACAAAATACCAGCCCTTGACTTAGTTATTGTTGATTTATATCCATTTGAAGAAACCCTTAAAAATACCAACGAGGAAAAAGCCATTATCGAAAAAATTGATATTGGAGGGCCTTCTATGATTCGTGCAGCAGCAAAGAATTTTAGAGATTTAGTGGTGTTATCGGCAAAGGATGATTATCAAAAATTAAATCAATTACTAATTGATCAAAATGGAAGCACTACCCTTGAGCAACGCAAAGCTTTTGCTGCCAAAGCATTTGAAGTAGTCATGCATTACGATATTGCCATTAGTAATTATTTTAATCCTGGTATTGGTAAAGTTTTAAGATATGGTGAGAACCCTCATCAAGTGGCTACATTTTATGGTAACCTAGATGATTGGTTTACACAATTACATGGTAAAGAATTATCTTATAATAATTTAGTAGATGTGGATGCAGCCATTGCATTAATTGCTGAATTGCCTAGTATCAGTTTTGCCATTATCAAACATACCAATGTATGTGGTGTTGCTAATCGTACCAATGTATTTGATAGTTGGCAATCTGCTTTAGCGGGTGACCCTGAAAGTGCTTTTGGTGGCGTGCTGGTGACCAACGGAAAAATTGACTTGGCAACTGCCGAAGCCATTCAAGAAATATTTTTTGAAGTATTAATTGCACCTGCATTTGATGCAGATGCATTAACCATTTTAACTGCAAAGAAAAATAGAGTGTTACTACAAAGTAAACCGGGCGCTCATTTCAAGGATACGCAAAAAAAATCAATCTTAAACGGAAGTTTAGAGCAAGGATTAGATACAGGTAATTACACCCAATGGGATGAAGTGGGAGCAAGACCTTGCACCGATAAAGAAAAAGAAGATTTAATTTTTGGAAATATTATTTGTAAGCATTTAAAAAGCAACGCCATTGCTTTAATAAAAAATAAACAACTTGTAGGCAAGGGATGTGGTCAAACAAGTAGAGTGGATGCGTTAAGACATGCGATTGAAAAAGCAAAACAATTTAAATTTGATTTAAAAGGAGCTACCCTTGCATCAGATGCTTTTTTCCCTTTTGATGATTGTGTGCGTATTGCACATGAGGAAGGAATTGAAGCCTATATTCAACCAGGAGGTTCCGTTAGAGATAAGGATAGTATTGCATACTGTCAAGCAAATGGTTTGGCGATGGTGATGACACAACTAAGACATTTCAAACACTAAATCACTCATCCAATATAATATGCCCCTGTTATGGCCAATACAAAAAAAGCCTATTTCGCTGTTGCCGTAACGAGTTTAGTTTGGGGTACCACTTGGGTTGCAAGTAAAATGGGTGTTTCACATGTGCCTGCTTTTCAATTTGCTAGTATTAGACAATTTTTAGGCGGCATCATTTATGTCAGCTTTTTTTTAATAAAGGGAGAAGGTCTTCCTACCGCTAAGCAATTTTTGTGGCTCATCCCAATGTCTTTTTTAATGTTTGTTTCCTCTAATGGAATCGCTACTTATGGATTGCAATTTATCACTAGCGGATTAGCCGCCTTAATTGCAGCCTTGTATCCTTTGTCGGTAGTGCTAATTGAAAGATTTTATTTTAAAGCGATAAAAATAACAGCCCCAACACTTATTGGATTGATATTGGGTTTAATGGGGATTGTATTTATATTTTATAAGGATAGTTTACAGATGCACGGAAAAAATTATCCTTTAGGCGTGGCCCTCTCTCTTTTTGCAATGCTCACTTGGAGTGTTGGTTCGGTTATTATATCAAGAAGTAAAATAAATATAAACGCTTATTATTCTATAGGTTGGCAAATGCTAATAAGCGCCGCTACCATGGGTTGCGTTACACTTTATACAAGTAATTATATTCCACTACAATCCATTCCACTAAGCACCTGGGGTGTTATCATTTATATGGTATTGGGTGGTTCCATTTTTGCATTTATTTCTTTTATATACAGCATGAAACATTTACAGCCCGCTATCGCTTCCTTATATGCTTATATTAATCCCATTGTTGCCATCTGGATTGGATCATTACTATTAGATGAAAAAATGTCGGCCACTAGTATTATTGGTACAGTATGTACTTTAGTAGGCGTATATGTGGTGAATAATAGTTTAAAAAATCAAAAGGATCCTGTACATGCCATTGCGGATGCGGATGGAATGTAGAACTACTTTTTGCGTGATTCCTTCCAAAGTTGATTAAATGTTTTCTTAGGAAATTCCAAAGGGGCGCGTTGATTAGACCAGCCTTTAAACATTTTATTAATCAGCCAATTTTTAATTGGAGCAGTGCCTTGGTTCATCAACATTCGATTGAGCGATGCTTGCTTCCACATTTTCCATGCAAATTTTTCAGCAAAATTAGTTTCACCTAATACCACCGACTCTCTCCTATTTTCCAAAAGTAATTCATGTACATTTATCTTTACTGGGCAAACTTCAGTACAATTTCCACATAAACTTGAAGCATAACTTAAATGTTTATAATCATGCATGCCTCTTAAATGCGGAGTAATAACACTTCCAATGGGGCCACTATAAGTAGTGTCGTAAGCGTGGCCTCCAATATTTTTATATACTGGACAAGCATTTAAACAAGCACCACAGCGAATACAATACAAAGCTTCTCTCGCCTTGGCATTAGATAATAATTCGGTGCGCCCGTTGTCTAATAGTATGACATACATTTCTTCTGGTCCATCAGACTCTCCTGGCTGTCTAGGCCCAGTAATAATACTATTGTAAACAGTAATTTGTTGACCAGTTCCATAAGTAGCTAACAATGGCCAAAACAACCCTAAATCATTCATTGACGGAATTGTTTTTTCGATGCCTACGATTACAATATGTGTTTTTGGCCAAGACACAGACAAACGCGCATTGCCTTCGTTTTCAGTTAATGCAATACCCCCAATATCAGATAAAATAAAATTAGCACCAGAAATTCCAATTTCTGCTTGCACATATTTTTCACGTAAATTTTTTCTTGCGACTAAAGTTAATTGCTCGGGGGTCAATGAAATATCAGTACCCAAATGTTCATTAAATAATTTAGCCACATCTTCCTTGCTTTTATGCATTGCAGGTGTTACGATATGATAGGGTGCTTCTCCATCCATTTGTTGAATATATTCACCTAAATCTGTTTCTACACTTTCCACTCCAATGGAAGTTAGATAATCATTTAAATGAATTTCTTCTGTGACCATGCTTTTACTTTTAACAATGGATTTACATTGTTTTTCTTTACATAGATCGCCAATAAAATTTAATGCTTGTTCGCTGTCCTCTGCCCAAAAAACTTTAGCGCCTCTTTTTGTAATTTGATCTTCAAATTGGGTAAGGTATAAATCCAAATGCTCAATGGCTTCCCATTTTTTATTTTTTGCTAATTCACGAACCCTATTTAAATCAGGGAATTGTGATTTACCTTTAGGAACGACTGCATTGTATTTTGAAATATTAAAATTAAGCTTCCGTCTGTGTTCCAGATCAACCGCTTTTTTACTGCTTTTGGAATCAAATGAGGTGGCGTAAATACTTTGCATAATGGTTAGAACAAAAATAGCTATTTATCCTTTAGGTGTTGCGCCGAAGCCTCCAATGCCTCATAAAATTTTTCCCCATATTTGCGTATAATGGATTCCTTTAAAAATACATAGGCAGGCACTTTTAATTTCACGCCTAAAGAACAGGCAGCCTTGCATAAATCGGCACGGGGCTCATAATTCATATACTCAATATCAGGGTCTTGCTTACTTTTTTGAACCTTGATGGGGAATAGATGACAACTAATGGGTTTTTTCCAAGGTATTTTCCCGTCATTATAGGCTTGTTCAAAAGCACATTTGATGATACCCGATGGATCTCTAAATCCATAGGCGCAAATTTGACCATTTAAAGTGGGTGTTACCCAACCAAATTCTCGATCATATAAAAATTGGCCCACTTGTTTAATTTCCTTGATGCCTTCCTTGGTCATATAGGGCTCCACAACCGAATAGTATTGTTTAATAAAGTCCTTCTCCTTGTTTTCTAGAGGCGCCCCGGCATCCCCATCTTCACAACAGCCACCTTTACATTTAGTGAGGTCGCAAACAAATTGCTCTTCAATTACCTGATCACTTACCAAAACCGAATCAATCGCTATCATAAAATTATTTGAAGTGTAAATATATCATTATTTCCATCTAAAAGTATTCACCAAATGCTGCACATCTTTAAATAAGAAATCATTATAAATAGAAAGTGAATCAGCGTTGGGCGTTGTATTAAAATATAAAGCGCCTCTAAAAAAATGACGCGTTGAGTCGGTTAAAAAAAACTGATATGCGGTTGCCACATCACCCCCAATATGAAAAAAAACACCATGTACGCCATTGGGCGTGGTAAAAACAGAATCCGCTATATATGTAGCTTTATTTGTATGGTTATTGGCAAATTTATAGGCGTCATTAATTAAGGTATCTAATTGATGTGGGCTCATTTTTTTATAACTCACATATAAAGTGCCGTTTAAATTTGGAAACTGTATATTAATCCAAGCATCTGTCTTTTTATTGACTCCAAAATAATTGATATTATTATCAATGAAGGCGTAAGTAGGATATTCAAATTGATAGGGGTAATTAGCACTATCCAATAATTGATATGATTTAGTTGGGAATGTAACATTGGCATACCCTTTCTCTTTAGGTATAAAAGGGGTGTTACAAGCAAGGCTAATGCATAACAAGATGCCAATAATATACATTATAAAATTACGCATGCGAAGGCTGGGATAAAATGACAGGAGTAATAATCATTTGTATTTTATGAATCCTATTTTTTTGTATTTCCAATGCTGTAAAGCTAAACTGTTGAAATTTAACCACCTGTTGTAGTACTGGAAATTCTCCTGCCAATTCTAAAAACAAACCAGCCATCGTATCACTCTCCCCTTTGACTGAATCAAAAGTATTTGAAGTCAAATCAATAAAATTACACAAATCAATAATGGCGGTTTTACCTTCCACTATATAATGGAACTCATCAATTTTTTTAATAGTGGATTCTTCTTCATCAAATTCATCTTTGATATCACCTACAATTTCCTCTAATATATCTTCTAGGGTAATGATACCGCTGGTGCCACCAAATTCATCAACGACCACAGCAAAGTGAATGCGTTTTAATTGAAATTCTTTTAATAAATCTTCAATCATTTTTTGTTCATGTACAAAAAAGGCAGGTCGAATAAGGGTTTGCCATTTAAATTGATCGGCTTCCTTTAAATGCGGTATGACATCTTTGGTATGAATCATTCCTACCACTGTATCTAAATCATCTTTAAAAATAGGGAACCGGCTATAGCTATACTCTTTAATATTATTTAATAAACTATTATAATCTTCTGATTCATCAATACCATGCACATCTAATCTTGTTTTCATGATTTGCTTCACCGTAATATTTCCAAACTTGACAATTCCTTTTAAAATTTTTTTCTCATTGTCCTTATGATGTGCAGAACTTGTCAACTCGATGGCGTGATCCAATTCCTCCATACTATAGGAGGCGCCTCCCGTTTTTTGAGCTAACTTTTTTTCCATCAAATTAGTATACTTTACCATTAAACCACTTAGACCCGAAAAAATAAAATAAACTATTTGAATAATAAAACCAAAGTCCTGTGCAAAACGAATATTATTTTGCGTTGCCATAACTTTAGGTAAAATTTCACCAAAAAATAACAACAATAAAGTTACCACCACAATTTTAATAATAAATTCAAAGCCAGGAATTGCAATTTGGTCAAATACAAAAAAGTGATCCAATAATAAATTCGCAATTAAAATAATACAAATATTAATAAAGCTATTGGCAATCAACATAGAAGTCAATAACTTTTTGGGCTGTTCTAATAATTTTACAATCCGCTGTAATGGAATATGTCGCTTTGTCTTTAATACCTGTATATCCTTATAGGAAAGGGAAAAAAAGGCAACTTCAGATCCAGCTATTGCAAAAGATAAAAAAAGTAAAAAGGAGATTAAGAAAATTAATCCGATATCCTGTTGGAGTGAAGCAATAAAGGAAACGGACAAAAAAAGAGAGTTACCGGAATGCGCTTCCAATTTTAAAGTGTTTTAATTTTTGGAAAGTTACCGATTTTTTGAGTTTTTGACCAATTTATAAACTCGCTTTCCAAAAATTGATTAATTACTTTGGGAAAAGGGAGTTGTTTGAGTTGTTGAGGACTGACCCACAATGCCTTAGAAAAAATAGAAGGTAAAGTATCGCATTGAATCAAAATGAATCTTGCCTGCAAAAGCTGATGGGTTAAGGTTTGGCTATAAACTATTGATGCCGAATTTTTAATGGCGATAGGTTGTTTCAAATTTAATATAATCTGTTTTTGATTCAAGCCTAATTGCTGTATTAAAATTTCTTTTAAATAGCCCTCATCTAAAAGGGGCATACTTTTATTTTCTACTAAGTAAAACTGATACAAGCCTCCCCAGATATCTCCTTCCCCTCTTTTTTGAACCAGCCATTTTCCTTTGTAGTTAAAACAAAAAAAATCGAATTGCCTTTTTTTACGCTTTATACTTTTTAACTTAACTGGTAATTGATTTACTTGGTTGTTTAAAAAAGCAACGCATTTTTTTTGCATAATACAACTTGCACAATTGGGTGCGATAGGCTTACATACAGTAGCCCCAAAATCCATCAGGGATTGATTATAGATGCCCGCTTGCTTTTTGGATAAGTTTTCGGTAGCAATTTTATTAAACAAATCAGTGCCTGGTTTCGTATCAATAGGAGTGGCTATACCATAAAAGCGAGCCAATACACGAAACACATTTCCATCTACAACTGCATGAGGTAAATTATAAGCAAAGGACGCAATGGCCGAAGCCGTGTAGGGGCCAATTCCTTTTAAACTTAAAAGTGTTTCATAGGTAGTTGGAAATTCGCCCTTAAGTTGCTGACTAATAAGTTTAGCTGTAATAAGTAAATTTTTGCATCGATTATAATATCCTAATCCCTCCCATAATTTATAAACTTTTTGATCAGATGCTTTTGCTAAATCATGAACAGTAGGGAAGTTTAAAACAAACTTTTCATAATAGGCCCAACCTTGCTCCACCCTTGTTTGTTGTAAAATAATTTCACTCAGCCATATTTTATAGGGGTCATTTTCTCCTTTCCATGGCATTGGCCTATGATTGGAGGATGAATTCCATTTTAAAAGTAATTGAGTAAAGGGGAGGATCATATTAGCAAAAGTGCTAAAATTATAGCTAATAATGGTTAGTTTTAATGATGTTATTGCATATTATATATCTATAATATTTTATATATAAATAAATAATATGTATATTACCCTCAAAGAATGTCTAAAAATGTATAAAATATATTAGGATATAGTTGTAATTGGTCAAAAATTGATTTATTTTTAATACTGAACCTAAAACCTATTTCATGAGAAAATCTGATCTCATTAATCAAATTTCTGAAAAAACCGGAATTCCCAAAGTGGATGTACTGGTGACTTTAGAAACGATGTTTAAGGAAGTAAAAGAAAGCTTGTCCAACGGTGAAAACATTTATATCCGTGGGTTTGGCAGCTTTATTACTAAAAAAAGGGCCGCGAAAATTGGACGCAATATTAAAAAGAATATAGCAGTCGAAATTCCTGAACATTTTATTCCCGCCTTTAAGCCTGCAAAAGAATTTGTAAACGATGTGAAAAGCAAACGGAAGTAAGCTACCTTTGCTTGAAATCGATTTACATTGAAAAAGCCTCAATTTATTGTTGTTATTATTGCTATTGCCTTAATTAGTGCGCTTTACTTTTTTGCTCCCAGATACAAAAAAGTTGATGCAGCAATGACGGCTACCACTGAAAATCAGGAAGTTACCTCCAAATCTGTATTAGAAGGTGCTAAACTAAACCTTGCTGCCGAACAAAAATTATCGCTCTTAAGCATTGAAAATCAATTAGATAATAAATCATCTGTCGCTGACAGTATCCGTATTTATAAGCAATTGTCCAAATTTTGGGCCGATTCTGCTCATAAAATGGGTCCTTATTTATATTATACTTACAGCACTGCTTTGTTGGAAAGTTCTGAAAAAAGCCTCACTTTTGCAGCCCAGCAGTTGGTTGATAACTTAACCGACCCTGAAGCACCGCCCGCTTTCCTAAAATGGATGGCAGGTAATGCAAAAGTTCTTTTAGATAAAGCATTGGTTATTAATCCTAATAATGATTCTGCAAAAATTAATCTAGGCGCCTGTTATTTGTTTGGCAACATTTCAGACAACCCTATGCAGGGCATATTAAAGATCAAAGAAGTCGTTGACAAGAATCCACATAACATTTATGGTCAAATGGTATTGGCTTTAGGAGGTAAAAAATCCGGTCAAAACCAGAAAGCGATTGAAAGGTTTATATTGATATTAAAAGATGAACCTTATAATATCGAAGCCTTGGTTAGCTTAGCAGAATGTTATGAATTAACCAACCAAAAGCCATTGGCATTGGAGTGTTACCTAAAAGTAAAGCAATCCAATAAAATGAATTCAAAAGAGTTCACCAATGCAATAGACAAGAGAATTCAACAATTAAAGAAATAATATTATATAACAAAAAAAATATCGGACATGCCTTGTGGTAAAAAAAGAAAACGTCATAAAATTGCGACACACAAAAGAAAGAAGCGTTTAAGAAAAAATAGACATAAGAAAAAGAATAAATAATTCATTTTCTATACAAGCGTATTTGAATTCAAATACGCTTGTATATTTTAAAATTGCACACCACTTACCTACTTAGCAACTTTACCTTTACCTATTCCTTCCTTTGTAAAGTGGTCGTGTTTCAAATAATTATAAGGCAGTATTTGCGTTTTATAGCGCTATGCGTGCTTTAACAAAGTTGCTATAAGTGAACAAAGAATTAATAATTAATAGTTCCTTAGATGGGGTTGAAATTGCCTTGTTAGAGGAAAAAAAGTTGGTTGAAATACACAACGAAAAAATGGACGCCCGCTGGTCCGTTGGCGATTTATATTTAGGTAAAGTCAAGAAAATTATACCTGGATTAAATGCAGCCTTTGTAGATGTTGGTTTTGAAAAAGATGCCTTTCTACATTATACCGATTTAAGCCCTTATGCTAAATCTATCATTAAATTCACGCAATTAGCGATGAATGATCATGACAAGAGTCTTGATTTCGCAGGCTTTCAATCGGCTCCTGAAATTGTAAAAACAGGAAAAATTAGCGAAGTACTAAATGGCAAGCCAAATGTATTGGTTCAAATTTTAAAGGAACCTATTGCAGCTAAAGGACCAAGGTTAACTTGTGAAATATCCTTAGCAGGCAGATTTGTGGTTCTTACTCCATTTAATGAAATTGTTGCCGTTTCTAAAAAAATACATTCTGGTGATGAACGCAAACGATTACAAAAAATAATTGAAGCAGTTCGTCCAAAAAACTTTGGTGTGATTGTGCGTACTGCTGCAGAAGGAAAAACCACTGCCGAACTACACGAGGATTTATTAACCCTTGAAGCAAATTGGAAAAATATCCAATCCAATTTACAAGGTGCCTTGCCTCCTACGCGCATTATGAACGAAGCAAGTAAAACTACTAGTATATTAAGAGATTTACTAAATGAGGATTTTAATAAAATCGTAGTCAACGATAAAAAAATATTCGATCTTACTTTAAGTTATTTACAAAGAATCGCTCCTAGTAAAAGCAATATTTTAAGTTTACACAATGGGGATCAACCCATTTTTGATCAATATGGCATTACCAAACAAGTAAAGTCATCCTTTGGAAAAACAGTAAACCTTCCAAGTGGGGCTTATTTAATTATTGAGCATACCGAAGCATTACATGTCATTGATGTGAATAGTGGTTTTAAAAGTGTATCCAACAACCAAGAGGAAAATGCACTACAAACCAATATGGAAGCTGCAGAGGAAATCGCGAGGCAATTAAGATTAAGAGATATTGGTGGTATCATCGTGATTGATTTCATTGATATGAAGCTGCCAGACAATCGTCGTAAGGTGCAAGAGTCCTTGGAAAACTTCATGAAAACCGACCGCGCTAGGCATTCAGTATTACCTATTTCAAAATTTGGGTTATTACAAGCCACTCGTCAACGCATCCGCCCCGAAGTGAATATAAATACCTCTGAGGATTGTCCTGCCTGTAATGGAACTGGAAAAATTACTGCCACCTTGTTATTGGAGGATGAAATGGAGAAAAAACTAGCTTATTTGACAACTCATGGTCATAAAAATTTACAGATTCTTGTTCACCCTATCATTCATTCACACTTAACCAAAGGCATATTTAATAGCATCATCAAAGGCTGGAGAAAAAAATATAAAATTAAATTAAAATCACAAGCCTCTACGATTAGCCATTTAGTGGAATATAAATTCTTAGATGAACACTTAGAGGAAATTAAAATTTACTAGCATTTTAGTTGAAAGATAATAGAGCGGTATTTGTTCAGTGGACGAATAACTAAATAAAAAAACCGAAGCAAGAAATACTTGCTTCGGTTTTTTTGTACTCAATAATAGCTTTATTGTTTTACAGGAACTGAAGTACTTGAAGGTTTGTTAAAATCTAACTCATTCAATGGTACATCCCAATAATCCATAAAGTTATATTCAATAAAACATTTACGAACTGCATTAGATGTATAAGATCCATAACCTTTTGGCACCAATACATTGGCATTGGCTCTTCCGCCACCTGCTGACCTAGCAGCAGTCACACCCCATCTGCGGGCATCATAAAAAGCCAACCCTCTTAAGAATAATGCAACTCTGCGTTCTGTTCTTAATTCTTCCTTTGCTTGCGTAAAGGTTAAACCAGTGCCGCTTACTGCAGGCAAGTCAGCATTTTGAGCAGTTCTAACTGCATCAATATGAGCCAAACCTGCATCAATATTACTTTGATTAATTTTTGCTTCAGCTAGCATTAATTCATTCTCTTCATAACTTGGAACAAAATAGGCTTGCACATTAGTTGTATTGTCTCTGGTAGTAAAATCACCTCCATCTTCTGCGTCAATAGTATGATATGTGGTGCCAAAATTAATACCTCTATTTCTAGGATTTAATAATACGATTCCGTAATCGCTAATAAAATTGCGATCCAATCTTGCATCATTTGCTTTAAACTCTTGAACCAAACGCTCACTCACAAATAACCATCCACCTCCACCATTATTATCTGATAGTGAAATAGATGGTGTCCAGTCACCACCTGGAATCTGATTATTAAGGTCAGGTGTAAAACCTTCTGTAAATGTGACATCTCCTGCCTTCATACCAATAGCAGCTAAATCTTGAACTGCTTTCCAATCAGCAGAGGACATAGATGCTGTTTTTTTATTGACAAGAATATTTCTTGCCTTCATGGTATTACAAATTCTAACCCAATTATCTGGTTTTACTAATCCGTGTGTATTACAAAAAGCAGGCACGATAGATATACCTCCGCCTCCACCTAGCATAGCTGCATAAGTATCATTATTGGATACCCCATTTAAAATGGCAATGGCGCTATCCAAATTAGCATTCCCTTCTTTTACAATATTTGCACTTGATACGAAATTGTCTTGTACAAAATCGCTTGTACCAGAAAGGTTATTAATAACACCTGCTATATACATTGAACCAATTCTTGAATAAGCATAACCACGACAAAAATAAGCCCAGGCTTGCAATACTTTTTGTTTAGTGGCAGCGTCACCAGAAAAAGTAAAGCTTGGTTTTTTGGTATAGTTTAACAATAGATTGCTCGTCGCAATGGTATAATACATTGACTTCCATTCATAATAAAATGCATTAACGTCTCCAGCTTCTCTACTATTAGTACTTTGTAATTGGTCTTTTTGTAATGGCCCAATTGGATTATTAACTACTGTTCCATCAGGCAAAGTGATCTTTGAGACTTGATTACCCCATCTCCATCCGTAGTTACCCCAAGGGATAAATGTTTCATCCCCCATCGTAGAATGATAATGAGCGGCAATCCAATAATCACCCCCCACCATTTTCGACCACATACCTAAAGCAAAAGGGAAAATACCTGATTCGGTATTAACCGAAGACACCGTGGGACTAACAGGATCTTTTAAATTCAAGGACTCTTTCTTACATGCTGCGAATAAAAAAAGAGTTGATAATATTAATATTCCTAAGTATTTATTTTTCATATTGTTATTTTTTTCTTTATTATTAGAATGTAAGGTTAAATCCAATTTGTAAAGATTTTAAGTTAGGGAAGGTGAAACTATCATAGCCTCTACCTACCGCTCCAGTTGAAACTGCTTCAGGATCTAAGCCTTGATATTTTGTCTTGGTCCATAAGTTTCTTCCAGAAACAGTAATAGTCCCTGATTTGAATATCGATCCTGGAAATTTAGTTATAACATAACTTAAGGATACATCTCTTAATCTAATAAATGAACCATCTTGCACAAACCAATTCACAGGGTTTACACTATTGTATAAGCTACTATAATACACTGGGTAGGCTCCTGCTGCTTGTCCACTCCAACTAACTGGTTGATCAAAATCTTTAGATCTTGTATCTCTATACAACCATTGATTTGTTTCGTTGTAAATTTTATTACCACTAAACATATCAAATTGGAAAGAAAAAGTAAGCTTATTATTAAAAGTAAATGTATTGATGAAATTCATGATTGTACTTGGGTTAGGATCTCCCATAAATACTTTATCATTTGAATTACTCAAAACTACTTTTCCTGATGCTTTCTCTACAACATTGCCATAACTATCAACTGCAAAGTTGGCTGGATTCGCTAAATAAGCCGCTCCACTAGGATCTTTAGCATTCAAATTTGTTAAAGCATATTGACCCCAAAAAACGCCTAAGTTGGTGCCTTGTCTGATAGCATAAGCTCCTTTGATTACTGGTTGACCTAGGTAAGTTGAAACCACTTGTGTTTTAGGGTTAGAGAAGCGATATCCAAAATTCCAACTGAATTTTTTAGATCTGTAAGCATTGATGTCCAATGAAATCTCCATACCATTTGATTTCAAATTAATAACATTATTAACTTGACCATCCGCACCTGATGATAAAGGCGATGGCGCATTGTCAATGATGTCCTTACTTTCTCTCTTATAGTAGTTATAGGTTAAATTAAATCTGCTAAACCAAGCACCTGGGAATCTAGGTTGAACGACTAAATCAGTTCCAATTTCTAATTCACTTGTTACTTGCACTTTTAAATTTGGATTATTTAAAGTGCTAGGAATAGCTAAATAAACACCTGTTCCTTGAAAATTACCCGAAGCAACAGTGGTTTGTCTTTGATAAGCACCCGGTTGAACCCCTGCTTCACCATATGCAGCACGCACTTTAAATTCAGATAATAAATCAGACTTAAATAACTCAGACAATCTCAAATAGACATTCCCTCTTGGGAAATTAAAGGGTTTACTACCCTGTCCAAATGCAGATGAATAATCTGACCTATAAGTAAAACCAACACCTGCTAATTTACCCCAGTCAATCAACTGGTTAATCATAGTACCATAAGTAATAAAATCATAAGCGCCTTCACTACCTGTTCTTATATTGGTATTCGCAATACTAGCAGGAGGGAAAGAAGGTAATTCAGATCCTTGTACCCAGAAATTATGACGCATGTCTCTTCTCCAATCATAAGCCACTTGGGTTACTGTAGTAATAGGTAAATGAATATTAAAGTCTTTTTCAAAATCAGTCTTAACAAACATACTTGCTAAAGAGTTTTGATAAGTACTTCTGCTATAATCAGTAGTAACTGATCCTTTTCCAGTAGACCCCCAAAAGAAACCATTGGAAATATACTGTGGATTTGCTGTTTGATTTTTATAATAATTATAGCCTTCAGTATTCCAAATATCAATTCCATATTTATAATCAAATTCAATAAAATGATTCAGCTTATAATTTAAATTAGCCGACTGAACTGTTCTGTTTGTTTTAGAATAGCGCTCATGATTCTCATATTCAGACAATGGATTTCTTTGACCCGCTTCTTTAATTAAAGTAATAGGAAGTACGCCATTGTATGTTTTAGTAAAATCAAAATAATTTTCTGATTGAATCATATCAAATCTAGATCCACTTAATAAATCATCATTTTGTAGTATCACTTGAGTGCTAGTTCTTAACGTCAATCCTTTGGCAAGTTCCAACCCTAAACTTAAAGTAAGGTTGGTTCTATCAAATGAATTTTTTACCACATTTTGTTGTTTGAAAAAATTACCTGAAAATGCATAATCCATTTTTTCTGTTCCACCGCTAATTGACAAACTAGAATTAGAAGAAAATGCTTGTTGATATGCTTGAGACAAGTGATCATACACAGGCTCTTTGAAAGGTTTATTATTTAATGTTGTCAATGTAATAGGCACCGAAGAAGGTTGAGGCCACAATCCAGTTTCATCTGGCGCCACAGGCTTTCCATTATTATCAAGAATATATCCTTGAGCGTTGGTTTCATAATGATGCAATTGGTTCACTAGTGGCCAAGCACCTGTGATAATATTATCTGAAGTATATTTAGAACCAAAAGTAATGGTTGGTTTGGCAGCATTTCTTGTACCTTTTTTGCTGAAAATTTGGATAACCCCATTTCCACCTTGTGCTCCATAAAGTGTTCCACCTGCAGCTCCTTTGATAACTTCGACTCTATCCACATTGCTTAAATCTAAGGAGTACAAATCATATACTTGAATACCATCTAATAATATTAAAGGATAAGAACCTGATAAAGAATTATAAGTTCTTAAAACAATGTCAGCACCAGAACCTGGTTGACCACTATTAATTAAAATTTGGGCACCTGCAATTTTACCTTGTAATGCTTGCTCAATAGAAGCAGTAGCACTTTTTGGTAAATCTTTACTTGATACGGAAGCCAAATCAATACCAACCGTTCTTTTATCTCTAGCCACACCCACCCCAGTCACAACAACCTCGGATAAGTCTTTTACCTCCTCGGCTAACTGAATGCTAAGGTTGGCTTGAGCAGTTACTTCTTTGGTTGTAAAGCCGACAGCAGAAACAACAATTTTTGTTCCCGCTTTTACGGTAATTGAAAAGCTACCATCACTATTTGTGGTGGTTCCATTTTTAGTGTTTTTCTGAAGAATAGTTGCTCCTTCAATAGGCGCATTCTTTTTTTCAGATGTTACCTTACCTTTTACAGTAATGTTTTGAGCATTTACATTAACAATAAACACAAGAGTTAATAAGCCCAGCATGATTTTTTTAAACATAAATTGAATTTATTTGGTGTACTAATTACATACTGACTTAAAATTATATAATAAATTGTTAAAAAATAACAATTTGGTAACTTTTTATATACGATTTTAAAATAATATATTGATTACCAATAGTTGACTAATTCGGAAAATACGGTGTGTCAATTTCAACTAAGCCATTATCTTTATGGTATGAGTAAAGCTAAATCAGCGTTTTTTTGTAATAATTGCGGATATGAAGCTGCAAAATGGGCAGGTAAATGTCCCGCTTGCAATGAATGGAACACCTTCACTGAAGAATTGATTGAAAAGGGAAAGGAAACCAATACCGATTGGGAAGGTTACCATCAAAATCAAAAAGGGAATCAAGCTATTTCATTAAATGAAGTAAATAGTCAATCTGAAAAAAGAATTGATAGTTCCGATGTGGAACTGAATCGGGTTTTAGGAGGTGGTATTGTTTTAGGGTCGATTATTTTAGTAGCAGGCGAACCTGGTATTGGAAAAAGTACTTTGTTTTTACAACAAGGTTTAATGATGAAGGACCAAACTGTTTTATACATCAGTGGAGAGGAAAGTATACAACAAATAAAAATGCGAGCAGATCGTTTGAATTTACAAAACGAAAATTTTTATTTACTAACCGAAACACATACTGCACAAATTTTTAAAGCAATAAAAAAATTAAAACCTACGGTGGTGATTGTGGATTCTATTCAAACACTAGAATCTAATTTAATTGATGCAGCCGCAGGAAGTGTATCGCAAATAAAACAAACCGCTGCCGAATTTCAACGTTTTGCAAAAGAAACAGGCACCCCTGTTTTTTTAATTGGACATATCACCAAGGAAGGCACCATAGCAGGTCCTAAAATTTTAGAACACATGGTGGATACGGTATTGCAATTTGAAGGAGATAGGCATTATGCTTATCGTATGTTGCGCACTTTAAAAAATAGATTTGGAGGTACTAGTGAATTAGGGATTTATGAAATGACAAGCGAGGGAATGAAAGTAGTCAATAACCCTTCTGCTTTTTTAATAGCACAACGCAATGAAACTTTAAGCGGCAGCACGATTGCCGCTTCCATGGAAGGAATGCGCCCCTTGTTAATTGAGGTACAAGCCCTTGTTACGCAAAGCGTATATGGCACGCCACAGCGCACTGTGACTGGATTTGACTTAAGAAGATTACAACTTTTATTAGCAGTGTTGGAAAAAAGAGGAGGCTTTGCTTTTGGAATGAAAGATGTATTTGTGAATATTGCAGGTGGATTAAAAATCGAAGATCCTTCCTTAGATTTAGCCATTATACTTTCCTTATTATCCTCTTATGAAGACATACCATTACCACAAGGAATTTGTTTTGCCGGCGAAGTGGGGTTGAATGGAGAAATTAGAGCTGTCAATCGCATACAACAACGCATTGCAGAAGCAGAAAAATTAGGGTTTGAAAAAATATACATATCCGAGTTTAATAAAAAAGGATTAGAACAAAAAAAACACGGTATACAAATTATTGCAGTTGAAAGAGTGGATGAAGCCTATCGATTATTTTTTTAACGCCTCCCTATTTTATAGAATATAAATGCTCCTTTTTTTAAAAAAGTATTTTGATGGCTTTTTGCATTTAATATTTCCAAAAATATGTTTGCATTGTGGCTCGGAGGAGCTTCCCAATCAAAATGTAATTTGTTCCACTTGTTATTTCAAACTCCCCTTCACCGATTTTTTACAAATCGAAAACAATGTCGTTGAAAAAATATTTTGGGGCAGGGTTTCACTAGGCGCAAGTGGGGCAGCATTGTTTTTTACCAAAAATAGTATTGTACAATTATTAATTTTTGAATTGAAATACAAACAAAATAAAAGAGCTGGATGGCTGTTGGGACAAATCATTGCAGAGACAATGAAATTGTCCAATCGATTTAATCATATTGATTATTTAATACCTGTTCCGCTAAGGCAAAAAAAAGAGCGAAATAGAGGTTATAATCAAACTTATATTATCTGTGAAGGCATTGCTCAAGTGTTGGCCATACCCATTGAAAAGAGGGTTTTGTATAAAAAAAAGCCATCCCTTACCCAAACTCAAAAAGGCCGAATTGAAAGGGGGCAAAACAGCAATCGCCTTTTTTCACTTAAGAATACGACTGTCCTTTTCAATAAAAGGCTGTTATTGGTGGATGATGTTATTACAACCGGGGCCACCGCCGAATCGGCTTGCTTATGTTTGCAACAAGCTAGGCCAGCTGACATTCAATTTGTAGCCGCCGCCTATACCCTTTCTTAAACTTTTTTATAGTATTGTTGTTATATTTATAAATTACTATTCCTTTTCACAGCGTTAAATCAAAATAAAATGAAATCTATTTTAAGTTTTTTATGCATGGCCATTGCCATTTTTTCGAGTGCCCAAAGTATCCATAGTTTTAAAGTAAAGGGTATTGATGGAAAACAAATTAATTTGGCTGCTTATAAAGGGAAGAAAATATTAATAGTGAATACAGCTTCTCAATGTGGTTATACACCTCAATACGAAGCCTTACAAAAAGTATACAAGCAATATGGCGACAAGTTAGTAATCATTGGTTTCCCTTGTAACCAATTTGGTGGTCAAGAACCAGGAACCAATGAAGAGATTGTTGCTTTTTGTGAAAAAAATTATGGTGTCAATTTTCCTTTAGCTGATAAAATTGATGTGAAGGGTGCACAAATAGCCCCCATCTATCAATGGCTTACTCAAAAAGCAAAAAATGGCGTATTAGACGCAAGCATTTCATGGAATTTTAATAAATTTTTATTAGATGAAAATGGAAAAATGCTAGCTTACTTCCCAAGCAGTGTTAAACCAGACGGCGCTGAAATTTTAGCCTATTTGAAATAGGAATCCAGCCTGATTTTTATCGATGCTTTATAAAGTAAACATTATCTTCGTTACATGTTATTAAGCGAAGTAATTGGGCAGGAAAAATTAAAGCAACAATTAGTAGATATGGTGCATCAGCAAAGGCTGAGCCATGCTTTACTTATGGTGGGCCCCGAGGGTTCAGGTGCTTTACCTTTGGCCATTGCCTTTGCACAATACATCGTTAGTATTCCAAATCAGGCTAATGCTAGCGGAGATTTATTTGGAGCACCTGCAGCACCTATCAAGCCTGTATTTTATAGTCCTGCAGAAATTGAAAACTTACCAGCGTATCATAGGGCAAGTCAACTCATGCACCCCGATTTGCATTTTTCATTTCCTACCATTACCGAAAAGCCAGGTCAAAAAAATATCAGTGCTAATTTTATTGAACAATGGCGTGAATTTATAAATGGTTATCCTTATGGTAATGCATTTGATTGGTTGCAATTTATTAAAGCAGAAAATAAACAAGGAAATATCAGCGCCGATGAGTGTAATGAAATTATAAAAAAATTATCTTTTAAAAGTTTCGAAAGTGCTTATAAAGTTTTGGTATTATGGATGCCTGAATATTTAGGTAAAGAAGGTAATAAATTATTAAAATTAATTGAGGAGCCCCCTGACAATACTATTTTTATTTTAGTAGCCAACTCCGAGGAAAATATTTTACCTACTATCTTAAGTAGATGTCAATTTATTAAAGTGCCTCGGCTTAGTTCAAATGAAATTGAAACAGCTTTAATTCAACGCGCTAAATTAGCGCCTGAAAAAGCAAAACAAATTGCCATTTTATCAGATGGCAATTATAGAGAGGCCTTGCATTTAATCCAGCATAGTGACCAGGATTATATTGGCTTAATAAAGGATTGGTTAAACGCCATCTTGAAAACAGGCCCTTTGGCTCAGTTGAAATGGGTAGAGGAAATGAATAAGATGGGTAGAGAACAACAAAAGCAGTTTCTGAAGTATTTTAACCATTTACTTGAGCATAGTATTAGGTTGAAAACCATGGGTACCGACCTCCCTTTGGATAGTGATTTAAAGGATTTTGCCCTCAGAATCAATAAAATTGCAGGGGTAAGTCAGATGGAAAGCATTGTAAATGAACTAGATAAGGCCATTTATTACATAGAAAGGAATGCCAATGCTAAAATGCTATTTATGGCACTTAGTATCAAGTTGTACCATATCATTCAGAACAAAACCTTAATTTTGACAGAAGCATCATAAGGAACAGCGAAGTGAACAGGTGGTATGCGAGGGTATTTTAATTATTAACAGTTTGAATTAACGATATATGGGATGTGGATCATGTGGAACTGGTAAACCGGGCGGTTGCAAAAGCAACGGCGGGTGTAGCACAGGTGGTTGTAACCGTTTAAATGTGCACGATTGGTTAAGTGACTTAGCGATTGACGATATCAATAGTCAATGCAAAGTGGTCGAGGTAAGCTTTAACCAAGGAAGTCGAAAGGAATTCTTCAAAAATTTAAGTAATCAGCAATTTGAAAAGGGTGACTATGTCACTGTCGAAGGCGTTAATGGTTTTGACCTTGGAGAAATATGTTTAACCGGTGAATTAGTAAGGTTACAACTTAAAAAAAGAGGCATTGAAGAAACTAGTGTGGAAATCAAAAAAATTCTTAGGCCAAGTAATGAACGCGATATCGAAGCTTATAAAATAAGTAAAAGTAGAGAAGCTGCTATTTTAGCTAGGAGTCGTGCTGCAGCAAGACAACTAAAATTAGCCATGAAACTAAGTGAGGTTGAAATTCAGGCAGATGGGAAAAAAGGAACTTTCTTTTATACTGCTGATGATCGTATTGACTTTAGAGAACTCATCCGAATATTTGCAGGCGAATTTAAAGTAAAAGTGGAGATGCGTCAAATAGGCATCCGTCAAGAAGCTGCCAAAGTGGGTGGTATTGGGAGTTGTGGAAGGGAACTATGTTGTAGTACTTGGTTGCATGATTTTAAAAGTGTCAACACAACAGCTGCGAGATATCAAAATTTATCAATCAATCAAACTAAATTAAGTGGTCAATGCGGTCGACTTAAATGTTGTTTGAATTTTGAATTAGATACCTACTTAGATGCATTACAAGCTTTCCCTGATTATGCAGACAATTTACAAACAGTCATGGGGCAAGCATTTTTGATTAAAAAAGATATTTTCAAAAATTTGATGTGGTATACCTTACCTAATAACACAAAACATTATCCTTTAACCATTGAGCGTGTGAAGGAGATAAAAAAATTAAACCAACAAGGTATTGCTGTTGAGGAATTACAAGCAGTAGAAGTTACCAGTGGTAAGCCTAAGGAAGTAGAACCCGATTTTGTAGATGTGGTAGGTCAAATTAGTTTAAAGAGTTTGGAGAAAAATGATCGTCGACGCAGAGATCAACAACGTTTTAATAATAATGAGCGTCGTCCTAATCAAAACGATCGCCCATCAGGTCCGCCTCGTCAAGGTGGTGGACAACAACAAGGAAATAATGGAGGAAGGCCTATGAACAATAATCGATCTAATAATGGACCTAGTCGACCCAATAGAGGGCCTTCATCAAATTAGTTCCCTACTCTATTGATACAATTTTTCTAAGGCCTCATTCGTGAAATCCATTAAAGATTTTACATAAGCAGATGAAAAGTCAAAGGAAATGCCTGCTGTTTTATATAGGTCAGGAAGCGTTCTAGTTCCCCCTAAACTTAAAGCGTTCATATAATTTTCTAAAGCTAGAGATGGATTTTTCTGATATTGCATCCACATACCAATAGCACCTAATTGAGCAATCCCATATTCGATATAATAAAAAGGCACTTCAAATAAATGTAATTGCCTTTGCCATCCTATCGCTCGATACACATCTAATCCTGAATAATCAATACTATTTGTCGAAAACTCTTTCGTAATTTTTGTCCACTCTTGTGTTCGCTCTTCAATCGTATGATTTGGATTTTCATACACCCAATGTTGGAATTTATCGATGATCGCAATCCAAGGGAATATAGTAATGGTTCTTTCTAATTGATGTTCTTGTGCACGTTTTAAATCTTCTTCATTATCAAAAAAAGCTTGCCAATGATTCATTGTAAATAATTCCATGGACATACTTGCTACTTCTGCAATTTCCATTGGATATTCTTTAAATCCACTTAATGGTAATGGATGTGCTAAAAATGAATGAATCGCATGTCCTACTTCGTGTACCATGGTAGTCACATCTCCCATTTGACCCGCTGCATTCATAAAAATAAACGGCGCACCTGATTCTGCTAATGGACAATTGTATCCTCCCGGCGCCTTACCTTGTCTACTTTCTAAATCAAAATGTTTTAATGCATCCATCTTTTTTAAGCAGTCAGCAAAAAAAGGATCAATTTGCTCAAAACAACTGACTGACTTATTATATAAATCTTTTCCATCGGTAAAGGGGCGCAAAGGCTTGGTACCATTAGGTTCTGCTTCAGTATCCCATGGCTTAAGTGTCGTTAATCCTAACTTATTTTTTTTACGCTCATAAATTTTATCAATGATTGGAAGGACATGTAATTTTATGGCTTCATGAAATTGATAGCAGTCTTCTTTGTTGTAATCAAATCGACCTAATTCAACAAACTTATAATCACGATAATTTTGAAAGCCCGCATTCAATGCCACTTGATGTCTTTTTTGAATAAGCGATGTAAATAAATCATGCATTGCTTGTTTATCTTGTAGTCGGCGCTCTTGTATTTTTATATACACTTCTTCTCTTTTTGCACGGTCTTCACTTTCTAAAAATTGTGCGGCTTGTTGTAAAGTATATTCGTTATCATCAACAGTAATGGTCATTCTACCAGCGATGGTACCATACTGTTGTTGTAATACACTCAACTCTGCTTGTAGGGGTATATTTTGTTCTCTAAATAAATCAATACTTTTTTTGACAGTTCGTAAATAAGTAAAATATTCATTTTGATCTAGACTGCTTGTAAAAGGACATTGAATTAATTTTTTATTTAAAGCATCTGCATAAGGTTGAATTTTAGGCTGAATTTCCATGCAAAAAAAAGTAAATGCCGCTTCCAAACTAGCATCAGTGGTATCACAAGTCATTTTAATTTGACGCCAACAGGCATCTTCACTTATAAAAGCCTCCAATTCACTCAAATCCTGCATCCACTTTTCAAGACCAGTTTTGTCGGTAATTTCCCTATCTACCAGGGCTTTAAAATACGGCTCAAGGCTTTCCCATTGGGTGAGTTCAAAATTAGACGGTAAAAAATGATGGGGTAGTTTTTGAATGTCCGCAGTTCTCAGCATAAGATGAAATTTTAAGTGGCAAATTTACTACTTTTACACACTTTAAAACATTAAAAATTGTCGGATACCATTCATTTACTTCCTGATCACATTGCGAATCAAATTGCTGCTGGCGAAGTGATTCAAAGGCCGGCTAGTGCCGTTAAGGAATTAATGGAAAATGCGGTAGATGCAGGCGCCACTCAAATTAGATTAATTGTAAATGATGCTGGCAAAGCCTTGATACAAGTGATAGATAATGGGAAGGGCATGAGTGTAGGTGATGCTCAAAATGCGTTTGCCCGACATGCTACTAGTAAGATTAGTACAATAGAGGATCTATTTCAAATTAGAACCATGGGTTTTCGTGGTGAAGCTTTAGCCTCTATTGCAGCAGTTGCACAAGTAAGTTTAAAAACAAAGCGAGCCGAGGACGAATTAGGCACTTTAGTTGAAATTGAAAATAGCAAGGTTATTGAATGCAATTCGGTTGCGCATGAAAATGGAACCAGCATTTCAATGAAGAATTTATTTTTTAATGTGCCTGCAAGACGTAATTTTTTAAAAAGTAATTCGGCCGAATTAAAACATATCATTGAAGAGTTTACAAGAGTAGCTTTATCCTTTCCTGAAATACTTTTTACTTTAAGTAGTAATGGACAGGATGTGTATCATTGGGAAGGTGGAAGCTTTAAACAAAGAGCCATTCAAGTATTAGGCAATCAGTATCAAACAAAATTAGTAGCTGTTGGTGAACAAACCGATTACTTAACCGTTTCTGGTTTTGTAGGCAAGCCCGAAACGGCGCGCAAAACAAGGAGTGATCAGTATTTTTTTGTGAATCGTCGATTTATTAAAAGTGCCTATTTACATCATGCTGTAGCCAATGCCTTTGAAGGTTTATTGCCAAAGGATAGTTATCCAAGTTATATTTTATACATTGATGTTGACCCTTCACAAATAGATATCAACGTACACCCAACCAAACAAGAAATTAAATTCGAGGACGATAAAATAATATACGCTTTTGTACAGGCCGCGGTGAAACATGCTCTTGCACAATTTAGTATTGCCCCTTCACTTGATTTTTCGTTAGATGCTGATATCCAACAATTGGATGCAATTCAAAAACCATTCACAGCCGACAAAATACAAAGTGCAACAAGCCATTCTCTGTATGCTGGCTTTACACAAAAAAATCAAGCCCACTTTATTCCAAAATCTGGAAAAGGAGGGAATTCCGATTTGGAAAATTTCTTTACTAATATTCCGAGTAGTAATTCCCCAACCAATGAAATGGGAGAAACACAAGTGTCCCCTGATTCCTATATTGTAAAATCCTCTTCAATGGGATTGTATAAGGAAGATGAGGGATTGAGCGTGATCGAAGACGCTGTGTTATTGCAATTGCATCATACCTATATTATTGCACCTACACAAAGTGGCTGTATTATTTTACACCAACAATTAGCGCATGAAAGGGTGTTGTATGAAAAATATCAAAAAGCGAGTATACAACCTCATGCCACTCAAAAAAGTTTATTCCCAGTCGTCTTAGAATTAAACCCTAGCGATGCTATTTTATTAGATGAGATGTTAGAAGACTTAGCCATTATTGGTTATGAAATTGAATCCTTTGGAAATAATAGTTTTATCATTCAAGGTATTCCAGCTGATATTTTATCTGGTAATGAAAAAAATGCGATTGAATTATTGCTCGAACAATTCAAACATTTTAGTGGCGAGGTAAAATACAGCAAACGTGAAAAATTAATTCGATGTATGTCAAGACAAATGGCCATTAAAGCAGGACAATCACTTACACAAAAGGAAATGCATTCTATTATTGAAATGTTGAGCCAATGTGATATCCCTAATGTTACCGCCTCTGGGGCACCCACTTATGTTGAGTTTAAAGAAGGCTACTTAGATGGATTGTTTAGTAGATAGTCCTGTTTTAATTTTTACTCGCAACCGTTCTTAAATAAGCTTCCACTGCTTTTCGCACCGCTGCACTTGTAGGACTCATGTGATTAGAAACCAATATTGAAAAATATAATTTCTGATTTTTTTGGGTAAATATAAATCCACTCAATGCTATCTGATTACCTAAACTTCCTGTTTTAGCATGTAGTTCACCAGGAAAATCTTTATAATAGGAAGAAAGCGTGCCAACCCCGCCTGTTTCAAATAGGTTAGCAACACGTGCTTGTCCAAATTGATCTTGCATTTGTTTTAAAATAGCAATATAGTTTTCAGGGGTATTTAAATTATACCTACTTAAACCGCTTCCATCTGCCCATCGCATTTTTTGTGGTAGTGAAGCAAAATCGGTTTTAAGTACCGTGTCAATAAATGCAGCGTCATCCATCTTGCCTAATAATTGCTCACTCGCCATTAACAATACTTGCTCAGCAAAAAAATTGTCACTTCGGCGCATCATTATTTTTAATAAAGAATCGGTGGGTACTGTTTTGATGATTTTACTACTCAATAAAGAAGAATAGTTTGCTGAATGAATGTCTGTTTTTAAAGTATCATTTAAAAGCGTTACAGGTAATTGTGGCTGCGCATAAGTATCAAAAGGAACTTGAAAATAAGGAGCTGTATTTTTTTGTCCTGTACTATAAAAAATATTTTCCACCTGTTTTCTTGTCCATTTTTTTTGATACCCACTTGCTATATTAGTCATGTCTTTGAAAAAATAAAAAGGCTGAATTCCTATATTGCCATTGCCCTGATAAAAATGAACCACATTACCATAAATGGGCATTCTGCTTCTTTCGGGTTGATAATCTTCGGCATAATCATTCCAAGCCCACCCATTCCCCATTAATTCAAAGTGATCATCTGTTTCTGATGCATTAATCACTATTTGTTTTTTGGAATTTTTAATCAAATCCACTACTGGTTGATACGTGAAATCAGGATGCAAGAAACTCGGATCCCCCAATGGCGTTAAAAATAGGGTATCTGTATTTTCTGCCATCTTAAAACCTGGCAAAGAATCTCCTAAATATTTTAAAGCAATATAGGTCGCTAATATTTTTGTATTGCTAGCTGGCGTAAAGTAATGATCACTTTGGTATTGGCCTATCCATTGCTGTTTGGTGTCATTGTATACAGCAATACCAATATGTGCTCCTTTTAAAGCATCTGTATGTAATAATGTTTTTTGCGCCTTTTGAATACTACAAGCACTTAAAACACAGCACAATAAAATTGAAATAAAATAGGATAAATGATTTACTCCCTTTCTAAAGCCCTTAGCCATCTTTCTGGAATTTCGTTATTGGAAGCTACTAAATAATCCTTATAACTACAAGGACCCCATTCATTATTATGCATTTGCATCCACCATCTGCCCGTACTCTTACTTTGTAAAAAATTTGTTTCTATATCTGAAAAAGCAATATGAAATTCTTTAAACCTATCCGAATCACTTAATGGCGCTTCTTTTTTCCCTTTTTGAACTCCATCCATAATATACCAAATCATTTGTGCCATTTGAATTGCCGTCATACCATGAACATCTAATTCGGCTTGATAACCAAACAAACCAATGGTGCTTGTTTTCCAGCTCATCCCTGCATACTGCATCAAAGTACAAGCTTCCTCTCCATTAAATCCGTTGGGTGTGATTAAATTAGCAGGGGCTTGTGCATTTTGTATTGCGCTTATGTCAAAACTCATCATATGACTATCTCTAATGACAGGTTCCATTTCCTCAATTCCTTCACGCACTTTACCCAAGCGAAAACAATCAAATCTAAGTTTGTCAATAGTCTCCAACATATGCGGATGCATAAAATAACTTTGAAAACCAATATGACTATAATGGTTTAAGTGATTTGGTAAACCCGTAAACAATTCCTCTAAAAAATGATCCCTAGGTAAGCGTGCTTCAAGGTCTAAATCAATTTTAGCATCCACCACTACTGCATTCACTAAAGTAGGAATAGAAGTATAGGAATGGTATTGGGCCAAAGTCAAATCATGCGCACCCCCAATAATGACCACTTTTTTATTCTGTAAAATAAGCTCAGAAATAACGGTCCTCAAGGCAGCATAACTATCCTGAATACTTTGACCAATTTTTACATTTCCAATATCTACAACATTGACCTGTGCATGCCAATAATATAAATCATATAAAGCCGTCCTTATGGCATTAGCTGCAGCATGACCATTTAATGCATAACCTGCCCCTCGGCATTCGCCTGCACCAATAATGACAATATCTGCATCTGTTATGTCTGGTAAAGTCCCTTCATTAACCTTGATATGTTTCCCTAATTGGGTATCTCTGTAGCCCTCATCCTTTGAGATATGGGCCACATTGATAGGATCAACAAAATCTTTAATAGACGACAATGACATATTGGTAGTTTAACTACTAGAATTAACGACAAAATGGGCTAAAGATTGCTTAAAAATGGATTAATCTTGAAATTTATAGCCGATACCACGAATCGATATAAAATGGAGGGGGTTTTTACTATCCGCTTCGAAATATTTTCTAAAATTTAGAATAAAATTATCAATGGTACGGGTATTGGGAAATACCTGATAGCCCCATACGGTTTGTAAAATGCGCTCCCTAGTAATGATGGTATTCTTATTTTCAATGAGCAGCTTTAGTAACATCGCTTCCTTTTTTGTCAAGTTGATTTTTTCTCCGCTTCTTAAAGTGGCTTCTAATAATTTAAAATAAACAGTATGACCCGAAAAAGAATAAGCATCTATGGAAAAAATTGCAGGAATTGGAGTTCCTGATTTTTGAATTAATTTTGAAACGCGTAATAATAATTCTTCCAAATTAAAAGGTTTGGTTAAATAATCATCAGCTCCTAACTTTAATCCTTGCACCCTATTCGCACTCGTATTTTTAGCACTTAAAATTAAAATAGGTGTATTGATATGATGTAATCGAACAGATTCAATAATAGTATAGCCATCCATGCCTGGCAACATGACATCTAAAATAATTAAATCAAAATGAGCATGTTGAATTTGATTTAAGGCATTGTGCCCATCAAAAGCAGAGCTTACTTCATACCCCTCTAATTCCAAATTTAATTTCAGTGCTTCATGCAAATGCAATTCATCTTCCACTACTAAAATAGTATGTTTTTGTATACTCATCTTAATGGAAAATTTAAAATAAAAATACTTCCGCTTGGTAAATTGGATTCTACTTTAAGGGATGCATGGTGAAATTCACTTATTTTTTTACACAAAAAAAGACCTAAGCCCGTGCCCTTAGTAGTTCGTGTGGATTCATCCCCAATTCGATAAAATTTTTCAAATACCTTTTCTCTCTCTTCCATAGGAATGCCAACCCCATTGTCTTTTATCATTAATTTAATCTCATGGGAACTAGCTTTAAGTAAAATATGAATTGGGCCCGTTAATGGCGAATATTTATGAGCATTATCTAATAAATTATTAACCAATAACTCAATGAGTAAAGGTTCGCCCTGTATAAAAACAGAAGGATCTATATCCAAAATTAAATTTCGATTTGGGAATCGATCTTGAAAGGAATGAAGCACAGAATGAAGGGTACTAGTTAAATCTATCACCTGCATGTCAGATACATATTGACCCATGTCTAATTGAGAGGCTAGTAAAATATTGTTACAGAGCGCATCCAATCGATGGGTTTCTTTTAATGTATTTTCAATCAGCATTTTTTGTTGTGTCGCGTCTAGGTCCCGCTTAAGCAAGGTTTCAATATTCAATTGAGTAATGGCAATAGGTGTTTTTAATTCATGCGTAACAGCCATCATAAAATTTTGCTGCTGATTGGAATATTTTAATTGTTTTAATAAGGATCGATACACATATAAGGCGCCCCATAAAAATAAAAATAAAAAAGTAATACCCTCACCTATATATTGCTTTGTTTTACGAGCTTCATACGCCTCAATACTTTTTACTTTTGCAGTTAATGTGGGGTCGTCTAATCGAATGGATTGAAATTTGACGAAAGCAATTTCATTGTTTTGCTTTTCAAGTGAAACATACCACCAAACAAAGGCAGCAATCATATAAGTCAAAAAAATCCAGTAAATAAAATTGACAAATTTTAGTTTATTGATTTTAAACCATCTTGTTTTCATAAATGAACTTTTTCGACGCGCAAACCTGTTGATAAAATACCCGAAAGTGGATCCTCCCTCATGGTATGTTGCATACTAAATCGATATACCCCTTTCTTAAGCTTAGTGGGGACTGCATTAATAGGAATTCTTTGGTCATACACATCATCCATGCCAACACCCAGCCATCCTTTTTGATCATCTGCTAATTGCAAATTAAGTGTTTGCTTTACAACCGAATCCATTGGTGATTGCGTATCCATTTGTAACCAGATGTTTTTATAGCGATAGGTATTATGGTGCCTAATTACAAAAAATATTTTATACAATGCATTGGTATCCGTAATGTTAAACTGATAATGATTAACCTGTTTACTTGACCACTCATGTTTGGGGTAGATGGTGTTTTGTTCATACAACTGAATGGGCTCACAACTTGACATCAACAAGCTCAATAAAAGTCCAGTAAATATTAGGTAAGAAGTTAACGCCCGCATTTTACAATACATTTAATATTTGCTCTTTTGCTTTTTCTAACTCATCCTTCATCATAATAACAGCCTTTTGAATATCAACGTCATTGGCTTTGGAGCCAGTAGTATTAATTTCTCTACCTATTTCTTGTAAAATAAAGGAAAGTTTTTTTCCCTTGCAAGGTTCGGATTCCTTTAACATGTCTTTAAAATAATCGCAATGATTTTTTAAACGAACACGCTCTTCGGAGATGTCTATTTTTTCAATATAATAAATAAGTTCTTGCTCCAACCTGTTATGATCATATTTATCTGCACCTACATGCTGCTCTAATAATTTAACCATTCCCTCTTTAATTTTTTCACGGCGATTAGGTTCATGTAATTCAACTATAGCTTGTTGCTTTTCAATAGCAATGATTTTTTCTAGCAAATCCTTTTCAATCGATTTGCCTTCTTCCCCGCGATGTTTTATTAAATGAACAATGGCTTGTTTTAATAAAGCAAATAAAAATTGCCATTCCTCCTCGGTCAATACCTCATTAGTGGACGACACTACATCGGGCATTTTCAAAAGGGTACTCAAAATATTTTCGGTCCCCATACCCAACTCTTGGGCTAGCTCCATAATGGGTTGATAATACGACTTTGCAAGTTCTTTATTGACACTCACTGGTTTTGAAGCACCATTTGATTTAATAGAAATAGAACATTCAACACTTCCTCTAAATAATTCCTCATTAAGCTTATTCCTTATTTCAACTTCATAAGGCTTTAATAAGGAAGGGGCATTTAAGCGTACATCAAATTGTTTGCCATTCAAGGATTTCACTTCCACTAAAAAAGTTTTGTCTTTTAAAATGGATTCTGCTCTTCCGTAACCTGTCATTGAATACAACATAATAATGCCAAATTTTAATGGTATGTAAAGGTATCAAATTATGGGCAAGCCAGCCTCTTTTTTAAAAATCAATTCCGAACCAATTTTTCTTGCGTAATTGATAAGCATTAAAGTCAAATGAATACAGTTTTCCTGGACGATGTGTGACTTGTGTCTCCATTTCATTGATATCAATTAAAAAACCCATGCTTGCAAACTTCTTTCTAAAGTTACGTCTATCTAGCGAAGTGTTCAAAATGGCTTCATACACATTTTGTAGTTGTCTTAATGAAAATTTTACAGGCAATAAATTAAATGCCAATGGGTGTTCTTGGATACGCTTTTGTAACCATTTATGACAAGTATCCAAAATTTCCTTATGATCAAATGCCATTTCCTTAATATCTTTTACAATATGCCAGCTTAATTCATTCTCCAAAATTTTTAATTCATGATGCTTAATGTTCAATAAGGAAGCATACACCGAAGTGACTACCCTTCCGCCCGGATGTCTCTTGGGATGACTAAATGTATAAACTTGTTCTAGATAAACATCTTGCATTCCCGTTCGCTCTAGCAAGACTCTATTAGCAGCACTATCCAAATCCTCATTCGATAAAATCGTATCCCCCAACAAGGACAATTTTTCCTCAAATTGAGGTAAATCACTTTTAATGGTGAGCACTTTCAGGGAATTATCGTCAAACCCAAATATGACACAATCCACTGTTAATGGAACAGTTGGATAGGTTTGTACTAACTTTATAGCATCTTTCTTAATCAAATTCATATAAGGAGTCGGCAAACGAGCTTTGCCTTTTAATAACTGGTTTCAAAAAAGCGAATTATAGTTTCGAAAATACGAAATAAAAGATTAAAACTATTTGTATTTTAGCAGACATTTTATCCCATGTACCCAAAAGAACAAATACACGCCTTTCAGGAACTAGCCAAAGAATATATAAAGCATCCACATACCATCGAATTGAATAGCTTAAAAAAGCTTTTAAAGTTCAATGAATATCAATACTATGTTTTAAACGAACCACTCATCAGTGATTATGAATATGATCAGTTGTATCAACAACTCTTATCCATAGAATCGGCTAACACCTCCTTAATCACAGCCGATTCCCCTAGCCAAAGAGTTGGAAATAGTTTAAATGCCAACTTTACTACCCTGCCTCATTTAGTGCCTATGTTGAGTTTAGAAAACAGCTATAATGCAGAGGACTTAATTGATTTTGACCGTAAGGCAGTTGAGGGAGCAGGTACGACGCCATTGATTTATTGCGTAGAACCAAAGTTTGATGGCGCAAGTATTTCATTGGTATATGAAAACGATTTATTAGTGAGGGCTTGCACGAGAGGCGATGGCGTAGCAGGAGAAGTCATTACTCAAAATATAAAACAAATTAAATCAATACCATTAAGTATCCCATTATCCTCCTTTGGTATACAACAAATTGAAATTAGAGGTGAAGTGATTATGAGTAAAGATGCGTTTTCGGTTTTTAACGAAAAATTAAAATTGAAACAGCAAGCTACTTTAGCCAATCCTAGAAATGCGGCAGCGGGTAGTTTGAGAATGAAGGACCCTAAGGAAGTAGCTGAACGTAATTTAGATGCATTTATATACCATATTAGTTATGTACTCCCCATTAAAGGAGCTACGGTAACACCCTTATTGCAAAGCCATAGCGGCTCCTTATCCTTATTATGGAACTTAGGATTTAGATCACCGCAAAAAGAAAGAAAAATTATAACAGGCATACAAAATGTAATTGACTATTGCACCGAATTTGAATTAAGCCGTGATCAATTACCATATGATATTGATGGGCTAGTCATAAAAATTGACGACACCCCGTTACAAGAAAAATTAGGAATGACTTCGCATCATCCGCGTTGGGCAATTGCATATAAATTCAAAGCAAGACAAGCCACTACCATCATTGAAAGTGTCGAATTTCAGGTAGGCCGCACTGGTGCTGTGACACCAGTGGCTAAACTACAACCCGTAGCATTGGGAGGTGTAACGGTTTCCAGCATTTCGATGCACAATGAAGAATATATAAAAGAGAAGGATATTCGATTAGGTGATACGGTGATCATAGAACGAGCAGGTGATGTCATTCCTCAAATAGTACAATCCATCAGCTCATTAAGAAAGGGCAGGGAGAAAAAAATAATTTTTCCTACTACTTGTCCTGTTTGTAACTCAGAATTAGAGAAGGAGGAATCCGAAGCTGTTTGGAGATGTAATAATACTTTATGTAAAGCGCAAATTGTAGAGCGCATTATTCATTTTGTGAGTAAAGATGCAATGGATATCAAAAGTTTTGGCGAAGCCAATATCAGAAAGTTTTATGAGCTGGGCTTGTTACAAAACATTCCAGCACTTTATCAATTAGAATTAGAAAAAATAAGTGGGCTAGAAGGCTTTGGTAAAAAAAGCATTGAGAATTTACAAACCGCTATTGCCAATTCAAAAAGCCAGCCATTATATCGACTTATTTATGGATTAGGGATTCGATTTGTAGGTGAAACCACTGCAAAAACCATTGCTTCACAAATACATCATATTTTAGATTTACAAAATTTTACCGAGGAACAATTACAGTCTTTTGAAGATGTGGGGATAAAAGTGGCTAAAAGTATTTATCAATTTTTTCATGATGCTAAAAACATAGAACTCCTAGAACAACTAGCCTCATTGGGTTTGAATATGACTCAAACCGAACACGCAAAGGCAGATGGAAACTTGTCTGGGTTAAATTTTTTATTCACTGGTACGCTTACACAACTTAAACGCTCAGAAGCCGAAACAAACGTAGAGGCAAGAGGCGGACATATCCTAAGTGGAGTAAGCAGTAAATTACATTACTTAGTCGTTGGAGAAGATGCTGGAAGTAAATTAGAGAAAGCTAAAAAAATTGCAACTATAAAAATTATTACAGAAGCAGAATTTATAGATCTAATTAAATAATTCCTTTAGATGCTAAATATTCAGCAATCTGTATCGCATTTGTTGCAGCTCCTTTGCGAAGGTTATCGCTAACAATCCACATGTTTAAAGTATTTGCTTGCGATTCATCTCTGCGTAATCTTCCAACAAACACTTCATCTTTCTCGTGGGCCCATAATGGCATAGGATATAATTGACTTGCATCATCTTGTTGCACAATTACACCAGGCGCATTGGATAACAATGTGGTTAATTCTTTTAAATCAAAATCATTTTCAAATTCAACATTGACGCTTTCACTATGTCCACCCATTACCGGAATTCTTACTGTAGTTGCTGTTACGCGAATGCTATCGTCCTGCATGATTTTATTGGTTTCTTTGACCATCTTCATTTCCTCCTTGGTATACCCATTTTCAAGAAATACATCAATCTGAGGAATTACATTTAAATCAATTTGATATTTATAAGCCATATCATCGGCACTTAATGTGCTGCCTAGTCTTTCATTATTTAATTGATCAACTGCTTTTTTTCCTGTACCAGTTACACTTTGATAAGTGCTCACTACGATTCTTTTAATTTTATATTTTGCATGTAAAGGTTGTAATGCTACCACCATTTGAATGGTGGAACAATTTGGATTGGCAATGATAAAGTCCCCTGAAGTTAAAACCGACGCATTCACTTCAGGAACCACTAATTTTTTAGTGGGGTCCATTCTCCACGCAGATGAATTATCAATGACACGAATACCCGCATCTGCAAATTGAGGCGCCCATTCCAATGAAGTATTACCACCCGCTGAAAATAAAGCTACCGCTGGCTTTGCAGCGATACCGTCTTCCATACTAACTACTTTATATGCTTTCCCTTTAAATATAATTTCCTTACCCGCAGATCGAGCAGAAGCAACAGGAATTAATTCCGTCACTGGAAAATTTCGTTCCGCTAACACTTGTAACATTTTTGTACCTACTAAACCAGTGGCACCCACTACTGCAACTTTCATATTTTTTATTTTTACTATTTTTAAAACCTACTCCTAATCCATACAAAAAAACCTTCCATTTCTGGAAGGCTTCTGAATATATTTAGCATACAAACAATCAGCACCTTCCTATTTATAGGGGTTTCTTAATTTGTTTTGTATGTTTATTTTTTTGCATCCTATTTATTTTAAACAGTATCGAACACGAAAATAATTCGATACCCTCATTTTACCAAATTTAAACCAACTCAATGTCAAAATTAACCAACTGAACAAACGATTGTATGCGCTCTTTAATATCAGCTTCATTTATTTCAGTTAAGCGTTGGGTTCCAAATTTTTCGACACAAAAACTTGCTAAAGCACTACCCACAATGATTGCCGACTTCATGTTATTAAATGATAGGTCCTTTGTTTTAGCCAAATGGGCTACAAAGCCACCTGCAAAAGTATCTCCAGCTCCGGTTGGATCAAATACTTCCTCTAATGGCAATGCGGGTGCGAAAAACACTTCTGACTCATGAAATAATAATGCACCATGTTCTCCTTTTTTTATAATTAAATAACGAGGACCCATGGCCATAATTTTTTTAGCCGCTTTGACCAAACTATATTCTCCACTTAATTGGCGCGCTTCACTGTCATTGACCATTAAGACATCCACTAAACTTATGGTATGTAATAAATCGTCCATCATAATCTCCATCCAAAAATTCATTGTATCCATTACAATTAATTTTGGACGCTTTTTCATTTGCTTAATAACACTACTTTGTACAGCAGGTACTAAATTTCCAAGCATTAAAATTTCGCAATCCTGATAACTATCCGGCACCACTGGTTCAAAATTTTCTAACACATTTAATTGTGTTTCAATGGTATCACGGGTATTCATATCTAAATGATACTTGCCACTCCAAAAAAATGTTTTTTCGTCTTTCTTAATTTGCACTCCTTCTAAAATAACGCCTCTATTGGATAAGGCATCTAATTCAGATTGAGGAAAATCCCCACCTACCACTGAAATTTGTTTCACTGTGGTAAAATTTGAGGCACACCATGCTATGTAAGTGGCTGCACCACCAATTATTTTATCGCTTTTACCAAATGGGGTTTCAATGGCATCAAAGGCCATGGATCCTACTACTACTAATGACATGTGGATGATTTTATTTTCAGCTGCGAAACTACGATTTTTACTGTTAATTAAATTCCGATTGCTTAAAAGGGAAAGCCTCCATTGATAAGAGCTTGATAATCAAAAACTAACAAAAAAGCCTATTTATTTTAAAAATTATTCATATTTAAAGAATTAAATCTATAATTTTGTACTAACAAATCACTAAAAATAGAGTTATGGCTAGAATTAAGACCGAAAAGAATGGTTCAAGAAAAGATGTGATCGTACGCAAAGCAGCCACTCTATTTAGAGAAAAAGGATACAAGGCCGCCAGTATGCGCGACTTAGCCGAAGCCGTTGGGGTGGAAGCCGCTAGCTTATACAACCATATTAAATCAAAAAGTGAATTATTACACGAATTGGTATTTAGTGTGGCTAACAAGTTTGTATTAAAGATGGACGAAATAGAATCTGAAAATATTTCCTCACTTCAAAAAATGGAAAAACTATTAAGATTCCATATTACTGAAATGATTCACAATTATGAGGAAGTATATGTAAGTGATAGAGAATGGAAACACTTATCAGATCCTTATTTATCCAATTTTCAAAATCAACGAAGAGTATACCGCAAAAGGATTGCAGCCATTATTGAAGAAGGTATCAGAAACAAAGAAATCAAACCTATTGATGCCCCTACGGTGGTACTTATATTTTTACATGCCGTAAGTGGTATTGAGAGTTGGCACCGATCTACTAAAAAAATAACAGCGACCGAATTAGAACAAAATATGGTCACTATTTTAATTGATGGTTTGAAACTATCAAAATAAGCCATTCAAAAATAAAGCACCAAAGTTTCCTACAGAAGTACTCCATTTACAACCCAACAAGGCCGTTTTTTTAATAATCAGTTGGCTCTACTTGGATTAGCTTAACTTTGCGCAAAATAATACCTCGTGTCAGAGAAGAATAATTTTATAGACTATATCCGTATTTTTTGCCATAGCGGGCACGGTGGACCTGGTGCGCGACATTTGATGCGCAATAAATTGACTGCGAAAGGTGGCCCTGATGGAGGCGATGGCGGTCGTGGTGGTCATATAATATTAAGAGGCAATGCACAGCTTTGGACCTTACTTCATTTACGCTATTTTAAAAATGTGATCGCAGAAGATGGTGAGGGTGGTAGTAAAAATAATTGTACAGGCAAGGATGGAAAAGATATTATTATTGAAGTGCCTTTAGGTACCATTGCGAGAGATGAAGAAACAGGAAAAGTGGAAGCTGAAATTTTAACAGATGGTCAAGAGATCATATTAGCCAAAGGAGGTCGTGGGGGTTTAGGCAATTCTAATTTTGCTACCCCTACCAATCAGGTGCCTGAACATGCACAACCAGGAGAAGATGGTATTGAAGGCTGGAAACAAATTGAATTAAAAGTATTAGCGGATGTGGGATTGGTTGGATTCCCCAATGCAGGTAAGTCGACTTTATTGTCGGTAATAACTGCTGCCAAACCTAAAATAGCCAATTATGCATTTACCACTTTAACACCTCAGTTAGGCATGGTGGCTTATCGTGATAATCGATCCTTTTGTATTGCCGATTTACCAGGTATCATTGAAGGTGCAGCCGAGGGCAAAGGTTTAGGACATCGCTTTTTAAGACATATTGAACGCAATGCTGTTTTACTTTTTATCATTCCATCGGATAGTGATGATCATAAAAAAGAATTTGAAATTCTAAAAAATGAATTGTCCGAATTTAATCCTGAATTATTACAAAAGGAATTCATCATTGCCATAAGCAAATCTGATTTATTAGATCAAGAGTTAACGGATGCTATTGTAAAGGAGCTTCCTAAAAATATTCCACATATTTTTATTTCATCTGCCACACAAAAAAACTTAGTTGAATTAAAAGATTTACTTTGGAAGGCATTGAATAAACCTATCTAATTGAACTTGCCTTTAAAAATTTAAAAATATTCCTAATAAAAAAAGTCCCCTCCGTATTTCGGAGGGGACTTTTTTTATATTTTACTTGAGTAAAAACTAATTAGCGCTGGCCTTAGTGGCTTTACTTCTGTTGTTTTCGTCTAATATAGATTTACGCATTCTTACTGACTTAGGAGTTACTTCAATACACTCATCAAATTGAATATATTCCATACACTCTTCTAAAGTAAATTGCACTTTTGGTGTAATACGAACGCTATCATCAGAACCACTCGCGCGGTGGTTTGTTAATTTTTTCATCTCGACTGCATTGATATTTAAATCACCTGGCTTAATATGCTCAGCCAAAACTTGACCTGCATAAATTTCCTCACCTGGCTCAATAAAGAAACGACCTCTATCTTGTAATTTATCAATTGAATACGCCGTTGTTAAACCACTAAACTTAGCAACCAACACACCATTACTACGTCCAGGAATAGGCCCTTTCCAAGGCTTGTATTCATTGAATCGGTGTGCCATTACAGCTTCACCAGCAGTTTGTGTTAACATTTGAGAACGAAGACCAATTAAACCTCTTGAAGGAATGTCAAATTCTAAATGTTGCATGGTACCCTTAGATTCCATGATCAACATCTCTCCTTTCTTTTGAGTCACTAAGTCAATTACTTTACCGCTAAAATCAGCAGGTACATCTACTACCAATATTTCAAACGGCTCATTTTTACGGCCATCTATTTCCTTTACTAAAACTTGAGGATTTCCGACTGTTAACTCATAACCTTCACGACGCATGGTTTCAACCAATACGCCTAAGTGTAAAATACCACGACCAAATACTAAGAAGCTATCAGCACTATCTGTTTCTTCAACACGTAATGCTAAGTTTTTTTCAGTTTCTTTCATCAAACGATCACGAATATGTCGAGAAGTAACAAACTTACCTTCCTTACCAAAGAAAGGTGAATTGTTAATACTAAAAGTCATACTCATGGTTGGTTCGTCAACACTAATAACAGGTAATGCTTCTGGATTTTCTGGATCCGCAATGGTATCACCAATACTAAAATCTTCTAATCCTACTACAGCACATAAATCGCCAGAAACTACTTCAGTTACTTTACGTTTTCCCATTCCTTCAAAAACGTATAATTCTTTTACTTTATTTTTCTTTAAGCTGCCATCTGCTTTAACCAATACAATGTTTTGACCTTCTTTGATGGTTCCTCTTTCTACTTTACCAATCGCGATACGACCTAAGAATGAAGAATAATCTAATGAAGTAATTTGCATTTGTGTATGCCCTTCTTTAACATCAGGACCTGGCACATATTTTAAAATACCATCCATTAAAGGAAAAATATCTTCGCAAGGTGTTAAGCTATCATTAAACCAACCATTTTTTCCACTACCATAAAAAGTAGGGAAATTTAATTGTTCCTCTGTGGCATCCAAGTTGAAAAATAATTCAAAAACGGCATCATGCACTTCATCAGGGCGGCAGTTTTCTTTATCTACTTTATTGATAATGACAATCGGTTTTAAATTTAGTTGTAACGCTTTTTGTAAAACGAAACGCGTTTGAGGCATAGGGCCTTCAAAAGCATCCACTAATAAACAAACGCCATCTGCCATCTTTAAAACACGTTCTACTTCACCACCAAAATCACTGTGACCTGGCGTGTCAATAACATTAATTTTAACATCCTTATAGGTAACGGATGCGTTTTTACTTAAGATGGTAATCCCTCTTTCTCTTTCAAGCTCATTGCTATCCATGATCAAGTCCCCAGTCTCCTGGTTGTCTCTGAATACTTTTGTAGCGTGTAAGATTTTGTCTACCAGGGTGGTTTTACCGTGGTCAACGTGGGCGATAATAGCGATGTTTCTTATTTCCATGTACTGTTTTGAGGGTGCAAAGGTACATGGTTTAAGGCTCCTAAAAAAACAAAAGGGATAAAATGGAGTAATAAGATTTACACTCTGATATATATCTTAAATTTATCTAATATATAACCCAATAGCCAGCAAACCAACATGTATGCAAAGGCGAACCCTAAGGATCCCCAATATGGAGCTAAATGAGCAAAGCTATTTTGGTATAGCCAGTTGAACAAAGGGAGTCCATTGGGGCCATGAAAGATAAATAAGCAGGAAACAAGTAGCTCTGAAAAAAGGTAAATGACCAAGGGATTTTGACCAAAAATGGTAAAAAAGCTGGAAAACTGTAATTGTCTTTGTAATTCAATACGATATATAATAGTAGCAATAATGACCATATCGATGCCTACTGTTAGCATCACAAATGAACTAGTCCATAGTTTTTTATTGATAGGAAACTGATAATTCCACATAAAGGCTAAAAAGATAAAACCAGCACCCCACATAAACAACAATGCCAATCCTTCGTAAGTTTTACCTTTTTCTTGAATAAATCTTCCAACTCGATATCCAATTAGCACATTCACTAAAGCAGGAATCGTACTTAACCAGCCTTCAGGATCAAATGCAAAACCTTCCCCATGGTATAAATGTGATTCGCCCATAAGCCAGGTATCTAATTTTAAACCCGCATTGCTATGTATACCAAAAGGATTTCCTGCATCACCAAAATGAACAGAAATAAACCAATACAACAATAATAATAGTGCAGATAAAATCATGATGACACGCTCATGCATATAATATGCAATCAGCGAAGCCAATCCATAACAAAGTGCAATGCGTTGCAATACGCCCATGATGCGTGTTTGGGAAAGCGGCCCAGTAAAAGGAAACCAATACATTAAAAATCCTATTAAAAAAATAAGCGCTGTTCGTTTAAAAATTTTTAATAGCACCGACGAAGTATTTAGTTTGGCCCAATGAGGCTCTACTAAACTTATTGAATTTCCCACAGCAAATAAGAATGAAGGAAAAACTAAATCAGTGGGTGTGAATCCATTCCAGTTCGCATGTAAAAAAGGAGCAAAGGTAAGTCCTCCATCGCCTGGTGTATTGACAATGATCATTAAACAAATAGTCATGCCTCTAAAAACATCTAAGGAAATAAATCTTTGTTTTGACATTTTAATTGTTAATCATTTTTTCAACTATGGTAAAAATAAATTAATCCAAATTACGCTTATGCTTACTTGAAACATAAGTATACACTGCCGGAATTACAAATAAAGTGAGTATTAACGAAAATAAAAGTCCTCCTACTACCACTGTTCCAAGTGGCTTACGACTTGTAGCAGCAGCGCCAATGCTAATAGCAATTGGCAATGCCCCTAAGGCTGTTGCTAAACTTGTCATTAAAATGGGACGGAATCTTTGTGAAGCTGCTACGAGTACTGCTTCTTTTAATTCTAAACCCGATGCTCTTTTTTTGTTTGCAAACTCCACAATTAAAATTCCATTTTTGGTCACCAATCCAATCAACATGATAATACCAATTTCGGAAAATATATTTAAGGTTTGACCAAATAACCATAAGCATAATAGCGCTCCTGCAATGGCCAATGGCACAGTGAGCATTATAATAAATGGATCTTTAAAACTTTCAAATTGAGCCGCAAGCACTAAATAAATTAAAATCAATGCTAGTATTAAAGCATATGAAATATTAGATGCACTTTCTTTGAAATCTCTTGAAGGACCACTTAATGCAGTTTGAAAACTTTCATCCAACTTATCTTTCGCAATGCGTTCCATAGCAGCAACGCCATCTCCAATGGTTTTACCCTCTGCTAAGGAGGCTGAAATAGTAGCCGAATTAAACCTGTTATAATGATATAAACTTGGCGGATTGCTATTCTCAGTAACCGTCAAAACACTTGAAATTGGAATACTTTCACCGCGATTGTTTCTTAAATATATTTTATTGATGTCAGCAGGCTTGCTTCGGTCGGACCTTGGGACTTGCGTGATCACTTGATATTGACGATCATTCATGATAAAATAAGCCGATCTAGCACCACTAAAAGCCGATTGCAATGCTTGTGAAATATCTGCAGTTGTTAAACCTAAATCACGCGCACGCATGCGATCAATATTCAAATCAAATTCAGGCTTATTGAATTTTAAATTTACATCCACATTTTGAAATGTCTTATCCTTTCTAGCTGCATCCAAAAAAGTGGGAATCACATTCCGTATTTTTTGAAAATCTAAATTTTCAATAATAAACTGAACAGGCAAAGAACCCCTTGACATAATACCCACGGAAATAGTTTGCTCCTCGATGGTAAATACTCTTACATCCTTAAACTTTTTTAATCTTTTATTTAAATCAATCACAATTTCTGATTGACTTCTTTTGCGTTCATCTAATGGTACAAAACCAATTCTACCAGAGGCACTACTACTTCCACTTGCTCCACCATAACCAGGTACACTTCCCCAAGTAAAAGCATGTTCAGGTATCGAATCCTGCATTAATTGGATGGTTTTTAATAAGTAAGATCTCATGTCTTCAAAGCTAGTGCCCTCTTGACCAGTCATGGTGACACGAACAGTTCCCTTATCCTCCATTGGAGCTAATTCAGATTGAATGGTACTACCTATGATGACTATAATGGCAATACAAGATAAAATGATGACCCAGGCCATCCACCGAATTTTTAAAAAACGAGTGAGTAAATTTTTATAGCCATTTTCCAAACCTTTGAAAAAGGGTTCTGTTCTTTCATAAAATTTACCATGCTTGCCATCTTTGCGATTTAAATAAACATTGAGAACTGGCGTTATGGTCAAGGATACAAAGGCAGAAACCAGCACCGCACCTGCTACCACTACTCCAAATTCCTTAAACAAGGACCCAACAAATCCTTGTAAAAAAATAACAGGCATAAATACCACTGCTAACGTAATAGAAGTAGAGATAACTGCAAAGAAAATTTCTTTACTTCCTTCTCTTGCAGCATCTTTTAAATTCAACCCCTCTTCTAATTTTCTAAATATATTTTCCGTGACAACAATCCCATCATCCACTACTAATCCTGTAGCTAATACAATTGCTAATAAAGTAAGTACATTAATCGAAAACCCAGAAAGATACATAATAAAGAAAGTGGCCGTTAATGAAATAGGGATATCAATTAAAGGACGAATCGCAATTAACCAGTTTCTAAAAAAGAAGAAAATCACCAATACCACTAATGCAAAAGAAATAAAAATGGTTTCCTTTACTTCTTGTAAAGCACGACGCACATTTTTTGTATTGTCAATAGGCACATCAAAAACAATATCTGTCTTATTGGACTTTTTAATTTCTTCTAATCTTTTATAAAACTCATCGGCAATTTTAATATAGTTGGCGCCTGGTTGTGGCGAAAGCGTAATCATTACAGATTGCGCGCCATTAAAATAAACTGCTTGATCTTCTTGCTCTGGCCCTAACTCTACTTTTGCAACATCTCCTAGTCTAACAATTCCAGTTGCGTCTTGCTTTAAAATAATGGATCTAAAATCATTCTCGGTTGTAAGTCGACCTAATGTTTTAATAATATATTCCGCCTTGGTTCCATTTATTTTTCCTGCAGGTAATTCTACATTTTCTTTCATTAATGCTGTCTGAATATCATTAAAAGCAATTCCAAATGCATTCAGCAAATCAGCATTGGGAAAGATGCGCATTGAATAACGCTTACCCCTTACACCCACATTACTTACTTCATCTATAGTTTGAAAGCGTTGTTGTAAAATATTTTCGGCATATTCAGTTAATTCAAAAATGCTTTTTGACTTACTTTTAATGGTCATTAATACAATAAAGTCAGAGCTGGCATCTGCTTTCGAAACCACTGGTGGACTGCTAATATCATCTGGTAAGCTTCGAGAAGCTTGCGTTACTTTGTCTCGCACATCATTCGCGGCTGTTTCTAAATTGACGCCTAAATTAAATTCAACAGTAATATTAGAGGAACCAATGGAACTAGATGAATTGATCGTTTTAATACCTGGAATACCATTGATCGATTTTTCAAGTGGTTCTGTAATTTGATTTTGAATAACTTCCGAATTGGCTCCTGTATAATTAGTTTGAACATTGATAATAGGAGGGTCAATTGCTGGATATTCACGCAATGCTAAAAATGTAAAGCCTACAACTCCAAAAAGTACAATGGCTATATTCATCACAGTGGCAAGCACTGGTCGTTTTAAAGAAAGTTCAGATATATTCATCTATGGTAACTTATTATAACAATTTAATGCAATTAACTATTTAGTGATGTCGGCTATTTTAATCGTTTTACTTACTTTAACCGAACTGCCTTGTCTTACAAACAACATACCTGAAACAATAATACTATCTCCAACTTTTAATCCCTTAGTAATTTCAACAGAGGAAGTAGTACGGAAACCTGTCTCGATATCTATTAATTTAGCAACACCTCCTTGCACAATAGACAATTGTTTGTTTTTCGAATCCGGAATGACCACATTAGCAGGAACCATAATGGTAGGCTTTTGTTCATTTTCACCTAATGCTACTTTCACATAAGAACCAGGTAATAATTTTCCTTGTAAGGTAGCACGCACTTTAATGTTTCTTGAAGTGGCAATAATTTGTGGCTCAATTGCAAAAACGGTTGCGGTTAAAATAGTATTACCTCCACTAATGCTCTGAATTTTTACTTTTTTACCAATTTTAATAAAATTTTGATACACTTCAGGTAAAGTGAAATCAACTTTTAATTGATCCACTTTTTGAAGTGAAGCAATGGTAGATGCATTATTAATAAAGGCTCCTAAACTCACTTGCCTTAACCCTAGCTGTCCTGTAAAAGGCGCTTTGACAATGGTCTTATCTATTAAAGATTGTGTATAGGCAAGATCGGCTTTAAAACTTTTTACTTGTTGTAATGAAATATCATAATCACTTTGATTGATACCTTTCACATTTAATAATTGTTTGTTGCGTTGCTCATTGATATTCGCTAATTCCAATTGTACTTTAATTTTTTCCAATTGTGCTTGCAAATCAGCATCGTTTAATTTCGCTAAAACGGTACCCGCTTGTACCATTTTACCTTCGGGGATTTGTAAATAAACAATGCGGCCATTGCTCTCAGGATGTAAGTCGATATAATCGCTGGCTATTACCGATCCATTGACTTCAATTGATTTATCAATGATTTGATTTTCGATCACAGCAATATCTACCGATACTGGTGTATTCGGATTAAATTTATCAACCGACTTAGGCATTTTAGAGCATCCAGCAGCCAACCATAAAGCGGTTATTACGAGTAGGTTTATTTTTCTCAAAGCGAAACAATTTTAGCTTTAAAGATAGCCAAAAAATGCTTTTATAAGCAACTAAATAGATGAATGGCAGACAATTACAAACCTTTTTTAAAGGATATATACTTTTTTTCAATATATAACCCTAATTCTAAGTCATTTAGAAGGCCTAGAAAAGTATAATCTGGTCTACAGTAGGCCATGAATTTATCTAATTCAGCACCTTCTATATGGGTTAACTTTTGGACAAATCTTTTTGTAAATCGATAATTCACATATTTTTCTTGCTCCTGTGCCAATAACCTATTCTGCAAAAATTGTAAATTCCTATTTCGCTTAACACGGAACATATTAATGATTTCATCCAAATCAAATCCAATGGTTAAACCACCGGATCCAAATAAATTTTGATTATTACTCAATTTTAATCCTGGAGGTTGATAATTAAAATATTTAGCATAATCTGTTCTGTTTTGAATTGAATCAAGTTTATAATAGGAGTTACGAACACGCACTTCTGGCAAATCAAAGCCTGTAACATGTATCATAATATTAAAATTATGAACATCATCGATAGTGTCAATAGGATACTTTTGTGTATTCTTTCCAAATAATGAAAACCAAAGTGAATCTTTTAATTTAACTGTAATCAGATACCTGCCTAAAGAATCTGTGATAGCATGGTTAGCGGAACTATAAACCATGACAGATTCAATGGGTCTTCTCCCAGAAATATCATAGACATTTCCGCTAATTGTCATGGTTTGCGCATTTAATTGTGCACCATAAAATAGTGTAAAAAAAAGTAAGACAACAGCGCTTTTTTGCATCATGGTTGCAATATTAAGAAAGGAACTATTAAAAACACCTTCCTAGTATACAATTAACAGGTTTTTACCTTTTAACTTAATAAGTGAATTATACCTCCAAGACAAAAACAACCTAATGCAATCCATTGTGGTGCTAACTTATGTTGATATAATAAATAAGTACTTATGCCAAAAACTAAAGGATAAGTAAAATAATCAACTACACTACCCTGTTGAATTTGTATTAAAATATCCTTTATTAAATAAAAAGTAGCGCCAATCATGATCCCAACAATCGAAGCATGTATCCCTTCTAAAGATCTATAAAAGATAGCAAATTTTAGCAGCATCTTCCAGAGCGGGAAAAAAAATAATACAATAAAAAAACTTGGTAAAAATACGCCTACGCTCGCTATGATGGCGCCTGCTATTTGCCAAGGCATTCCCTTTTCTTTAAATGCAACAGCACCTGTATAACTTGCAATTGAAAAAATGGGACCTGGTATTGCCCTTACAAATCCAGAGCCTGTTAAAAATTCAGTACTTGATAATTTTAGAACATCTCGTTTACTTTTTTTGACCCTTTCTGAATTGGGCCTACTGACATACTGTTCATACATCATAGGAATGAGCACGTCGCCTCCTCCAAATACCAAACTACCAAAACGATAATTATTTTCAAATAAATTAAATGCTTTCTGATATTTCCATTGATGTCTTGTTGATTGCTCTGATAAAATTCCAGCAAATACAAATAATAAAATAAATATAAACAAGCCACTCCATTTTACTTTTTTTGGAGCAGGTCCATCATTGGGAATTCTTTTACTACTAAAATTAGTGACAATACCCGCTAATACTATTATGATCGGAATGGTCCATGGTGTTTTAAAACCAATAAAAGTAATGATACATGAAAATAGAAATATAAAAAATGTAATGGTGCTATTAACCGCTTTTTTATATAATAATAAACCCGCACTTGCTAAAAAACCAATTGCCATGGGTTGTAATAATGCCACCATTTTTAACCCTTGAGTGAGCTCGATCCTAGTAGTCAAAATAGCCAATGAGGCCATCAAAAAGGTAGCAGGTAAAATCCAAACTAATAAAGTTAAAAACGCAAGAATGGTGCCCCCTCTTTTATATGCAATTAATATAATGGTTTGAGTAGATGAAGCCCCAGGTAATAATTGACAAAAAGCATTGTATTCCATCAATTCCTCAGCACTCACCTCTTTTCGTTTTTCAACAAATTGATTTTGCATCAAGGCGACTGCTACTTGAGGCCCTCCAAATGCAGTAATACTATAATTAAATACAGCACGCAAAAATGAGATATGACGAAAAATGGGCAATTGTGTAGTTTAACCTAAAAATAAAATATTTTTCACAGATACCATCCATAAATTAATTTAGCATTATACACAACAGTTGGAACCCTTTTTCTTATTTTATATTTAACTTTGTGCGAAATAATAGTATTTCAATTTAAGCTTATGCGTTTTATAAAATTTATCCTCCTTTTATTGATCATCAGCAGCTGTGCTCAAAATAATTATAGTAAGTTTTCACCCATTTACGAAAAGGAGGGATATAGCGATATTCCTGATTATAGTAATTTAATCTACTGGGCAGCCCATCCTAACAAAAAGGACCCTTCTGATAGCCTTCCAGAAGTATTAGCTAATCAATTTAAGCCATCGGATAAGGTTGATGTATTTTTTATACACCCCACCACTTATCTAGATACTGCAAAACCATTTGGATGGAACGCCTCTTTGAAAGACATTAAAACTAATATAACTACTGATTATGGCACCATTTTGAATCAGGCAAGTATATTTAATATAGCAGGCAGGGTTTTTGCACCAAGATATCGTCAGGCACATATTAAATCTTATTCACCCATTGGACATACTGATACCCTTAATGCAATTGCGGCTTTTGAATTGGCTTATTTAGATGTTAAAAAAGCATTTGAATATTACATGGCACATGATAATAATGGACGACCTATTATAATTGCTTCACATAGTCAGGGATCTACTCATGCAAAAAGATTATTGAAAGAATTTTTTGACAATCAGCCACTTGCAAAAAAATTAGTAGCAGCTTATATAGTAGGAATGGCTATTAATCCAGCAGACTACATTCAATTAAAGCCTTGCGCAACACCCACTTCCACAGGATGTATATGTGCTTGGCGGACTTTCAAGAATGGCGATACCCCTGGTTGGGTAGGTATAGAAACTTACAAATCTATTGTCACCAATCCTTTGAGTTGGAGTGATCAAATTACAAGTATAGAGAGAAAATATAATCCAGGTTCTGTTTTATATAATTATAAACACATTACCACTCAAGTGTCTGGCGCTATCAATCACGAAGGGATACTTTGGATTAAAAAACCGCATTTTTTTGGAAGTTTTTTATACAATCCGCCTAACTATCATTTTGCAGATTATAATTTATTTTATTTAAGTGTTCGAAACAATGTAGCAGAAAGGGTAAATACCTATTTAAGCGTTGGACAACCTTACAGTAACAAATAGTGCTGCTTTAATTTCCTACTACGCTTAAAAATTTGATGCGCATTATTTTGAGTTGTTCCCAGCTATAGTCATTATCACTCAATTCCTCTTGAGCAATTTGTAAAGAAGATGTATCGCAATTTTTAAAATAGTCTAGAATTTCAGCTTGATCATACTCGTCTAACCATTCATCAATGGCATAATCTAAATTTAATTTAGTGCCGCTGGCTGCAATGGTTTCCATCTCTTCTAATAAGGCTTCTAATTTTAAATCCTTATTTTTTGCAATGGTTTCTAAAGGAATTTTTTTATCTACGTTTTGTATGATATAAATTTTGTTATTGGACTTATTCGCCACAGAGCGCATGATAAAATCATCTGGCTTTTCAATATTATTGTCGGCAACATATTGCTCAATAATTTGAATAAAAGGTTTTCCGTATTTTATGGCCTTACCCTTGCTCACCCCTTGGCATCGCTCTAATTCAGCCAATGTAGTGGGATACAAAGTGGCCATATCTTGTAATGAATTTTCAAGGAAAATGACAAAGGGAGGAAGCCCTATTTTTTTAGCTTCGGTTTGTCTTAAACTTTTAAGCATTTCAAACAATTTATCATCAGCTGCAGCACCTACATTAGATTCATTATCATCATCATCATCTGCATTATCATCAAAAACAGTATTTAAAATAAATTTAAATGGCCCTGGTTTTTTTAAATACTTTTTACCCTTGTCCGTTAATTTTAATAACCCATATTCTTCTATATCTTTTTCAATCATTTGTTCCAACATCGCTTGTCGAATTAAACTATTCCAAAACAAATGATCAAAATCTTTTCCAATACCAAATACAGGTAATTTTTCATGTCTGTATAAACCTATCTGAGGAGTATATTCACCCGATACAATTTGCACAACATAATCAGCAACAAACCTCTCATCCAATGCTTGTATTACTTGCAGCAAACTAACCAATTGCGCTTTTGCTTCAATTTTTTCCTTAGAATGCAAACAGTTATCACAATTTCCACAATATTCTTGTGGCCATGGCTCTCCAAAATAATGCAATAAACTACGTCGTCTACAAACACCGCTTTCTGCAAAGGCCACTGTTTCATCAATTAATTGAGAACCCACTTCGCGTTCACTTAATGGCTTATCTTTTAAAAAATGTTCCAGCTTTGATACATCTTTATGTGAATAATATAAAATACAATTTCCTTCTAAGCCATCTCTGCCTGCTCGACCAGTTTCTTGATAATAATTTTCAATGGATTTAGGAATATTATAGTGAATTACAAATCTTATATCTGGTTTATCAATACCCATACCAAATGCAATAGTAGCAACGATTACCTGCACATCTTCATTTAAAAATTGGTCCTGTCTTGATGCCCTCAACTTTTGATCTAGGCCCGCATGATAAGCAACTGCTTTAATATTATTTGCTAATAATAAATCAGCTAACTCCTCGGTGGTTTTACGATTTAAAGTATAAATAATACCGCTCTTGCCCTTATGTTGTGAAATATATTTTACAATACTTTTTACAGTGACTTCCTTTTTAGTTTTAGGCTGTACCTCATAATATAAATTAGCACGATTAAAAGAAGATATTAAAATTTCAGGATCTCGTAATGCTAAATTTTTGACAATATCACTTTGAACTTTAGGAGTAGCAGTTGCAGTTAATGCAATGATGGGGACACTAGAATTAATTTCTTCCATCATTTCTTTTAAGCGACGATATTCGGGCCTAAAGTCATGGCCCCATTCCGAAATACAATGCGCTTCATCTACTGCAAAAAAGGAAATAGTTAAATCACTAAAAAAATCAAGGTTCTCTTGTTTGGTTAAAGTTTCAGGGGCAACATATAATAATTTGGTTTTGCCACTAATCAAATCTTCTTTTACAATTTTGATTTGTCCTTTATTTAATGAAGAATTTAAAAAGTGTGCGACTTCTTCATTTTCACTATACCCTCTCACTAAATCCACTTGATTTTTCATTAATGCAATCAAGGGAGAAACCACAATGGCACATCCAGGTAATACTAATGCAGGTAATTGATAACATAAGCTCTTGCCACCGCCGGTGGGCATGATCACAAAAGTGTCACGACCGCTCATTAAGGACATGATCGCCTTTTCCTGTGTTCCTTTAAATTCAGAAAAACCAAAATGATCCGACAAAGCACTTAAAAGTGTTGCTTTATCCAAGGACCTATCGTTTTTAGGGATTTTAGGGGCTTTGGAGATGGTTTTTTTTGTGGTCGCCATTATAATTATCTTAGAATCAGCCTATTGTATAAAGTGAACTTGCATTAAGTTAACGAATTTAATGCATGAAAGGTTCAATTAGGTACCCTTTTTTTTAAAAAATACTCATTTTAGCAAATTCTTAAAAATTGAGGCGTAAAGTGTATGAAACATTAACTTTGTCCCGTCAGAATTGACAATGTCGCGAAAATCAAATATGAAAGAAAACATTATATCTATTGCTAAAAAAGCTTTAGCGATTGAATCAGGTGCCATAAATGAATTAACTAGTTTTATAGATGCTTCCTTTGAGCAGGCTGTAAATGCTATATTAAATAGCAAAGGAAGGGTGGTGGTGAGTGGTATTGGCAAAAGCGCAATCATAGCACAAAAAATTGTAGCCACCTTTAATTCAACTGGTACCCCTTCCCTATACCTTCATGCAGCCGAAGCTATACATGGTGATTCTGGAATGATACAATCCAATGATATTATCCTTGTAATTAGTAAAAGTGGAGAAAGCCCAGAAATCAAAAGCTTAGTGCAATTAATAAAGCAATTTGGGAACACGCTTATTGGGATGGTGGGAAATAAACAAAGTTTCTTGGCACAACAATCCGATTTTATAATTGATACAACTGTTGAAAAGGAAGCCTGTATTAATAATTTAGCGCCTACATCCTCCACGACCGCTCAAATGGTGATGGGCGATATTATAGCAGTATGTTTAATGGAGATGAAACAATTTAGTGCCATACAATTTGCACAGTTTCATCCAGGAGGAAATTTGGGCAAAAGGCTAACCTTGACTGTTCAAAAGATGGCAGATACCAATTCCAAGCCTTGTGTTAAAAAGGAAACAAGTATTAAGGATGTGATTATTGATATTTCTAAAAATAGATTAGGCGCTACTGTCATTACAGATGCCGACAATAATGTATTGGGTATTATTACCGATGGAGATATTCGCCGTATGTTAGAGCAACATAATAGTATACAACATTTAACTGCACAAGATATTTATCATATAGGACCTGCCACTATTTTACCCACTGCATTAGCTGTGGAAGCTTTAGCAATGATGGAACAAAAAGACATCAGTCAACTTATTGTTGCAAAGGATAATCAATATATAGGAATGATCCATATTCATGATTTAATGAAGGAAGGTATTTTATAAAAAACAATGAGCGCTGATATGAAAAATAAACATCATTATGTTGCGATTATGGCAGGAGGAATAGGAAGTCGCTTTTGGCCCATGAGCAGGACTTCATTTCCTAAGCAATTTTTGGATGTATTAAATACGGGTAAAACTTTAATACAATGGACTTATGATAGATACACAAAATTTATACCCGAGGAAAATATTTTTATAGTGACTTCGGAAGAATATGTAGACATCGTAAAAAAACAATTACCTAATTTACCTGTTCAAAATATTTTAGCCGAGCCTAGTAAAAAAAATACAGCACCTTGCATCGCTTATATTTCATTTAAGTTAAATCAGATTGATCCAGAAGCTTGTTTTGTTGTTGCTCCAAGTGATCATCTAATTTTAGAAGAAGATAATTTTCAAAATATTACCTTACAAGCCCTTGACTTTGTTGCTAATATAAAAGCCTTAGCTACACTAGGTATCAAGCCCACTCATCCCAATACAGGATATGGCTATATCCAATACGAAGGTCTTGAAGTAGCCAAGGGTATCTATAAAGTAAAAACATTTACCGAAAAACCTGATCTTGAAATAGCAGCCTCCTTTTTAGCGAGTGGTGACTTTTTATGGAACGCAGGTATTTTTGCCTGGAAAGTATCTACTATACTGACAGCTTTTGAAATCAACCAACCAGAAATGTATGAATTGTTTGACCAACAAAAACAATTCTTCAACACACCTGATGAAGTAAAAGCAATTCAAAAAATATATCCACAGTGTACAAATATTTCAATTGATATAGCAATTATGGAAAAAGCAGATAATGTATTTGTTATCCCTTCTAGTTTTGGATGGAGTGATTTAGGTACATGGAACAGTGCTTATGAAAATCTTGAAAAAGATTATTTTGGAAATGCTGTTGCGTCAGATAATGTCATTGTAATAGATGCTACTAGATGTATGATTAATGCGCCTAAGGATAAACTAGTAGTAGTGCAAGGTTTAGATGATTTTATAATAGTGGATACTAAAGATGTATTACTTATTTGTAGTAAAGAAAAAGAACAGTCTATCAAAGAATATGTAGCAGAGGTAAAACGACATAAAGGTGATAAATACATTTAACATTATTTATTAAGCTTACCTTAGCTTTACAAAAACATTGCTTACTAAAGCCCCTCTACATGGCAACCATCATAAGCGGAACAGGAAGTTATATTCCTAGCATTATTAAAACAAATCAATCTTTTGAAGATCATACCTTTTATGGAGAGGATGGTGAATTGATTAAAACAGCTAATGCCGAAATATTTGAAAAATTTAAGGACATAACTGGCATTTATGAACGAAGGTATGCAGAAGAAAACATGAATACTTCGGAAATGGCGAGCCGTGCTGCTCAAATGGCAATAGCCGATGCAGGTATTGATCCTGAAACAATTGATCAAATTATTGTAGCCCATAATTTTGGAAATGTATTACCGGGCACAATACAAACAGACACTATTCCTGCAATTGCTTCAAGGGTAAAACATGAATTGGGTATTAAAAATCCAAACTGTGTGGCTTATGATATTTTATTTGGTTGCCCAGGTTGGATTCAAGGAGTGATTCAAGCAGATTCTTTTATTAAATCGGGTATGGCTAAGCGATGCTTAGTCATTGGATCCGAAACTTTAAGTCGAGTGGTGGATAGTCATGATAGAGATAGTATGATTTTTAGTGATGGGGCTGGAGCTTGTATCGTTGAAGGCGATAACACTACCAATAGTGGTATTTTAGCTTCTAGCGTGCAAAGTCATTGTGTGGATGAAACTTACTATTTGTACTTAGGAAAGTCCTACCATCCAGAAGGAGATGAAGCTACGCGTTATATTAAAATGAAGGGTCGAAAAGTATATGAATACGCTATTAAAAATGTGCCTTTGGCGATGAAAGAATGTATTGAAAAAGCAGGCATTGATATTCATGATGTAAAAAAATTCTTTTTGCACCAAGCCAATGAAAAGATGGATGAAGGATTTATTAAGGCTTTATTTAAATTATATGATATTAGAACCATCCCTGAAAATATAATGCCAATGAGCATTCATGATTTAGGAAATAGTTCTGTAGCAACCATACCTACTTTATACGACTTAGTAAAAAGAGGGAAATACAAGGAACATCAATTAAACAAAGGTGATATTGTTATTTTTGCTTCTGTTGGAGCGGGCATGAACATTAATGCAATTTGCTATCGCGTATAAGGATGATTAATATCCACGTACATTTTTACCTTCCATAAAGTTGACAAAAGCTTTGTTACAAACCTTATTGCCTCCAGGCGTTGGATAGTTTCCTGTAAAATACCAATCGCCTGTATTGGTAGGACAACACTCATGCAAATCCTCAATTGTTTGATAAATTACTTCAACCGGAATTGAAATATTATCTGGCGTAATTAATTGAGCAATTTTATCAGATATGTCCTCGGGCGTAAATGGTTTGTATAATTGACGGACCACATTTTCAGTATGTAAAGCATCCTGCGCGTCAAGTTCTTTAATTTTATGTAAAACATCGTCAATAACATTGGTCATTCCCTTTTCATTCAACAATGCGATCACGGCTCTAAAAGCAATGAAATCGCCCATCTTGCTCATGTCAATACCGTAACAATCAGGATACCTAATTTGTGGCGCAGAGGATACGACAATAATTTTTTTAGGAGATAATCTTGATAACATTCGAATGATACTTTCCTTTAAAGTAGTGCCTCGTACAATACTATCATCAATCACTACTAAGGTATCTTCGTCTTTTCGAACGGTGCCATAAGTGATATCATAAACATGCTGAACCATTTCATTACGATTGGCATCCTCTGTAATAAATGTCCTTAATTTAACATCCTTTATTGCAATTTTTTCTTGTCTAATTTTTCGATTAACCATGGCTTCTAACTTCTCCGGATCTACATCATTGCCCCAACTTAAAATGCGTTCTACTTTTATTTTATTCAAATATTCCTCCATCCCTTTTATCAAGCCATAAAATGCCACTTCGGCGGTATTGGGAATATAAGAAAATATGGTATTTTTTAAATCTTTTTCAATACGATCTAATACGCGTTTGCTTAAATGATTTCCTAATGCAATTCTTTCACGATAAATTTTTTCATCGCTTCCTCTCGAAAAATAAATACGCTCAAAGGAGCAAGCCCTTCTTTCCTTGGGTGCAACAATTTGCTCAACTGAATACTTTCCGTGATCATCTACCACCAAAGCCATACCAGGCATGAGTTCTAAAACTTCATTTTCGGCAACATTAAAAGTAGTTCTAATAGCAGCACGTTCACTTGCGGCAACAATTACTTCGTCATCAATATAATAATAAGCAGGTCTAATGCCATGCGCATCTCTCATTATAAAACTATATCCATTACCCAATAACCCACCCACTGTAAAACCTCCATCAAATAAGGGAACTGCATTTTTTAATACATTCACTATATTAGGTTGATTGGGGTTTAACTGTTCTTCTTTTTCTAAAAAATGATGAATGACTTCCATCATAGCAGCTAAGTCACTTTCTTTTTCAAATGTGCCTGGCTCTAATTGAATGTGTTGATATAATTCATCTGTGTTGACTAAATTAAAATTGCCAGCTAAGGCCAAATTTTTACCAGGAACTAAATTTCTTTTGATGAATGGATGGCAAAATTCAATATTATTTTTTCCTTGTGTGCCATATCTTAAATGTCCTAAAAGTATTTCCCCCATAAATGGTAAATGCCCTTTCATTAATCCAGGATGCTTAGTAATATCTGGTTGGAATTTTTCTAACTCTTGAATTTCTAGCCCAATTTTGTAAAATAAATCTGCAATGGGCTGTTGAGCGTTACTACGAAGTCGGTATAAAAAAGGATTTCCTGGCTCAATATTTAATTTCAAAGTTGCCAGTCCTGCGCCATCTTGTCCACGGTTATGCTGCTTTTCCATCAACAAATACAGCTTGTTTAAGCCGTAGGTTACCGTTCCCCTTTTTTGAAGATAATAAGAAAGAGGCTTTCTAAGTCGAATGTAAGCTAGCCCACATTCGTGTTTGATTTCATCACTCATGACGGATAAAATTAATACACTTTTTCAGTAACAATGGCATCAGCAACTTTGCTCCAATTGGTTAATTCGGGGCAAGCATGATATTCATTGTCTACAAAAATGTAATAATTAGGGATATGTTCTTTAAACCATGCTTCTAATTGCTTTTGCTTTTTTTCATCTAAAGCACGTTGAGAAACACGGTTATAATCTTCTCTTAAATTTTCTTTATGTGGCGTAGTTCTTTCTCTAAAATAAACTAATCTAACAGTTTGTCTACCACGGTCATCTGTCGTAATTTGTGGCTCAGAAACTTCGCCTGGTTTTAAAGTTTTTAACATGATAACCATGTCTTTGTCTAATTGGTCAATATTTACATAGGAAGATCCATCGGAACCAGTAACTGCTCCACCACTAAACTTGCTTCCGTCATCATCACTATATTTATTCACCGCTTCTCCAAAACTCATCCTATTGGCAAGAATTTCTTTTCTTATACTATCTAAGAAATGTTTTGTTTCGTTGATTTCATCTTTGGTAATGGGAGGAATTCGTAAAATATGCTTTACTACTGCATCATCCCCTGAACGAGAAATAAGCTGGATGATATGATATCCAAATTTAGACTTAATAGGTGCCGAAATTTGTCCTTCTTTTAATCGGAACGAACCCGACATAAAAGCAGGATCCCAAGTTTTTTCGTTTCTATTGATATGGAATTGGCCAAGGTTATCTTTTGCACTAGGATCCTCAGAATACAACTTCACCAATTGGTCAAATTTATTGAGGCCCGCTTCAATTTGTCTTCGATAATCTGATAATTGTTTAATTACATATTCTTCAATATCACGATTCGCTTTGGGATGCATAATGATTTCAGCCATGCTCACTTCGCTTTCATACAAAGGCAAACTATCTACAGGAATTTTATTATAAAAGGCCCTTACTTCAAAAGGTGTGATTTTAATTTTATCTACGACTTTTTTTTGCATTTCCTCAGCTAATTTTTGCTCCTTAATCATGGTTCTAAAGTCCTCCTTTAACTGAAAAATGCTGCGGCCTGCTACTTCTTCAAGTACTTCTTTGGAACCAAATTGTTGAAGAAAATTTCTGATTTTACTATCAATTGCACTCTCTACCTCTTCTTCTGTGACTAAAATTGAATCCTTTTCAGCTTGCAATACCAAAGCTTTTCTCATTAATTGTTGCTCTACTACTTGACAGCTAGAAGGGAGTATCACATTTTCCTGACCTTGCGCTTGTCGCTTCATGTCAAGAATGGAATTTTCAATGTCGGATTTTAAAATATATTTATCTCCCACCGTTCCCACAATTTTATCTGCTAATACTTTTTTAACCTGCGCATTCATCTGAATGGTTAAGGATAAAAAAAGAAAAGAAAAAACAATGCTAACTATTTTCATCGAAATTGAATTAATGTTTAAAGGTCTGATACTGGGTTGATTTTTCCAAGCATCGTATCTTAATTATTTTATAAAGTACGCTTTACTTCCTCTTCCTCAAATGCTTCCACGATATCACCTACCTTCAAGTCAATAAAGTTTTTAATCGTTAAACCACATTCCATATTAGAAACCACTTCCTTGGCATCATCCTTGAATCGCTTCAAACTTCCCAATTCGGCAGCTTGTCCTTCACCTTTAGGGTATTCTACGATACCATCACGGATAATACGAATTTTACTATTTCTACTTAATTTACCATCCAATACAAAACATCCTGCGACCGTTGCTTTATCAAATTTATATACTTCTCTTACTTCCACATTCGCAGTAATTTTTTCCTGAATCTTAGGTTCTAACATACCTTCCATCGCGCTCTTAATTTCGTCAATGGCGTTGTAGATAATAGAATATAATTTAATTTCCACGCCTTCGGTTTCAGCTAATTTGTTTGCTTGCATACTAGGTCGAACATTAAATCCAATAATGATGGCATCCGAAGCAGCAGATAACAATACATCTGATTCGGAAATTTGTCCAACCCCTTTCAATACCACTCTTACAGCAATTTCTTCGGTAGATAATTTTTGTAATGAGTCACTCAATGCTTCAACTGATCCATCCACATCCCCTTTGATAATAATATTCAATTCCTTGAAATTACCTAAAGCCAAACGACGACCAATTTCATCTAATGTAATATGTTTTCTAGTTCTTAAACCTTGCTCTCTTAATAATTGAGCGCGTTTAGTTGCTAATTCTTTTGCTTCAGACTCATCTTCAAATACTTTGAATTTCTCGCCCGCTTGTGGTGCTCCATTCAAACCTAAGATGACTACTGGAGTAGATGGAGGTGCTGAATCTATGCGTTGATTACGCTCATTAAACATTGCTTTTACACGACCATAATATTGTCCAGATAAAATTAAATCACCTTGTCTTAAAGTTCCGTTTTGAACTAAAATAGTGGCTACATAACCACGCCCTTTATCTAAAGAGGCTTCAATGATGGTTCCTGTACCTTCTCTATTAGGATTGGCTTTTAAATCTAATAAATCAGATTCTAAAATAACTTTTTCTAATAAAGTATCTACATTCAATCCTTGTTTAGCAGACAATTCTTGGTTTTGGAATTTACCACCCCAAGCTTCTACTAAAATATTCATTTGAGAAAGTTGCTCGTATATTTTTTGTGGATTAGCACCGTCCTTGTCAATTTTATTAACTGCAAATATCATTGGAACACTCGCAGCTTGCGCATGCGAAATAGCCTCTTTTGTTTGAGGCATCACGGCATCATCCGCTGCTACTACAATGATCGCAATATCGGTTACCTTGGCACCTCTTGCACGCATCGCTGTAAAGGCTTCGTGACCCGGTGTATCTAAGAAAGTAATGGCTTTACCATTTGGTAAGGTTACCTCATAAGCACCAATATGTTGTGTAATACCTCCTGCTTCACCTGCTACTACATTGGCATTACGTATATAATCCAATAAAGAAGTTTTACCGTGATCTACGTGACCCATAATAGTAACAATAGGTGGACGCTCCACTAAGTTGGCTAAATCTTCTGCTTCTTCTTCTTCATCCATTTCTTCTACATCTTCTAGTCCAACAAATTCTACTTCAAAAGCAAATTCGCTTGCTACTAGTTCAATTACTTCCGCATCTAATCTTTGGTTAATAGAAACCATGATACCTAAGTTCATACACTTACTAATAATATCAGCAAAACTAACATCCATTAAACTAGACAACTCACTTACAGTTACAAATTCAGTTACTTGTAATTTATTATCTCTTACTTCACTTTGTTCATTCTCTGCAGCTTCTTCTCTTTTAGCACGACGATATTTAGATTTCAAACTTTTACCGCGACCTCCTTGGCCTGATAATTTTGCCTGTGTTTCTTTGATCTTATCTTGAATGGCTTTTTGACCAATTTCTTTTTGTTCTGTTGTTTGTGGTGCATTTCGATTACCGCCTGGTCTATTACCACCTGGTCTGTTTCCACCTTGTCCTTGGTATCCTCCACCTGGCTTATTACCACCTGGTCTGTTTCCACCTTGGGCTCCGCCCCCTGGACGATTACCTCCACCTTGCGTGCCACCTTGTTGTGGAGGACGACCTGTTGGAGTAGGAATGCGTTTACGAACACGCTTTTCCTCTTGGCTCATTGGTTTTGGCCTTGTATCACTGTTGACTGGTAAATCAATTTTACCCATCACTTTTGGACCTTCTAATTTATCAGCCCTAATATTTTCAATTTTACCATGCACATTTTCTGGCGCAATAGAATGATCTACTGGACCCTCTTTTTTGGGAGCTGATTTAGCAACTGGTGCTTTTTCGGCTGGCTTAGCTTCTGGCTCTTTGGGAGCATCTGCTTTTTTAGTTGCTTTTTTTGGTCGAGTAGAGGAATCAATCTGAGATAAATCAATCTTGTTGATGACCTTTGGTGTCTCCACTTCAGGTACTTTGATATTTGTAGTTACTGGTTCAGCAGGAACTTCCTCAATTGTTTTTTCAGCTTTACTTGCTTTTTTATCGGCAGTAACTTTAGTTTCTTTTGCCTTAGGCGCTTCAGCTTCTTGAACTTCAGGTGCTTTTTTGGCAACGGCTTCCTCTGGCTTTTTAGCTTTATCAGTGATTGCATTTTTAGGCAATTCAACATGATCTGCTTTATCCCTAGCCACTTTGTCGCCTTGGAATTCAGCTTGTAAAGCGTAATACTGATCCTCCGTTAATTTAGCCGCTGGCTTAAGGTCGTCCTTGGGGAAACCTTTCTTAGCTAGGAACTCAATCAAGGTATCTTGACCGATGTTGAACTCCTTAGCAGCTGCTAACAATCTTGGTAATTTCAATTCTGACATTCTAATGTTTTTTGTCCCTTTTTACAGGAACGAGTAACCTAATACAAATATACTTTCAAAAATCAAGGTTATTCACCTTTATCAAACTCTTCTTGTAAAATTCGACGCACATCAGCAATGGTCTCTTTTTCTAAATCGGTTCTTCTTTCAAGCTCCTCCGCACTTAGCTTGATTACGCTGCGAGCAGTATCACAACCCACGCGCTTGAATTCATCAATGATCCAAGTTTCAATTTCATCGCTAAATTCATCTAAATCGATATCAAATTCATCAACGATCTCCTCGTCTTCACGATAAACATCTAATTCAAAACCAGTTAATTCAGAAGCTAATTTAATATTCACCCCACGACGGCCAATGGCTAAAGAAACCTGATCGGCTGGTAAGTAAACTTCGACACGCTTTGTTTCGGTGTCAATATTCATGTAGCTAATTTTAGCAGGTGTTAATGAACGTTGTATTAATAATTGAGTATTGGTTGTAAAATTAATGACATCAATATTTTCATTTTTTAATTCTCTTACAATACCATGAATACGACTTCCTTTCATTCCCACACAAGCACCAACTGGATCAATACGATCGTCAAAAGATTCAACGGCCACTTTAGCGCGCTCCCCTGGTTCACGTACAATTTTTTTAATGGTAATTAAACCATCAAATATTTCAGGCACTTCAATTTCTAATAATTTAGCTAGGAATAATGGACTCGTTCTAGATAAAATAATAACAGGTGAATTGTTTTTCATATCCACTCTTGCTACTACTGCACGAATATTTTCTCCCTTCTTAAAAAAGTCTTGAGGAATTTGTTCGGTTTTTGGAAGAATCAATTCATTACCTTCTTCATCTAATAATAAAACTTCTTTTTTCCAAACCTGATAAATTTCAGCATTAATAATATCACCAATACGATCGGAATATTTTTTTACTAAAACATTTTTCTTAAGGTCATTAATACGAGAAGCTAAAGTTTGTTTAGCCGCTAATATAGCCCTACGACCAAAATCTAAAATATCTACTTCTTCATATAAATCCTCACCTATCTCAAAGTCAGGCTCTATCTTGATTGCATAAGAATAAGGCACTTCCTCTAAAGGATTGTCAACATCATCATCGGGTCTGATTTGGCGACGACGAATTATTTCCAAATCGCCTTTTTCAGCATTCACGATAACATCAAAGTTTTCGTCACTACCATACTTTTTTCTGATCAAAGTTTTAAAAACATCTTCTACCACTTTCATCATCGTTGGGCGATCAATATTTTCAGCGTCTTTAAACTCCTGAAATGCTTCGATCAAATTTATACTTGCCATAACATAATTTTTTTTCAAGCTTTGCGCTTGATGATTTGTTAAAATTGAACTTGAACTATAGTTGATTTAATATTCTCAAATGGGATCAGCAATTGTTGTTGGATTGCTTTTTTTCCTTTTCCGTCGGTCCACTCTAATACAATGTCATTATCCGAAACTGTCATGAGTTGACCTATCTTTTCACTTGCATCATTTAAAGTCACCAGTACTTTGCGACCAATATTTTTTTTATATTGACGATTCAATATTAAAGGTTCGTCTACACCAGGTGAAGACACTTCTAATGAAAAATCGCCTTCTGGAAACCAAGCTTCTTCTTCGATGGCTTTGTACAATTTTCGATTAAAAAAAGTACAACGCTCAATTGGCAACCCTTTGTCCCCATCTAAAAACACTTTTATGTTATTAGTAGGTTTAATTTTTATCTGAACGCAAAAATAGCTTTGATCCTCTTCTAAAAAGGGATCGATGACTGCTTTTACCTTATCTATTAATACACTTGGTTCCATACTTAAAAAAGAAGAAGGGAACGATTTCGTTCCCTTCGATAGCTTTTATACTAGACCAAAGGTAATAAAAGAGGATGAAATATCCCAAAATTATTGTGAGAGCCCTTATTTTTGCACTATGAGTAAGTTGATATTTTACGGTATAATGGTGTATTTCCTATACAAATTGATATTTAATGTGGTGGTTCCTGTAAGCAATGGAGTCAATACCATGCGTCAAAATATGGAACAAGCCAAGGCGGCCGAAGCCAACAGACAGGCTGCAGCCAATGCAAAGTTTAACCAAAATGCCGCCCAAACCCATAAGGCAGATGGACCTCCAGTTGAAGCAGAATACATTGATTTTGAAGAAGTTAAGAAAAAATAGCCTTTACAAATAGGATTCTATCTCATTTTCTAGATACATCCCTTCCTTTAGATGCAGCACTTTAATCCCTACCCCTGCAGCAGCAATAATATTGGGTTCATTATCGTCAATAAATAGGGTTTCGCTTGCCAATAAACCTTGTTGCTCTAATATATACTTAAATGACGCAGGATCGGGTTTTCGCATACCCATTTCATGAGAGTAATACGGTTTTTTAAATAGGGTCTCAAATGGATAATCGGCTACTTCATTTTCAAACTCAGGAATAAAATGATCATAATGAATTTGATTGGTATTGGAATATAAAAAGATTTTAAAACGATCTTGGTTTACGTGTACCCAATCAATACTAGTTTTTCTAAAACCCACTAACAAGGCATTCCATGCAAATATAATTTGCTCATTAGACAAAGGTAAATTTGCCAATACTCTGAAGCCATCACAAAATTCAGATTCATTAACAAAGCCCATTTCCAAATCTAAAAAAAGGGGGTTGGATTTATTTAAAGTAAAATGTTGCTCTATATTTTCGATACCTATTAAAGTAAAAGCATCGTTCATTTTTTTAAAATCAATATCATATAATACATTCCCCAAGTCAAAGATTAAATTTTTTATACGGGCCATTTTTAATTATTTATACTTAATGATTAAATTATTTTTTCATACTAAATTTCCAATAAAATTGGGATTGAGCGACTACTGGATGGGCCTGCATAAAGCGAATTACTTCTTGATGATCCTTGGCTTTAAAATGTGGAATATGATACATACCTATATTTTTAAATTGGGAGTTCGGTCGTAGTTTTAATTTCATCCATGACAAACAAACTATTAATGTGGGCAATCATGGGAAGTACTGCTAGTTGTTCTTGATAAAATTTATTATAGCTCTCTACATCCTTAGTGACAAGTTTCAAATAATAATCAAAACTACCCGACACCAAACTGCATGAAATAATTTCAGGAAATTGTGCAATCGTTTTTTCAAATTCTGAAAAGTGAGATCTTGTTTGTTTGTCTAATGTCACTTGACAATGGACCACCAAACCAAGGTCTAATTTTTTACGATCAAGCAAAGTGACATAATTTAAAATATACCCTTCTGCTTCCAATCTTTTAATACGATCATGTGTGGGGCTTAAGGATAAATGGATGGCAGCACTTATGTCTTTCAACTTTGCCAGAGCATTCATTTGCAGTATTTTTAATATTGACTTATCAATGTTGTCTAAGGCCATAGGAGAAATAATTTCTGTTTTTGTAATGAAATCAAGTGCAAACTACTTAAAATTTTTATATTTAAGCATTTAAACAATAATATTTACTGATTAAATCTAATTTATAACAAATATTTTCTTTTATATGATCTTTGTACAGAAATAAAAACAAATAAAATGATCATAGGAGTTCCAAAAGAAATCAAGGTACAAGAATATAGAGTAGGCTTAACACCCGAAGGCGTTGATACTTTAACAAGACAAGGTCACACCTTATATATTGAAACAAAAGCAGGGGCAGGCTCTGGATTTTCTGATGAAGCATATATTAAAGCGGGGGCAACCATATTAAATACTGCTAAAGAAGTATACGAAATAGCAGAAATGATTATCAAAGTAAAAGAACCATTAGCGGTTGAATTTCCATTTATAAAACCAGGTCAAATTTTATTTACTTATTTCCATTTTGCGGCGTCAAAAGAATTAACGGATGCAATGATGAAATCATTGGCAGTTTGTATTGCATATGAAACAGTTGAATTACCTGATGGATCATTACCATTACTCGTTCCTATGTCGGAAGTAGCAGGAAGAATGGCTGTGAATGTGGGTGCTTATTATTTAGGCAAACCATTTGGAGGAAAAGGAAAATTATTGGGAGGTGTTCCTGGTGTAAAACCAGCAGAGGTATTAATTATTGGTGGTGGTATCGTAGGAACACAGGCTGCGAAAATGGCGGCAGGCTTAGGTGCCAATGTCACCATCATGGATACCAATTTAACGCGTTTAAGATATTTATCAGATGTTATGCCAGCAAATGTAGTTACACAATATTCCACTTTAATGGCCATACAAGAAAAATTACCAACTGTTGATTTAGTGATAGGGGCTGTTTTATTACATGGTGCTAAAGCGCCACATTTAATTAAGAAAACAGATTTAGCAATGATGGAAGCGGGTACTGTTGTGGTAGATGTAGCAGTGGATCAAGGAGGTTGTATTGAAACATGTAAACCAACCACACATGAAAATCCGGTGTACATGGAACAAAATATTTTACACTATTGTGTCGCTAATATGCCAGGTGCCGTTCCTCAAACATCTACACGTGCATTAACACAAGCCACTTTGCCTTATGCCATTGCGATTGCAAATAAAGGATGGGAAAAAGCATGTGTTGAAAATGCGGCTTTAGCTAAAGGATTAAATATTAAAGCCGGAAAAATTTTACATAAGGGCGTTGCAGATGCTTACAATGGATAATTGAATTTGCAATTATTTATACATTTAATACAAATCCTTTGTGTATAATTTTTTATGCACTTTAAATCCGCGCTTGGTATAAAAATTTTGATTGAGGGTTGAGTTGATATAACATCCGACCTGTAATTTGAAAACCTTTTTTTCGGAAGCTGTTTCAGCAATAGCTTGATATAAAAAATCAGCAGCATTTAATTTTCGATACTTGGGTGTGACAAAAAATGTCTGAATTTCTAAAAATGGAGATTTATCTAAAAATGTTTGACGATATTGTAATATCACTCCGCCAGCTACTTTTTTTTCATCGTCCACCATTATTAAAAAAGTGTATTCCTTATCCTTTAATTTTTTCTTATAGAATTCATCAAATTCCATCACATTCCATGGTTTATTCAAGTGCATACTAATAGCTTCTTGAAAATGCATCACATCATTCAACTGCGCTTTTCGAACATTAAAATGAATCATTACGGCCGTATTCAATGGATAAGAATTTAGTAATATAAATATCGCGAGCAAATATTGCCAAATTGTTAATGGAAGATGAACAAATTATTAAGTGTGTTAAATACTTACTAAATAAAAATGAGGGATGAAATGAATTTTATTTATGTATTTAAAAGATACTTTTGAGTTAAGCAAAGTAAAGCCCCCCGATAATCGAGAGGCTTTACTATATTAAAATTCTTACCTATTAATTTATATGAATACTATATTAGAATATATATTTAATTCCAAATTGACCTTGCCAACGAGAATTGATTGGATCCAGTGTGTAATAGTGATTATCTATACCAGTTGGTTTAACAAAGTTGAATGATGGTGTATAACCACTTGCTGGAGCACCTGCTGCTTTACCATTAGCATCTGTTACAAATTTTAAGAAGTTGACAGTATAGTTGTTCAAATTAGTAACGAAGTTGACATGCCCCCAACTATTGTTGATTAAATTAAGTACGTTGAATACATCTAGACTGATTTGTAAAGCTTGTTTAGATTTTGAATTATTAAATTTAAATTCATGCATCAATTTCATATCTAAATCATGTGCCCATGGGGTACGCATTCCGTTTCTTTCGGCATACATCCCTTTTCTTGTTTTCAAATATGGATCGCTATTGATCAATTTTTCTAAATCATACCATTGTTGAGTTGCAGAATAAGTAACCGCACCTGTAGCATCTTTTACATCCATTAATTTGATATCCAACATTTCTTTAGGAATGTACGGCAAAGGAGCATTAGATCCAGATCCAAAAGGAGCTGATTGATAAATTAAACTATAGGGGCTACCTGAAATGCCTGTGTATACAAATGCAATGGATGAATTATTTTTTTCAGACCAAATAAAATTACTTGAAAAAGTTCCCACAATACGATGTCTAATATCAAAGTTAGAATACGCTAATGCTGAATTACTCGGAATGATAGTTGGGTTTACGTTGTAACTACTTTCCCATGAATTACGAATACCATTAGTGATATCCTTACTCATACCATATGTATAAGCGATGCTCCAATTGATATTAGTTTTAGCTCCACCAACAATTAAATTATTGGTTACTTTTGAAAGCTGGCCTGTGAAATTGTATCGGTACCCTTCACTTGTGTTTGTCAAATAATATACATTTGAAAAACTAGAATTGTATTTACCTCCAACATAAACTGGACTTTGAGTAGGTCCTTGATTAAAATACGCAACTGAATCCTTTAAGTTGATTTGTTCATATTTTACATCATAAATTGTCTTAGTATATAAAACATCCCCTGTAAATTTATAACCGTTCCCAAATTTATAATCTACTGCTAAACTACTTCTCCAAATAGTAGGTAATTTAAAATTATTATCGAATACGTCAATCTCTCTTGTTGCACTTCTGCTTGTTCCACCGTATTTAGTTACAGTATCTTTTAAGCCTAAAGGATTAATAGCTAATGGAACTGTGGCGCCTGCCGCTGGCCCATTCCAATCAATATTCCCATAAGTACTTCCGTTAAGTGTATAAGCGTAACCATACCAAGCAAAAGGAACTTTACCAGTAAAAATACCTGTTCCACCTCTAACCACTACTGATTGATCTCCGTTTACATCATATGAAAATCCAATTCTAGGAGATACAGAAATTCTAGAAGGTAAATTACCCGTTAAATTTTTAAATGGTGTATTTGAATAAGTTGGATTTGATGAAACATACCCAGTCGCATTGGTAGTAGTTACAGCTGGATCTAAATAAGGTTGGCTACCTACAAATGAATAATCAAATCTCACACCTGGACTTAATTTAAATTGGCTATTTACTTTTATTTCATCTTGGAAATAAGCGCTTGTTAAAGCAACAGTAAATGGATTAGGAGGATTGTTGAAAATAGCATCTCTAGTTCCTGTAATAGCCGGATTAGTGACAAATGCGCCTCTTATTCTGCTTGGGTTGTCTGCTAAGAAGCTATTTAAACCTCTTGAATATTCCCATCTGCCGTTAAAAGAATTGATAAAACCATATGTCAAATTATAAAATTCATTGTGTGTTCCTAAAGTAATTTTATGAATTCCTTTAGTAATCGTTAAATTATCACTTATTTCAAAAGTGGATTGCTTTAAATTATAAATTGAAGCTTCTCTCCAAGTTCCTAAAGTGATTCTGCCATTATCAATATCTATATAAGGAGCTACTGTACCCGGGAAATCTCTGTATTCATGTACATTAATGTAACTGGTATTAAATTGGTTGTTTACATTATCACTAAATTTCGTTTTTAACTCCAAGGTTAAATTTAGATTTTTAGTGTATTGCGTGAAATCAGTTGATCCAAACTGAAAATTAGTTGATGATCTTTCTAAGTTATTGCCTCTACCGTTCGTATAAATACCTCTGATAGTTAAAGTATTTCTTGAGTTCAAATTAAAATCTAATCTTCCAAAAATCTTATCACTTTTGGTGAAAATAGCATAAGCCCCTTGGTAACTTCCTGGATCATATCCGTATTTTGTTTGTAATTTAGATACGATGGATTGTGCTTCTGCTAAAGTCATAGCAGCTCCTGGATCACCAATATTATAAGAGGTAGGTTCTTGACGATCTGTTTTTTCGTAATTTAAAATGAAGAAAGCTTTGTTTTTAATAATTGGGCCACTAATCGTAACTCCTTCTTGATTATCATGAAACATAGAGCCAATGCTTGACTTTAAACCATCAACGCTCTTACCCATTAAACTTTCATTACGGCCATATCCATATACACTACCATGAAATTCATTCGTGCCACTTTTGGTTACTGCATTAACACTTCCTCCGGTAAAGTTTCCTAATTTGACGTCATAAGGCGCTAATTGAACTTGTACTTCTTGAATCACATCCAAACTATAAGGATTTGTTCTTGTTCCAGATCCAGCAGCACCACTTTGTCCACCACCACTTGTTCCACCTGCTGAATTACTAAAACCAAATGCATCATTATTAATAGCACCATCAATGGTTAGGTTATTATATCGGAAGCTACTTCCTGCAAAAGAGTTGTTATTTGATTGAGGTGTCAATCTTGTAAAATCACTTAAACTTCTGCCTAATGTTGGTAAAGATGTTAATTGTCGAACTCCTATCACAATTCCGCCATCTGCTTTTTTTCTGTTAGTAGAATTTACTACTACATCAGTTAATTGATTTACAGTAGAAACTAAAATAATATTCACGTCAGGATTTACTCCTAAAGTTAATGTAACGTCATTGAATACTTGCTCTTTGAAACCAACAGAACTAATTGTAATAGTATATGGTCCGCCTGGTTTTAAATTTGGAATCACAAACAATCCTTTTGAATTGGATTGGTTGGATACTTTGTAACCAGTTGGTAAGTGTGTTAATTTAATTGTTGCATTAGCTACAATTTCATTTTTTTCACTTACAATTCTTCCGCTTAATGTGGAGGAAGTTTCTTGAGACATCAAATTGTTTAGGATAGCACCTAAAAAGAACAGAATTAGAAAAGCCTTTTTCATTGTTTTATTTTAATAGTGCAAAGCAATGAAAAACTTAACCCTTTTACATAAATTTAGTATTAACAAATTGTTAACTAAATTTTAAAATAATCCAAACTTATTGATAATCAATACGTTAAATAAAATAAATTAATCCAAATGAAAAACGCTGTGTAAATCGTCAGTGCCCTTAAAATTAACCCCCAAATCCTTAATGAGCCCGTCTTTCACATCATATACCCAGCCGTGTAAGTGCAAAGGCTGTTCTCTTTTCCAAGCATTTTGCACGATAGATGTTTTGCCTAAATCCTGTACTTGTTCGATTACATTTAATTCCACCAATCTATCGGCCTTTTGCTTTTTATCTTGAATGCTATTTAATTCTTTATAATGTAAACGATAAACATCCTTGATATGTCTGAGCCAATTGTCAATTAAACCGAATTGCTTGTTTTCCATAGCGGCCAAAACACCTCCACAACCATAGTGTCCGCAAACAATAATATGTTTTACTTTCAATACCTCAACTGCATAGGATAATACACTTAACATATTCATATCGCTATGAATCACCATATTGGCAATATTGCGATGCACAAAAATATCCCCTGGTAAAGTGCCAGTAATTTGATTTGCGGGTACCCTACTATCCGAACAACCTATCCATAAATATTCTGGATGTTGACTGTTGGCTAATTTTTGAAAATAAGAAGGATCTATGGACAACTGAT
>JBAXVC010000029.1:0-14548 GCA_037129315.1 Chitinophagia bacterium | reverse complement strand
ATTGAAAATCCCTTGCTTAATTTCTGTAAGAAAAAGCTATTGAATTAGATTCACTTCCATTTCTAATGTAATTGAAAACTTTTCTAAAACAGATGTTTGTATTTTTTGGGCTAATTCCAAAACATCCCCTCCTTGAGCATGCCCATAATTAACTAGTATTAAAGCTTGCTTTTCATAGCAGCCCACTTGATTTTTTCGATACCCTTTCCAGCCCGCATTTTCAATAAGCCATCCTGCATAAATTTTATATAAAACGCCCGCTTTATTATATTTTAAATCGGGGTATTTTAATATTATTTTTTGAAATGCATTTTCATCTATGACTGGATTTTTAAAAAAGCTGCCTGCATTTCCTAGTACTTTTGGATCGGGTAATTTACTTTGCCTTATAGCAATAATAGCCTCTGACACTTCCTTGATGGTAATATGATCAGTATTTTTTAATTCTTCTGCAATAGCGCCATATGATATATTTAAAACTGGATTTTTTTGTAATCTAAAAACAACCGAACAAATAATTGTTTTATTTTTTAAACTGTTTTTAAAAACACTATCTCTATAGCCAAAACAACATTCCTCATTAGTTAAACTTAAAAATTGTTTGGTTTCAATATGATATAAATTTATTTTTTCAATCACACTTGATACCTCTATTCCATAGGCGCCAATATTTTGTATAGGTGCCGCACCCACCGAGCCCGGTATCAATGATAAATTTTCTACGCCGCCCCAGTGCTTGTCTATTGTATAATCTACAAAATCCTGCCATATGACACCCGCACCTACTTCTACAATTGCTGTCTGTGTTGTTTCTTCTAGTATTTTGATATATTGGATCTCATTTTTTAAGACCGCTCCTTTGATATCATTACATAGCAATAGGTTGCTTCCTCCCCCTAAAATTAAAATGGGCTCACTATTTTGTGTTATTAATTGTAGTTCGGGTAAACAAAAAATATCAACTATTTCATTTGTATTTTGAAATCGTATCAAATGTGCCGCTTTTACATCAATCCCAAATGAATTATAAGCAGCTAAACTTACATTTTTAGTATGTGACACCATAAGTACAATAATGTTAGTTAAATTAGTTTGTTTTGGCCTCTTTCATGTATAAAATTATAGGTAAATTTGGAAAACTTTAATAATGAAGTCATTTGAAGTACATGGGGGGTATAAGTTAAGTGGGAATATTACCCCACAAGGCGCTAAAAATGAAGCTTTACAAGTGATATGCGCTGTATTGCTTACATCTGAGCCAGTTACTATTTGCAATATCCCTAATATCATTGATGCTACCTTGTTGATTGATGTATTAGTGGATTTAGGGGTTAAAGTCTCGCATGTCAAAGAAGGTGAGTATCTATTTAATGCGAGTCAAATTGATATTGATAAAATAAACGACCCTGCTTTCCAGAAAAAAGCAAATAAGCTAAGGGGCTCTGTGATGATTGCAGGTCCTTTATTAGCTAGATGTAATCATTCTTTTATTCCCAAACCAGGGGGCGATAAAATTGGTAGAAGAAGAATGGATACCCATATTATGGGCTTTGAAAAATTAGGTGTGGTTTCGGAATACAAACAAGGTGATGGCTTTTTTAAACTTTCAACTAAGCAATTAGTAGGTGCAGACATTTTATTAGAAGAGCCTTCCGTAACAGGCACTGCGAATATTATTTTAGCGGCTGTGATGGCAAAAGGTCAAACTACTATTTATAATGCTGCCTGCGAACCCTATATTCAACAGCTTTGCCACATGTTAAATAGCATGGGAGCAAAAATTTCCGGTATAAAATCAAATTTACTAATCATTGAAGGTGTTCAGGTATTAGGAGGTTGTACGCATACCATTTTGCCTGATATGATTGAAGTAGGATCTTTTATTGGATTAGCTGCAATGACTGGTTCCGAAATAACAATAAAAAATGCTGGTGTGCAACATCTTGGCATGATTCCAGATAAATTTCAACAATTAGGTATTCATCTTGAAATTAAAGGTGATGATATTTATATACCTGCACAAAATAGTTATGAAGTAAATAATTATATAGATGGTTCTATTTTAACTATTTCTGATCATCCATGGCCTGGGCTCACCCCGGATTTATTAAGTATTTTATTAGTAGTTGCAACTCAAGCAAAAGGAAGTGTATTGATTCATCAAAAAATGTTTGAGAGCAGATTATTTTTTGTAGATAAATTAATTGATATGGGTGCGAGAATTATTCTTTGTGATCCACATCGTGCAACAGTGATTGGTTTAGATCGAGTTCAAAAATTAAGAGGCATTACAATGAGTAGTCCAGACATTCGCGCTGGCGTTGCTTTATTAATTGCCGCACTAAGTGCCGATGGAATTAGTATTATTCAAAACATTGAACAGATAGATCGCGGTTACCAATTTCTAGATCAAAGGTTAAATCAGCTTGGAGCTAAAATAAAAAGGATTGATTCATAAGGGTGAAATAGTTCCACAATTTTAAAACAAGACTGACAGCCTTCGCTTCGCTTGGCTGTCTTCTTCCCGTATTGAACTTACCCAAAGCCTTTCAAACATTCCCGATGCTCGGGACTGTTTGGCTTCTTCATCTCTCACCAACTTACGAAAGCAAGCTTTCGACGTTGGCTCAAAATGAAGAAGCCCCAACACTTCGTGTTGAGGCTTTGTGGTCTCGCCAAGAATCGAACTTGGATCTAGTGTTTAGGAAACACCTATTCTATCCATTGAACTACGGGACCATCGGCCCGCTAGTGGCCGAGGAGGGCAAAAATAACTATTCTTTTTTAAGCTTTCATTCAATTTATTTCTACTTCCTTAAGGCATTATTTGGTATCTTCACCGCTCAAATTGAAATATTTATGGGTTTTTATAATATCATTATTAAGTTCCGTTTTTGGCTAAGTTTAATTGCCATTTTTGGGGGTTTAGGGCTTGAACTTACCGGCATAGCTGGTTTTTGGCCTGTTTTCCCCCTTTATTTCATTGGTTTGATTGGTATTTTAAGCCATTTTTTTATTGGCCCCCTTCGTTTGGTTCAAGCGCCAATGGAAGCTGGTAATATGGACGAAGTAGAGCGCATTTTAAATACCGTTTGGTTCCCTTCCTTACTTTATAAGCCTGTCCGTAGTACTTATTATACCATCAAAGGTAATATTGCCATGGTAAAACAGGATTTTGATACCGCCGAAAAACATTTAAAGCACAGCAATGACCTTGGTTCTGCTATGCCTGAAGCCGAAGGCGCCAACAAATTACAATTGGGTATGATGGCGATGCAAAAAGGAGATACCAAACAAGGTGAATCATATATTCGTGCCGCTATTCGTGCAGGCATTCCTGATAAAGAAAGTGAAGCCGTTGCTTTTTTAAGCATGTGTCAAATTTTTATGAACAAGCGCGAGTTTCGTGCCGCTAAAGATTATTTCCGCAAAGCAAAAGCTTGTAAGCCCACCACTAAACAAGTGATTGATCAAATTAAAGAAATCGAGAAATACATTTCTCGCATGCCCGGATAATTTTTCATTTAATTTTCTACCGCATTATATTTTTAAGCCCACTTCATACGAGTGGGTTTTTTGTTATGCACAATTCTGAAAATTTTCGAACGTATAAGTACGCTGTAAAATAATCTTGTATTTTTTTACTATTACAATATGAAACAACGAATATACCTGGACACTTCAGTTATTGGCGGCGCCTTTGACGAAGAATTTAAACAAATCACTACTCAGCTTTTTGAAATGACCGATAAGAAAAAATTTACATTAGTCATTTCATCATTAACATTAAGTGAACTTGATTTAGCGCCAACCTTCATAAAGGACTTTTTTAATAAAATAGAGAGGTCTAATATTGAATTAATAAGCGCTAGTGCTGAATCAGAATTATTAGCAAATTATTATATTTCAGAAAAAGTGGTTGGGCAAACAAGTTTTGATGACTGTCATCATATTGCTATTGCCACAATATCAAAAGTTGATATTCTTGTTAGTTGGAATTTTAAACATATTGTAAATGTATTTAGGATTCGTGGCTATAATTCTGTAAATTTGAAATTGGGTTATAGTCAAATAGAAATAAGGTCACCCCAAGATATCATCGAATATGAAACAGGTAAATAAAACATTTGATACTGTTAAAGTTTTCAGAGATATAAAAACGCAATTATCTGAAAAGTTAAGTAACATGAATGATGCTGAGATAAATAATTATTTAGCATCTTACAATGAAACCTTTTATAATCAATCAATTGCTGAAACTAGACTTAAATATAAAGATGTAATTGATAAAATGAGTTTTACTGAATTTGCAGCATTTTTAAAAAATAAATAAGCCCACTTCATTAGAGTGGGTTTTTTGTGTAGACAATTTCTAAAAGTATAAATACGCTGAAATTGGATTGCATGGGTTCCTATTTTTGAATCAGTAAAAATAATAAACAATTTATTAGAAAATATTCTAAGTGAACCTTTTCCTGGAATTGGAAAACCAGAACCATTAAAACATGAACTAGCTGGCCTTTGGAGTCGAAGAATAAATAAAGAACATCGTCTTATTTATAGAGCGCGTAAAGAAATAATTGAAATTGTTTCTTTACGATTTCATTATCTATAAATTTATTTACATTATTTTTATTAAAGATAATAGCGTATAAATACTGAATTTAAAAATCAATCTGCTTACTACTTTTAATTTATTAAATTAAATAATCAAAAATTAAAAGTTGTATGAAATTTTTTAAATTAGCTGAGGCTAGTAAAATCTTATTTCTTTCAATTGCTTTCATTGCAATTGTTATAATCGCTTGTAATAAAAGTAGTATGTATCAAAGTCAAACACAGCATTCAACAAATACAATTGCTTTAAGTGAAGATTCGGTATTCATTTCCCTTGTATTTGATATAAAAGATTATAACCATGTCTTATCTAATACTTCAGGAGAAACAATTATGGACCAAAAAGATTTTGAATTCAATTTTAACAACGCTGTTAAAAATAATAATCCTGGTTCTAAAAAATTAATTGCCAATACCATGGGATATTCAAATGATGAAGATTTCTGGAATCTGCGTAATAAAATGGTAAATAAAATTTACTTGTTATCAAAAAGATATGATTTTAAGAACATATCAATGAATGAATTAAATAATATAGCCATAAGCCAAATCAATAAAAGTAAAATGCTTTTTTTGAATAATAATAAATCTAATTCTTTAGGAGGCTCAACTGATTTACAATCTTGTATTGAATATTTTAAAAATTGCTCAGATCAGGCAAATGCCACATATGCTACTGAACAAGTAGTTTGTGTATCCGCAGCTGAATTAGGATGGACACCAATAGGCGCGGTAATGTTTATAGCCTGCGAAGCTGCTTCTAATTACCATCTTTATATAAATGAAAGAACATGTCGTACTAATCTAAAATATTGTAAATAAATTAAATTAATTAAACTATGTATAACAAAAATTTAAGCAAAGAACAGAAAATAATTAGAAATATCCTTTATGGTATTTTAGCCTTTACCATTTTTATAAGTTGTATTGTTGATTTTTATTCTTTGATTGATCAGAAATATAGGTATTTAATAAACTTTTCTATGATTGGAATTTTTGGGATAGTAAATTATATAGGGTATAAATATCAACTCATTAATAAGTCATCTACAATATCTGCTATTATTATAGTTGCAATCATTGTTTCAATTAGTTTACTTAATCGTTGATTACGATTAAAAACTTATAATTACTGAATTTGCAAAACGTATAAGTATCTCAAACACTCCATCTCCTAAATAGTATTAACGAACGAACATGGTGAGCGAAGCGATCTGAGAGAGAGGGAGTACTATTTAGGAGAAGTTAATTCCAAAAAAAGCTAGTATAGTTTTAAATAAAATTATAAATAGGGAGTATTATTTAGGAAAAGTTAACTCCTAAAATTGCTATCTCAATAATTTTTCAATAGTAGGAGCAAAGTGCGCATGTTCAAGCGCATGTATTTTATTAGCTAAGGTATCTGGTGTATCGGACAATTCCACCGCGCAATTCGCTTGAAATATAATCGCACCTTCATCATAATGTTCATTTACCCAATGAATGGTGATTCCCGATTCAGTTTCTTTTGCTGCAATGACTGCCTCGTGCACTTTAGCACCATACATTCCCTTGCCTCCATATTTAGGTAACAATGCCGGATGTATATTAATTATAGCTTTTGGAAAATTACGCACCAACACTTCGGGTACTTTCCATAAAAATCCTGCCAATACGATAAAATGGATGTCGGCATTTTGTAAACTTTCGACATATCCTGTTGCAGTGAATTCGGTTTTATTAATAAGCAAAGTGGGGATCCCTTTTTCCTTTGCGATGGCCAGCACCCCCGCTGTAGCAACATTACTTACAATTAAGGATACCTTAATTTGAGCCGATCCTTCAAAGTAGTCGATTATTTTTCGGGCATTGCTTCCCGCCCCCGATGCAAAAATGGCGATATGTTTAGGCATATTAGTCTGCTTTTCCCCTCCAAACAATTTGCCACTTACCCTGCCCAAATAACCCCTAAAAAAGCGATATTGCCCCGTGAAGAAACTGACGAAAATGACCGAAAAAGGCCATAAAATGGTCAAAAATAGGGGATAAATGAGCCAAAATGCCCAATTTTTCTCCAAAAACACCAAATTCAATATTTTAGTACATAGCCTTCCACTTAGGCTCCCTCCTAAGGCAAATGTGACAATAATGAGCCAAAATTGTAGGGCGCCCACCTTCCACTTTTCCTGTAATCGTTTTAATACTTTCATTCTTTGTTTTATTAAAATCTAGCCCCTTAATTTTTAATGCCTCAAAGGTGACTTTTTTTTCTAAAATCTGCCCATATCCCAATTATAATTTCCCCCACATCTACTTAACATTACAATATTATGACATTCGTCACCCTTTTTTGACCCACATCCCTGAAAGTCAATAATTTCAATAAAAAAAACTTCTCATTTTGTTAGTATTCAATCTTATTCTTAAGTAATTTCGCCCCCGTTCGAGGACATTTTTACACCCTAGACACTTTTTGTGTATATGACAATTTTAAGAAGCCTAGCTAAGATCGTTTCGATCTTCCTATTTATCACCCTTAGTTCATCTATCGGAAATCATTTGAATGCGCAAGATGGGAAAGCACTTTTCTCACAAAATTGTGCTTCATGTCACGCCGTTAATAAAAAATTAACGGGTCCTGCGTTAGCCGGTGTTGAAGATCGTTGGCCTGAGAAAAAGAATTTGTATGCATGGATTAAAAACAATGCTGCATTTTTAAAAACAGGTGATCCTTATGCAAACAAATTGTACAACGAGTACAATAAAACTGCAATGAACTTGTTTCCTACTTTAGCCGATAAAGATATCGATGCTATTTTAGCTTACATCAAATCAGTTCCTGCAGCAGGTGCAGCTCCAGTAGGTGGCGCAGCAGCAGGTGCTCCTGCCGAAGAATCGGACAGCACTTTAGTTTTTGGTTTACTTACTTTAATATTAGCAGTTGTTTCATTAATACTTCTTCAAGTTAATAGCAACTTAAAAAAATTATCTGACGACAAAGCAGGTATCCCTGCCGTTGATCCTGTTCCTTTTTATCGCAACAAAGCTTACATCGCATTTATTGTAATTGTATTATTTATTGTTGGTGGTTATATGACAACAGTTGGTGCAATGGGATTGGGTCGCTCTAAAGATTATCAACCTGAACAACCTATTTACTATTCTCATAAAGTGCACGCTGGTGTGAATCAAATTAATTGTCAGTATTGTCATACTGGTACTTACCAAGGCAAACAAGCAACACTTCCTAGTGTGAATGTTTGTATGAACTGTCACATGGCGATTAACGAATACAAAGGAGCGCCTTTAGTAAGAGAAAATGGGGATGTAGTTGACGGTACTTCTGAAATTAAAAAATTATATAAATACGCTGGCTTCACCGAAGGGCAACCTTGGGATGCTTCTAATGCCAAACCTATTGAGTGGGTGCGTATCCATAACTTACCTGATCATGTTTACTTTAACCATGCACAACACGTGAATGCAGGCCAAGTGGCTTGTCAACAATGTCATGGCAATATTCAAACAATGGGCGAAGTAAAACAGTTTTCTGATTTAAGCATGGGCTGGTGTGTGAACTGTCACAGAAATACACAAGTGAAATTTAAAGACAATGGTTTTTATAGCATCTATGAAAAATTCCATGAAGATATGAAGAGTGGAAAGTTAGATAGTGCAAAAGGAATTACTGTTGAAAAAATTGGTGGTACTGAGTGTCAAAAATGTCACTACTAAACTATTTGAATTTATAATCGAGATTAAATAAGAGGCGTAATATTATATATACATTATTATGGAGCAAAAAAAGCACTGGCAAAGTTTCGGAGAATTAAATCAATCCAAAGCTTATAACAATGAAGTTCAAAACGAATTCAAAGAGGAACTTCCTTTTGTTGAAGACGAATCTACTTTAGAAAAAGGAGAAAGTTTTTTACAAGCGAAAGCACCACGTCGTGATTTTTTAAAATATGTCGGCTTTAGTACTGCTGCAGCAGCAGTAGCAGCAAGTTGTGAAATGCCTATTAAAAAAGCAATTCCATTTGCAAACAAGCCTGAAGATATGGTTCCTGGTATTGCAGATTATTATGCAACTACTTATGTGCAAGATGGTGATGTAGTTAGTGTTCTTGCTAAAGTGCGTGATGGTCGTCCTATTAAATTAGAAGGAAATGATTTAAGTCCTTTAACAGGTGGCGGTACTTCGGCTCGTGTTCAAGCTTCTGTTTTAGATTTATATGATACGGCTCGTTTACGTTTCCCTACCATCGCTGGTAAGGAAGCCACTTTTGAAGATATTGATAAATCGGTGATGGGTGAATTGTCTGGTAATATTGTTATTGTTACTAGTTCCATTACTTCTCCTTCTACAAAAAAATTAATCGCTCAATTTTTAGCTAAGCATCCTGGTAGCAAACATGTTACTTATGATGCGGTTTCTAATAGTGCCATGCTTTTAGCTAACGAAGCTTGTTATGGTAAACGCGTTTTACCTAGCTATCATTTTGATAAAGCAAAAGCCATTGTTTCTTTAAGCGCTGACTTTTTAGGTACTTGGTTAAACCCAATTGAATTTGCAAAACAATATGCAGTTGGTAAAAGAATAGATGAAAAACATCCTGCGATGAGCAAGCATATCCACTTTGAAACAGTGGCTAGTATGACTGGTTCTAATGCAGATGAAAAATATTTATGCCGTCCTTCCGAAATGGGTTTAGTAGCCGCTGCTTTATTAAGTGCAGTAAAAGGCGCTCCCATCACTGGCATTACGGATAGTAAATTAAAAACAGGTATCGCTGTTGCAGCGGATGCTTTAATTGCTAACATTGGTGCTGCTTTAGTTGTATCGGGTAGCAATGATGTAAATGTTCAAATTATTGTAAACGCTATTAATAATGCAGTAGGCGCCAACGGCACTACTATTAATTTTGGTACTACTGTTAATTTCCGTCAAGGTATAGATAGCGATTTTGCTAATTTAGTAGATGACATGAATGCAGGTAAAGTAAATAGCATTTTATTTTACGGTGCAAATCCTGTTTACACTTGGCCAAATGCGGACAAAGTAAAATCAGGTTTAGCAAAAGTGAAAACAACTATTTCATTCAATGCTAAATTAGATGAAACAACAGCGCTTTGTAAATATGTTATTCCTGCTCCTCACTTTTTAGAAAGTTGGGGTGATGCAGAAGCGGCTACTGGTTACATTAGTTTTATACAACCTACTATCTCTCCTTTATTTAAAACTCGTGCTTTCCAAGATTCATTATTAAAATGGTCTGGTGATGCATCTGATTATACAACTTATTTAAAAAATGAGTGGTCTGCTAAATTAGGTGGCGAAGCTGCTTGGAATAAAATTTTACAAGCAGGTGTTTCTAATCCTACTTCTGAAATTGTTGCAGGTGCTTCTTTAAATGCAAATGCTGTAACTTCTGCTTTAGCTGCGATTAACGCTGCTAAGCCTAGCAATAAAATTGAATTAGCCTTATACCAAAAAGTTGGTATCGGTGCTGGTCAAGGTGCAAGTAACCCTTGGTTACAAGAATTACCCGATCCAGTTACGCGTGCTACTTGGGACAACTATATTATAGTATCTCCTGCGATGGGAAAATCTTTATTAGGCATTGACTTAAACAAACCGGATCAAGCCGATGCATATGAAGTGCATCCTCCTAAAAAAGTGGTGAAGTTAACCGTTGATGGAAAATCAATTGAACTTCCTGTTTTAATTGTTCCTGGTACACATCCTCAAACCGTTGGTATCGCTGTTGGTTACGGCCGCACCGAAGCTTTAGGTAAATCGGTGGTTGGTACTGGTAAAAATGCATATCCCTTAGCTTGCATCGAAAATGGTATGGTGCATTTTAATTGTCAAGATGTTTCTTTAACTGTAACAGGCGAAACTTATCCTGTTGCTTTAACTCAAACGCATTTCCGTTACGATACTGCACAAGGTGTGCGTACCGAAGTAATGAAGGAAATTAGTTTTGCATCTTACTTAAAAAATCCTACTGAAATTAGAGAAGAACGCGATCATGAATTAAGAAGCGTGACAGAAGGTGGTGATAAGATGAAGGAATTTGAAGCGCTTGAAAAATATGAAAAAGAAGGTACCATTTATCCTGTGTACGATCGTCCAGGTATTAAGTGGGGCATGAGCGTTGATTTAAATAGTTGTAATGGTTGCGGTGCTTGCGTAGTTGCATGTAACGCTGAAAATAATGTATCTGTTGTTGGTAAACCCGAAGTACTTCGCGGTCATGAAATGCATTGGTTGCGTATTGATAAATATTATAGTGGTGATATGGAAAACCCTAAAGTTGTTTTCCAACCTTTAATGTGTCAACATTGCGACAACGCTCCTTGTGAAAACGTTTGTCCTGTTGCCGCTACCAACCACAGCTCTGAAGGTTTAAACCAAATGACTTATAACCGTTGTATTGGTACTCGTTATTGCGCGAACAACTGTCCTTTTAAAGTGCGTCGTTTCAACTGGGCCGATTATACGGGTGCAGATAGCTTCCCTGATAACCAAGTAGGTGAAGTAAACGATGTCGTATTAGATATGTTTGACGATTTAACAAGAATGGTGTTAAACCCTGATGTAACGGTGCGTTCTCGTGGTGTTATCGAAAAATGTTCTTTCTGCGTTCAACGTTTACAAGCAGCTAAATTAGATGCGAAAAAAGATTCTCGTCCAATGGTAGATGCGGATATTAAAGTGGCTTGTCAACAATCTTGTCCTACACATGCCATTAGTTTTGGTAATGCTAATGACAAGCACAGTGCGATTTCAAAAGTGCGTGTTGATAATCCGAATCGTCAGTTTTATGTGTTAGAGCAATTACACGTATTACCTAATGTTACTTATTTAGCCAAAGTAAGAAACAGCGACGAAAAAACGGAAGCATAAAATATATAGATTAAAAAATTTAAGAAATAGATAAAGATGCATATTAAATACGAATCACAGTTGCGCGAACCTTTGGTGTATGGTGATAAAAATTTTCACCAAGTAACCGAAGATATTTTACGCCCTATCGAAGTGAAGCCATCTCGTTTATGGTACATTGGTTTTTTTATTGCCGTTACGCTTTTGTTATTTGGTGTGTACAGTTTGTACCGCGAAGTAACTTATGGTGTAGGCCAATGGAACCTTAATAAAACCATTGGATGGGGTTGGGATATTACCAATTTCGTTTGGTGGGTGGGTATTGGTCACGCAGGTACTTTGATTTCTGCTATCTTATTATTATTCCGTCAAGGCTGGAGAACGGGTGTTAACCGTGCAGCCGAAGCGATGACCATTTTCGCCGTTATGTGCGCTGGTCAATTTCCAATATTCCACATGGGTCGTGTTTGGTTGGCTTTCTTTATTATGCCTTACCCTAACTCTCGTGGTCCTTTATGGGTGAACTTTAACTCTCCTTTATTATGGGACGTTTTTGCGATCTCTACTTACTTCACTGTTTCTTTATTATTCTGGTATTCTGGTTTGATTCCCGATTTAGCTACGGTGCGTGATCGTGCTTTCACTAAACTTAGAAAAAAATTATACGGTATCGCTTCATTTGGTTGGACAGGTTCTACTAAACATTGGCAAAGACACGAGAGTTTATCTTTAGTGTTGGCTGGTTTAAGTACTCCTTTAGTATTGTCAGTGCACACTATTGTATCTTTTGACTTTGCTACTTCTGTTATTCCAGGTTGGCATACGACCATCTTCCCTCCTTACTTTGTGGCAGGTGCGATATTTTCTGGTTTCGCGATGGTGCAAACCTTAATGTTGGTGGTACGTAAAGTATTTGGTTTAACAGATTATATTACAATTGGTCACATTGAAATGATGAATAAAGTAATTGTACTTACTGGTTCTATTGTAGGTATTGCTTACTTAACCGAATTATTCATGGGTTGGTACTCTCAAAATAAATATGAGGGGTATACTTTTTGGTATAGTCGTGCTTATTTATTTAGTCCTTATGGCTGGAGCTATTGGGGTATGATGGCTTGTAACGTATTATCTCCTCAAATTTTCTGGTCTAAGAAAATGAGAAGAAATGTATTTGTTACTTTCTTCATGAGCATCATTGTAAACATTGGTATGTGGTTTGAGCGTTTTGTAATTATTGTTACTTCATTGTATCGTGATTACTTACCATCAAGCTGGTCTGTATATTATAGTCCTAGTATTTGGGAGATTGGTTTTTATGCAGGCACTTTTGGTTTGTTTTTTACTTGCTTCTTTTTATTCGCTAAATATTTCCCTGTCATTGCGGTGGCTGAAATTAAATATGTTTTAAAGAGAAGTGGAGAGTCGTATAAAACAGATATGAACACTTTAGAGGCACAGCCTTTGGATAAATTCATTCACGATAATGCGCATGCTCATTAATTAAATATCGATTAAGAAAAAGATTATGGCACAAAAGAAATTTGTAGTAGGTTGTTTTGATAATGAAAATGTTTTATTTCCTGCAGTGAAGCAAGTGCGTACTGCTGGCTATAAAATTAAAGATGTGTACACGCCCTTTGCAGTGCATGGTTTAGACCACGCATTGGGAATGCGCGAAACTAGTTTACACACTGCCGGTTTTATTTACGGTATTACTGGTACCACGACAGCGGTGAGCGCTATTAGTTGGATTTTCACTAAAGACTGGCCTTTAAACATTGGTGGTAAACCGCATTTTGCTTTACCAGCTTGGGTTCCTATTATATTTGAGTTAACCGTATTGTTTGCAGCGGTGGGTATGGTACTTACTTTTTGTTATTTATGTCAATTAGCACCTGGTGTTAAAAAACATCATTTTCACAAACGCGCTACCGATGATTTATTTGTAATGGTCATTGAGTGTACCGATAAAACAAATACAGATGACCTTAAAGCTTTATTAAGTGCGAATGGTGCCATTGAAACAGATGTGCAAGTAGCTGAGGAAGGCTGGTGGTTTGGTACTTATGATAATGAAGAGAAACTTGCGGGGCAAGTTTCGATGTAGTGAGAAACTGTAACAAGTTTCGATGTAATTTTTTTGAACTTGACTAACAAGATATAAACGATGAATAAATTTTTGACATTAACTTTTTTAGCTGCGATGGTCTTCATGACTAGTTGCAACGATATTAAGCGTACACCTGGTACTATTTATATGCCTGACATGGCATACAGTCGTGCTTATGAAACCTACGCCGATCATAGTAACTTAGCAAACAAAGGAATCCATTACGACAATCGTCCTGTTGCAGGTACCATTGCGCGTGGTAAGGAAATGCCTTTCCCTTATGCAAAAGATAAAGTAGGTGATTCTACTAATTATGTTGCTTCTAAAATGGTTCCCAATCCCATTGATTCTTTAAATGTAAAAGACGCTGCCGAAGCAGAAAGATTATACCTTATTAACTGTGGTATTTGTCATGGTACTAAATTAGATGGCAATGGTCCTTTATACAATGGGGGTAATGGTGCATTTGCTGCCAAGCCTGCTACTTTAGTAGGCGATGCGAAATATGAAAAAATGCCTGCTGGTCAAATGTTTTATTCTGTTGCTTACGGAAAAAACTTGATGGGTTCTTATGCATCTCAATTAAGCAAGCATCAACGCTGGATGATTATAAAATATATTAAGAATAAACAAACGAAGTAAGATGGCATCTATTAAAGAGCAATTTGAAATTCCTGGTACACTTAAAACATGGTCTTATGCATTAATAGGCATAGGCGCCGCTGCTTTATTGTATGGTATGTTTACCAAAGGATTTGGTTCGGATGAACATGAGCAAGTGCATTTTTGGGGAACCTTAATGTACAATTCTATTTTTTGGACTTTAGTGACCAACGCTGCTATGTTCTTTTTATGTTTTAGTACTATGGCCATGGCTGCTTGGATGCAATCCTTTAGAAGAATTGCCGAAGCCATTTCTACTTTAGTACCCATCTTTGGTGGTATTA
>JBAXVC010000028.1:0-15433 GCA_037129315.1 Chitinophagia bacterium | reverse complement strand
TTTAGAAGAATTGCCGAAGCCATTTCTACTTTAGTACCCATCTTTGGTGGTATTACTTTATTAGTATTATTATATGTAGTGCTTTCACACAATCATCATATTTACCATTGGTTAGATGCGGAAGCAGTTGCAAAAGATCCTATCTTAAAAGGTAAAGCAGGTTTTTTAAATCCTACTTTCTTTATTATATGGACTACACTTACTATTACATTGTGGAGTTATTTTGGATATAGAATGCGTCAAATTAGTTTAGAAGCAGATATCGCTCCAATGGATGCGGACACTGCTCATAAATATAATGTGCGCAGCATGGTGCGCTCTGGTTTCTTTTTAGTTTGGTTTGGTTTAACTGTTGCAAGTACCATTCCTTGGTTATGGTTAATGAGTATCGATGCGCATTGGTATTCGACTATGTACAGTTGGTATACTTTTGCTAGCTCCTTTGTAGCGGGTATGGCCTTGATTGCTTTATGGTTAATCTACATGAAAAATAAAGGCTACATGGAATTATCTACCAGCGATCATTTACATGATGTTGGTAAATTCATGTTTGCATTTTCTATCTTCTGGACTTATTTATGGTTCTCTCAATACATGCTTATTTGGTATGCGAATATTCCTGAGGAAACCATCTATTTTAAAAATCGCGTTCAAGGTTCTTATAAGCCTATCTTTTTCTTAAACTTATTCATCAACTTCCTTTGTCCTTTATTAATATTAATGAAGCGCTCGGCGAAACGCAACTTTACTTTAGTAGCGTTTATGGCGGTACTTATATTATTTGGTCACTGGATTGATTTTTACCAAATGGTGATGGGTAGCTTAATGAAAGAGCATGTTACTTTAGGCTGGTTGGATTTTGGTATACTAGCGTTTTTTGTTGGAGTAATGATTTTAATGGTTGCGCGCTCTTTGGCCAGCAAGCCTTTGATTGCAAAATACCATCCGTTTTTAAAGGAGAGTATTCTTCACCAAGTTTAATAAATTATTCGAGTAAGAAAATATTAATACGACTATGACTTTATTTTTATCTGTTGCAATTATCGTTCTCATCTTTGTGGTTATTTTTCAAATTGCCAAAGCAAGTGAGTATGTATCTATCCTTAAAGGGGAAGAAGCAAGCCGTCAACAAAACAACAAAATCAATGGATTTTTGATGGTTGCTTTTTTGGTGTTAGGTTTTGTTGGAATTTATGTTTGTAATAAAATGTATTATGGCAAAACCCAGATGGCGCAAGGTGCTGCAAGTATTCAGGGTGAAAAAGTAGATCAAATGCTTTTTGTAACCTTAATTATTACAGGTATCGTTTTTGTGATTACACAAGTATTATTATTTTGGTTTGCTTATAAGTATCAAGAAGATACCAATCGCAAAGTTTTCTTTTTTGCACACAGTACTAAATTAGAATTAATCTGGACCGCTATTCCTGCCATTGCACTTACTGTATTAGTCGTGTTTGGTTTGCGTAACTGGTTCTTTTTTACTGGGGAGCCTCCTAAGAATGCAATGGTGGTTGAAGTGACTGGAAAACAATTTGGTTGGATTTTCCGTTACCCAGGTAAGGATGCCATCTTCGGAAAAAAATATTATAAAAATATTGACCCTGCTACCAACTCTGTAGGTATTATTTGGGATGACAAATATGCACAAGATGATATTTTAACAGAGCAAACTATGTATGTAGTGAAAGGAACGCCTGTTAAATTAATTATAGGTTCTAGAGATGTGATACATGATGTTGGTTTGACGCATTTCCGTTTAAAGATGGACGCTGTTCCAGGTATTCCTACTACCATGTGGTTTACTCCAATTTATACGACTAAGGAAATGCAAGAAAAAACGGGCAACCCGAATTTTCAATATGAAATTAGTTGTGATCAAATGTGTGGCAATGGTCACTATTCGATGAAAGGTGTTATTCAAGTGGTAGATCAAGAAGAATACGATTTGTGGATAGCGAAACAAAAGCCGCAATACTTTACTGCATTCCCTGAAAAGGATCCATCTGCAGTTCCAGTAATGGACAGCACAGCTAAAAAAGCAACCATCGTAAAATTATAAAGATTAAAATTATTTAAATAAAAGGTATGAGTCACGAAGCAGCATTACATGAAGGTCACGGACATGATGATCACGGTCATCACGAACACCATGATACATTCTTAACTAAATATGTATTTAGTCAAGACCATAAAATGATCGCGAAGCAATTCTTGATTACTGGTATGGTTTGGGCAGTACTGGGTGGTTTAATGAGTGTACTTTTCCGTTTGCAATTAGGTTATCCTGATGCTAGTTTCCCTTGGTTAGAATCTATCTTAGGTAAATGGGCGAAAGGGGGTCAAATTACACCCGAAGCTTACTACGCTTTAGTAACTACGCACGGTACTGTTTTAGTATTCTTTGTATTAACAGCAGGCTTGTCGGGTACCTTTGCTAACTTTTTAATTCCATTACAAGTAGGTGCGCGCGATATGGCTTCGCCTTTCTTGAACATGTTATCTTATTGGTTCTTTTTTATAGCAAGTATTATTATGTTGTCTTCTTTGTTTGTTGAAACAGGACCATTCAGTGGTGGTTGGACAGCGTATCCTCCTTTATCTGCTTTACATGATGCGTCTCCTGGTTCTAAAACAGGTATGGACTTATGGATCATTGCGATGGCTTTATTCGTTGTATCTTCTTTATTAGGTGGTTTAAATTATATCACTACTATTTTAAATATGCGTACTAAGGGAATGAGCATGACGCGTTTACCTTTGACCATTTGGGCTTTATTTTTTACAGCAGTATTAGGGGTATTATCTTTCCCTGTATTATTGTCTGGTATGATTTTATTAATTTTTGATAGAAACTTTGGAACTAGTTTTTATCTATCTGATATTTATGTAAATGGCGTAGGTGCTTTATCGAACGAAGGTGGTTCGGCCATTTTATTCCAACACTTATTCTGGTTCTTAGGTCACCCTGAGGTTTACATTATATTATTACCTGCTATGGGTATGGTTTCTGAAATCATGTCGGTGAATTCTCGCAAACCTATCTTTGGTTACATGGCGATGTTAGGTTCTTTATTTGCAATTGCAATTTTAGCCTTCTTGGTTTGGGCGCACCATATGTTCGTAACAGGATTAAATCCTTTGTTAGGTTCGGTGTTTGTATTATTAACTTTATTAATTGCAGTACCTTCTGCTATTAAAGTATTTAACTGGTTAACTACTTTATGGAGAGGTAATATTCGTTTCACACCTGCTATGTTATTTGCTATTGGTTTTGTGAGCTTATTTATTAGTGGTGGTTTAACAGGTATTTGGTTAGGTAACGCTGCTTTAGATATTTATTTACACGATAGTTATTTTGTAGTTGCGCATTTCCATATTGTAATGGGTGTGGCTAGTATGTTTGGTATGTTTGCGGGTGTATACCACTGGTTCCCTAAAATGTACGGTCGCTATCTAAATAATTCATTAGGGTACATTCACTTTTGGATTACGATGGCTGGCGCTTATCTTATTTTTTGGCCAATGCATTACCAAGGTTTAGCAGGTATGCCGCGTCGTTATTTTGATTTTAGTATTTGGGAAAGCTTTAAACAATTCGCTGAATTAAATCGTTTTATTAGTACGGTAGCGATGATTGTTTTTGCAACACAAATTTTATTTTTAATTAATTTCTTTTACTCCATATTCAAAGGTCGTAAAGTAACAGTTTTAAATCCTTGGGAATCCAATACTTTAGAGTGGACTACTCCTATTCGTCCTGGTCATGGTAACTGGCCTGGTGAAATTCCTGAAGTACATCGTTGGCCTTATGATTACGGTAAGGATGGACATGATTTCATTCCTCAAACCACACCTGTAGGTGCAGATGAAACTGGCACACACTAGTATAAAATATTCAGTTATTACAATGCCCTGATTTCAGGGCATTGTAATTTAAAACACCAATTCGATTTGAAACAAACGCTCAAAAATTACGCTCAGTTGATGAAGTTCACCTTAAGTTTTACGGTGGTGTTCACTTGCGTTATTTGTTATATGTTGGCACCCACAGTGAAAGCGTACGATTGGTCCATGATTTTACTTTTAACCTTTGCAGGTTTATGTATTACAGGTAGTGCTAATGCCATTAATCAAGCAGTGGAAAAAGACACCGATGCACAAATGAAGCGCACTGCTTCACGCCCTGTGGCTGCTGGTCGTATGTCACAAACAACGGCTTATACTTTTGCAACCATTACTGGTATTCTTGGTGTTGCTATCATGTGGAAGTATTTTAATATTTCATCTGCATTAATATCTGCGTTCAGTTTGTTTTTATATGCGTTTATTTATACGCCTTTGAAAAAAATAAATTCAATTGCTGTTTTAGTAGGTGCCTTTCCTGGTGCGCTTCCTTGTTTAATTGGATGGGTAGCTGGCAATGATGATTTTGCTTATGCAGGTTGGGCTTTATTTTTAATTCAATTTTTATGGCAGTTCCCCCATTTTTGGGCGATTGCCTGGGTGTCACATTCGGATTATTCTAAAGTAGGTTTTAAATTATTACCTGCAGATAAAGGGCCTACAAAATTTACTGCATTACAATCTATCATGTATGCAGTGTTGATGATCCCTGTTGGTTTGTTACCTTATTATTTAGGTTTAACTGGACAAGTGAGTATGTGGATTTTATTAGTGGCAAATATTTTTATGGTAGTGCAATGTGTAAGACTTTATCAAAACATGGGCGTGCCCGCAGCGCGTCGTGTTATGTTTAGCAGCTATATTTATTTACCTATTGTATACCTTGCATTATTAGCAGATAAATTATAAAATTTATAATTATGGCAACAACAATCATTGAATCGAAAAATAAAATACACCCCTACAAAATGTTGTTATGGGTAGGACTTGGTAGTATTGTTATGATGTTTGCTGGTTTAACAAGTGCTTACATTGTTAAAAAAAGCCAAGCCAATTGGTTGGAATTTGAGCTTCCTAAATTATTCTATATTTCAACCTTGGTGATTTTGATTAGTAGCTTTACCATTCAAATGGCAGTAAAAAAGGCCAAAGCGGGTGAATTGGCCCAATATCGTGGCTTTTTATCGGTTACGGCTATTCTTGGTCTTGCCTTTGTCATTTTGCAGGTTCGCGGTTTTCAGGCCTTGGAAGCGAGCAATGTGGCTTTAACGGGCGCCCGAAGCAATTCGGCTGGTTCCTTTTTGTTGGTGATTACGGGTTTACACCTGTTACACCTTGTTGGAGGGGTCATTGCCCTTGTGGTTATTTCATTAAGATCGGCTTCTGCAAAATCTAGCTCAAATCAGGTGTTGCCCGTTGAATTGGTAGCTACTTATTGGCATTTTGTAGACATCCTTTGGATCTACCTTTTTGTATTCCTTAATTGGGTCGGATAGGTAGTGGTTTTGTTTAATAGAATTATAAAAAAAACAGGTTTTTTGATACGAATATCCTTGATAGCCAATATTTTTGCACTGAAATAGAAATTGAACATGTCAACAACAACAACCGCTTCACCAAATGAAGCAAAATTGTGGGGAGGAGGAAAAAGTCCTTTCAACGTAGAGTACGGAAAATTAATGATGTGGTACTTTTTAATGAGTGACGCATTTACTTTCGGCGCTTTTTTGATCTCTTATGGTACAGTCCGTTTTTCAACCAACGGATGGCCTAATTCAAATGAAGTGTTCCGTAGTTTTCCATTTGCGCCAGATGGAGTACATGCACCTTTGGTGTTTGTAAGTATCATGACTTTTATTTTGATTGTGAGTTCGGTAACCATGGTGTTAGCGGTGCATGCAGGTCATAATATGGATAAAAAAGGGGTGGTTCGTAATATGATTTTAACCATCATTGGTGGTATTGCATTTTTAAGTTGTCAAGCTTGGGAGTGGAATCATTTATTTCATGAGGGTGCTTGGTGGGGACGTAATCCATTTTTAAATGCAGATGGTACAGCTTCTTCTACTAACTTCACGAACTTCTTTTTCACCATCACTGGTTTCCATGGTTTCCATGTATTTAGTGGTGTAGTCATTAATATCATTATGCTCATTATGACTTTGATGGATAAATTTGAACAAAGAGGTCATTACTTAATGATTGAAAAAGCAGGTTTGTATTGGCACTTTGTAGATTTAGTTTGGGTATTTGTATTTACAATTTTTTATCTATTATAAATTAAGATTTTTATATGGCACATTCACACAACGCTGACGCAAATCACGAAGCAAATAATGCAGCAGCTATTTCTGAGATTAAAAAAGTAACCATCATTTTATCGGTATTCACACTGATCGAATTAGGTTTAGGCTTTTGGATGATGGGTGTTACTAGCGAATCACTCCGCTTGGCTATTAAGGGTGTGATTGTTATTTTAATGATGGCGAAAGCTTTTTATATTGTTGCTTATTTTATGCACTTAAAGCATGAAGTGAAAAACTTAATCATGACCATTATTGTTCCATTGTTATTATTTGTTTGGTTTATTGGCGCATTTTTATGGGACGGAGGTTCATTCAGAAATTTGCGTAACACCTATGATCCGCATTTTAAAGAGCAAGCAACTATTAAAGTAGAAAAAAAGGAATCGGAACATGGTACTACACATGAAGTGGCTCCTGCTGCAGAAAAGCACTAAATTAGTTTTTTCTAAAAATATATCAAACCATCCTGTTTTAGGATGGTTTTTTGTTACCCCCTTTTACCTAAGTTACTCCTCCAATCCTTTATTTATATAACTTTCCAATGTAACTTTGTATTAATCAATTACAAGAATGTCTAAAAAATCCATCTACGCTTTATTTGTCGCTTTAGCAATACCCGTGTTTTGTTACCTATGGTTAAAGTCGGCTAGTGATACAGCAGTGATCATGCCTAGACATTATATATTAGATACGGTAATGGAATCAATTGTTGATGGCAAACAAAAATCAGATTCTGTTTGGCATACTACTAAAAACATTCGATTGGTCAACCAGCTTGGTGATTCGGTGAATTTATATGATGAGCAAGGAAAAATCATTATCCTTGATTTATTTTTTACCAGCTGTGGTAGTATTTGCCCTAAGCTAACGCGCAATATGAGCAAACTGCAGCAGTCCTTTTCAAAAGCAGGGGATGTTCGTAAAAAAGTGGACACTTCGGTTGTTCATTTTATGTCGGTTAGTGTAGATCCAATTAGAGATAGTGCTTCGGTGTTACTTGACTACGCTAATAAAATGGGGGTGATTTCTGATAATTGGTGGTTGCTTTCAGGCAATCGTGATTCTATTTACAAGTTTGCATTTGAGGAACTAAAAGTAGATAAATTTAGCGATGAACCTATTAGCCCCGACTTTGTTCATACGAGCCGTTATATTTTGATTGATAAAAAAATGCAAATCCGTGGTTATTATAATGGACTAGATTCTGCTTCTATTTTAAAGATGGCTAAGGATGTAGGTTATTTAATGTTAGAAAAAGATAAAAAAGTAAAAAGCAAAGTGTTCCAAGATATTATTGATTTGAGTTGGCTATGGCTAGTCATTGCGGTTTTAGTAAGTGGCTTTGTTTACTATTTCAATTCCAAATTTAATAAACACACTAAAAATTAATTTTAAATAAAAGTTTATGTTAGCTCCTGTTATTAAAAAAAATGATAAGCAAGCCAATGTATTGATTGGTATTTTTTCAGTTATCGTTTTTGTTGCTGTTACTTTTTTAAGCAAGTTTACTTTACAAGTGGAACTTCCTTTTGATAAACATCTTTTTGCTTTCATCAATTCGCTTTTAAACACTGCAGTAGCCATAATCCTAGTGTTAGCCCTTGTAGCAGTGAAGCAAAAAAAATTCCAATTTCATAAAAATTTAATGATCACAGCGTTAATACTGTCCTTGTTATTTTTAGTATCCTATATCGCGCACCATTTATTAGCAGGTGAAGCTCGTTTTGGCGATGCTAATTTTGATGGCATTGTAAGTGATGAGGAAAAAGCAGTGGTAGGTAATTTGCGTTCTTTTTATTTACTTTTATTAACCACGCATATTATTTTGGCTGCAGTTATTTTACCTTTTATTTTATTTACTACTTACCGCGCACTTACTGGTGAATTTGAAGTACATAAAAAAATTGCAAAACGAACTTGGCCTTTGTGGTTTTATGTTGCAGTCACTGGTCCTTTGGTGTACTTAATGATTAAGCCTTACTACCATTAGAACTAGTGTGCATCTGAAAAGGGGTTTTATTTTTTCATTTTCAAATGATTCACCACCCATTCTCCAACAAGTTTACCTTGTTGGGTACTTGTAATACATGAGTTATGGAAATGGAGTCCACCATAAAATCTTGCCCAATTATTTTCATCGGCAGCTTGTCTAAATGAGGTAAACTTTCGATTCGCAATCCCAAATTCTAGTTCAGTTGAATCGGTATAAGAAAATTGATCACCATAGACACTTGTTAATGCCTCGGCAGCAGCAGATGATATTGTTGAATGTCCACAAGTGTATTCGGGGAAAGCCGGTGTTTGTAAAAGTGGCCTCCAATTCGCATCTATATATTTATTGATTACTGTTTCGGGGCGAACAGTGTTGAATGTATATTTTGCATCCCAACAATGTATAAATGAGTCAAACAATGAAATAGCAGTGATGGCATAGGCATAACTAATGGTTTCGAAATTAGCATTGGCTGTTTTATTTGCAATGCCCACAATACTCATCCAATGCCCTGGAGGCGAAAACTTTTTAGTGCTGGTCATGACATGACCCGCTACGTTTATTTTAAAAGGATTGTCGTCCCAAAAATTGGCAATATGCTTTTGCTCCTCGGTCAAACTGTCCCCAGCATTTTTTACCATCATCACGTTCATATAATATTCACTTTTTTTATCATTCACATTAAAGCTAGGGGGCGCAATGGGTCTAAACTGGCTAGCACTATCTAATATCATCGTTCTAATTTCAGCCCAATGTGGTTCTGCCGCAGGTGCATACATAGGTGGTGTAGGTATCCATCTTCCTGGTATATCTTTTACAGTATATTTTTCGGCTGTTCTAGTTTGTGCGTAATTGTCTTTTTTACTCCATGCAATTACTGCAGCACTTGCCTGTTTTGCAAATGAGTCCGTTGCCTTAAGCATATCTGTTGTCATACCATGTGCTAACACTAATTTTTTTAAACTATCCGTATAGGTTTGTAAACTTCCTTTTGGAAAAGTAACTGCTTCTCCTACCATGCAATAAGCCAAAATTGCAGCAAAAGGAAAATCAATATGAAGGCTGTCCTTGGGTGCAGGTATTCCAGTGAAGCCTTTTAATTGTCCAGCTAAACTTTGGTATTGTGCTGAATTGCCCGCTGCTGTTACCTCGTAGCCTGCGATGGCAGCATATGCATAATTGCGCGAAGCAATAATGGGGCTAAAATTATTCCCCATGACCACTTCATTTAATGCATGCACCGTATTGGCATATAAATTGGGATTATGTGTAATGGTTTTATAATCGGTTGCAGTATTACATGCGAAAAATAGTAGGATTAGGAATGAAAATGCTATGTTTTTTTTCATAGTAATGATTTGTAATTTATTTAAAAGTAAGTTTATTATGAATCAATATCTTATTGTGCTGTTCATAATTTAGTTTTTAAAATTAGTACATTATTAAAATAGCTGATTAGATTATGATGGATATCATTTTTTGTGATGCTTTTTGAAAATTTTAAAATAGAGCAGCACTTAATAAATTCGTCGTATTGAAAAAATTTCATCCCTTTTATTGGATCGTATTATAAGAGCAATTGCAAAGTATTAAAAATCAGCCTTTTGCGAAAAAGGACAGCGAATTGTAATCCAAAATGATTTCAAATTATTTTTTTGTTAATTTTTTTCACTATTTTCACTATCTAAGTTTAAACAATAGTTTTTACTCAAGGTATAAAAACGATGATTCATAATACAGAAATTAAAGAATTGCTTGTTCGCTTATCACATGATAATTGTGATAAAGCATATAAATCATTGTTTTTATTACTTTATCCTCGTTTACTTGAATTTTCCAACGCTATTATAAAGTCAAAAGAAGATGCAGAAGAAGTTGTTTCTGATTTCTTTATCAAAGTTTGGCAAAAAAGAGACATTTTCGCCTCGATTGAAAATCCAAAATTATATTGTTTTGTTAGCGTTAAAAATTTGTCAATCAATAGGTTACAAGTAAATAAAAAGCTAATCGCACCTCAATTAGAGGACTGGGACACTAATATTAGTAGCGTCTTTTTTAATCCTGAAGAATTAATGATTTCAAAGGAAGCTGTTTCTAATATTATGACATCGGTCAATAAGTTGCCTCCTAAATGTAAAACCATATTTAAAATGGTAAAAGAGGAAGGGCTTAAGTATAATGAGGTTGCCAAATTATTAGACATCTCTCCTAAAACGGTCGAAGCGCAAATGGCCATTGCTTTGAGGCGTATAAGAAATTGCACCGATTTTAAAAATGAATTCCCCTTTGTACATTCTTTATTGACTAAAAATAAATAATTACATAAGGGTAAGTGCTTCTATTTATTGTTCTTTAGGGGAGTTCCTTTTACAATTATAAATTTAATCATCCCTAAATGAAAATCATTTTTAAGCTTTTCCTTAGTCTTTTTTTAATAGTTCAGTTCACTGCTTCGGCACAAATTAAAAATAACTTACCCAATAGGCAAGCGACATATTGTAATCCAATGAATTTAGATTACGGTTATTGCCCTATTCCTAATTTTGTACAAAATGGGAAACATCGCGCTACAGCCGATCCACTTATTACCGTTTGGCAAAACAAATACTTTTTATTTTCGACAAATCAGTGGGGTTATTGGTGGAGCAATGACATGAAAGATTGGAATTTTATTTCGCGTAAATTTTTAAGACCTTGGAATAAAGTGTATGACGAATTATGTGCCCCTGCTACTGTTGTACTAGGGGATAGTTTATTATTGATTGGATCTTCCCAAACAAAAAACTTTACTTTATGGTATAGCACCAATCCAACACATGATGATTGGAAAGTTGCGGTAGATAGTTTTCAAGTGGCAGCATGGGATCCAGGTTTATTCTTAGACGATGATAATCGCTTATATCTTTATTGGGGTTCAAGCAATTTATATCCCATTTATGGACAAGAATTAGATCGTCACACTTTTGCCCCTAAAGGTGAAGTGGTTTCTCTTATTCATTTAGTGGATAGCGTTCATGGATGGGAACGCTTTGGTGAACACGCCGACAATACCTTCTTGAAACCCTTTATGGAAGGCGCTTGGATGAATAAACAAAATGGAAAATATTATTTGCAATATGGTGCGCCTGGTACAGAATTTAGTGGATATGGTGATGGCGCATACACCAGCAATTCGCCTTTAGGTCCATTCACTTATCAAAAACACAATCCAATTTCATATAAGCCTGGAGGATTTGCTCGTGGTGCTGGTCATGGCGCTACTTTCAAAGATGTATACAATCAATGGTGGCATATTTCTACAATTGCAATTGGTGTAAAAAATAATTTTGAAAGACGCAATGGAATTTGGCCATCACATATTGATAGTGATGGTGTGTTATATACCAATACTTCCTACGGCGACTACCCACATTATATTCCTAACGCAAATGCCAATCATGCTAGTTCACAATTTACTGGTTGGATGTTATTGAACTATAATAAACCAGTAGAAGTGTCTTCTACTTTAAGTGCGTATACTGCTAATAATGCAGTTGATGAAGACATTAAAACTTACTGGTCTTCTGCTTCGGCTAAAAAAGGTGATTGGATACAAAGTGATTTAGGTAATGAAAGTACAGTTCAAGCCATTCAAATTAATTTTGCTGATGAAGCTGCGGAGTTCATGGGGAAACAAACTACTATTTTTCATCAATATCAAGTGTTTGCATCTTTAGATAAAAAAAATTGGAAACTTATCATTGATAAATCAAATAATCATACTGATGTGCCACATGATTATGTGGTGTTAACTCATCCTATACAAACGCGCTATATTAAGTTGGTGAATATCCATATGCCCACTGGTAAATTTGCAATCAGTGGATTAAGGGTTTTTGGTAAAGGGGTGGGGGCCGTACCAACAGAGGTTCAAAATTTTGTGGCTTTAAGAGGGGATAGTGAGCGAAGAAATGCTTGGTTAAAGTGGGCAGTAAATCCCAATGCAACGGGGTACCATATTTATTTTGGGTCCTCCCCTGATAAATTGTACAATAGTGTCCTATTGTATGGGGTAAGCGAATACTATTGTACTGCTATGGATAAGGATCAAACCTATTATTTCCAAATTGAAGCCTTCAACGAAAATGGGATTGGGAAGCGCAGTGAGATTAAGAAGGCAGAATAATTTTATTATTGATAATCAATTAGTTACGATCATTTACAAATATAATCGTAAAATAGCCTTCCTTTTTTAGGGGTATAAGATAGATTTTGTTGTTCTTGTTGTTACGGTGTAGCATGCTTAGATTATGAAAGAAGAAATTTTTTGGATTTTAATGTCAAAAAAATTAACTGGAGAAGCCAGTGAGGCGGAGCTATTGCAATTAGCCGAATTATTAGAAAGCAACCCTGAATGGGAAGCTGCCAACGCCAATTTAGTTGAACTATGGGAAACAACCCCTACAGCTTCTTCTATTCACCAAATGACAAATGACGCCTACCTTACTCATATTGTAAGATTAAAAGAGATTGACCCCCAATTCCAAAATATAGATGATGCAATTGAGGATGAATTGTCTTCTGAAAATTCATATACTGTTTTACAGCCCATCTATAAAAGCCCAAAAAAATTAGCAGTCTATTCTTTATTATTAATAGCTGCTTTATTTTTTGGTTTTCAACTTTTTTTTAAGGGTTCCACTAAAGAAGAATTAATTGTACCAAAAAATTTGAATGAATTAACAATTAATCCAGGATCAAGATCAAAAATAACCTTACCAGATGGCTCACGCGTTTGGGTAAATTCGGGAAGTAAATTAAGTTATGCTTCAAATTTTAATGGTAATTTAAGGGAAGTGTATTTAAATGGTGAGGCTTATTTTGAAGTAACCAAAAACCCTTCAAAACCTTTCATAGTACACACTTCAGGCATTGACATAAAAGTATTAGGAACTGAATTTAATGTCAAAGCATTTGATGTTGAACCTACCATCGAAGCTACTTTAATACATGGATCAATTGAAGTACTCAAAAAAGATGATATCCATGCAGGCTCTGTTTTATTAAAGCCACATGAAAAATTAGTGTATAAAAAATTATTGGAAAAGAATTACTATGCGAAAACCAATTTAGATAAAGAGATTATTAAAGCAGCGCCTACCGATTTAAAATCTTTAATTATTGTTAAGCCAATTAGCCCGAATATTCCAGATAGTGATATCTTGGAAACGGCTTGGTTAAAAAATAAATTTGTATTTGAGGATGAAACTTTATCCAATTTGGCACTAAGAATGGAAAGATGGTATAATATAAAAATTAATATTCAAGACCAAAATTTAAGCTTAAACCGTGTGAGTGGATCCTTCGTGGATGAGACAGCAGAACAAGCCTTAAATGAATTGAAATTATTAATCCACTTTAATTATAAAATTAAAAACAACGAATTTTTTATTATGAAATAAAAAAGGGAAATGTTGACGCATTCCCCTCAAAAGTTTGCAAACAATAGTTTAATTACTAACTAGCGTTCGCATTATTTTTTAACACAAAACAAATATATGCAAAAAAGTGTATTTAGAAACCAAGAAAAATGGTCTCCAATGCTTTTTAAAACTTTGCTTGTCATGAAAATTTCAGCTATTTTCTTACTAGTATCGACCTTGACGGTTTCTGCGGGAACTACTATGGGTCAAAAAGTTAACTTGGACCTTAAGAAGACTGAATTAAAAAAAGCTTTTAAGCAGATAGAAAACGAAGGGTACTTTCGCTTTCTGTATAATTCAGATTTATCAGATTTAAAATCTAAAATTGACTATTCAGTGAAGAATGCTTCTATCACTGAGTCAATGTATGGATTATTGGCAGGCACGAATTTGAATTTTAAAATTCTGGACAATAATGTTGTTGCAGTTTTTTCAAATATCGAAGCCGAAAATGCCCAAATGAAAATTACCGGTAAAATTGTTGGCGAAAATGGGGAAGCCCTTGCGGGTGCATCCATTGTTGAAAAAGGAACCAGCAATGGTACTTTCACTGACAACAACGGGGTTTTCTCTATTACAGTTGGCAATGATGCTACTTTAGTAGTGAGCAGCCTTGGTTATGAATCTACTGTTGTTAAAGTCAACAAAAGGTCCATCATTGATATTCAATTAAAACTAATTGTTGCTAAAATTGATGAAGTGGTCGTTATCGGATACGGTATTGCTAGCAAAAGAGACTTAACTGGATCTATCGTTAAAATTGCTGGTAAAGATATTGCTGATAAACCTAATACAAACCCAATTGCTTCTTTACAAAGTAAAGTAGCTGGTTTATCTGTTGTGAACAATGGTACGCCAGGTGCAGCTCCAGATATTCGTATTCGTGGTACGATCAGTATTGGATCGGTACATCCTTTATACATTGTGGATGGGGTATTTAATGATAACATTGATTACATTAATCCTAATGATATTGAATCAATAGAAGTTATGAAAGATCCTTCTTCACTTGCGATTTTCGGGGTACGCGGTGCAGCAGGGGTTATTGCTCTTACGACTAAGCGTGCTAAATCGGGTCAAATGACTATTAATTTTACTTCTACTTATGGTACAAAAACTTTAGTAGATAAAATTAAAGTTGCTGACGCTAGCTTATTCAAAACATTATACGAAGAAGAGAAATTAAATATTGGCGCTAATTCTCCATTTGATTATTCAAAGTGGAATGCCAACACCGACTGGATTGACGCGGTGACTAGAACAGGTACTTTCAAAACCAATAACTTATCTATAGCGGCTAGTACCGAGAAAAATAAGTTTAATATGGGTATAGGTGCTACTACTGATGAAGGTTTAATTAAAAGAGAAAAATTAGATAAAATTAATTTTTCATTTAACGATGAAATGAAATTAAGCAAATCATTGAAAGTAGGATTTAACATGAACGGTATTCGTCAACAAAATCCTTACAATGCTACTTATATTTTAGACCAAGCTCGTAAAGTAATGCCTTTAGTGAATAGCGGTTTAAAAACGATGTATGCTAAAAATCCTTACGGTTTAGATAGTATGAATCAAAGTTTATACTATGATTTACCTTCTGTTCAAAACTCTGGTGTAGTAAACCCTTTATTACAATTAGAAAATGAATATGATAAAACACAAAGTGTTGAGTTTAGAACTGTATCAAGTGTTTTTGCTGAAGTAAACCTATTGCCTTCTTTAGTTTTTAAAACTACTTTATATGCTGATATCAGTAATGTAAA
>JBAXVC010000027.1:0-19178 GCA_037129315.1 Chitinophagia bacterium | reverse complement strand
CATTGAAATCATTGGGCATACTAAAAGTGATTCTTATTTTATCAAATGATAATAAGGAGTGCCAAAAACCAAAATAAAAAGCAAAACAAAGCCATAAAGGCATAAAAAGGGCAAAACTAATAAGTATGCCTTGTTGTAAAATTAAATAGTAGTAGTATTTATTTTTTGAAAAGAACTGGACTTTGAAAAAGAATAAAATAAAATAAATAGTGGCTAGGCCAATAAGCGTTAAGGGATAAATTTTGCTGGCAAGTCCCACCCATTGACTTTCATTAAAGGCGGACCGCTCCATTCTGATAAAAATTTGCAAGGCAAAATGAATATTCTTAGAAAGCAATAGTAAAATCCATAATAAACCAATGATTGAATAGGCGATTTTATGAATCAATTTTTCTGTTTTACCCAACCAATCCATTTCTCCAAAATGATAAGCAGTAATAAGTATAAATATAATTAAAGCTGCAATGGGGAAAAAATACCAAACTAAAGCGTAACCTACAATATTAGCAATATACTTTAAAAGAAATATTTTCTGATTACTGTCTGATTTATGCAAATGCTGATCAATGTATAAATCTAAGGCACCATGGGGAACACCAAAAAGAATTAGGACAAAGATTAAAAATGAAATTTGGGTGCTGTTATTTAATACGAAAACGCAATCTATAAGAAACAAGAGAAATGCAAATAATATTAAATAAATACGAAGTTTTATCTGCATGTGTATAAATTAAAAATGGGGCAAGTTACCAACTTGCCCCATGTAGTTATATTAATAAATTAAGCAGCTTTTCTACTTAAGCTATAAATAACCAAACCAAAACCAATTTTATTAACAGCATCGCCAATATTGTAAATAACATTCATGTCAATTCCAATATTTTTAAAGCTAGCATACCATTGACCATCGGCTGTACCAATTAAATATCCCAAAGGATAAATAGCCCAACCAACTAATACAAACCATCCTAGTGCAGCATTAGCAGATGCTACTGCAGTACCAGCTCCAGTTGCTAATTTCTTAACATCTCCTAACCATACTTCATACACAATATAGAAGTAAGCGATAGCACTTATAGTTCCCCATAATGTAGCTTGAGCTGGGGCAACAGCCTCTCCCCAATAACCTGTAACTAGCATTACTACAGAAGCTAAAATCATTTTCCATAATAAACCTGTAGTACCACCTGCTTTTTTTGTGATTAAATAGAATTCAACACACATCAAAGGAACAGTCAATAACCAATCTACATAACGGAAAAATGTAGGGCTGTCATGCGTCTCTAAATAGTAACCACGCATGTAATAATAATGAACAGCTGCAATAAAAGTGATTAACCCTGATACAAGTACCGAGGTTCTCCATTCTTTACTAGTGTTGTTCAATTCTAAAAAGAAAAATACCGCCGCGGCCATCATAGCCATTGTGCCAACGAAGAAAGTGAAAGACACATAGTCGGTCTTTGCGATCGCCATTGAAGCATCAAGAAGAAACAAATGATCCATATTGTTGAGTTTTGGTGAACAAATTTATTCACAACACTCCACAGTTCATTACGGCTGTCATTACCTATTTTAAATAAATAATGCAAAGCAATAGCAAAACAATCGTTGTTTTAAATCCAAACAAAAGTTAAAAATAAATATTTAGAAAGTATGTTAAAAAATATAAAAATGTATAAAATATTTCTGTTTGTTTAATATTTGTTTAAAAAAAATATTGTAAAAATTAAACAAAATTGCTAACACAAAACTGCATCCCATAAAAATGCTCTTATTTTTAAAGATTCAACAGCAGCCATTGTAGCTTCTTCCCATTTTATTTTATCATCTCCACATAGTTCAGAAACCATTTCAATCGCAAGTTCACTATGATGCCCCCCATCAACTTCAATATGCCTTTCAATATAGTATTTGAAAATTGAAACTTTGTCCGGATGCGCTGCATATATTTTATTTAAAATTTGCGTGAACATGTCTGGTATTAAATCCTCTCTACCAAATGTAAAAACAGCGGCTTTTACATGTAATGGAGCATACATGGCAATTTCAAAAGTATATTTTAGAAACTGTTTCACTTGTAATGGCATGTCCACCGCTTCAATGCAGTCAAATATAGAGCTGCCTGAGTTTAATAAGTTTAATAATTGATCCATTTTACTAGTATCCGCACCCATTTGACGCATGGCAGATAAATACAATTCAAAATGGCTAATCCTATTCCCTTTTTCATCCATATCCGACTCTTCACCAGTAACTATTTCATTAATTAAAAAGCGCGTATTTGCAGAACCTACGGGTAACCAAGGTAATGTTACACATGTAAGGCCAATTTGTAAAGATTTTAATAAGCTCATAAAATCCCACACAGCAAAAACATGAAACTTGGAAAATTTTTTTAACCCTTCGAAATCATTTATTTGACTATAAACTGGATGAGCTAATAAAGCCTCTCTAGTTGGTTGGATTTGTAATTTTAAATGATCGATGGCTGTTTGCATCATAGTAGGTTTTAATAAAACAAATTGATATAAATTTGTTATTTGGGCACAAAGGAAAATATAATTTCGAAGACAATCAAATGATAAAAAAGAATGGCGATAAGTTTTCCAAATATCATAAACCAGGATGGGCAAGCTCATTATTTTGGGAAAATAATTAATGATGAACAAAATCATAAATATTTTAACGAACTCCTCAACAAAATTGAATGGGTTAACGAAAATTTGGTCATGTTTGGTAAAGAAATAACTACTAAAAGGAAAGTTGCATTTTATGCTGATCCTTTAATTGATTATACCTATTCGAATAAAACTAAGAAAGGAATTCAATGGACTCCCCTTTTAATTGAAATAAAGAATATAGTCACTTCTTATACGGGTTATAATTATAACGCTTGTTTATTAAACCTGTATCATGATGGAAATGAAGGGATGGGTTGGCATTGCGATGATGAAAAGGAAATTATTCCAAATAGTTCAATTGCCTCATTAAGTTTGGGTGCTGAAAGGAAATTTGCAATAAAACATAAATCAACTAAGCAAACCCATTCAATGATACTTGAGAATGGATCTTTATTAGAAATGCTAGGAAGCTTTCAAAAATATTGGCTGCACGCATTGCCTAAGTCAAAGAAGGTCATAGATACAAGAATTAATTTAACTTTTAGACAAATGATTTCATGAAAAATAGTCGACAACAAACTATAAAAAAGGGAAACCTACCTTCCAAAAACTGCCTTCATTGTAATAGGCCATTTAATTGGAGAAAGAAATGGGAGAAGACTTGGGAGGAGGTAAAATATTGTAGTGAAGGATGTAAGAAAAATAAAGCAAATTTTAAATAGAAAAACAGTGAGAATTATATTAGTCTCTAAAATGATTTCAATTGCTTACCTTACATCAGAACCTTAAAATTAATATGATACACATTTTAATAATAATATTTACATTAGGTTATATAGCGATAACTCTTGAGCATACAATAAAGATTAACAAAACCGCGACTGCCTTGATAACAGCAGTCCTTTGCTGGACTTTAATTATTTCAAATGCCTCAAATAAAGAACAAATCATTGAACAACTCTCTCATCATTTAAGTTCAATTAGTGAGATTGTATTTTTTTTACTTGGTGCCATGACTATAGTAGAAATTATTGACGCACATGATGGCTTTCAAAATATTGCTGAAAGTATAAAAACGAACAATAAAACAAAGCTGATTTGGTTAATCTCTGCAATTACATTTTTCTTATCTGCTGTCTTGGATAATTTAACCAGCACTATAGTAATGATTTCTATTTTGAACAAATTGATCCAAGATAAAAAAAATAAGTGGTTGCTGTTGGGGCTAGTAATTATTTCATCTAATGCTGGTGGAGCATGGAGTCCAATTGGAGATGTAACAACTACAATGTTGTGGATTGGAGGTCAAATATCACCATTGAATATTATAAAGCAATCATTTTTAGCAAGCTTAGTTAGTATGGTAGTGCCAACTTTAATAATCAATTATATGATTAAAGGCAAAATTGAACTTAGAAATAATGTTGAGCATAACTTAAATTTTAATACAAACTCATTTGAAAGGAACTTGGTTTTTTATTTAGGAATTGGCTGCTTATTATTTGTTCCAATATTTAAATCACTAACGCATTTACCTCCTTTTATGGGAATGTTATTAAGCTTAGGTATCATTTGGACAATAACAGAATTAATACATAATAAAAAACATGAAAATGAAAAGGGTAATTTATCTGTTAGTCATGCACTAAGGAAAATTGACACCCCAAGTATCTTATTCTTTTTTGGTATTCTATTGAGCATCTCCTCATTAGAAGTTACTGGAGTGCTGCCTCAAATGGCTAGTAAATTAAATAATAGTATAGGCAATATTAATGTTGTTGCAATATGTATTGGATTGTTATCTGCTGTTTTTGATAATGTTCCATTAGTAGCAGCATTACAGAGCATGTATAGTCTAAATGATTTTCCTCAGGATCATTATTTTTGGGAATTATTAGCATTCACAGCAGGCACAGGCGGATCTTGTTTAATTATTGGTTCTGCTGCGGGAGTAGCTGTAATGGGTATAGAAAAAATTGATTTTTACTGGTATGTTAAAAAAATGAGTTGGATTGCATTGATTGGATTTATAGCCGGTGTCAGTACTTTTTTAATTCAACACTATTTTCAGTAAAAATAGTTGTTACTTACATCAAATAAAGATACTAATTCAAAATAATCAAGTCGTTAGTATTTATAGTTGCGCCAACGCCTCCACTTCTGTATTAAAAACTGTTGAATATTTAGTAAGCCCCATAATATTAAATGTTTTAGCCACAATTGGCGCTAAATTGCAATAACCAATTTTACCATCAACCTCTTGTAATTTTTCAATGATTTCAATTAAAATTGATACCCCTATACTATTGACTACTTTGCTACCAGCCATGTTAATTAAAAATTTATGCTGTCCAGCTTTAATTTTTTCATAACATATTGCAGAAATTGCTTCTCCGCCTTCATTATTTAAATACCCATCAGTTTCAATGATAACAATATTATTTTCTTCTTTAGTACTTTTAATAAATGAACTCATTTGTTTATATTTTTAATGTATAATATTTTTTTTCATGGTGACGGTTGTGCCATCTTTAGTTGATTCAAATTCGACCGAATCCATCAACTCTTGAATTAGTTGCAATCCCCATCCTCTTTTACGCTCCTCTTTTCCTATTTTATTTTCTATTTTAGGAATTTCAACTTTTGATTTATCAAATCCAATTCCTTGATCAATTACTTTCATTACTAAAGAATCATCTTCAATTATAAAATGAATGAAAACATTGCTATCTGTTTTTGAATGTTCAAAAGCATTAATACAAGCCTCAATAAGAGCCATACTTATATCCCCTGCCTGATCTTCAGTAAGATTCATGTGCCGTGCAATCAATTCAGCTGTTTGTGTTGCAATTAGTTCCATATTAGGAAGTATTGGCAACTTGAGTTCAACAGTTGGTTTTTTCATTTTGTAAAGTTAATTTTTAAGTATGTTTAATGACAACTATTGTGATGTCATCTGGATTCATTAGCCCTCCCGACCAATCATTGGATAATGTTACTAAAGCATTTTTAATGCCTTCCGCAGATTGATCTATATTATCATTAATACATTTAAAAACATTAGGATAATCGAGTAATTCATTCTTTAAATTTGGCAATTCAGGTAGCCCATCAGAAAGCATAACACAAACATCTCCTTTTTTAAAAGCCCGCTTTATGGAAGTGAATTTTTCTTTATCTAAACCTCCTAATGGAAGATTTGAAATAATAATTTCTTCTAATAGATGATCAGTAGCATTATAAAAATAACAAGGAGGCATAGCTGCCGAGCTAATATTAATTGTATCTTTTGTTACAGCTGCTATACTTAAACTCATTCTTAGTGTACCAAAATTAATCCTCCTAACAATTTTGTTTAATTTACCCATCATTTCAGAAGGATCCTCTAATTCAATTCCATTTAATGCTGCTTTAGTAACAGCAACCATGATTCCTGATGTTACCCCATGACCAGTGGCATCTCCGCATATTGAATATAAAGTTCCAGCATCATCTTGTAGAAAATCAAAATAATCTCCCCCAACCTCAGATGCGCATTTTAAATAGGTAGTAATGTCTAATCCATCAATATTTGGTGTTATTTTAGGCAACAAACTCATTTGAAGATTTTTAGCTTCTTCAAGTTCCTTTGCTTTCCTTTTACCTTCTTGTTTATCATTATTTTGCTTTTCTCTTATTTTGAAAGCAACTATTAGAAAAATAACAAATAATATTATGTATATAACAAAAGCTTGAATACTTGCCCACCAAGGGGCAGCTAAGTATATATTTAGTTTTAAAATATTTTCACTTTTTTTACCGCTGCTATTTATCGCATAAATCTCAACATTATTTACACGATAATAATGCAATGATTGAAGAAGAATTTTATTGTCTTCTTCGTTTGAAATAAATCCGCTTGTTACTCCTAAAATTTTATAAAAGAATTTAACTTTTTTTGTTTTGTATGAAATTGAAGTAAATAAATTCAGGGCTAACGAAACTGATTCGCTAGTTAGATTAATTGTATTATCATTAAAACTTGTATTTTGATACTCATTGTTTTTATTAATTGCATTTGCGTTTAATAATTCAACTTTAAAGGGGCGATTATCTATATATATATCATTATACTTAAATAATTGTACTTTTTGAAGCCCTGTTAATATAATAGAAGAATCCTGATGATGTATTCCTTTATTTAAATAAGTACCTACGTTTAATCCATCTTCTACATCAATATTTTTAAATACTATTTTATCCGAGTTGTCGAAATAATTAATTCCATTGGTAGTAACAATCCAAATATTATTATTTGACTGCATTAAATCATTAATATTATTAGAAAGTAACCCATCCTTAATAGTGTAATTATTAAAAAGGTGAGTTTTCAAATTATATCTAAATAATCCATCGCCTTTTGAAGCGATTAATAAGTAATCAGTTCCTTTAATATAAAGTAAATTTGTTGGAGAACCTGTTGCTAATGTTGTTAAATCATTTAATATAAAATCAAATTTTCGAACAAACGAATTGATTGTTTTATTAAATAAATAAAGCCCTGTTTCGGAATTACTAACCCATAACTGATCATTAATTTTTTCAATATCATTAAAGCCTTTTGGAATATTTTTATTAATGAGTGGATCGTATTGATATCTTGTAATTGATTTTGTAGTAGTATTTAAAATTGTTACCCCATCTGTTAAAGAAATATACAAATCGTTATCAATTATTTTTAAATTAGATATCGTACTAACACTTAAAGAAGTGATTTTTGACAATAGAGGGATTTGAGTGATATTGCCATTTGTTAAATCAATTTCATAAAGTTCGCTCGTAGCAACGTATAATTTATTTGCGTTAATTTCAAAAGATATTTTATTTAAACTATTCTTGCCAACTAAAAATGGAAGATGTATTTTTTTGGTAACTTGTAAATTATTTTTAACAAAATTAATGTCTGAGCCAGTAATAACAATACTATTAGTTTCATCAAGTACTTTGTAGTATAAAACTTCACCATTAATTACTTCAGGAAGGGCATCCCTAATAATTTGTTTGAAATTACTTATAGTAAAAACCCCGTTAACAGTTCCAATAATTAAATTATCTGATTTTTCATCAATAGCAAAAGCAGTAATATTGTTTTTTATACTTAAATCATTTATTGTGCCATTATTCTTATTGTATTGGATAAAAGAAGACTGATTTGTAGACCAAATAAAAATTTCGTTTTTGCCAAAGCAAAAATGAGCATCAGAAAAAGATTTATTTGAACTAAGAACTTGTATTGCCCCGAAACCGCCATTTGGCAAATAACTCAATCTAGATAAAGCATTTTCTGTTAAAATCAAGAATGTTTGTTTATCAACTTTTGTAACATCTATAACTTTTTGGTTTTGAAAAAGTACGTCTTTTGTAAATTGATGGCTTTTGCTATCAAAAACATTTAAACCGCTTGAAGTAGCTACTAAAAATAGATTTGTGGAATTTAACGGTTCAATATCATTTATTTCATTTGATAATAAGTAGCTACCCGCTTTCTTGAAATATCTTTTAACTGTTTTTTGCGTCCGATCGTATACATTAAACCCATTGACGGTTCCAATTAATATAAACTGACTATTATTAGTATTGACAATATCTCGTTGATTATTGTTGAATTTAGCACTAGAAATCGAAAGTGGATTTAGTGGATCATATTCAAGTGATTTAAGAGGCTTTAATGATTCACTAAAATGAAGCACTCCATTGTTTTGAGTAGTAACCCAGTAATCATTATTTGAGAGATCTTTTATCAATGAAACTGGCGAACTTTTAGTAATAATTCTTGAAAAATTAAACCCATAAGGATTAAAGGCATTTAGCCCATTTTTTGAAAAAGCTATTACAGTATCGCCAGCTAGGTTCTGAACTTTGAAAATTTCAGAATTCAGTAAACTATTAGAATCACTAATATTGGCGTAAAACGAACTGACAGTTTCACGATTATATAGATTCAACCCTTCTTCTGTTCCTAGCCATATCAAACCCCTATTGTCTATATGGACAGATTCTATTTTATTTGAACTTAACGAAAGCTCAATTTTTCTTTCTTGAGCCTGTAAACTGATTGAAAAAAATATACAAACTGCAAGAGAAAATATTTTGTAAATTTTAATTTCCTGCATTAAGTTGTGCTTTTGCTAAGTTTTTTACAATTGCCCCCTGCCATTGAACAAAGAAATTATTAGATATTTTTGTAAATATTTGATCACTTTCAATTTTATTTCCTTGGGCTTTAAGTGCTAGTCCATAAAAATAATAATGATAAATATCTTCATCTAAGCCTTTTTCAACTTTTTTATAAAAATCAATGGCTTCATTTCCTTTGCCTTCCATCAAACTTAGATATCCAGATAATTTATAAAATTCATCCAATGAGGTTGGATTTTTTTTCAACATTTCAGTTGACACTAGCTCGAGCTCCTTTAATTTCTTTTCAGCGTCCTCGTAATGTGCAAAAAGTATATCATATAGGATATTATCACTTAAATCCTGGGATGTTTTTTTGGCTTGAATACTAGTAATCTCGGTCTTATCTACGGCTTTTTCGATATCTGATTTCATTTTCTCCGCACGGTAATTAACAACTTTATTTAGAGATTCTAGCGTTTCTTGCTCTTTTAAACTATGGCTATAAATAATAAATTTGAAGTGTTCAACATATTGTCGATAGTTGTTTTTCATGTATTCAGATTCATGTAAAGTATCTATTCTACTTAAAAGATTATTAGATTTAGATATTGCTTCATCATATTTTTTTTCATATAAAAATGCAAGTATTTCATAACTACTTAATGAAACCATTGACCAAGTACCTTTTATAGTACCGGAAACAGCTTTTTTATAGAAATCTCTACTTTTTTCGTAGTCCCCTTTTGCTAGTGAAATGTGACCTACCATTAAATAACTGGTTGCTAATAAGCTGGTTTTTTCTACATTAAGGGTAATAGATTCTTCATACTTTTCAAGTGATTTGTCTAAATCACCTTTAGCCCGATACAAATTTCCATACATACGGGAAGTGGAAGGCGCATTTGGACGAATTTTAGCTGCTAGTTTGAAATATTTTTCTGCTTCCTCTAAATTTCTTTTCTTAATTGGCAACATGAAAAAATTTCCAGATCCGTTCCCCGAAGTTGAATGTAAATTAGGTATAGTAAGCGCAGCATCATAGCATTCCGGATTTACCTCCAATGCCTCTTTTAATCTTTGCAAACAATCTTCTGTTTTATTTAGCTTATTTTTTATATTGGCAGATAAAAGATATAATTCATAATAGTCTGGATATTTCTTTATCAAAGAATCCATCATTAAATCGGATTTAGTAAAATCAGAATTTATCCAAGTTTCATAAGCTGCAGCTACAATCACCGATTCGATTTCAGATAAACTTGCTCGGTTGTTGTATGCATCTACCAATCTTTTTTTATTTGATGCAGGATCAATTGCAGAATTGTAACTTACTTTAGCCATTGCAAAATTAGAATCAAGTTCTAAGGCCTTTTTGAAATTCTGATTTGCTTCTTCACTTTCAAGTTGTTCCTCTCTAAAAACTCCTTGTTGATACTTCTCTGCTGCTTCTTTAGAAGTAGTAGTTAATGGAATTCTTTTAGCTGCTTTTTTTTCAGCACAAGAAAAAAGCACTAAAGAAAGGGATAGAATAAATAATATTTTTTTCATTTTATTTTTAATTATAATTCAAGCTATGAAATTACTTTCAAAATGTAAGTTATTATTTAATTAAAATTTAAAAAAATAACATACCCTAAGTTCCTAATTCTAGATACCAGAGTCAGGACATGAGCTCAGTTCATGGTACAAAGATGTAAAACGATAGCAAAAACCATCCTAAATGTTTGTTAATCAATTAGATATACCCGTCTTAAATCATTAAATATATGATAAAGCACAAAAGTAAAGTTTGTCAAAAACACATCTGTAGCTTTTAGCAATAGCGGCCACTTTTTTAATTCTAAACCCCCTCACGAAATGCTCAGATAGTAAAACACTCACTATTTTACGTAAGTCATTTATTTTTTATTTAGCAAGTATGAGATTTCGTAAATCGTCAGCATCATGTTGAAAGAATATTGTTTATATTTATAAGTAAGGACTTAAAGTGGTTATTACTGTATTTTTTAACCCAGAAAACTAGAATAGAATGGTATTTCAGGAAATTAAAAATAAAAATTAAAAAAATGAAGATAGAGCGAATCGTATTATCTGAATATTTTTCCAAGAAAGTAAAAACAATAAGAGTAAAATTCCTAATCACTACTACTTTTTTTAGTTTACTTATCTCAATTGCTATGGCGCAGGAGAATTCAAATAAATCGTTGAAAAAAGGAAATATTGGTGGTTACATGATTACAAAGGTTGAAAAAGTAAATGATTCGTTTAATGCAGGCTACTCAATGTATGCAGCTGCTTGGCCATTAATAAAAGAATATCCTGGAAGAAATTTTCAATCCGGTTTGTTTGGTACTTGGATGCATCCTGCTTATGATGGGCCACTTCCAGTAAAAGAATTATATACTGATATTGAAGGAGGTCTTGGCTGGTGGCGCGATACAGAATTTGCTACCGCAACGCCTAAATTTATTATGGGTGGCGTTCAGTTGAATTTTATAGGATGGGCCAATGGGCCTGGTGCCGGCCAGGGAAGGGACTGGAACGAACCCAAAGGGAAATATGGTATTGCACAGCTGAGTCCTTGGCTATTGTATCCTCCCGATGGACTGAACCTTAAGCAGGGTACTTGCGGCGAATGGTTTGGTAGTGGATATCTGCCATTACCACTCAGTGAACCAAAATTGACAACAGCAGGTAAAGATGTTCCAACTGGGAATCAGTGCTGGACACTATTCTTGAATACAGGAAATTTCAAAGGCCCTGTTGCATTCTTTACGCCGTATTTCTGGAGTGAGGCATCCGTTGATAATCCACTTTTGAGTGGTTTGTTTTTAGATACCCGCCCATCAAAAGCTACTAAACCATTTCAGATGGAAACGCAGCATATTCATTCTGCTGAAGCAACTGATTCCAAAGGTCAAGTATATGCTCGTATGGCTACAACACAGTATCCAGTTGGATCTGATGGCAATTCAGAGTTGCTTCATCGGCTGATGGTCTATAACAAGCAAGCACTCTGGGATGATGTTGAAGCTTGGTTTAAAGGAGGAAAACCTACTAGCGGCAGTATTAATGCAAGCAAAGCTTATATGCAAAAGTTTGAAAAAGGAGTTAAATCAAACTGGAAATTTTATGGCGATCACATTCCTAAGGAAAAACGCGCTTTAATGAATATTACATCTTATATGGATGCGAATGTAACAGATTCAGCTACTTTAAAAGTTCGTTGGGAAGGTGATTTAATAAAAAGAAGAAAAACAACAAATGGCGAATTAATAACACTTCCTGAATATTATAAACTAGTTAAATCTGGGAATGATGAAATTGGAACTTGGATTGCAGTGGCCCCTGAGGAAGTACCGGCCGAAACTGGACTTCATGAGGTCAGCTTTGATAGATCTGAAGACGACAGAACCTCCCTCACTTATATTACACCTGAAGAAAAAAATAGTAGTTGGAAAACGCCAGGACCTGCAGCAGGACCTTTCAAAGTAAAATTAGGAGATGGAAGTACACTTACTTATTATTGGTATCGATTTGCCGATCAACCTGCATTACTTAATGCCAACCTGAGCGATAAAGAAAGGGAAGAAATTCAAAGACGCGTTGAACTTCTTCATAGGAATTGGACAAAAGATCGTGAATACCTTCCTCCACCAATGACTGGTCAACTAGCCTTTTTAGATCCTGCTTTAATCGTAACTCCTCCGAAAGGAATGGAAATAGGTTTTGTTCCCATTGTTACGAAACAAGGAATTGAAAAATAAATTTTGATGATACTATTTAATAAATTATTTCCATTGAAAATAAAATTGATGAAACCTAAGTTTTTATACAGCGCCTGTTTGTATATTTTTTTTCTACTACAATATGTGAATATTGGATTTTCTCAGTCACCCAATAAAGTATTTCCAGGAGCCAATGAAAAAACACCAGCTAGATCTGAGTTTTTTTCTTGGATCAATAATACCAATGAAGGGACCACTGAAAAACAAACTTTGAGCAACCTAAATTTTTTTCAATTTTTACATGATGAATATGGCATGGTGTTGGATATTTATGCTTTTGATGCAGGAGCAATTGATGGAGCCGGATATTATGGATCGACCCAATCAACTAAATTTAAAAATCAGTTTCCAAATGGCTTCTTGGGCTTGGCCAACAAGTCTGTAAAAATGGGTACCCGATTCGGAATATGGGGTGGTCCGGATGGTTTTGGAAATACGCCAGAAGATGAAAAGCGTCGCCAAGAAATGATGGTTTCTCTTTGCCGTGATTACCGATTCGAACTTTTTAAATTTGATGCCGTTTGCGGAGATTTGAGAAACGATAAGCAAGATGCATTTATCAAAATGATGATCGAATGCAGAAAATATAATCCTAATCTTGTTTTACTCAACCACCGAATTAATCTTGGCACAGAGGCGATTAAACATTCAACTACTTGGCTCCTTGGTGGCGCAGAAACCTATATTGATGTTCATATGACTAATAACCAGACTGCCACGCATCACAGGGCAGGCGCACTTTCCAGAGATCTTGTTCCTGGATTACAACGCTTAACCGAGGATCATGGTGTTTGCCTTTCTTCCTGCCTCGATTATTGGGAAGATGATTTAGTGCTTCAAGCATTTAATCGAAATCTAATACTTGCTCCAGAGATATATGGCAATCCTTGGTTCTTGCGAGATGATGAATATCCAAAACTAGCCAGACTATTCAATTTAACAAGAAAGTATAAGGAAATACTTGTGAATGGGATGGTGCTTCCAGAAAATAAATATGGTGAAAAAGCGGTTTCAAGAGGCGATGACAAAACTCGTCTCATCACACTTCGAAATTTAACTTGGGAGCCAATTACCATAACAGTAAAATTGGATGAAGAGATTGGACTAGGCGATGGCTCAGTTGTTGAACTAAGACAATATCATCCCGTAGAAAAAATGATGGGGCGATATCAAAAAGGAGAATCGGTAAAAATTGAAGTGCTTCCATTTCGTTCCACCCTTTTATTGGCTTCCTATGCAAAAGTTTCGGAACCAACTATTGAAGGTTGTGATTACGAAATTGTAAGAGACGTATTAGGAAAACCACTTAAGATTAATTTACTTGCTTTTCCAGGTGAAAAAAAGAACATCAGTTTTCATGATGCTGAGCATTCATTTACAAAGGCAATGATTGATGGCAAAACAATCAATGAATTGCTAGATAATAAATCACAAGAACTCATTTTTCCAGGGACAGCACTAAAGGAAAAGTATCACCGAAAATTGGGTGATTTAAAATCAATATCTGTACCAAATGATGCAGAAGGGCTTTATGAAGCCACTTGCTTTGCAGCTGATAATAATGCGTTAGAAGCTCGTTCGTTATTGCGTTCTGGGGCAACAAAAATTCCTCAGGTGCAGAAAGCAAGAGATGCTTTTTTTAATCAGCAGTTATTTGTAGATCGCGGATTATGGGATCGAAATCTTTTTGATGGCGACCTCAAAACATCTTTTTATCCAAGTAGACGACAAGGCAGAACGGATTTGCGAATCAACGGTGGGGCATTTCGATTGGACTTGGGTGCCCTAACTGCGCTTGATAGCATAAAAATTATTGTTGGAGATGAGCAAGCGCTGCAGCCTTATAAATCTTTTGAAGCCATTCGGGTGCAAACATCTGTTGATTTAAAAATATGGTCAAATATTTTGCTAGTAGCTGGGAAAGAAATGATTTTACAGCTAGATAAAACTAAACCTATAAGATATTTGCGATTCCCTAGTTCTCCTGAAAAAATATTAGAAGTCGAAGGATTCCTGAACGGCAAAAAAGTGAAAAGAAACCTATGGAGAGCATCAAACTTATTTAGTCCATATCGCTCAATGACTGCAAAAGCTGCATTTGAACATAGCATTGTGCTTAATGAAATTCCCAAAGGGAGTTACTTAGCTGTAGCGCTTAACGGAATGCACGGGATTGAAGGAGCTTATGCAGCTTTGCGTGTTAATGGGAAACTAATAGGGGCACCTGATCGAAGCTTATCCTACAGAAGCAATACATGGGAGTATCCTGTGCCATCAGACGATTCAAATTATACTTATTATTTTCCTTTGACAGAAGAAATGAAAGGATCAAAGATTGATGTAGTCGTATTGGTCATGAAAGAGGGTGTAGCAAAATTTAATCCCGAAGTATGGATTACAGCCTACCCTATTCCTTATGAAAAGAAAGAGCTAATCATTTACTAAGGTATTCAAATAATAAATTTTAAAAAATGAGAATTAAAAGTTTTGTTTTGTTTTTTTTGTTTCTAATATCGGTAAAAGTTGCATTTTCCCAGGTTCATCCACATCATATTTTTGATAATAATATGGTATTGCAGCGCGACCAGCCGGTAAGAATATGGGGATTGGCATCTCCATCAGAAAAAATAAAGATTGAGTTTGGTGGACAGGTCAAATTTTCTAATGCAAATAAGCAAGGAGAATGGTTTATCTATCTCGATCCAATGAAAGCAAGTGCAACCCCTCGGAATATGAAAGTGTCGGGCAAAAATAATTTGGTACAATTTGCAAATGTACTAGTTGGGGATGTATGGATACTCGGAGGGCAGAGTAATATGGAGCTTGATCTTTCTGCACTCTTTCATGGAGATGCTGAAGTTTTATCTGCCAATTTTCCAAATATTCGACTTATGACCATTCCAAGTTCTGCAGATCATTTACCAAAGCAAGATTTTGAGCGAATAAATGAATATGATAGTTGGTTGGATCGATATGATAAGAAAGGTTCTTGGTTCACATGTTCACCCGCATCCGTTGCCACATTTTCTGGATTAGGATATATTTTTGGCAGACGCATTCACATGGCTAGCCAGATACCCATTGGATTAATCGATGTATCATTGGGAGGTACAACCGTAGAAGCATGGTTAGCTCCTACAACCCTACATTCGATGCCTGAAAATATTTCTTTGCTAAAACAATGGAATGATAAGGAAGCAGCATACGATCCAGTTGAAGACCTCAAAAAAAAGATTATAAATTGGGAAAAAAGAACTGCTGAACAAATAAAGAAAGGAGAGGAAACTGCACCAAAACCCACAGAGCCTTCAGTAAGACCGTCACTTGATAGAAATTTTCCGGGATCCTCATATACAGGAATGGTAGCTGTAATTGGCGGCCTCACTGTTAAAGGAATCGTATTCCATCAGGGGTATAATAATGCCCTAGGTGACGCTCGTCCTAAATTATATGCCGCTAACTTTAAGGCATTAATTTCAGATTGGAGAAATATATTTAATAACAAGCAGTTGCCATTTGGAATTATCGAGTTTAGTGCGGGAGGAGAACCACAAACTTTGGATAATTACGAATTGAGGATGTTGGATCCATCACCCTATATTCGAGAAGGGCAATTTAATGCTTATAAGAATTTCAACAATGTCGGATATGTTTGTGCTTACGACCAACAAGTAAACTGGTATCATCCTCAAAAAAAAGTTGAAGTGGGCGAAAGGATGGCCCGTTGGGCTTTGACAACGCAATATGGTTTTAATCTGGGATGGGAACCTGCCACCTTAGTTGGTCTTGAAAAACTGAATGATAAGATAATAGTCACTTTTAGCAAAGAGGTGAAATCATCTGATGATCGTCCTATGGAAGGATTTTCAATAGCAGGTAATGATCGTCATTTTTATCCTGCAAAAGCGGAGTATGTTAAAGTGCAAAATGAAAAAGGAGAAAAAGTGAATGATAAAAGAAGAATTGTTGTATCTAATGACCTAGTTATAAATCCAATAGAATTGCGATATGCATGGGCCCGCAATCCCTTAGGTAATCTAGTTAATGATGCAGAAAGAATTATTCCAGTACCCCTTTTTAAAACCGATAGTTGGGATTATCCAGAAGCCCCGTATTTACCTAGTGAATATGAGCTATATAGGCAACAACAAAAAACGATTCAGAAACAAGCTATAGAATTGGCTAAAAATAGGATCATCCAAGAAGCAGAAAAGCTGATTAAAGAAAATAAAAAATAGCTTTATGCAATTTATTAAATTGAAATGCTTAATCATTGCGACAACTTTTTCATCTGCGATTTTTGGACAAAATTTTTATGTCTCAACTAAAGGAAATGATAAAAATAATGGCAGTATTGGAGGCCCGGTAGCAAGTTTAACGGCGGCGCAAAAATTGGTACGAAATTATAAAGCAAAAAATAAAACTAGCATAACTGTACATATTGCACCTGGGCAATATAATTTATCAAACACTTTTGTATTAAATGAACAAGACAGTGGTCAAGCTGATAAAGAAATTATTTGGCAAGCAGACAAAATTGGAACAGTAACTATTACAGGAGGTAAAAATATTCAACCAAGTTCTTTTACTAAAATTAAAGACGCCAAGATAATTAAAAGATTTAATGAAAATGCGATTGGTCATGTTGTACAGGTGCATCTACCTAGTATCGGAATAACTAATTTTGGAACACACAAGCAATTTGGACATGCCATTGCAGTTACGCCGGCACCTTTGCAATTATTTTTTAATGGGGATCCAATGACACTTGCTAGATATCCAAATAAGGGATATATCAAAATTGGAAAAATAATAGACAAGGGATCAGTTCCAAGAATATTAGACAAAACGAACAGAGGCGGAAAGTTTGAATATACAGATGCACGACACGCAAAATGGCAAGGCCAAGAAGATATTTGGCTTAGTGGCACTTTTAATTATGGCTATGCCGATGATTATATTAATGTAAAGTCAATTGATACAGTGCAAAAAACATTGCAATTAGCATCTCCTCATTTATATGGGATAGCAAGCGGCAAGGATTTTCAGCAATATGCTGCCATCAATATACTTGATGAATTAGATAGCCCGGGTGAATGGTATTTAGATAGAAAATCAGGTATTTTATACTTTTGGCCGCCCACTAATATTACTAAGGCTTCCATCATGGTTTCCATACTTGAAGCACCCATTTTAGCAATGGAAGGCGTTAGCAATTTAATAATAAGTGGAATTAGGTTTGAAGTGGCTAGAGGGATTGGTATATATATGGAACGCGGCAATCACAATACTATTGTAGGATGCACCGTTAGAAATGTTGGCAATACTGGGATTGTAATGGGGCAAGGTGCTTTAAGATTAAAAGAGGACATGTCCGTTGACGACTATAAAGGCGTTGCAGTATCAAGAATCATTGGGGACTTTCAAAATCATATTTACACTAACAATGGATGGGACCGATTGGCCGGAAATAATCATCGTATTCAAAGTTGTGATGTTTATAATACAGGGAGCGGTGGTATATTTTTAAGCGGGGGAAGTAAAGTTCATTTAATCAACGGCAACAATGTGGTAGAAAATTGTAAAGTTCATGATTACAATTTGAGAAATAAATTTTTATGGGCAGGTATTAACGTGAATGGCTGTGGCAATATTGTTTCGCATAATGAAGTTTATAACTCAGAATTTCAAGGAATTTTTGTTTATGGTAATGAGCATATTTTTGAATACAATAATGTACATGATGTAACCACCAATTCAGATGACACCTCACCTTGGTATATTGGAAGAGATCCAAGTAATCGAGGCAATATTGTTCGATATAATTATTTTCACCACTGTGGCAATGCGAATAGAATGAATATGGGTATTTATTGCGATGATGCTTCTACAGATGTGACCGTATATGGAAATGTATTTTATGATTTAAAGGTAAATCATGGTATATTATTTAGTAATGATGGATGGGATTTAAAAATGAAAAATAATATTATAATTGAACCGCTATCCAATAGTTTTGTAGTATCCGCTGCTTTTTATTCATGGGCAAAACCACAAGCAGCCGAATTTTATGGCAAAAATGGAATACTCAGAAAAAGATTAACAGAAGCGGTTAAATATGACCAACCACCATATTCAACAAGGTACCCTTCCCTATTAACATACCTAGACCCCATTGTCGAAGGAAAAGAGTGGCAGGGTATGCGATCAAGAGGTAATGAATTTTCAGGGAATGTAATCATCGGAGGCCCTGAACAAAAAGTAAAATTAATGGGTGGAGAATTTGCAACTGCTACAGAAAAAAATAATTTTAGTACAAAAGAGGATCCAGGATTTATAGATATGAAAAATGGCAATTTTATGCTAAATAGTAATTCGATCGTTTTTGAAAAAATACCAGGATTTAAACCAGTTCCATTTGATAAAATGGGATTATACAAGGATACATATAGAAAGTAATGCTTAGATAAAAAATTAAATACGAAACTAGTTACCTTTAAATATAAAATAAGATCAGATTTAAATTGATGAAAAAATATATTTTACTAACTCCTTATATATGCATAATAATTTCATGTTCAAAATCCGATGGGAATAATGTTAATAT
>JBAXVC010000026.1:0-19980 GCA_037129315.1 Chitinophagia bacterium | reverse complement strand
TTATTATCATTTGATAAAATAAGAATCACTTTTAGTATGCCCAATGATTTCAATGGATGGAAAAATTTACTTGTAAAAGCTGCTCCCTTTTCCATTTTGGCATGGTTTGGGTTTATATATATTACATTTTTAACGCTAAATAGTAAAGATGCTTCTGGTATTTTTACACTTCTATTTATAAGCTTATCTGTTTTAGCACTCCCGCATTTGCAAATATTTACAAAGGTAAAATTGAAGCAAGATTGATATTTGGGTCTTTTGCTTTTTTGCAACTCTTTTTGTCGAAATAAAAAAGGCCCCTATTCCTAGAGGCCTTGTCGTATTTTCCAAACCTAATATCTAATTATTTTTTTGGTGCCGTAGCGGCTTTAATAATTCCTGTAATATCCATATATTCATCTGCATCAACCACTTTATGGTCTTTATTGAATTGATATACTCCATAAAATTTGTGTTCAATTTTAACTCCATTTGCAATAGCATCATCTGTCCATCTTACATATGCTCTCACACCGCCATCTGGTTTAAATGTAACTTCATCAACACCAGGTAAAAGTTTAATGTCATTCGCTTTTATATTAGTAAGTAATTTATGTAATCCCTGAAGTCTTTGTAATAGTACTTTTTTACTTACTATTCCTTCTTCCCCATATCCAGGCCCATGTATTTTACCTGTATCAGAAAAATTATTGTTGAAAGTAATTGAATCGTTATTAACAAATGCTTCAAAACCATCTAACACTAATTTTGAATTCACTTTAAAATCAGCCATAGCGGCCTCATCTGTATTAGATGCAGTTTCGTTTTGTTTTGGATTACAAGCAAATAATATAACAGATGCTAATGCAATTGAAATTGTTTTTTTCATACATGTAGATTTAGAAATAGGGTATTGCCTATCTCAATGATTAAATAAGATACTCAGAAATGATAGTGATTACAAGAATTGTAAATAGAACTATTGCGTTAGAATTGCAAAAGATTGGGTGATTTACTTCCTTAAAGTAAGTAATAATTTGATATATTATACAATCTTTTTCTTATTTCTTTCAATAATTCTGAATAAGTGCTCAGTGTGAGGAAACAAACCCCTAAAATTGCATCAAATGGGTCGATTTTCGTTTTTATATTCTTTTCTTCTTCTGAAGTGTCAAATAATCGATGTAGTAAATAAGTCGCATATTAAATTCATTTCCATGAGGCTGTTGGAATACCTGTGTTAAATTTTTAGTGTAATTGTTATACCGTAAGCCATCAATAGGGAATTCAGATCCTAAGGCATTCTTCCATCCTATAATCAATTTACTACCGTATTTAAAATCCCAAGTATAAAACATATCTAAATTAAAGGCATTAAAATTCTGATCCTGACCATCAATAAAAGTATGCGGTTGAAAATCACCGTTTATATCTGTATAATAGAAGTTGCTATACGAAACCTTGCTCCAATAATGACGCGCACGCATAGTTAAATTCATCTTTTCAGTAAAATTGTAAATGCCACTCAAAACACTTGTATAACTTGTATTTTTTCGTCTTCCCGCTATTGGTTCTCCATTGGCTTCGCGAAAGGCATAACCATATTGTCCATTATCAATTATTCGATTTACATCAAAGTCTAAGCTAAAGTGTTCATTAAAACGATAACGAGGGCCGATTTCGATAGTATTATAAGAATCTAATGGATAATTAGGCTCTTCTGCAATCCCCAAAGTATAACGAATAAAAAAACTTTTTCTACTATCACTGCTTCCATTTATTCCAGTATACCAATAGGGCATTCGTTTCATTGATTTGCCTGTTGTTCGCATTTCAAAAAAATCTTGCTGCCAAACAGGTTGATAGTTAGCAGTTAAAGTTAAATCCCAAAAATTTCTGAATACCCAAAAGCCTATTCCTTTCAAGGTTACATTTGAAAATTTAAATGGCACATATAAATAAACAGGTAAAATACTTAATGAGTAATTTTGACTAATAAAATTTTTGGTTGGTGTAAACACATAATAACCAAGTTTTCCTATTCCCGAAAATTCATTCGGGGCTTTAAGAAAACCCAAATCATTTGGGTCGTATTTTTCAGACTCTATTGTATTAGACAGGCTATACTGCCAGTTCCCACTTACTTTACCGAATTGTAAATAACTCGCATATCCTCCATATTTATTGGCACCAGTAATGGAACTGTACCTTGTACCCCAAGTAAAATTATATCGATTGTTTTGATTAAATAAATTTATGTCAAGTCCGCTAACATTCGAATTTCTAGATCCGCCATTGCGAATTACATTTGTGTTTGTATAAGTTAAGGAAGACCTTCCTTTTAGCGCTTGATCTAACACTAAAATATTATAATTAGTAAGTGGTTCTGTTTCGACGGATGTTCTTGCACCTGTCGTTTTATTTTCATATATCGCATACATGGGCGCTGTGATTGCATTGAATACGCCTATTCCTAATTTTGATTTATTTCGTCCAGAAAATTTTGTAGCATTGTACAATTGAGTAATGCCAGGATTTAAAATCATCTTCAAATTAGCATCACTATTAACCTGATTATTTACCGCCTGGTAATTGTTAGGGGTACTTCCAACCCTTCTTGAATAAAACAATCCAGATTTATTAAACAGTTCTAACCCTTCTGTAAAAAAGGGCCTATTTTCTTGAAACTGAACTTCATAGGGTGTAAGATTTAATACTACATTGTCAGAAACTACTTGACCAAAATCTGGTATTAAAGTAGCGTCTAAAGTAAAACTTTCATTCACCCCATATTTCAAATCCATTCCACCATTTCGTAATATAGTAGTATTAGTAGTACCATTTGCTAGAGGAGTTGTTCTAACGCCAGCAGTAATATAGGGTAGTACAGATAACCTTAGGGGAGGTACAATTTTAATTACATCCATTAAGTTTCCAAATTGATTTACAAAACCATTTTGTTGAGGATCAACTTTATTCCAAAATGAACCTTCGTTATTTCGTCGGATATACCTTTGAAAATTTAAACCCCAGTCTTGAATTTCTTTTTTAGAAAAACGTAAAGCTGAATAAGGAATTTTCATTTCAACAATCCAACCATCTTTTTGCATGCTTACTTTACTTTCCCAAACCGCATCCCATGTATAATCTGTTGGTAATCCAAACTGAGTTACTTTATTAGCCACCAAACGACCGTCCGACTGCACATTTCTGGCAGTTACTAAAAATTGATAGCCATTTTGATTGTCATTATAAGTATCAAAAAAAACACTGAAGTAATCAATATCCTGGCGAGACTCGCCATCTCGAGCAGTTAGCTGCTTTCGGATCAATTTTGGATCATCATAAAGATAAGCGCCTATATATACGGCTTGATCACTATATAAAACGCGCACTTGGGTATTTTGCTTTGCAGGAACACCAAAAGTTGGGAAATTTACAATAAAGCTATCTGCGATTGCAGCTTGTTGCCAAACAGCCTCATCCAAAATTCCATCTATTTTGATAGGGGTATTAATTTTTAATGCAGGTAGATTTCTTTCCTGCGAAAAAGCATTAGTGACTAATACAACCCCAAAAATCAACCCAAAAAATTTATTCATATTAAGTGGGCAAAACTAAAGAAATAACCGATGAAATTGGTCATTTCTTTAGTTTTTTGCCTGAAATGTAGTCCAAGGATAGGACTTCATTTGTTTCAAATATTTATCCTGCCATTTATATTCGGGATGTGCAGTATAAAAGGTTTCCCCAATAAAATCTTTACCACAAGGATGGCCCAAATGAGCCCAAAATTTCATGTCTTTTGCCATTGCTGCAGTGGTAACTTTTCCTTGAACCGCACCCATAGGATAATAAGGACCCATATCAAATTCTTTACATCCTGCAGCATCTTCATCAACATGACCACATACCACACAGCGATTGTTTAGTTGTTTGTTTTGAACTGCGTCAAAATGATCAGCTTCAAGTACTTTTCCAGTTTCATCATCTAATTTTCCTTTTAAGTCAATTACTAATTTTTCCATTCTGAGTTTTCTTGCATTAGGACTATTTGAAATATCAGCAGTATTAAAGGTTGTTTCTTCCTTAATTAATTTTTGATCACTAGCAAAATTGGATCCAATCATTGCTGTGTCTTTACTTCTCCATACTTTATAGTTTTTTAATCCCAATTCAATTTTTGCAACTTCATTAGTCTTAGTATCACCAATTAACCAATCATTCGCATATCCTCCATTATTACCTGTGGTAAATATTTTTACTGCGTCATCTATGCTATTTGCATATTGAGCCACTTTTCTTGCTCTTTGAAATTCGGGTATACCTGTTGTATCAAAACCTAGAAATTGAGTTATTGTAGTTTCTGTTATAAGAATACCATTTGAAGAAATGACAAAGTCATCTCCACTATGAATAAATCCTGGCATACAATCCATGATGATATGATTACCCTTTTCTGGTACTATATCTGCAACCACATTCCAATATTGACCTAATAAATAATTAGTCCAGTTATTATGCCCCATCACTATTTTGCCATCTTTTGTAAAACTACCTGTAGCGATAAAAGCACTGCAATTTCCTGGGGCTTTATTGTTACCTGAATTTGGTTTTTCTTTATTCATTAATTGAGGCACATAATAGTAAGCTAATTCTTGTGTTGCATTATAGGCAGTGATGTCTAAGCTATCATACTTTATTCCTTTAGCTGCTAAACCTTCTACTATACCATTTATTTCATTTTTATATTCTCTATCAAGTTTATCCCAAAGAAAATTTTTGGCACAGCTTCTGTAAAAATTCCAATCATGTTTTGTTTCATGTTCTAAAAAAAAGCCGGTGGCCTTAATTGCAGTATCAATTTGGTTTGATAATAAATAACCATTTTGAAAACCAATATCAGAAGGTGACCCTTCTAAGTGTATATTAAACCAGCCATTTTTATACTCTAATGATGATTTTGCTAAACGGGCTTTATTATCTTGATTTTTACAAGAAAATAAAAAAAGGGCACTCAGTAGGACGATAATTGTTTTTTTCATTTTGATAAATTTTGATAAATTAATTTTTTTTAATCTTTCCAAACAGACATGCCTTCACAACAATTGGCACAAATGTCTATATTTTTTCTGCTTTTTTTTAATTCTGCTCTAAATTTTTGATAGTTTTGATTATGCCAAATTTCTTTAAAAGGTTGATTTTTTAAATTACCCAAATGATGTGTCGCATCCTTATCAAAACTACAAGGAACTACAATTCCATCCCAAGTGATCACATTGGAATATTGCATTTTCCAGCATTTATTAGATAATTTATTTTTTGATTTAAAGATCCCGTCTTTATTTTTTTTATACCTACTATATTTTTCATTAGTAGGGATCAAGTTATTAGGGTCATTTTCATAATCATAAACCTGTGCGGTTTTAAAACGTAATTGATCAACCCCAATATCTTTAGCTAATTGTTTAACATCATCAATTTGATGTTCGTTATGCTTGACAACTAGAAACTGAAAAATTACAAATGGTTTCTTACTGTTTAAATCTTTTTTCCATTTAACAATATTTTTAGCACCTTGTAATACTTTCTCAATATCTCCCCCAACTCGATATTGTTTATAGGTTTCTTGTGTAGTGCCATCCAAGGAAATGATGAGTCGGTCTAAACCACTTTCTACGGTTTTTCTTGCATTTTCATCAGTCATATAATGTGCATTGGTCGAAGTGGCAGTATAAATTCCTTTACTACTCGCATACTTTACCATCTCTAAAAAATCTGGATTAAGATAAGGTTCACCTTGAAAATAGAATGTTAGATATAAAAGTTCTTTATGAATTTCATCAATAGTTGATTTAAAAAAGTTTTGGTCTAACATACCTGTAGGTCGGGTAAAAGCTCTAAGGCCACTTGGGCATTCAGGGCATCTTAAATTACAACTGGTTGTAGGTTCGAAAGAAATTGAAACAGGGTAGCCCCATTGAACAGGCTTGTTTAATAATCGGGCAGCATAATAGCTTGATAAAACTTTAACTCCATTCCATGCTCTTTTAATGGTGAGTTTACTTATAAAATTTGAACTATCGTTCCAGTTGAATCCTTCCATATATAAATTTAAAGATATTATTCAAAGAACTTATGAAAAGCAAGATATTTATGTTTTTTAATATTGACTTTTAATATAAAAAAGTTAATCTTTTTACTAATTTAACGCTTAATTCTTTATTGATTCATACCTGCTACACTTTAGTAGTATTGCCTGCTCTAATCTGGTCAAATATTGCCATATATAATTGATAATCAAATATATATGATTAAATTTTACTCATTTTTCATTTCAATTATTTGGAATAATCAAGATGCATGTTTTTTATTTATTCAAAATAGTACGACTTATAATGACTTAAAGTTAAAATTGCTTTGACTGCGAATGGTATTAATTGAAAATCTTATGGTAAATTGTAACTATCAAGATGCATTTCTAAATCCAAATACAAAAATCCAATGAAGACCTTTTTCAAAAACAAATTGATTCGTATTGTTTCCTTTATCGTTGTCATTATAATGTCTTTTGCATTTGTATTGCCTAGCTTAGTGGATTGGGCAATGGTTGCTCGCATTCGTGAGGAAGGATTACAACATTCAAAAGTGATGGAGTATGAATCTTATATAGTTGATGTACTTGGCGCAAGACTCACTTTGTCAAAGGATATGCAGCATGCGCAAGTTTGGGCACTAGATGAAATGAAGAAGATGGGATTAAGTCAAGTGAATAGTGAACCCTATATGGATTATGGTGTCACTTGGGATAATGAATATGTTTCGGCACATATGATAACCCCCGATTATATGCCCCTTAATGCTTATCCCGTTGCATATACTTCTAGCACACAAGGAAAAATTAACGCAGAGGCAATTGTAGTTGATATACAAACTAAAGATGAGATGGCTGCGCTTAGGGGTAAGCTAAGTGGTAAGGCGGTACTCATTTCTAATCCCGCAGTTATAGACCTGCAAACACTCACCAATGGAGTACATCGATATAATAGCGAGGAACTCACTGCACTTGAGCAAACTGCTATTGTTCCCATTAAGCCTAAGCCAGCCAGGGTAATAGCAAATCCAACATCCATTACAGCGGCGGAGCGTATTGCATTTTTTAAAGCAGAAAATGTAGCGGTGGTTTTGCAAACGGATGGCAATCGACTTGGCATTGTTCCTGCTTATTCTCGTCCAGGTGTAAGAGAAGATGGATGGAGTGCAGCAGGAATGCAAAATTCTGTACCCATTCTTGCAGTGACCCCTGAGCATTACAATAGAATGTATCGAATTCTTAAACGAGGCATTTCAGTAAATATTGAATTAGAAATTAGAAATAGAATTGGAGATAAAGTAGAACAAGCAATGAATTTGGTTGGTGAAATTCCTGGTACAGATCCAAAGGCAGGTGTGGTTATGGTAGGAGCACATTTTGATACTTGGCATGGTAGTTCAAATGCTAGTGATAATTCATCTGGTTCAGCGGTGGCACTTGAAGCAATGCGTATACTCAAAACATTAGGAGTGCAACCAAAGCGTACAATTCGAATTGCATTATGGTCAGGTGAAGAGCAAGGACTTTATGGTTCACGTGCTTATGTGCAAAAGCATTTTGGAGATCCGCGTAATGCATCTATTGGCATTAAACCTGAGTATGAACTTTTGTCTGCTTATTTTAATCAAGATTATGGGGCTGGTCAATATCGTGGGATATACTTACAGGGGAATGAAGCAGCACGCACTATGCTTACTGCATGGATGGAGCCTTTCCATGATTTAGGCATGACCATGGTATCTAATCAAAGTTTAGGTAGTACAGATCATGTTGCTTTTGATGATGTGGGACTTCCTGGATTTCAGTTTTTACAGGATCGTACACCAGGAACTGCAGGACATACCAATCTTGATTATCTTGAAGGTATTCAGCCCGAAGACCTCATGAAGAACGCAACCATAATGGCTTCATATATTTATCATGCAGCAATGGCAACTGAAAGAGTTCCTAGAAAAACGATTCAGAGTTCTAAGTAATTTAACTCGATTTGAATAAATAAAAAGGCCTCTATTGCTAGAGGCCTTTTTCGTATTCATCAAACTTTTATTAAAACCTATTTTGTTGCTGCAGGAAGGTCTGAATTAGAAAGGTCTCTGTGTAGTTTCCATTTACCATCTTCTTTTTTCCAAACCACTACATATTTCCCTTTATCTGCTACTTTACCATCCTTTAATTTAATTTCGAATAAACCTTCTTCTGAGATCAAATTTTCATCACCCCAAATTTCTAAGGTAGTAAGTGAAACGTCACCACCCATTCTTATAAAACCACCCCAAAATGAGGCTATATTTTCTTTTCCTGTTATTGAAGGCATATTATTAACCATCAATTTACCATTACTGCTATACATATTAGCAGCGCCAACAGAGTCGCCCTTTGATAGTAAGCTACAAATTTCTTTATCACCTGCTTCGATTTCTTTTTTTGCATTGTTTAAATCAAATGCGGGTTTTGTTCCTTGGTTTGTACAAGCGATTAATGATGCTGATACAAGTAAACCTAATAATAGTTTTTTCATATGGTTATTTGTTTTTATGAACAATAAATATATATTAAATACTTTTAAAATAAAAGTGGTTTAATACAATTTTATTTCAGGAATATTTACCTGAATCTATTTGGAGTGACTATATATCAACTGTATGCCTTTTTAATTATTTTATAAATAGGAGACCCTTGACTTGGGGTTTTCAGGTAAAATTCACTTAATTTTAATCATCTAAATGATACCCTATGAAAAAGCTTATACTAGGTATGCTTTTGCTTTATTCAATCAATTTGACAGCGCAAAGAACAGATCATCGACTTCAACGAAAAATAGAAGATCTAGTTAAGGATTTTAATGGTGATATAGGAGTTTATGTCCATGATCTTTCAAAAAATAAAATAGTGGAAGTAAATGCAGATACTATTTTTCCTACTGCGAGTATCGTTAAAATTCCAATTCTTTTAGGTATCATGCATAAAATTGAAAAAGAGGAACTTCAATATCATCAACGTCTCACTTATACCGATTCTTTATATTATAGTGAGGGGGATGACATTCTTTCTTCCTTTAAAAATGGAACTAGCATTGAACTAAGTAAAGTGCTGATGCTGATGCTTACTATTAGCGATAATTGCGCAAGTTTATGGTTGCAAGGGTTGGCTGGTGGTGGAGTTGCCATTAATCAGATTTTGGATAGTGCTGGCATCAAAGATACCCGTGTGAATAGTCGCACTCCTGGAAGAGAATTAAATAGGACCAAATATGGTTGGGGACAAACCACGCCAAGGGAAATAAGTATTATTATGGAAAGGATTGTAAAAGGGGAGATGCTCAGCAAGGAATCTGATGCAAAAATGTTGCGTTTACTAGGAAGACAATACTGGGATGAAGAAGCGCTATCTGAAATTCCACCAGGTGTTTTCGCCGCAGATAAAAATGGAGCAGTAGATGCAAGCCGCGATGAAGTGGTTTATGTAAATGGGAAGCACCGATATATTTTTAGCATATTTACAAAAAATAACAAGGACAAAAGTTGGGAAACAAAAAATGAAGCTTGGGTACTTACTCGAAAATTATCAGCTTTATTATGGAACTATTATAATCCTAATTCTCAATAGTCATTGATCTTCAAATGCGATGATGAAGAAGCTTTAAAAATTTAATAGGTTTTTTCTGAATTTGATATAATTCTTTTTAGCGTCCTTAATAAAATCCTCTTCAGATTTTGCGTGCGTATAGATATAAGAAAGTTTAGTTTTATCCAAGGGATTAGTTAGCATTTGACTACGATAATGGGTTACTGAGAAATTAATAATTTTAGCCATTATTTCAATAGTATCAATTCCTTTATCTGTTAATGTATATAAAAAAACTTTTTTATTGGTAGGGTGATTCCTTTTTTCAATTAAACCATCAGCTGCTAATGCTTCTAATCTTTGCGCCAAAACCTTTGTTGCAATTTTTTCTTTCATATCTATAAGTTCACCGTAGGTATGTTTATGACGAAAAAGCATATGCCTTATAATAAGTAAAGTCCACTTATCTCCTATAACATCGATCCCAGTAGTGATTGGGCAATGTGATCTTAATGTTGATTTGGTCATCATATTTATACTTTGATTTATACGAAGCTCCAATCTACGCTACATTATCTATTTAATGTCTAAATAAAGTTTGAGTTGGTATCTTGTTTTCGCAAATTAACATATTACTAAAATTTTGTTTATTTATTTAATTCAAAGTTGAATTTAAAACTAAACAAATAGGTTCAAAGGTTATTTTATTACTTTTAATAAGGAATTAAAAAAGGTACTCTTTACTATTTATCCTATTTCTACCATATAATGGAAATAGAATACCATCAAGTTGGCGTCGTTTTTGTTTAATAGTCTCGTAATATATTGTAAATCAATTATTTATTAAACATTATTTAATTTACAAAATTGCAGATTTTAGTTCATGCGGTATGAGATAAGTAATATCTTATATTTATGATACCTTGAAATACCAACACTTATGAAATATTTAATACTTACATTTTTCAGTGCACTCTTCATTCAATTAAGTGTAGCACAAAATACGCCAACCTTAGTGCCGTATAAAACCGAAAAAAAAGTATTAGATGGTTTTATGGATAAACGTTTTGGGATGTTTATTCATTGGGGGCCGGTTAGTTTAAGAGGTACTGAAATTGGTTGGTCCCGAACCAGTGTTATTCCAAAGGCAGAATATGATGAATTATACCATGATTTTAATCCCGCTTTATTTGATGCAGATGTATGGGTTAAAACTGCAAAGCAGGCAGGTATGAAATACATTACCATTACTGCCAAGCATCACGATGGATTTTGTTTGTGGCCTACTAAATTTACTTCCTACAATATCATGAATTCACCTTTTAAAAAAGATGTAGTAGGAGCGTTGTCAAAAGCATGTAATAAATATGGAATTAAACTTTGTATCTATTATACAGTACTTGATTGGTATGATACAAGATACCCTATTAGAGTAAGTGATAGTAAACCTGAAACAACAGGTAACATGGTTGAATTTGTGCAATTCATGAAAAATCAATTAAATGAACTTGTGACAAACTATCATCCTTATATGTTATGGTTTGACGGAAATTGGGAAAGTCCTTGGACAAAAGATATGGGTGCTGATATTTATAATTACTTAAAAAAATTAGATAAAAATGTCATCATTAATAACCGATTGGGAAAAGGAACTCATAAAGTGATGACGAATGAAACCATTGGTGATTATGCGACACCCGAACAAGAAGTGGGTGAAATTAATATGAATTACCCATGGGAATCCTGTATTACTATTTGTAATCAATGGGCTTGGAAACCAAATGATAAAATGAAGTCATTGAATGAGTGCATTCAAAAATTAGTGAGCACAGCAGCGGGTAATGGAAACTTATTATTTAATGTGGGCCCAATGATGGATGGCAGAATGGAATTACGTCAAGTGAATCGTTTAAAACAAATGGGGGCTTGGTTAAATAATTATGGCGAAGCCATTTACGGGACAAAAGGTGGGCCTTATCGACCTAATTCAGCATATGCAGCTACTCGGAAAGGGGATAAAATATACATTCATATTTTTAATGCCGACCATCATCTAATTTCCCTGCCAAATATTCCAAATTTAAAAGTACTGAGTGCTCACTTTGTAAAAGGAGCTAATCTGGCCTTTGATCAAAACAGCACCAATATCAATATTCAATTACCTAATCAATTGCCAGATGAAAATTGTTCTGTCATTGAATTAAAAATGAATGGAAATACTGAAATGATTCCTTTAATTGAATTTCAAAAAAAGTAATTTTTAATTTCATCTAAACAATCAATCTATTTAATAAAATTCTTACTATGCAGCTATCTTATAATCATGACTACCCCTCTATTGACGACCTTATTAAAAAAGCAAAGTCAAAAATTCCAAAATTCGCGTTTGAATATTTAGATGGCGGTTGTAATGAAGATGTTAATTTAACAAAAAACACCAAAGAATTAAGAAAGGTTGAATTAAAACCTTATTATTTAAGACATCATACCGATGCAAACTTAGATACTTCAATATTTGGACATACTTATGATGCTCCATTTGGAATTTCACCCATTGGTTTACAAGGTTTAATTTGGCCCAATGCCCCCGAGATATTAGCTAAGGCCGCATTCAAACATAATATTCCATTTATATTGAGTACTGTTTCAACGAGTAGTATTGAGCGTATAGGCGCATTGACCGAAGGAAAAGCTTGGTTTCAATTATATCATCCAGCCGAAAATGAAATTCGAGATAAAGTCATTGACAGAGTGCAAGAAGCAGGTTATCCTGTATTGGTGATATTAAGTGATGTCCCTACGTTTGGTTATAGGCCAAGAGATATTCGCAATGGTTTGGCCATGCCTCCACGAATGACCTTTAAAAATATGCTTCAAATTATGGGAAGACCCGAATGGGCATTAAAAACTTTATATCATGGACAGCCTTCCTTTGCAACTATGAAGCCTTATATGCCTAAAGGTTTAAATATGCAACAACTGGGTCAGTTTATGAATCAAACTTTTTCGGGCAGATTAAATGAACAAAAAATTTCGGCCATCAGAGACAAGTGGAAAGGAAAATTAGTCATTAAAGGAATTGCTTCGGAGGAAGACACCGAGATGGCGATTAAACTTGGTTTAGATGGAATTATTTTATCTAATCATGGTGGCAGACAATTGGATCCCGGTCAATCTACTATTAAAACATTAGCTCCTATTGTTGAAAAATATAAAGGTCAAATTAAAATAATGATGGACAGTGGTTTAAGATCCGGTCCAGATATTGCCCGAACCATTGCATCGGGTGCGGAGTTTGCTTTTATGGGGCGCAGTTTTATGTATGCAGTTGCTGCATTAGGGGAGGAAGGAGGAGATCATCTTATTTCAAGTTTAAAAATACAATTAAAGCAAGTGATGGATCAAGTGTGTTGTGCAAAAGTGGACGACTTGCCCTCTTTTTTAATTAAAAATAAATAAATGACAAAATCATCAAACAAAGGGAATTTTAAATTAGGAATTCTGTTATTTATTTTAATAGTAGTTGTTTCATATTACGTAATCAACAACTATACCAATAATCAATATAGCGACTGGAAAGTAACAGGAGGGAGCAAAGGAAATATTAAGTATTCAAGTTTGAATGAAATTGATACCAACAATGTGAGTAGTTTGAAATTAGCTTGGGTATATCATTCAGAGCATGATGATTCAACTAAGAAAGGATCTATGGAATGCAATCCAATTATTGTAAATGGAATTTTATATGGCGTATCGCCTAAGATGAAATTATTCGCCATTGATGCGGCTACCGGAATTGAAAAATGGCAATTTGATCCAGCCGATTCAATAAATAATAAATTGTGGCATCGCAGCAGCATCAATATGAACAGGGGGGTGGCTTATTGGGAGGAAGGGAATGATAAAAGAATTATTTACACAGTGGGCCCCATTGCATTTGCAGTGAACGCAATAACAGGAAAACTAATTCTAAGTTTTGGAAAGGAAGGGGGTGTTAATCTCGCAAAGGGACTTGACCGCGATGAATTTAAAGTTTCTATTGCTCCTACTTCGCCTGTTATGATTTATAAAAATTTATTTTTCTTAAGTGGCTTGGTTAGCGAAGAAACACCCGGGCATATCAGGGCCTTTGATGTTAAAACAGGCGAACAAAAATGGATTTTTCATACCATTCCTTATCCTAATGAATTGGGCTATACTACTTGGGCCGATACGAGTGCTTATAAAAGAATGGGTTCAACCAATAGCTGGTCTGGTTTTAGTTTGGATGAAAAAAGAGGTATACTTTATGCAGGCGTGGGTAGCCCTACCAATGATTTTTATGGTGGTGATCGATTGGGCAATGGCCTTTTTGGTAATTGTATTTTAGCCATTGATGCTTTAACTGGGAAATTGATTTGGCATTTTCAAACAGTACATCATGATGTATGGGATATGGATATTTCAAGTCCTCCAGTATTAGTGACAGTGGATAGAGAAGGAAAAAAAATAGATGCCATTGCGCAAACCACTAAAACTGGGTTTGTGTTTTTATTCGATAGAGAAAACGGTAAACCCCTTTTCCCTATTCAAGAAAAACCGGTTTCAACTCAAACATCTATTCTAGGTGAAAAACTTTCTCCTACACAACCTTTTCCGGTTTTACCTAAACCTTTTGTAAGGCAATTGCTAACCGAAAATGGTTTAAATACTTTGGTGAGTGATTCATCCTATCAGGATATAAAAAAGCGATTTAAAACTTTTCGATCTCAAGGTATATTTACACCTCCCACCAAAGAGGGTACTATTATTTTACCAGGATATGATGGGGGCGGTGAGTGGGGAGGTCCTTCGATTGATCCAGAAAAAGGAATTTTATATGTGAATGCAAATGAAATGGCCTGGGTATTAAACTTGGTCGAAAACAAACAAATTTTAAAAACACATTTCACCAATTTGGAAGCAGGTCAATTGCTTTATAAGTTGAATTGTATGGGTTGTCATGGACCTGAACAAAAAGGATCTGGTGATTACCCCACTATTATAGGTTCAGAAAAGAAATACAATGAAGCTGGTTTTACGACTTTGCTTTCAACAGGCCGTAAAATGATGCCTGGTTTTAATCAGTTATCTAGTTTTGAGAAATCGGCCTTGGCTTCTTATATTTTAAAATTGAAATCACAACAGTCAAAAAAATACATGGGTTCGCTTGAAAAAATTCAGGGATCTTTAAAACCTTCTTATGGATTTACAGGGTATAATAAATTTTTGACAAAAGAAGGTTATCCTGCGATTAGCCCACCTTGGGGTACATTAAATGCAATTGATTTAAATACTGGAAAATATTTATGGACCATTCCTTTAGGAGAATTTAAAGAATTAAAAGCAAAAGGAATTCCAACAACGGGAAGAGAAAATTATGGAGGCTCTGTCATAACAGCAGGAGGGCTTTTATTTATTGGTGCTACAGCAGATGGAAAATTTAGGGCCATTAATAAAGCAAATGGTAAAATTTTATGGGAAACAGATTTACCTGCCTCAGGGGTAGCAACGCCATCGGTTTATAAAGTGAATGGGAAACAATATGTCGTCATCGCATGTGGTGGTTCAAAATGGGGAGGGAATATGGGTGATAGCTATGTTGCATTTGCATTACCAAGCCATTGATTTATTTTGTTTTAAATTCCCAGGTAATTTTACCAATATTATCAGGCTTGCCTGTTGCTGGTAATGATATGCTGCCATTTAATTGACCTTTTTGATCTCGTTTTACCGAAAGCGTTCTCCATGAAAAATCTCCTTTTTCATAGTTAAACGTTTTTCCATCATCATCATACAATTGATAGCTGGCATCTTTTTCACCATAGTATTTAATTACTAAATCGTATTTGCCTTCTGCTACTGTGTTGTTCACAGCCATTGGTATAATACCACCTTCTTTTACAAAAACAGGTATATGTGCAAGTCCTGGTGCAACAGTGATTACTTCTGAATCACCCACTAATTTGCCTGTATAAAAATCATACCATTTTCCTTTTGGTAAAAATACTTTTCTGCTAATTTCTCCAGTAAATAGTGGAGCAATCAATAAATTATCTCCTACCATGTACTGATCTTTTATTTCATTTGGAAATGCATCCACTAAATTCATTGCCCTAAAAGGAGGTCGGCCATAAAATGCATATTCAGCAAAACAAGTATATAAATAAGGAATTAATTGCATTCTTAAATTGGCTACATCTGCTACTTCTTTTTCAACTTCAGGAAATGTCCATGGCTTAGTTCCATCCGACCATGCATTCAACATAGCAATGGGTGAAAAGCAAACTGTTTGCATTCTGCGAAGCCAATCTTCGGCCGATCCCGAACTGCGTACTTCGGGAGTCCAGAGTGTACCAATAAATGAACTATTAATTAATGCAGTAATAAAATCCCTATGACTATAATAATCATTATAAATAACAAATGGGAAGCTCGTAGCGCCTGCATTGGTTCCCCTAACCAATCCGTAGGTTCTTTTATTTTCCGTTCTATATAATTGGGTATTTAATTTTTGCATCATCATCCCATAAGTTTGTCTCATCATTTCTGCTGGCATTTTCGAAGGGAATTTGGCGACATCTGGCCATAACCAAAAATCAAATCCATCATTCTCATCCATCTTAAATCCACTTACGCCAATGTCAAGTAAATTTTTCTTTAAATGATTTCCAATAATAGTATTCGTTTGCTTCATTGCATAATCAGGAATATAGCCTGACCATACCGTATGCGATGCAGTGAAAGGTTTTAAAGTGCTCATTAACTTTGCATCTGGAGAAATATAAGGGTTGATCCAAAGATTAGTATAAATGCCTTTGTCTTTTAATGTTTTGATTAAACCTTTAGGATCAGGGAATCTTTTATTATCCCACTCATAGGTACAAGGGTAGGATTTACTTTGCCAGCCTGGTTCTAAGCCAATCACTGTTAAAGGAAATTGATGTTTTGTAAATCCTTTCACTTCCTCAAGTAGCTGCGCGTCATTAAATAAAGTAGGCGTTCGGTGCCAAAATCCAAGTCCCCATTTAGGAGGTAAGCAACCGCCTCCTTGGTATAAATTAAATCTACTTACAGCATCTAGTGTACTAGGTCCACCAAACACAAAAAGTTCAACACCTTCTGCTGGCACTAATACTTCCACATTATCTGAATAGGGAGATGCCGACCATTTTGAATCCGTATTGCGATCTCTTGCATCTGCTGGTGTTTTACTATTTACTCTTACACCTGTTCCTACCCATATATCTATATACCTAGCTGAATTTATAAAGACGCCATATCCTTTAGATGAAACATAAAAGGGGATGGGAGCATGAGAGCGTCCATTATCAATACCATCATAATGATCCTCATGTAATCTAAGGATGCGTCCTCTTTGTTCTACTGTTTTAAAATTCAACCCTAGTCCAAATATTTTTTCAGTTTTGTCGAGCGGAAATTTTAAATAAGTTTTTCCGTCATATACTTCTACTTCTATTTCATCCTCTGCGATAGGAAAATTAGACAAAGGCATTTGATTAATCGCACTAATTTTAGGAGATACTCCTGAAATAGATAATAAATTTTTGGCTTCAGGTTTTCCTACTTCCGCTTTCCAAACTCCATTGGCCATTTTTTGCCAATGTAAATTTGCTTTTTGTGATGCCGCTTCCATTGATAAAAACTGCGTAATGGTTGTGATGCAAAAACTAAATAATAAGTTGGAAATATATTTCATATAAAAGTGAATTAATAAGTAAGTTAATTTTTTTTTCAATAGATCACTATAGCATTTGAACACTAATATACGATTAATATGATATATCTTAAACTGTTGTTGATATACTATACTTATAATAATATTAACAATATCATCATGTATCTTTAACTTCATTGAGCCCACTCATTAATATTTACAAAAAATGAATTTCAAATTAATAGGGTTGTTGTTGGTCATGTTTTTTTCAATACAATTAACTGCACAAGACAGTACACAATGGTTGCGACCAGCTCATAAAAAAAACATCTTTACCCTAGGCTTATATAAACAACCCGGCCTTGATTCTATGGTCGATTTTGTAGATGGCATTTATAGAGTATTCAAGGTGAATAAAACTAGAGCAGTAGGCGAAAAATCAAATAAAGCACTAATTACTTTTATACCTGGTATTGAATATAGTTTAGCAACAAAATTTGCTACATCAATTAGTGCTAGTGTTATTTTACCCCAAAAAAATATGCATGAAAATGAATCAAGTGTTTTTTCGGAAATAAAATATACACAGAACAAACAAATTATTTTTCAATTTACAACCAACCTATGGTTTAATAATAATGACATTAATTTCAATTCGGATTGGGACTATTTAAAGTATCCTCAACTTGATTTTGGATTAGGAGGCAATAGTGATTTAAAATTATTTGATGAATTAAATTATTCTTATTTAAAAATGCATCAATCAGTATTAAAAAGAATAAGTCCTAACTTTTATTTTGGTCCTGGCTTAAATATTGATTATCATTCAAACATTAAGGATACGACCACTATGAATAAGCCATTGATTGGGTATAGAGAATATGGCTTTAATACGCATTCTAGTTCAGTGGGACTTTCGTTGAACTTATTATACGATACAAGAAAGAGTATTGCAAACCCCGTAGCCAATGGGAGTTATTTTAAAATGATATATCGTAATAATTTACCTTTTTTAGGTAGTGATGCCCCTTGGCAAAGTATATCTTTTGATTACAGAAAATATTTACCTTTCCCTATAGGCAGTAAAAATATTTTAGCATTTTGGACTTATAATATTTTTACAATTAAAGGGAAACAACCATATTTGGATTTGCCTACCACTGCTTCGGATACTTATGGCAATTTAGGGAGAGGGTATATTCAAGGAAGATTTAGAGGCGATAAATTGATCTATTTTGAATCTGAATATCGCTTCGGCATTACAGAAAATGGTTTTTTGGGCGGGGTGGTTTTTGGTAATATGCAAAGTTTATCTGAAGGACAAGGCAAACCAATCCAAACGATGTTGCCAGGTTATGGGGCAGGAGTGAGGATAAAATTAAACAAACATTCAAATACCAATATATCCATTGATTATGGTTTTGGTCAAGGAGGTTCAAATGGCATTTTTATGAATTTAGGCGAAGTTTTTTAGCAGCTTGCATACTGCTAATTTTTATACAAATTTTAACAGCGTATTTGGCTCTTAATCAATTGATTTTGAGTGAACTTAGTTCTTAAGTTTCCTCAATTTTAATACTTGTGATAATATTAATTCTATTCGTATATTTGCCAGGATTATGAAAATGTCCATTTATTTATTAAGTATGTTGTTGGCGATAATAGCACCAACATTATCTCATGCAAAAATTGCTAAATCGGGAAATAGCAATAAAATTTCTCATATTCAAAAAGACCTAGTTCATTCATTTTCACAAAGTGAAAAGATGAATCTAAATGATTATTTAACTGAGGTAACAGATGATGATATCAATGATGCACAACGCAAAAATGTACTTTTACAAAAAGGCAATTTAAACTCAATTTCTTTTTTGGCTCATTCTGTTAATCTTTGGTTGTTCAAAACAAATTGGACAACACAATATTTCTTCCAACTTCATTCCTCTCTTTTTATTTTCCTTAAAGTATTTAGGATCTAACTACTTTAACTATTAATGTAGCTTATTATTCTTGCTACATTCAGCTCCTTCATTTTTTTTGATCCCATTTTTTTTAATCGGTTTAATTATTTCTTTTTTTTAATTTATAAATATGTTTATGAATAAAACTCAATTGCTCGTTGCCTTTTTATCTTGTTTGATTTTGACATCTTGTCAATCTAAAAAAGAAGAAAAAACAGAAGCCGGTAAGTATACTGTAACGAGCCCTGTTTTAATGGACACTTCCTTCACTAAGGAGTATGTTGCTCAAATTCAATCACTGCAAAACATTGAAATTCGTGCAAAAGTGAAAGGTTTTATTGAAACTATAAATGTAGATGAAGGACAAGTTGTAAAAAAAGGACAACTCCTTTTTACAATTCGTCCTCGTGAATATGAAGCAGAATTGGCGAAAGCACAAGCTCAAGTAAAAACTGCTGAATTAGAAATGCAAAATGTAAAAACTTTGGCAGATAAAGGGATTGTTTCAAAAAATGAATTAGCACTTTCTGTGGCTAAATTAAACGAAGTAAAAGCGGAAGCTGCAATGGCTGAGTTGTATGTTTCATACACCAAAATAACAGCACCTTTTGATGGAATCATTGATAGGCTCAAGTTTAAAGCAGGTAGTCTTATTGACGAAGGCACTTTATTAACTACATTATCTA
>JBAXVC010000025.1:0-20128 GCA_037129315.1 Chitinophagia bacterium | reverse complement strand
ATTCAAAAGTGAAATTATTTTGAATAAAATTAATTCTATATAATTTATCTCCTATAATAAAAAATACATCGCCTAAACTTAAATCTTGAAATACTTTCGTTGTCTTTCCTTTATTAAAATATTTTTCAAAATGATTTATTGTTTTTATAGTTACCTTATTAGATTTTATTGTATCATTATCATTAATTACTATTTCTTTTAAAATATTATTTTCATCAATAAAAAATATGTTATCTCCAAATTGAAAACTTTCAACATTACTTTTTATATGAGCAATGGTATCAATTTTTTGATTATTAAACTTTAATAATAAATCATCATTTAAGGAATAAATATTATTATTTATTTTAAATGTTTTAAAATTGTAACTATATATTTCAGATTTATAGTTTAAAGTATTCAAGTTATATTTAATCTTTATAAAGTCAATTAAACTATTATTGCTTAAAGAATTCTTCCCAATGACTACGTCATTTAAGTTAATAGTAAAATTTGTAGTATTTACAAATTTTCCAAATAAAGTCCCATTTTCAGATTTAGCAAGATAGCCAACACGATCATTTAAAATTGATTTTTCTTTTAGTTCACCAAAAGATTGAATATTATGTCCATTATATCTTACAATACCTGACTCAGTGGCTATCCATAAAAAACGAGTTTTTTCATCAAATTGTAATCCCTTAATGGCATTGGTAGGTAAGCCTGTTTCTGCATTAAGCCTTTCGATAGTATATTCCAATTGTGAAAACGAAGAAGCCCCTAACAATAGGAGCGAAAATGTAAATAATACCCTTTTAATAACTGATTTGATGCACATGTGCCAATTGTAAAAGATGCGTAAATGACTCCGCCTTTACTTTATCAAATATAGCTGCTTTTATAGTAGAAATTGTGTTCATTTTAAGGCCTAAAAGGGTACTTATTTCCTTAGTCCTATGTCCATTTAATAAGTAATGTAAAACCTCTAACTCTCTAACTGATAAGCTGGTAAAGGGATTAACTTCAATATCCAGCACTTTAAACATGGCTAATGCAACCGAATTTATAAAAGACTCGACATGATATTTGATCTCATTCTCTGATACTCCTTTATACAAGTAGGAATGTATATTGTATTTTTTTAGTATTTTACCATATACTTCTACAGGTTGCATAGAATGTATTAAAATGGATAAATTCGGATATAAATTATTTATATTTTCAATTATTTCTAAAGAATTTCCATCTGGTAAAATGATATCTAGAATTAAATGTGTGTAGGCTTCTCTTTGAAGTTGTTGCATTAATTGTGAGCAGTTTGACACCTCGTCCACTACTGAAATCTGATATTGTTTAATTAAGGAGCTTAATCCCATCCTAACAATGCTATGATCATCAGCTATAATTACTTTTTGTTCCATGGGATTATTGATTCAATTATAAATATTCAATTTAAAATTAGCAAACTAAATGCGTACTAATCATCTTATTATAATCTATAGATTTAATTCTAGTTGCTCTTAAATTCAAATAATTAGCTAAAATCAGGCTTGTCAATCCTCCAATATCCCAAATTTTCCATTTTCATAATCCTCGAAAGCCTGCATAATTTCTTCTCGCGTATTCATAACAAAGGGGCCATGAGGCGCAATGGGTTCATTGATGGGTTCCCCACTTAATACCAATACCACACTATTTTCAGACGCCTTAATGGTAAATTCGGTTCCTTCATTCTTAAACAATAAAAAATGATCCAATGGAACTTCTTCCTCACCATTAACTATAATTTCGCCCTCAATCACAATTAAAGCAGTATTATAATGCGCTGGGAAGCTCAATTGAGCTAATCCTCCTTTCTCTAATTTGACATTAAATAAATTAACAGGTGTAAAAGTACTAGCTGCCCCCTTTTTATCAAATTGAGTTCCTGCAATAATTTCAACCAACCCATTTTCCACATTTACTTTAGGAATTTCCGAGTTTTGAATTGCTTGATACTTGGGCGTACTCATCTTATCCTTCGCTGGCAGGTTTACCCATAACTGTACCATCTGAAAATCACCTCCTGTTTCACAAAAACTTTCTGCATGATATTCCTTATGCAATACACCAGATGCGGCAGTCATCCATTGCACATCCCCTTCCTTAATTTCGCCACCACCGCCTGCGCTATCATGATGCGCCACACTACCTTTATAAGCAATGGTTACAGTTTCAAATCCACGGTGTGGATGTACCCCCACGCCTTTTGGTTTACCAGTAGGAGGAAAATGAAATTTAGATGCATAATCCAACATAATGAATGGATCCATTCTTTGCATCGTTAACCCATACCCACCTGGAATAAAATTATGTACCCTAAATCCATCCCCTACAAAATGAGGCTGTCTAGGCGCCAATACCATTTCAATTTGTTTGACTTCCATATTTTAAAATTTATAAAAAAATAACGCACAAAGAAATTTGCACGTTATCAAGTTTTTAAAAAATAATTATTATTAATTACTATACTTACTTAAATAGCTATTCCAAAAACCAATTGTAATAGTATATTTATCTTTTGATGTTAAATTCCCTGATTCTAAAATTAAGCCTGAATTAAATTTAGAATTTCTTTTCCCTTGACCATCAAAATCTAAATTTTTATATTTTATAGTCGAATCCGATGGATTGTATTTAACAGTTAGAATTAAAGGTTTATAAGTATAAGTTAATGTATCTGTAATTTGAACATGTATACTGTCTAAATCATCCATACTTCCTGGGGACTTAGGATAAATAATATTTAATGAGTCTAAATAAGCCGAGCCATTTTTATCGCCTGGGATTTTTAATGTTTTAATTATGATAGAGTCATTAAATTTAAGTACACCAGGGTTTAAAGAATCTTTGGGATTAAATACAAAATCAGGCATCATTAAAGTAATACTTCTTGACCATTTGCCTACAAACTTATCCCTTACTTCACTTGTAATTAATCGCGTATTATTTGAGTAATCTAATCCATTTACCGTTGCTTTACTACATGCTGTAAATAAAACAACCATGACGATACTGATATATGTAATTAATTTTCTCATAATATGAACATAAAGTTATAACTGCTAAGGTAATCAATTAATTAAAAAATAATGGAATTAAGCTAATATATTTAAATAATTAGCATGTATAAAATATATCAAGCCAATTCTATTGATTGGTCACTATTTTCTCTACTACCACCAAGTCAGCAAAATCGATATTCATAGGCAATTGCCCAATTTTAACAATGGCTCTTTTCCCTTTAATCTCCATCACCTCTCCAACTTGATAATTATTTTTCATCTTAACCATGGAGCCAACTTGAATGGGTTTAGATAATTCCTTATAATTTTTATCTACTTTTTTAGCCAATTTATTAATGACTATTTTATCATTCTTTTTAAATAATAAATGATATAAATTTTTCATTACCTCCTCCTTCTTATCCGACTTCTTCCAATCTAAAGCTATTTGTTTTAAGTTACGCTCCATTTCCTTTAGATAGACAAATTTATCCTCCGCTACTTTATTTTGCTCTTTTAATAAATTAATTTGTTGTAGATGCTTTTCCTTATTTAAGGTTTTTGTTAATTCAGCTTGCAATATGTCATTTTCCTTTAACTTTTTATTTAAATCCCTTCTTTCCTTTTGAATTAATTGCAAATCTTGCTCCGTACTATTTAATAATTTATCTAATTCAAAATGATGACTATCTACTAGTTTTCGTGCTCTATTGATTAAGTTTTTGGGCAGTCCTATTCTTTCTGCAATAGCAAAAGTATAAGAGCTACCAGGTTTCCCAATGACTAATTGATAAAGGGGTTCTAATTTTACTTCATCAAATTGCATAGCTCCATTCACTATCCCTTTGTTGTGATTGGCCATTACTTTTAAATTTAAATAATGGGTGGTCACAATACCTTGCGCATGTCGATGAGATAATTCTTCCAATATCACTTCTGCAAATGCCCCTCCTAAATGGGGATCACTTCCACTACCTAACTCATCAATAAAAAATAATGTTTTACCATTCGCATTTTCAATAAAATGCTTCATATGTATTAGATGACTTGAATAAGTACTTAATTCAAATGCTAAATTTTGCGTATCTCCTAATTGTATAAACAATTGCTTATAAATTCCCATTTGAGAATCAGGATGAACAGGTATCAATAAACCACTCTGCAACATCACTTGGTTTAACCCCAAGGTTTTCATGGACACCGTTTTACCTCCAGCATTGGGGCCACTGATGATTAAAATTCTCGCATTATCGTCTAATTGCAAATTGACAGGAATTGTTTTTTTACCTGATGCCTTATTATACATGTATAGTAAGGGATGATAAGCTTCTATTAAATGAGAATTAGCTAAGTTTTGCACCATGGGAAGCTGGGCGTTCATATCAATAGCCAACATGGCTTTTGCTTTAACAAAGTCAAATCTGCCCACTATATTAATGTATTCTAAGAGTAAAGAAGAATAAGGTGCTAATTGAGCAGTGAGTTGTCTTAAAATTCTTTGCACTTCCTTTAATTCATCCTGTTCTAAACTATATAACTCATTATTTAATTCAATTGTTTCTTCGGGTTCAATGAATGCTGTTTTTTTACTATCACTCTCCCCATGTAAAAATCCTTTGACTTGTCGTTTATATTCCGAAAAAACAGCTACCACTCTTCGACCATTGCTAAAACTTTCATCAATATCTGCCGTATAACCCGCTTTGGCTAATTTGCCAACCACTTTTTCAAATACCCTTCTTAACTCCTGTCTTTTTTTAAATAGTTGTAATCTAATTTTTGACAATTCTTCCGATGCCTTATCCTTAACCAACCCCCTCTCATCTATGATGGCATCAATCATCTCAATGATGCTTTTTTCATAATAAGTTGTTGAAATAATTTCATACATATTTGAATAAGCCTTTTGCCTTTCCGCATCAAACCATTTAAATACTTGTGCAATATGTTCTATTAATCTTCTAACCAATAACCATTGCTCCCCAGTTAATTGTGCGCCTGGAATTCCTAATAATTTTAAATCTTTTCGAATATCAAGAACAAAGTCAGAAGGAAAATATTGATTTGCAGATTTTATAAATTTAAATTCCTGGGTTTGCCTTAAAGCTGTTTGAATATATTTAAGATGGGTATGTATACGTATATCATTGACCATCTCCTTGCCTACTGAGGTTTGGCAGTAATTTAATAAAATACTAATAATTTTATCAAATTCTAATTGAGATAAGGCGTTTTCTGGATATACTTTCATGAACAATAATAGTGGACAAATTTACTTAAATAAACATTAACCTTGTTTAAACAAATTAGTTTAATATTTGTTTTACATTTAGATAAACATTACTAATGCTATTCCTCAGAAAAACTTATACTCTTTTATGCCTTTTAATATGCCTAACTGCCTGTGCCCAAAATAAACCAACCGATAAATTAAATAAAATAAACATGAGTCATACTGAAACCATCACCCTTGGATCTGGCTGCTTTTGGTGTACTGAAGCTTTTTTTCAAAGATTAGACGGTGTCGTTAAAGTGACCAGTGGCTATAGCGGTGGTTTTGTAGATAATCCAACTTATGAGCAGGTTTGCGATAAAAATACCGGACATGCCGAGGTTTGTCAAATTGTATACGATACTACTAAAATCAGCTTGGATGATATATTAGCTGTTTTTTGGAAAACACATGACCCCACCACCCTAAATAAACAAGGAAATGATGTGGGTCCTCAATACCGTAGTGTGGTATTTTTTCACAATCCCCATCAACAGGAAGTAGCATTAAAATACATAAAAGATTTAAATGCATCTAAAGCATGGGAACACCCTATTGTTACCACTGTCGAGGCATTCCAAAAATTTTATGCAGCCGAAAATTACCACCAAAATTTTTACAATAACAATCCCTCACAAGGATATTGTAGATATGTGATTGGCCCTAAATTGGAGAAATTTGAAAAAGTTTTTGCCAATAAACTAAAAAAGGGAAAGGATTGATTTATATTTAATTACCAAATGTAATTATTTATGAAAACATGGACATCACTGCTACTTTTGACTTTGACATCGCTTGCACTTCATAGTCAACCTGTATTTACTTTACAAGATACTTTGAGAGGCAGTTTAAATGAAAATAGAGATTGGTTTGATATACAACGATATGATATCAATGTAACACCCTCCTATACCACCAAATCCATTATTGGGCAAGTGAATTGGACTGCTAAAGTAATAAAACCATCACATGCGATTCAAATAGATTTACAACAACCTTTAATTATTGATAGTGTTATTTATTTTTCTGCTACCATAAAAAAAGGAATTGCACTTTCGTTCACAAGGAATATTAATGTTGCAATGGTTGAGATGAAGGATAAACCTGCCATCAATTCTAGCTTTAATTTATTGATTTATTATCATGGTATTCCGCGTGAAGCTATTCGCCCACCTTGGGATGGAGGTTGGATTTGGAAGAAAGATGGTAATGGCAAACCTTGGATGTCGGTGGCTTGTCAAGGTATTGGCGCTTCCATTTGGTATCCTTGTAAGGATCATCAAACTGATGAACCCGATCATGGTGCTAGTTTAACCATGAATGTTCCTGATACCTTATTTGCTGTTGCCAATGGTCGAATGATTAAAAAAGAAAAACTCAATAATTTAATGAGTTATACCTGGGAAGTAAAAAGCCCTATTAATAATTATAATATTGTTCCTTATATTGGAGATTATGTAGGCTGGAATGAAAAATATCCAGGATTAAAAGGCGACTTAGATTTACACTATTGGGTATTAAGCCAAGACTCATCAAAAGCAAGATCACAATTTATCCAAGTTCCTCAAATGTTAAAAGCATTTGAATATTGGATGGGGCCCTATCCTTTTTATGAAGATGGATATCAATTAGTACAATCTCCGCATCTTGGAATGGAACATCAATCTGCTGTGGCATATGGAAATAAATTTATGAACGGATATTTAGGCCAAGATTTATCGGGTTCTGGTTGGGGCAAAAAATGGGACTATATTATTGTACACGAGAGCGGACATGAATGGTTTGCCAATAATATTACAAGTAAAGATATAGCTGATATGTGGGTTCATGAAGGGTTTACAGATTATACTGAAACTTTAATGACCGACTACTATTATGGTACCGAAGCAGGGAATGATTACAATTATGGACTTAGAAGAGGGATTCAAAATAAAAGTCCTATGGTTGCTCATTATGGCGTGAACGAGGAGCCCTCTGGCGACATGTACAATAAAGGAGCCAACTTATTACATAGTATACGACACTCTATCAATGATGATAGTTTATTTAGAAATATTTTAATTGGACTTAACAAAGATTTTTATCATCAAACAGTCACCACTGGCCAAATTGAAAACTATATTTCACAAAAATCATCCATTAATTTTAGTAAGTTTTTTGAACAATATTTAAGAACAACTCAAATTCCAACTTTAAGTTATCAATACGACCCTAAGGAAAAAATCCTTACTTATCAATGGAAAAATTGCATTGTAGGTTTTAATTTATCAATGCCGCTAACTTATAATGGGAAAAAATACCAGCTGAACCCAATTGATTATATACCACAAAAGAAATTAATCAATCAAGATAATTTTGATATTAATGAATTCATAAAAACAATTAATAGATTGTTTTATGTAAATACGGTGGTCGAAAATTAGAGTGCTGGTTGTACCCTACCCATACTATACAAGCGTCTTTGCCAATAAGGATCGCTTAAATCACCAATGGTAACACCTTGGCTAGTGGAGGCATGAGCGAATTTATTATTTGCTAAATAAATACCAACATGAGAAATTCGGCTTCGACCTTCAGTTTTAAAAAATATCAAATCCCCTTCCTTTAAATTATTCCATTCAATTTTTTCACTTTGTTCATACTGCTCGGCTGCTGTTCGTTTTAAATTGACTTTGTAAATATCCTTCATCACATCCAAAGTAAAATAGGAACAATCAACCCCATTTTTTGTACTGCCCCCTAAACTATAAGGAGTCCCCCACCATTCGTCAATTTTTTGCAGTAAGGGTATGTTTTTAATCTCCTCCACCGCAATATCCATTTTAATAGAATACTTTAATTGTAACCAATTGGCTTTTTCAATATCAGATAAATTCACCGGCATCAACTCATAATTTTTACTAAATACAGTTGGCTTTTCTGTTTCAATGCTGTCCGAGACATCATTGATGGTGATTTTACCAGGTGTGACAGATATATCCTCTAAAAACTCCATTTTCCGAGCTGCTTTTTGAATGTTGGCTACGGTAGGCGTCTTTACTTGCCCCTTTTTAACCATTGGCAAAGAGATGGACTTAAGGGTTGTACAACTACCCAATAAAAAAATGATCCCTAATAATGGAAGCTGACCCTTCCTTGTTTGTGTCCACATAGATAGGCAAGTTAATGTAACTAACCTGAAAATGGGAAATTTACAAGTATTTTTAACGATTTATTTGTGGAAAATTAAGCCCTTTTAAACTCCTTATTTTTACGATATTTGTACACTTAGTACCCTTTCCTACATGCCTACTTTCTCACATTTACATGTTCATACACAATATTCACTTTTGGATGGCGCTGCCTCCATCGAAGGATTGTATGAAAAAGCCATAGGCGATGAAATGCCCGCTTTGGCCATCACCGACCATGGCAATATGTTTGGCGCTTTTAAATTTGTAAGCCAGGCATGGAAAAAAACAAAAGTCATTGGGAAAGATGCGGAGGGAAAAGATATTCTTGCTCCGATTGTTAAACCCATTGTTGGTTGTGAGTTTTATGTTGTCAAAGACAGGCATATTAAAAATTTCACTAAGGAATTAAAAGACAACCGATTTCATCAAGTTTTATTAGCCAAGAATGCAATTGGATATCAGAACTTAATTAAATTAACTTCATTAGGCTATATCGAAGGGATGTATAGCAAATATCCTCGAATAGATAAATCATTAATTGAAAAATACCACGAAGGATTAATTGCGACCACTTGTTGTATTGGCGCCTATGTTCCTCAATCTATCTTAAAAAAAGACGAGGCAGAAGCTGAAAAAGAATTTAAATGGTGGTTGGATATTTTTGGCGAAGATTATTATATCGAAATTCAACGTCATCAAATTCCAGAACAAGAAATCATCAATGAACGACTATTACAATTTGCAAAAAAATACAAAGTACCTGTTATTGCTACCAATGATAGTCACTATGTAAATGAAGACGATGCCAACGCACACGATATTTTACTTTGTATTAATACGGGCGAAAAACAATCTACCCCCGGATTTGATGATTTTGTAAACGATGAAATTCAAGTAAAAAATAGAAGATTCAAATTCCCTAACAACGAATTTTATTTTAAGACACAAGCACAAATGTCTGCTTTATTTAGCGATTTGCCTCAGTCCATTGATAACACCAATGCGATTGTAGATAAAGTGGATGTGTTGAATTTAAAAAAAGATATCTTACTTCCCGCCTTCCCTATTCCTAAAGAATTTCAAATTCATAAGGAAGCCAATATGAACCAATGGGAATTATTAAAACATTTAACTTGGGAAGGGGCAAATAAAAGATACCCTGAAATCACTACTGAACTTCAAGAACGAATCGATTTTGAATTGTTTACCATTCGCACAATGGGTTTTGCGGGTTATTTTTTAATTGTAAGTGATTTTATTCAAGCAGGTCGCAATATGGGTGTGTTTGTGGGTCCAGGTAGAGGTTCTGCCGCAGGAAGTGTTGTTGCTTATTGTATTGGTATTACCAATATTGATCCTATTAAATACCAATTACTTTTTGAGCGTTTCTTAAATCCTGATCGTAAGAGCATGCCCGATATTGATACGGACTTCGACGATGAAGGTCGTCAAAAAGTAATTGACTATGTGGTTGATAAATATGGGAAGGAACAGGTGGCACAAATTGTTACTTATGGTACCATGGCAGCAAAAAGTAGTATCAAAGATGTCGCAAGAGTCATGGATCTTCCATTATCAGAAAGTAATTTATTAGCCAAATTAGTGCCTGACAAACCAGGTACTGAATTGAATAGATGCCTACACGCACCTCTCACTGTCAAAGAAGGTGAAAAATCATTGGCCGAAAGAGAAGGTTATCAACCAGAAGATATTGATAATGTAAAAAAATTAAGAGAAATATATAAAGGAACTGATTTACGCGCTGCAGTATTACATGAAGCAGAAAGATTAGAAGGTTCGATTCGAAATACAGGCATACATGCAGCTGGAATAATTATTGCGCCAAGTGACTTAACCGAAATTATGCCGGTGGCCACCGCAAAAGATTCTAATTTATGGATTACGCAAATTGAAGGAAATGTAATTGAGGAAGCAGGTGTACTTAAAATGGACTTTTTGGGATTAAAAACCCTTTCTATATTAAAAACCGCATTGGAATTAATTAAACAAAATCACAATGTCACTATCGACTTGGATTTAATTCCATTGGATGATTCCAAAACTTTTAATTTATACCAACGCGGTGAAACCAATGCTACTTTTCAGTTTGAAAGTGTGGGGATGCAAAAACATTTACGCGATTTAAAACCAGATAAATTTGCTGATCTAATTGCAATGAACGCATTGTATCGTCCAGGGCCCATGGCGTATATCCCCAATTTCATTGATCGGAAACATGGGCGCGAAACCATTCAGTATGATTTACCAGTGATGGAGGAAATTTTAGCTGACACTTATGGTATTACAGTTTACCAAGAACAGGTCATGTTACTTAGTCAAAAAATTGCCAATTTTACAAAAGGCGATGCGGATGTACTTCGTAAAGCCATGGGTAAAAAGCAAAAATCGGTATTGGATAAAATGAAAGCTCAGTTTGTGGCTGGCGCAGTTAAAAACGGACATCCTGAAAATGTTTTAGAAAAAGTATGGACCGATTGGGAAGCATTTGCACAATACGCTTTTAATAAATCTCACTCCACTTGTTACGCCTACTTAGCCTATCAAACTGCTTACTTAAAAGCACACTACCCAGGTGAATATATGTCAGCAGTGCTTAATCATGCAGGAAGTATTGATAAAATTACCTTCTTCATGGAAGAATGTAAAAGAATGACCATTAAAGTATTGGGCCCTGATATTAATGAATCCTTAAATGGCTTCTCTGTTAACAAAAAAGGTGAAATCAGATTTGGATTAGGTGGATTAAAAGGTGTGGGGGAAGCTGCAATTGATACCATTATTATTGAACGAAATAAAGCGGGACATTTTGCTGATATGGTTGATTTTATTAAACGCGTTTTGTCAAGATCTGTAAATAAAAAATCATTAGAAAGTTTGGCTTATTCTGGAAGTTTTGATTGTTTCCCTGAATACCATCGTGCTCAATATTTTAATGTTGCTGATGGGGATCGTACTAATGGGCTTGAAAAACTCATTAACTATGCACAGGCCTTACAATCAATCAATGTAGGTTCAAGTAATACTTTATTTGGTGATTTACCATCGGCGATGCAAGTCCCTGTTCCTAAAATTACAGTTTGTGAAGAATGGACTTTAACTGAAAAATTAGACCATGAAAAGGACATAACAGGTATGTTTATGAGTGGTCATCCCCTAGATCATTTTAGTTTTGAAATGCGCCATTATCATTTTAGCCCAATCAATGATTTTAATGAGGTAAGAGATACCTTATCTTCAAATCCAAATCAATTAGGACGTGTTTTTAAATTAGCTGGTTTAGTAACAGATGTACAACACCGAATGACAAAAACAGGTAAGAATTTTGGATCTTTTGTCATTGAGGATTTTACGGGCAAAACCGACTTTATATTATGGAGTGAAGATTATATTAAGTTTCAAAATTATTTAGAGATTGGTCAAAAGATATTTTTAACAGGCAGTTTTAGAAATAGGTACAATCAACCCAATGCCTTTGAGTTTAAGATCACCAATATGTCACTACTAGAAACAGTGAAACAAAATCAAACGCGCTCTATTGAAATTAGTATGCACCCTTCTAAACTAGATAAGGAAATCATTGACTTTGTTGAAAAGAATTTAAAACAAAATCCAGGCAGGGCCTCCCTGAAATTTAATTTTATCGAACCTAAGGAACAATTGGTGGCAAGTGTCCGTACTTTTGAAAAGGGATTTTTAATGAATGACGAGATGGTTTTATTCCTTGATAACCACCCCGACTTATCGGTTCAGGTAAATCTAGTATAAGGGACTGCCATTATTAGCACCTCCTAGCCTATTTGTCCTTAAAATTGTCCCCAAACCTTTTAGAATTAAGTGGAAAAGTCAAATAGGCAGATATTAAATATTGGAACTATTTTTGGAGTATTATCTAGAACAAACAACCCAATTAAAATATATAATTATGGCATTAGAATTTACAGATGCAAATTTTCAAAAAGAAGTAATCGAAAGTAACAAGTTAACAGTGATTGATTTTTGGGCAGAATGGTGTGGCCCTTGTCGTGCTATTGGACCAGTTATTGAAGAATTAGCAGTGCAATATGAAGGAAAAGTAAATATCGGAAAAGTAAATGTGGATGTAAATCCTAATTTGAGTATGAACTTTGGTATTACATCCATCCCTGCAATTTTATTTGTTAAAGGTGGCGAAGTGGTAGATAAGCAAATTGGTGCTGTTCCAAAAGCAGTATTAGATAAAAAAATACAATCCCATTTGTAAATTTTTACAACTAAAATAACTAAGCCCATCTCGATTCATTTAGATGGGCTTTTTATTGCCCAAAAAAGTGAATTATACCTAGATTTTTAATTAACTTCCCTATCTAATCATCAACCTATGGACAGATTTCAAGGCCTCATTGGCATATTAGTCATCATCATCATTGCTTTTCTATTTTCAAACAATAAAAGCAAAATCAATTATCGATTGGTCATGAGTGGCTTATTATTACAATTCACGATTGGCGTATTGATTTTAAAGATTCCTGCAGTGACTCATTTTTTCCAAATTATTGGGAAAGGAATGGGTAAAATTGAACAATTTGCTCGTGCAGGAGCTGCATTTGTTTATAGTGGTGTTGCAGCCACCACACCTGCTGGTGTTGCCGATTTTGCGAATGGTGGATTTGTGTTTGCTTTTAATGTAACAGCCACTATTATTTTAGTTTGTGTATTAGTTGCTTTATTTTATCACTTTGGAATTATGCAACGAATAGTAGCAGTCGTAGCTAAAGCGATGAATTTTATTATGAGGGTAAGTGGCGCTGAAGCATTAAGTAATGTGGCTAGTGCTTTTGTAGGACAGGTGGAAGCGCAAATTATGATTCGACCTTATTTAGCAACGATGACTAAAAGTGAAATTTTAGCAAGTATGAGTGGAAGCTTGGCTTGTATTGCTGGTGGAATATTAATTGTGTATGCGAATATGGGAGCGCAAGCTGGTATGGATTTAGCCCCTAAATTAATTACTGCCAGTTTAATGGCGGCACCTGGCGCATTAGTCATTGCCAAAATCATCTTTCCTGAAACCGAAGAATCTCAAACTATGGGAAAAGTAAAATTGGAAGTGAAAAGCCAATATAGCAATACCATTGATGCGATCACCCATGGTGCGGGTGATGGATTTAAACTTGCCATGAATGTGATTGCGATGTTAATTGGATTCATTGCTTTAATTGCTATGATTGATTGGATCATGCTTACAGTTGGACATTTATTTAATCCTTCTTTAAATCTTAGTTTGAATTATGTTTTTGGAAAACTATTTTACCCAATGGCTTGGGCCATGGGGATTCCAAATGCCGACATTCAAAATGCAGCCACCCTACTTGGACAAAAATTAACCATCAATGAATTTGTCGCATTTAAAAGTTTAACAAGCAAAGTGGTTCCGATAGTGACTGAAAAAGGTTTACTAATTGTAAGTATTGCCATTTGTGGTTTTGCCAATTTTAGTAGTGTGGGTATGCTTATTGGTGGTATTGGTGAATTAGCACCTACACGCCGTAAGGACTTAGCTGAACTAGGTTTAAAAGCCCTATTATGCGGTACTTTAGCTTCCTACTTATCTGCAAGCATGGCAGGTATCTTGATTGGCTAATATGATATCTATTAGTCATAAAAAACAACTACTTGTTTGTATAATTATTAACTTTGTGGTCTAAAAGTAAAGGGCCATGTCGTTAAGTAAAATTGAAGTGATTATTGAGGCGGAAAAAGACATTAAATTACAACAAATAGGCAATAAAATAATAAATAACCAACGACTTAATTTTAATGAAGGCGTTTATTTATTTGAAAAAGCATCCCTCCCTTATGTAGGTGCATTAGCCAACTGGAAACGCGAATCATTGCATGGCGATGCTACTTATTTCAATAAAAATTTTCATATTGAGCCTACCAATGTTTGTGTTTTTTCATGCAAATTTTGTTCTTACTCAAAACTATACGCCCATAAGGAAGAAGGTTGGGAATTAACGATTGATCAAATGTTGGACATCGTTAAATCATATGATGGAAAACCTGTGACCGAAGTGCATATCGTAGGAGGCGTACATCCTAAATTAACATTGAACTTTTTTTTGGAATTAATGCGTGCCATCAAAGCACATCGACCTGAATTACATATTAAAGCCTTCACGCCTGTTGAATTAGAATACATGTTTAGGAAAGCCAATGTGAGTACCGAAGAAGGTATGAAACTAGCACATGAAGCAGGTTTAGATTCTTTACCTGGTGGCGGCGCCGAAATTTTTCATCCTGATATTAGAACAGTAATATGTAATGACAAAGCCACTGCAGACGAATGGCTTCATATACATAAAACAGCGCACCAATTAGGAATGCATAGTAATGCTACCCTATTATACGGCCATATTGAAAAATATGAACATCGTATTGATCACATGGAACGATTAAGACAATTGCAAGATGAAACAAAAGGTTTTAATACTTTCATCCCATTAAAGTTTCGTAATAAGGACAACGATATGCATGATGTGGCTGAATCCACTTTAGCGAATGATTTAAAAATGTATGCGATATCTCGTTTATACTTAGACAATTTCCCACATATTAAAGCCTACTGGCCCATGCTAGGCCGTCAAACTGCCCAACTAACTTTAAGTTATGGCGTGAATGATATTGATGGAACAATCGACGACACCACTAAAATTTATTCAATGGCTGGCAGTGAGGAGCAAACCCCTGCCATGACGACTCGAGAATTAGTAAGTTTAATCAAGCAGGTCAATCGAAAACCTATTGAACGCGGCACTTTATATAATGTCATTCAAGATTATTCGAACTACGAATTTGCCGATAATGAATAGATATTAACAACTACTGAATAATTTAATGCCTTTCCGTTGGCAAAACTGACGTCCGTTTGCGATTTATTTGCGAAATTTGTCCAATCAATTTAAAAACTATGATTTTATCTTCATTATTAAGCAGATTTAGTGAGCCAGAAACTTTAAAAATGGCCAAATTAGGCCGTGAATTAAGAGCACAAGGTATTGATGTGATTGACCTTAGTTTAGGGGAACCTGACTTTGATACACCTCAACATATTAAAGATGCTGCCATTAAAGCCATTAACGACAACTGGAGTCACTATACACCTGTTGCTGGTTTTGCCGATTTAAGAGAAGCGGTATGTAGCAAATTAAATAGAGACAATCAATTAGATTATAAGCCTGAAAATATTGTGACTTCAACAGGTGCTAAACAAAGTTTAGCCAATGCAATATTAGCATTAGTGGATGATGGCGATGAAGTCATTATTCCAACGCCTTACTGGGTAACCTATTCTGAATTAGTAAAAATTGCACGCGGCAAAGTTGTAGAAATTAGAAGCACTGTTGCGGATGGTTTTAAAGTGAGTCCTGCGCAAGTGGAAGCGGCTATTACATCAAAAACAAAAGTTTTTATGTTCTCCTCTCCTTGTAATCCTTCAGGAGCAGTTTATAGTAAAGATGAATTAGAAGCACTTGCTAACTTATTTAAAAAATATCCTGGTATTACTATTTTATCAGATGAAATTTACGAATACATCAATTTTATTGGTAAACATGAGAGTATTGCTCAATTTGATTTTATAAAAGACCAAGTAATAGTTATCAATGGTTTAAGTAAAGGTTTTGCAATGACTGGATGGCGCTTAGGTTATACTGCATCAAGTGTAGAAATTGCAAAAGCTATGGAAAAATTACAAGGACAATTTACATCGGGCACTTGTTCAATTACACAAAAAGCAGCAGTGACTGCCTTAGTTGGTGATTTGAAACCTTCTAATGAAATGACAGCCGAATTCACAAGACGTCGTGAAAAAACATTGGCCTTGGTGAATGCAATTCCTGGTTTTAAATGCTTTGCACCTCAGGGCGCTTTTTATGTATTCCCTGATGTAAGTCATTACTATGGAAAATCAGATGGCAACACCACCATTACCAATGCACCGGATTTTAGCATGTATTTATTAAATACTGCAAATGTATCATCTGTAATGGGCGATGCTTTTGGTGAACCTAATTGTGTTCGCTTTTCATTTGCGAATAGTATGCCCAATATTGAAAAAGCTTGGGCCAGAATTAGCGATGCATTAGCTAAATTAAAATAGTGACACCCGAAAAATTTCAGATGTTTGAAAATCGGTTGCTTAAAAATTATAAGCACCGAATTAAACAAGCCAAAAGACAGCATATTAGTTGTTGGCGTTTGTATGACCATGATTTACCTGAATTTCCAATTTGTATTGAATTGTATGAGCAGTACATTTACATAGCCGAATACAATCGACGTCATGGTTTATCTGACGAAGAGCATGATATATGGTTGGTAGAATGCAAAAATATTATTTCAACAATGACGGGCATCTCTTTGGAAAATATGTATTTGCGAGTACGAAAAAGAATGTCCCATAGAGAAGGTCAATATGAAAAGGAAGAAGCGGTCGTGGCTTCCAAAATTATTACAGTAAAAGAAAACGGATTGTCATTTTTAGTCAACCTGACTGATTATTTAGATACGGGGCTTTTTTTAGACCACCGTATTACTAGACAAATATTCAGCGAACAATCAAAGGATAAAACAGTTTTAAATTTATTTAGTTACACCAGTTCCTTTTCAGTGTATGCTGCAAAAGCAGGCGCTAAATTGGTCACATCGGTTGACTTATCCAAAACCTATTTAAAATGGAGTGAAGATAATTTCGCTTTGAATGATTTAAAAAATGCCAGTGCTTATCATTTTATACATGCTGATGTGAAGCAGTATTTAAAAACATTAGCTCCCCATCAATTTGATTTAGTGATCATGGATCCTCCTACTTTCAGCAACAGTAAAAGAATGAAAGATATTTTAGATATTCAAAGGGATCATGTGGAACTAATCAATGATGTATTAAAGGCGATGAAGCCAGGTGCCACTTTATTTTTTAGTACTAATTTCTCCCAATTTATCCTTGATGCCGAAAACATTCAAAGCAAAGCCATCAAAGACATCACCAAAGCCACTACCCCATTTGATTTTGATGGTCGATTAAAAAGATGGTGTTATAAAATTGAAAAAGCTTCATGAATAGCAATAACCTGTGGTGTAATTAATTGTATATCATCATTGACAATGACCTTATCGCATAATTTCATTTTAATGGCATCACTAATTTGATGCTGCATTCTTTTTTCAACTTCAGCTTGAGTACATTGATCTCTTTTCATTACCCTTTCAATACGTAAGGCTAAGGGCGCTGTTACACCAATTACAAAATCCAACCCTTCTGATGCATTAGATTCAAATATTAAAGCAGCTTCCTTAATTACATAAGGGGATGTTTGTTGTTGCGCCCAATCTAATGCTGCTTGAATGGTTACTGGATGCACTATTGAATTGAGTATGGCTAATTTTTCAGGATCTGCAAAAACGATAGAAGCCAAATAGGATTTATTTAATTGTCCTTGTTCATAAACTTTATCACCAAACTGTTGAATTAACTGATTTTTTATAATAGGACTATTTTGCATCAGCTGTTTAGCTGCATCATCTGCATTAAACACAGGAATCCCTAAACTAGCAAACAAGTTTGCTACTGTTGTTTTACCCGAACCGATTCCTCCTGTCAATCCTATTATTTTGGGCATAAAAAATCCGAAATTAGTTACCCCAATTTCGGATTCAATTTCTACTTAAACAAATGTTTTATTTATTAAGTGCCTGAGACCATTCTAAACTGATCGAAGATCTTTCAATTTTCAAGTAGGAACCAGGGCTTACTTCTAATTGTACTGTATTGTCCTCGTTTACTTTATTGATCGTTCCATGAATACCAGCAATAGTGACTACTTTATCCCCTTTTTGCATCGTATCAATAAACTTTTTTTGCTCTTTTGCTTTTTTAGCTTGTGGACGAATCATGAAAAACCAAAAAACTAAAATGATTCCACCCAACATTACCAATTGAAAAGTACCGCCACCTTGAGGAGGTGCTTGTAAAAAAATTTGTGTCATGTTTTATATTTTTTAAACTATTAAAATGCTTTATTTAATTCCGTTTGCAAAACAAAGATAGGGTTAATCCTAATAGCCGCATTCCTTGTTTGCTAATAATGTGTTATTTATTTTTATGGCTTATTTTTTGAATTTGCCCTGTACCTACTAATTCTTTGTGTATATTATCCAAAATTCCATTTACAAAATGTCCGCTTTGCTCAGTACTGTATTCCTTACCTAAATCAATGTATTCATTTATGGTCACTTTAGTAGGAATGGTATCAAAATACAAAAGTTCGCAAACGCCCAAACGCAGTAATATCATATCTATCATTGCAATTCTTTCCGGATCCCAATTGTTTAATTTGGGTTTAATAATAGCTTCGGTAATTGTTTTTTTATCGATTGCTGTTTGTAATAAATCAACTGCAAATTTATTTTTTTCAGTACCCACCAAATCTAAAAAATCAACACTCGATGGTTTTTGTAAATAATTTAATACAAAACCAATCATCACATCCCCTTCATCTTCCCAATTTGTGAAATGTTCAGAAATATAATCAAGCATATTTTCTGATTCTAAAATGAGGGTGCCAAATATAAATTTAAGAATGTCTTTTTCTTTTGCCTTTTCCCTACTTTGCTCAGCAATATAAGCTTGATAAGTAGCCGTTTCACTCAATTGTCTAAATATTGATTTAACGTTATCTTCTTGAATCCATTGTTGGGGTTTTACAATTTCAATTGCTTTTTTAAAATTATCTGATTCGATGGTTTGCCAAAAAATACTATTGCCTGCTAATTTGGTATTCACTGTTAAATCGGATGAATTGGGAAGGTTTTTTGAAGCTCTTTGCCCAGCTTCTACCTCGGCATATAAGGCCACTTGGTGTAATAGATGAACTAAAAAAACAAACAAATTGCGTGTTTTATCAAATTCCTTTTGGAGCAAAGCGCTAGGCGCAGCTTGGTTTTCGGTTTCCACCATGTACAAGACCTGCATTACTTTAATCCTAATATTTCGTCGGTTCATCATATGAATAAGAGCTAAATGGCTGCAAAGCTATCTAAATAATTCATAAAAACTGACATTTTTTACCAATATCCTGTTCCTTGCATGCCTTTTTAGGCATAGATTTGCTACCCCAAGCCCTTAATGATCAATAAACTGAAATTTTGACCTATTCAATATGCAAAATGGTCATTGGCACGGTTCTCGATATATGTAGGGCAATAACATTATTAAACAACAAAAAACGATAAAATATGGCTAAGACTACAGCTAAAAAATTAAACATAACACCTCTACATGATAGAGTTATTGTTATGCCTGCCGCTGCAGAAGAAAAATCAGCTGGCGGAATCATTATCCCAGATACAGCAAAAGAAAAACCTCAACGCGGTATTGTGCTAGCTGCTGGTACTGGTAAAAAAGATGAGCCAGTAACTGTTAAAGTAGGCGATAATGTATTGTATGGTAAATATGCTGGAACTGAAATTCAAATCGAAGGTCAAGATTTACTAATTATGCGCGAAAGCGATATTTTGGCGATTGTATAACTTTAAAAATTAACTATATATGTCTAAAATGATTTTTTTCGACTTAGAAGCGAGAAATAAAATGAAAAAAG
>JBAXVC010000024.1:0-20253 GCA_037129315.1 Chitinophagia bacterium | reverse complement strand
CGAATGCGAACTATGACATTACATTTATAGGCAATAATTTTACGATTACCAAAAAGCCGATTACGATAACAGCAGATGCGGGACAAACAAAAGTATATGGTGCTGCTGATCCAGGCAGTTATACATATACATTAAGTGCTTCATTACAAGGTGGTGATGTATTAACGGGATCATTAGTAAGGGTTGTTGGTGAAACAGTAGGGCCTTATGCGATAAGTCAAGGAACATTAACGAATGCGAACTATGACATTACATTTATAGGCAATAATTTTACGATTACCAAAAAATTATTAACCATCACAGCAGTTGATAAAACAAAAATATATGGATCAGCGAATCCAACATTAACAGTGACATATACAGGCTTGGTGAATGGTGATATGTCACCAACAACATTACCTACAATCAGTACTACCGCGGTTACAAGTTCTCCAGTGGGAAACTATCAAATCGCAGCAACGGGTGCAGTAGATGCGAACTACACTATTAATTATGTAGCAGGAACACTAACAGTGAGTAAAGCAACATTAATCATCACTGCTGAAAATAAATCTAAAACAGAAGGTACACCTAATCCAACATTAACCTATACTTATACAGGCTTTGTTAATGGCGACTTAGGGCTAGCAATATCGCCCACTATAAGTACGACTGCAGTTACAAGTTCACCTGTAGGCTCTTATCCAATTATAGTTACAGGGGGTTCGTCGGCCAATTATAATTTAATATATATAAATGGCACGCTTAGTATAATTGCTCCATCAAATTGGAAATTCGAAATCCCCAATGCTTTTGTCCCTAATGATCCATATGTCAGTAATAGTTATTTAAGAGCATCTTTTAATGCTGCTGTTAAAAATGTAAATTATTTTAGAGTATACAACCGCATGGGCAAGCTGGTTTATGAAATTATTAATAAGTTTCCATCTAGTATTCAATGGGATGGAACTGTAAATGGAGTATTACAAGAGGCGGATGGGTATGTATGGATTGCTGATATCAGTGTTTTGGAATCGGGTGGATTACAATCAAAATACTTAAAAGGTCAATTTTTATTATTAAAATAAAGTAATATACAATTTTGAAAAAAAGGTTATCCATATTGATTTTTGTTTGTTGCTTTTACTCCATTGTAAATGCGCAGGATCCTTTTTTGTCTCAGATATATTCTAGTGCTCAGTTTTTAAGCCCTGCGTCAGTGGGTAATGGGGTGTATCAAAGTAGAATACAGTCCAATTATAGGTCGCAAATGCTTGAAGGCAATACACTTTATAGAACAATTGTCCTTGGATGGGATACGCGTTATAAAAATAAGAATGAAGAAGTACAAAATTACTTAGGCTTAGGTGGACAGATAATTTCAGATCAAGTAATGAACGGCATTTTACAAACCAATTATGTCACTCTTAATGCGGCTTACCATTTATTTTTTGATGAAGATTTGAAGAAGAATTTTTCTTTAGGGTTAGGGCTTACTTTAGCGCAATCTACTTTGCAATTGGATAAACTTAAATTTTTTGATCAGTTTTCTCAAGGTGAGTACTTGTTAAACTCTCGTTCGATTAGCTTGCAAAATTTAAATAATAATGCTGCTAAAATTTCTATGAATACTGGATTAATGTATACAAATCATACTCAAACCTCGTTTGTTCAGCTTAGCGCAAATGCCTTTTTTATGACGAAGCCAGAATTAACTATTCGAAATCAATCTACCGCATCTGGTTTTAAAGCATTGATATTTTTGAATGCAGAACAGGAGTGGGAGGATAAAAAATCTTTGATGATGCATGCTTCCTATAATAGTCGAAATTCAAATCAGCAAATTTTAGTAGGAGGTGCTATAGGTCTACCTTTTGGAAGTTATTATGAGAATGTAAATCGACTTTATTTTGGAGTATTTTATAGGTTTAATGATGCTATTATTCCTAATTTTTCGATCTTAATGAATCAATACCATTTTGGATTAAGTTATGATATGTATAGTAGTGGATTTTCAGGAGCGCAATTAAAACCTAGCAGTTTTGAGCTTAGTTTTTCAACTAGTTTAGGAAAAAAGCGGGCTGATTATTTTAGAACCCTATTTGATTAGTTCTTAAAATACAATACTTCCATTATGCCACTCAGGATCAAAGCTGGCATTAAATTTTTTATAAAAATTGATGGCTGGCTCATTCCATTCCAATACCTGCCAATTAATTCCAGTAAATTTTTTCTCCTTGGCTTCATTAATTAAGGTATCAAATAATAAACTTCCAATTTTTTTGCCTCGCATTTCCTGAGTTACTAGAATATCTTCCAAATACATTCTTTGCCCCTTCCAAGTGGAGTATCTAACATAATACAATGCCATTCCCACTACTACGCCTTGTACCTCGGCTACAAACCCCCACCATACAGGGTTTTTGCCAAAGCCACTTTCGGAAAAATGTTCTAAACTTACTGTGACTTCCTCCGGTGCTTTTTCGTACACCGCTAGTTCATGAATAAGTTCTAATAATCTTGGGCAATCAGATTGTAAAGCACGGCGTATGATAATGTCCATTCTAAATTATTTTTGAAGCGCCTATATTTTTGCTAAGGCTTGTGTTAAATCAGCTTCTAGGTCTTCGTAATTTTCAATACCAACACTCATTCTTATTAATCCATCTGTAATACCATATTTTATGCGTTCTTCTTTTGGTATTCCATAATGAGTCATACTTGCTGGATGTGATACTAAAGTATCTACTGTTCCAAGTGAAACAGCTCTTGTACAAACTTCTAGAGCGTCTATAAATTTTTTACCAGCCTCTATACCGCCTTTTAATTCAAAACTTATTAAAGGGGCGTGTTGTTTCATTTGTTTGGAAGCAATTGCATGATCTGGATGCGAAGTTAATCCTGTATAATTAACTTTTTCAATGGATGGATGTTGGTCTAAAAATTGAGCTACTTTTTGAGTATTACTGCAATGTCTGTCCATTCTTAGCTCCAATGTTTTCATTCCTTGTATCAATAAATAGGAGTCAAATGCGTTGCTGTTTCCTCCTAATAATACATGCCATTTCCAAACTTTGGTTTTCATAAAATCTAAATCCTTTCCTAATAAAACACCATGCAATGCTGATCCATGTCCATTCAAAAATTTAGTTGCTGAATGAAATACAAAATCAGCACCTAAAGCAAAGGGTTGTTGTAAATAAGGTGTTGCCACTGTATTGTCTACCGAAACTCTTATACTATGTGCGTGTGCTATCTTACAAATTGATTCAATGTCAACACACTGTAATGTTGGATTAGCAGGGGTTTCAAGATGAATTAATTTTATACTCGTATTTTCTTTAATTGTTTTTTCAAGTAAAGCAGCGTCTCTTACATCTATCAAAATACATTTAATTCCTGCTTCTAATAATAATTTTTGCATCAATTCCTGTGTTCCACCATATAAGGAATAATGGGAAAGCAAAGTATCTCCTGCACTTAGTGTGCTAAAAAATAAAGTACTCATTGCGGCTTGACCACTTGAGTGTAACAATGCTTTTAGTTCAAGAGGATCTCCTTTTTCATTCTTTAATCCAAATGCTTCAAGTGCAGCAATCACATCCTGTGCTGCAGTAAAGGTTGGATTACCCCAGCGTGTATAAATTCTGGTTTTATCTTCTCCTTTAAATCGATCCATGCCTTCATCTGTAGAATCAAAAGTGAAGGTAGATGTAGCATATATTGGTGTGGTATGTGAAAAGTTATTATTTTCATTACTTGCGGTATGCAAAGTGACTGTACTAATACCTTTAAAATTCTTTTTTTTCATAATTTCTTTTTTATCGCTCTATAAATATACTTATTTATCAGCCAATTGTTTGGATGTTTAGTAGGCCCATTTAATCCATGTTGCGCCCCAGGTGAATCCACCACCAAATGCTGCTAATATTAAGTTGTCTCCCTTTTTTAGTTGACTTTCCCAATCCCATAAACACAAAGGAATGGTAGCAGCTGTAGTGTTGCCATATTTTTGAATATTAATCATCACTTTTTCCATTGGTAATCCCATTCTGTTGGCAGTAGCATCTATGATTCTCAAGTTGGCTTGATGCGGGACAAGCCAGGCAATGTCATCCCCCGTTAAATTATTTTTTTCTAATAGCTCGGCACTAACATCTGCCATTCCTTTTACTGCAAATTTAAAAACAGGTTGTCCATCCTGAAATGCATAGTGTTCTCTAGCCATGACTGTTTCAATACTTGCTGGTTTTAAACTTCCACCTGCTTTAATATTTAAATAATCACGACCACTTCCATCACTTTTTAAAATAGCATCCTGCAATCCATTTTCATCTTTACTGGGTTCTAATAAAACAGCCCCTGCGCCATCACCAAATATGATGCATGTAGCTCGATCGGTATAATCGATAATGGAACTCATTTTATCTACACCCACCACTAAAATCTTTTGATACCTTCCACTTTCAATAAAACTGGCACCAGTGGAAAGCGCAAATAAAAATCCACTACAGGCTGCTGACAAATCAAATCCAAAAGCATTTTTTGCACCTATCTTATCTCCAATAATATTTGCAGTCGAAGGGAATACCATATCAGGTGTTACCGTTGCGCATATAATACAATCAATTTCTAAGGGATCTAATTGTTTTTTTAGCAATATTTCCTCAATCGCTTTTACTGCCATATCGGAACTGGCTTTACCTGGTTCTTTTAATATTCTTCGTTCAGAAATGCCCGTTCTAGATCGAATCCATTCATCATTGGTGTCGACCATTTTTTCAAGGTCAAAATTGGTCAATTTGGTATCTGGGACAAACCCCCCAACCGCCGTAATGGCCGCTTTCTTCGTCATAGACATACTCGTTTTAATATTTTAGTATACAAATATCTTAAAAAATGCGCAAGAATGGGGTGAAATAGTCATTTTTCGTTGCTTAAGTATTATTTTTGAACACATTATGATCGCATTTTTACAAGGGAATTTTGTCCAACTAACTCCGGCAAAATTAATCGTTGATGTTGGGGGAGTAGGATATGAGGTAAATATTAGTTTAAATACTTATGAAGCCATTTCTAAAAAGGAAAAAGGCTTACTGTATACCTATTTGCATATTACCGAAAATTCACAAGTTTTATTTGGTTTTCATGCCCAAACCGAGAAGGATTTATTTTTGCATTTGATTAGTGTATCGGGCGTTGGTGCAAGCACAGCTCGTATGATGTTGTCAGGTATGCAACCCGAAGAAATTATTAGAGCGATTGTAAATGGGGAAGCTCGATTATTAGAACAAATAAAAGGGATCGGAAAGAAATCTGCCGAAAGATTAGTCCTTGAGTTAAGAGATAAGCTTTCAAAAATTCCATTAAACGCACACCAATTAGGGGGCAATACTTCCTTTGTTAAATCCTCCCCTCAGCAAGATGCGATTCAGGCTTTAATTTCACTTGGAATACAAAAAGCAGTTGCTGAAAAAGCAGTTGAAAAAACTATACAATCGGAAGGTGCAGATCTAAGCTTAGAAGTGCTCATTAAAGCAGCACTCAAAAATTGCTAATTATTTAATTTTTATTCATTGCGTATTTTTAAATCATATTTATTATTGTCGTTATTGCTTTTGGCGAATCGTCAAATGAATGCGCAAATTAAAATTGATTTGACCAAGGAGATAAAAGACACGACCCATAAAAAAAAAGACAGTATTGCGATAAAAAAAGATACAACCTTGTATGCTTTTACTACTGACCTTCGTTATCCTATACATGACAAAAGGGGTGATTTTTTATCTCAACCTAGTAATAATCCATATGACTTAAGGGATACAAGCCTTATTAAAAGCAAAGTTGAATACGATGCTGTATCAAAAAGGTATTTACTTACGGATATGATTGGCAGCGGTTATAAAAAGCCAACTGCTACTTTGAGCTTCGATGAATTTTGGAAATTAAAAACAGCAAAAGACGAACAAGCTTATTTTAGGCAACGGGCTAATTCTATAGGGGTGTTGAATCGAAAAATTACGCGACCTAAATCAAAAGTGTTTGATAGTTATTTTGATAGATTATTTGGCAAAACGGGGTCAGATTTAAAAGTAGACATTCAACCTGTTGGAGAAATAAATATCAAAGCTGGATATCAAGGTCAAAATGTAAAAAATCCAACCCTCCCTGAACGCGCACGAAAAAATGGAGGTTTTGATTTTGATGCCAATACTAATTTTAGCATGAATGCAAGTATCGGAGAAAAATTAAAATTTCCAATCAATTTAAATACGCTTTCCAATTTAGGTTTTGATAATCAAATAAAATTAAATTATAAAGGGAAAAAAGATGAGATTATTAAGTTAATTGAGGCTGGAAATATTAATTTTATTTCAAGAAGTACTTTAATTCCAAGCACGCAGAATTTATTCGGACTTAAAACGCAATTGCAATTTGGAAAATTATTTATAACAGCAGCAATAGCCAATCAAAAATCCCAAAGACAATCCATGGCTTTGCAAGGGGGATCTTCTACTCAAAAATTTCAAAAAAGATTAGATGACTATGAAGAAAATAGGCACTTTTTACTAGCTCAATATTTTAGAAATAACTACAATACTGCAATGTCCTCACTGCCATTGGTTAAGGGACAGGCACAAGTACAAAGAATTGAGGTATGGGTTACCAATCGTTATGGACAAACTACCAATGCCCGCGATGTGGTAGGTTTAATGGATATTGGAGAGCCTAACCCACATAATAATAATTTTGTCACCAATCCATCTCAAAAATTTCCTGATAATAGCGCAAATAGTTTGTATAAAAATATTGCTACAAATGCTGCAGCCAGGAATCCTTCGGCTGTGAGCGGTGTTTTAAATATGGCAGGTTTAAGAAGTGCGGAAGATTATGAGCGAACATTTGCTCGAAAACTTACCGAGAATGAATATTATTTTAATCCACAAATAGGATTTTTATCATTAAATATTCCCTTGCAACCCGATGAAGTATTGGCCGTTGCATTTCAGTATACTTATAATGGACGGGTATATCAAGTGGGGGAATTTTCGGAAAATACGGCATTAGATCCTAATAAAGGAGTACAAAATGTTTTGTTTTTAAAATTATTAAAAGCAACTACACAACGAACAGATTTACCTATTTGGGATTTAATGATGAAGAATGTCTATTCATTAGATTTATTTGGCTCAATACAACAAACGGATTTCCAACTTAATATTTTGTACGAGGAACCAAGTAAAGGACTTAAAAGGTATTTACCTGTAACAAGTCCAAGTGTAGAAGGCCAATCCTTAATTAAATTATTACAATTAGATCGATTAAATAATCGTAATGATCCTCAACCAGATGGGGTGTTTGATTATGTGGAAGGATTTACTGTACTATCAAAAATGGGGCGCATCGTATTTCCTTTATTAGAACCATTTGGGAATGATTTAAAAAATATTGCTTTTAAAGGAATAGATAGTTCGGTGTTTAGTAAATATTTATTTCCTCAGTTATATCGCAATATTAAGGCCGAAGCGCAAACCTTTGCTAATTTAAATCGTTTTGTAATGGAAGGCCAGGTAAAAGGTAGCGCAGGTGGGTCTGAGATTAGCTTAAATGCATTTAATGTTCCTCCCGGTTCGGTAAGTGTCAGAGCAGGAGGGCAGGTGTTAATGGAAGGAAAGGATTATGTGGTAGATTATGGTTCTGGAACGGTGCGCATCATTAATCCTGGAATTTTGAGTTCCAATATTCCTGTGAATGTATCTTTTGAAAATAATTTGGGATTTGGTTTTCAAGAACGAGGATTTAGGGCATTGCGTTTGGATTATATGGCCAGTAAAAATTTCATTTTAGGATTATCTGCTTCCAAATTAAGTGAACGGCCCTTTTTTACTAAAACAAATTTTGGATCAGATCCAATTAGTAACTCAATGTATGGGTTTGATTTTAATTATAAAACGGAGCTTCCTAAATTAACAAAGGCTTTGGATAAACTTCCATTTTATACTACTAAAGCAAAGTCCTATATGACAGCCTATGGTGAAGCGGCTTATTTACAACCTGGTCATGCGCAACAAATTGGAAAGGGTGGAAATGGGGTGGTATACTTGGACGATTTTGAAGCAACTCGTACTAATATTGATTTACGATTTCCTTTTACTTCATGGGCCTTAGCATCTACACCACAAGGAGGGCTTAGGGAATCGAATGGTTTTAAAGAAGGTCAATTATCTGATTCCATTGATTATAATTTTAATAGATCAAGATTAGCTTGGTATACTATTGAGCCTACTTTACAAGATAAGAATGCGAGCAACAATCCATTGAGAACGAATTTGAGTTTATTAAGTGATCCTAGAGTTCGACAAGTTTTTACGAATGAATTATTCCCTCAAAAAACGACCAATATTACGGATGTTCAGCTTCCTACTTTTGATTTAAGTTATTACCCTAAGGAGCGCGGCCCTTATAATTATAATTACAAAGATTTAGATGCGAATGGGAAATTTACAAATCCCAATGACAAGTGGGGTGGTATTATGCGTGCATTAGATCAAACGGATTTTGAAACAAGTATTATAGAGTATGTTGAATTTTGGGCACAGGATCCTTTTATTAAATCAGGCGCAACCAAGGGAACTTTGGTTTTAAATTTAGGAAATGTAAGTGAAGATATTTTACGGGATGGAAGGCGCTTTTATGAAAATGGTATGCCAACGCCTACTATACCTTCTGGTATTGATAGTTCCACTTGGGGTAGGGTGCCTATCAATCCTATTCAAGTGACTAATGCATTTAGTAATAATCCCGAAGACAGAAAGTACCAGGATGTGGGTTTAGATGGAATAGGTGATGATGATGAAAGAACTAAAAAAGCATACATCATTAATAAAATATCTAATGCTGCAGTAAAACAACAGTTTATTAAAGATCCTTCGGCAGATAACTATGTATGGTATCGTGATGCGCAATATGATGCTAGTAATACAGGAATATTAGGTAGGTATAAATATTTTAATAACTCTCAAGGTAACTCACCACTAGCGGGTACTGGTGATTTTAGTAGTGCTGCCACATTACTTCCTGACAATGAAGATTTAAATAGAGATAATACTTTAAATGAAACAGAAGCGTATTTTGAATACGAAATCAATTTACAAAAAAATAACATTTCCACTAATACCACGAAATATGTTACTGATTCAAAGACAGTGAATGTGACTCTGGCAGATGGAACAAAAGGAATTGAGAATTGGTATTTATTTCGTGTTCCCATTAAATCATATACTAGAAATGTTGGTGGGATAAGGGATTTCAAATCGATTCGATTTATTAGAATGTACTTGACCAATTTTGAGGATTCGGTGACATTGCGTTTTGCTAAATTGGATTTAGTAAGGAATCAATGGAGGCAATTTAATTATGTCATTGATAGTCTTGGAAATTACGATTCTTTGACTGGCAATAATTTAAATACTAAGGTGAATACTTTGGCTGTAAGCGTGGAAGAAAATGGAAGCAGGACTCCTGTTAATTATCTGATCCCTCCTGGAATTGAGCGCGTACAATTATTAAGTAATAATGGAGTGAATTTATTGCAAAATGAACAAGCATTAAGTATTCAATTAAATGGGTTGCAAAAAAATGAATCTCCTCGCGGGGTATTTAAGACAATGAATGTAGATGTTAGACGATATGGTAAGTTGTCTATGTTTATACATGCTGAAGATAAAAAGAACATCAATAGGGTGGACAGCGGATCCATGACAGCCATCATTAGAATTGGACAGGATTTTCAAAATAATTTTTATGAAATTCGAATACCATTAACCACCACGAAACAAAAAGTTTATGCAAACTCCGAAGCAAGATCGGTATGGCCTTTGGAAAATGAATTAAATTTAAGTTTGATGGATTTGGTAAAATTAAAATTGGAAAGAGACAAGCAAAATTTACCATTCAGTAAAAAATTCGGCCAAAATTTTGGCAATCAAAGGTATTCGGTAATGGGAAATCCTAATTTAGGCGAGATTAGAGGAGTGTTAATTGCTTTTGAGAATACAAAGTCCGATGTACCTATGGATGCCGAAGTATGGATCAATGAGTTGAGATTATCTGATTTAGATGAATCAGGTTCATGGGCAGCATTGGGAAGAATGGATTTGATTTTAGCGGATTTAGGCACGCTCGCTATTTCAGCTAATAGTCGTTCTACTGGATTTGGAAGTATTGAACAAAAAATGAATGAACGAGCTAAAACAGGCCTAACACAATTTGATATCGCTACAAATATTGATGCGGGAAAATTACTTCCAAAACAAGTGCGCATTTCCTTGCCTGTGTTTGCTAGTATCAATAAGACAATAGAGAAGCCACAGTATGATCCTTTTGATAAGGACATCTTATATACAGATAAAATCAGTGCATTAAGTGGTGCTAAAAGAGATTCTGTTCAAAAAGCGTCAGTTGATCAAACTACTATTAAGACTTTAAATTTCACCAATGTTCGTTTTTTGCCTGGTAATAAACCAAGTCTTATTAGTATAAGTAATTTTGATTTTAGTTATTCTTATTCTCAATTATTACAATCAAGCCCTACAGTACAGCAAAATAAAATAGATAAACAAAGGGGAGCTATTGGGTATACTTTTAATAAAAATGGAAAGTCGTATGAGCCGTTTCGAAAATTAATTAAGTCATCCTCCCCTTGGTTGAGTTGGGCCAAGGAAATTAATTTTAATCCAACTCCTAATTTGATTAGTTACCGCGCCATCTTTGATAGACAGTTTGGTGAATTTATTCCAAGGGTAGTAAATTCATTTGATGGCAGTACCGATCGAGTAGATACCACTTATGATAAGTATTTCACGATGAGTCGAATATTTAACATGCGTTGGGGATTAACAAGATCATTAAACTTGGACTTTAATGCTAATTTAAATTCAAGAATAGATGAACCTGCTGGTCGTATTGACACGAAAGAGAAAAGAGATTCATTAACTAGAATGCTGCTTCGTGCTGGACGAAATACTTTGTATAATCAAAAGTTAACATTGAGATATGATTTACCCACAAATAAATTCCCTTTAACGGATTGGATTTTATCAAGTTATAATATGTCTACTAATTATAATTGGGTAGGGGCGAGTAGGTTGGCGCAGGAACTAGGAAATATGATTGAGAATACTTTTGCGCAGCAATTAAATACACAATTTAATTTTACTAATTTTTATAATAAATCAAAATTTATTCGAGCAGCCTTATCTAATGCACCTTCTCAATCTAATGGCGCCGCTAATCCACTTGCCAATAGAATTTTAATGACAAAACTAGAAGCATTAAGTGGTAAGACAGGCAAAGAAAGGGCAATGGCATTGCAGAAATGGAAAGAAGCGCGAAGGCAAGAGCGAATTGCACAACGCGTATTGAAAGCGAATGAGCCAGTCAATGTGCCAGGTGCTGTAAAGCCTATCATTGGATTTTTAACAATGTTGCAAACAGCTTCTTTTGATTATTCTGAAAATTACAATAGTCGTTTGCCTGGTTATATGTCTGGCGTGAACTTCTTGAATTCAACTTGGGATGGCTTAGCCCCAGGATTGGATTATGCATTTGGAAAACAACCCGATTCTGCTTGGCTTCGAAAACAGGATACAAAAGGTTTATTATCAAAAGATGCTAATTTTAATTTAATGTTAAGGCAAGGATTTGATCAAAAATTATCTGTCCGATTACAATTGCAACCTATTAGAGATTTAATTGTAGATGTGCATTTTGATAAAACTTTTAGCAAAGATTATTCAGAATTATTTAAAGATACCAGTGGTACTGGATATAAAGAACACTTGAATCCTTTGTCTGCCGGAGGATTTAACATAAGCTATTTTGCTTTGAGTACATTTTTTGAGAACCATGACCCTAATGTCATTTCAAATGTCTTTAAAACTTTTGAAGACAATCGACAAATTATATCTTTAAGAGTTGCTCAAAAAAATCCATATTGGGATCAAAAGAAGGATCCGAATGGCTATGCCATTGGGTATGGTAAATATGCTCAGGATGTTTTAATACCATCATTTATTTCAGCATATACTGGTAAGGATGTGAAATCCGTTTCTTTATTGAATCAAAATAATAATAATATCCGATCCAACCCATTCACTGGGATGTTGCCATTACCCAATTGGTCTATTTTATATAATGGTTTGTCAAAAATTAAAGCACTGTCTTCCTTTTTTACTAATATTTCTTTAACGCATGGATATAATGGAAGCTTATCCATGAACAGTTTTTCAAGTTCATTACTTTATGTAGATCGCCGGTTTTTAGGGGCGCCTTCCTTTTTAGATCCAATTAGTGGAAACTATATTCCTTATTTTTTAATTCCTAATATCACTATTAGTGAAAGAATGGAGCCATTGATTGGTATCAATGTCACTACTGTGACACAATGGTCATTAAGATTTGAATATAAAAAGAGTCGTTTACTAGCATTAAGTTTGGTGGATTATCAATTGAGTGAAAACAACAGTAAGGAGTGGATATTTGGTACCAGTTATCGAGCAAGAGGATTAAAATTACCCTTTAATATCCCAGGTTTAAATAATAATAAATTAGCCAATGATTTAACTTTTAGATTAGATGTTGGACTTCGTGATATGTATAATAGTAATAGTCGATTAGATCAAGTGAATGCTTATGGAACGGGTGGACAAAAAGAAATCACATTACAACCCTCCATTGACTATGTATTAAATAGTAAAATTAATTTAAAATTCTTCTTTGATCAACGACGCACTACTCCATATATTTCATCCTCACCACCCATAATATCAACTAGGACAGGTGTGAATGTGCGTATTGCTTTGTAGTTTATGAATTTTTAAAAGCCCACTTGAACATTATTTTCCAGGTCACTTTTTTACCATATAACAAAATACCCGTACGATAAATTCGACCGCTAAGCCAAGTTGTAAAAACAAATCCAGCAATTAAAGTGATCATACTTAAAGCTAACTCCCAATAACTAACTGCACTAGGCACACCATACGCAACCCGCGCCATCATCACCATGGGTGAACTAAATGGAATGATACTTGCCCAAAAAGCAATTGGGGTATTTGGATTTTGTGTTACCATATTGGTAATGATATACGAAAAAATAAGCGGCATGGTAATAGGGAACATTAAACTTTGTGCATCCTGTGGATCTTCGTTCACTGTGCTACCAACTGCCGCAAACAAAGCGGCGTAAAATAAATATCCTCCAATAAAATAAAAAATAAAACATCCAATAATTAATGGCCAATTTGCCGTGTTAATAGTATGTTGAATATTATAAATTTTTACAGCTGATTCACTTGCTTGCATCATGCCTCCAGCCATTTGACCATTAGATTGTTGTAAGGTTGTTACTTGATGTTGAATATCAGCAGGCAAAAATCCCATAGCGACACTCGTTAAGCTAATGATTAACACAATCCATAACAAAAATTGAGTTAATCCTACTGCACCAATTCCAATAATTTTTCCCATCATTAATTCAAAAGGCTTAACACTGCTTATGATAACTTCGGCAATACGGTTTGTTTTTTCTTCCATGACACCGCGCATCACCATAGCGCCATAAATAAACATGGTCATATAAATAAGTAACCCGCTTGCATAACCAATGCCCATTGCCAATCCTGCATTGCTTTCCTTGCTTGTTTTCCCTTTGTCTTCATAAGCTTTTAATTCGGCAAATTGAGAGGCAGAATGAATGGAATCTAAAATGCTTTGTTTTATTCCAGCATCTTGTAGCATTTGATCCTCGATGGCGCTGTTAATTTTATTACTAATGCTTTCCTGCAACATTAAACCCATTGACTTTTTGGAGCGTAATATATAGTCTGCCTTTTTATTTTTTTCGAAAGAAGGCAAGATGAGGATATCTGTGAACCCCTTTTGAGTATAATTATTTGAATCAATATTATTAGGGAAGCTAAAACTAATTTGACTTGTATTTTTTAATGAATTTTTAATAAATCCATTGGGATCAACCACTGCAATATTCCTATGCTCAATACCTGAAATGGACAAGTAGGCCGATGCTGCAATTAAACCCACAATTAAAATGGGCATTAAAAAAGTCAGAATTAAAAAACGCTTATTTTTTACTCTGCTGCTGTATTCTCTTTGTATGATTAACCAAATTTTATTCATCTTCAGTATTTTTAATTTTGAACATTTTGAAAAGCCCTTGCGGTGGCATGTGTGTTTTCAACAAGATTGATGAAAATGTCATTTAAGGAAGGTAGTAACTCATTATAGGAAACGATATTGATATTTTCCTGTAATAAATATTTTAAAACATCATTCGATTGGTAGCCTGGATTTATTTTGACGATAATTTTATTTTCGATAGTACTTATTTTATTAAAAATGGCATTATCATTAATACTCACTGACTGGTCGGTTTGAATTACAAAGCTATTTTCCTTAAACTGCTGCTTAATGTCGGTAACAGTGCCGTCTAATATTTTTTTCCCTAAATTCATCAATACAATATGATCGCATATTTCTTCTACCTGTTCCATGCGGTGGGTACTAAATATAATGGTAGCGCCTTTTTTGGCGAGGTTATAAATTTCTTCTTTTATCAAATTCGCATTTAAAGGGTCTAATCCACTAAACGGTTCATCTAAAATGATGAGTTTGGGTTCATGTAAAACAGTGATGACAAATTGTAATTTTTGACTCATTCCTTTACTTAAATCTTCTACCTTTTTATTCCACCAAGTTTCCATCTCAAATTTCTTAAACCAATACTTTATTTTTTCAGTGGCTTCGGCTTTGGATAAACCTTTAAGCTGTGCTAGGTAAAGTGCTTGTTCGCCAATCTTCATTTTTTTATAAAGACCTCTTTCCTCAGGCATGTATCCAATTTTTTGGATATCCTCAATAGGATTAAAAGGTTGTCCGTCTAAAATGATACTACCTCCATCCGGATAAAATATACCCGTTATCATACGGAGTAAAGTGGTTTTGCCAGCACCATTAGGGCCTAGCAGGCCAAATATGCTGCCTCTTTTAATATCAAAACTAATATCATCAACCGCCTTTTGTGTTGCATAATATTTTTTCAAGTTAGATAAGCTTAACAAAGCATCCATGTTTAATAATTTGACTCAAAATTAAATAGCTTTTTCCATATCCCATCACTATTTATATAAATGGAGATTTTAAGCTTAAAGCATTAGTAAAACAGGATAATAGGTTATCTTCGATTTAAATTTAGAAAATGCGCTCAAAGAAATCCCTTACAAAGAAAATAGTCTATATTTTTTCTTTCTCTTTTTTACTTATTGGCTTAAGTAGTTGGGGTTTTTTAGTGCATCGAACTATCAACCAAATTGCTATTTATAATTTACCTGATCCCTTGCAATCTTTTTTCTATCAAGATATGCAGAACCTAGTGGAAAACGCACCTAGGCCGGATACAAGAAAAAACACGGACAAATCAGAAGATAAAAAACACATCATTGATATTGAAGAATATGGGCCCAATGCGATTAATGAAATGCCAATGGATTGGCCAACTGCTGTAAAAAAATATTCTTTAGATACTTTAGAAAAGCATGGCTACGGACCCTATAATGTTATCATGCAATTGGATAAATTAACCAACGCGTTTAAATCCAAAAATAATGACAGTATTTTATTTTATGCTGCAGACTTAGGGCATTATGTTTCTGATATGCATGTGCCATTGCACCTTACTAATAATTATGATGGACAATTAACGGGACAAAAGGGAATGCATAGTTTGTGGGAAACCTTTATCCCCTCTCTTAAATTAGATCAGTATCAATTATACAATCCTCATAAAGCAAAATACATCAGCCATCCAGAACAAGCATTATGGGCGGATATGCGAACAGCTTATGCCTTACTTCCTGAAATGTTTGCAAAAGAAATTGAAGTGTCTAAATCTTTTACGCCCGAACAAAAGTATAAAACGCAAATGTATTTTGGCAAAAGCACAAAAATGTATACAAAGGAATTTGCAGAAGTTTATGCAGAAACTTTAGGTGCAACTATTAATAAACAGTTAATTGCGTCGGCCAATATGCTTTCAGATTTTTGGTACACCGCATGGGTGAATGCAGGCAAGCCTAATTTTACAACAAGGGCGATTTCTGGTAATTTAGAAATGGAATTAAATTCATTCAGAAAAAATCAACTAATACAGGATACTTTGTTGATTTCAAAAAAGCAGAAAGCAAAAGAGTAAAATTCTTTTTTAATTCAATCCTTCTAATTGCGCAATTGCATGGGCCAATTTTTGACCATCCATAGCAGCACTCATAATACCACCTGCATATCCAGCGCCTTCCCCGCAAGGGTATAAATTTTTTATTTGAGGATGTGCATATGTATCAGCGTCTCTTGGAATACGCACTGGGGAAGAGGTTCTACTTTCAGTTGCTACTACAATCGCATCATTAGTATAAAAGCCCTTCATTTTTTTTCCAAATGCTTTAAATCCTTCTTGTAAAGTTTGATGTACAAAATCAGGTAATACTTCCTGTAAGGGTGCCGAGATGAGTCCAGGTAAATAACTTGCATTTGGTAAATGATCCGATAATTTATTATTACAAAAATCAACTAACCTTGCTGCAGGCGCTACTTGTAATCCGCCACCAATTGTAAACGCCAATTTTTCAACCATTTGCTGAAATGCTAATAATAAAAGTGGATGATTTTGGGGGAGTGTCGTTTTTTGTTTCTTTAAAAATGAATAAGCAGTAGGAATATCAATTTGTACGACCATACCACTATTGGCATAAGGATTATTTCGCTTACTTGGACTCCATCCGTTGACCACAATTTCACCAGGCGCCGTTGCGGCAGGCGCAATGATACCACCTGGGCACATACAAAAACTAAATACGCCACGATCATTCACTTGCTCCACTAAATTATACGAGGCTGGAGGCAAGTTAGCATCCTTTGTAACACAATGGTATTGAATTTGATCAATAATTTGTTGAGGGTGTTCCACTCTGACGCCTAATGCAAATGGTTTGGCTTCAATGGAAATATTTTTTTCAAAAAGTAAATTAAATATATCTCGTGCGGAATGTCCTGTTGCTAAAATGAGATGCTTACATTTAAAATGGGCACCATCTGAAGTGATGACTTCTTGAATGTGTTCTTTATCAATGACTATGTCAACTAATTTTTTCTCAAATAATAGTTGACCTCCCGATGCTTCAATTTGTTCTCTAATTTCAGTAATAATCTGCGGTAATTTATTAGTACCAATATGAGGGTGTGCTTGGTATAAGATACTTTCGTCGGCTCCAAACTGATAAAAGATGCGCAAAATTTTATCAATACTCCCTCGCTTATTGCTTCGAGTATATAATTTCCCATCACTGTAAGTACCAGCACCGCCTTCGCCAAAACAGTAATTGCTGTCTGGATCTACTGTCCCTTCTTTGTTTAAAATGGCTAAATCTCGACGCCTTGATCTTACATCTTTCCCTCTTTCTAAAATAATAGGCCTTAGTCCAAGCTGAATACATTCTAAGGCTGCGAATAAACCAGCGGGTCCTGCTCCAATAATAATGACTTCCTTGGCATTTTTGGGTAGTACTTGAAAATGTATTGGGTTAATGAAGCGTTGGCTCGGGGGCTCATTAATAAAAGCTATAATGCTGAGATTGATCCAAACTTGTTGCCTACTTCGGGCATCAATAGATTGTTTCAGAATATGGTAACCCTGAATATGTGAGAGAGGCACTGATAAGGAATGCCCAATAGCAGAAAGCAAGCTAGGAGTGCTAGCTGCTTCCGAAGGGGTAAGCTTTAAGGATATCGTTTTTTGCATGGGTTAGGTGTTTATCCTAAAAAAATGCGGACTTATTATTATGGTCACTAATGATATTTCATTAGATATATAGATGATCAACTAAAATGGCAAATCATCACCCGTTTCGTTGGTAGGTATGTCAAAATAGGTATTCGTTTCAGTCGGAGCTGTATTACCACCTAATTGAACTGCCTCCATACGCCAAGCGTCTAAATTGGTTATATAATTGTCTTTGCCATCCTTATTCCATTTAGATCCCTTTATATTAAACAGGACTTTTACGGTATCGCCTAGGTTAAAGCGGTCTGGCATGGTGGTACGATCCTGTACACATTGAAATTTGACATAGTTAGTGATGATTTTCCCATTGATATCGTCTGTTTTTTCAATGACAAATTCCCTTGTTTTAAAGGTTTCTTTCCTCTGAATAATTTCGTATTTGGCAATTAGTTTGCCTGATAATTCGTAACTCATATGTATGATTAAGTGGGTAAAGGTAGCAATATTTGACCAAATGAGGTAGGGGCTAATTTAAAAAGCAAATGAGGATTAGCTTTGCTCAAAAAAAACTTAAAAATAAGTGGATAAACAAGGTCATTCTAGAAAAAAGGCACTATCTTGAACGCCTGATTAAATATGGTATTGGGTGCGAAATTCAATGTTTTAGGTACATGTAAAAAAAACCGAAAAAAAAAGTTTTTTTTTCAACATAAAGTCATCATATTCGCATTCTGATTCAATGATTCGGTAATCAGCAAAAAAGGAACAAGTTTTATCATTATATAAAGGGTTAGTAATTAAGATGGCTAAGAGTGCAGAATTAATATGGAGTAATTGCTTAAAGATTATTAAGGATATTGTCGAATGGCAACACTTTAAAACTTGGTTTGAGCCCATCCAACCCGTAGACTTGAAGGAAAATGTTTTAATGATTCAAGTACCTAGCCAATTTTTTTACGAATACATCGAGGAGCATTATGTTAATCTTTTAGCTAAGACTTTAAAGCGTGAACTAGGAAAAGAAGCGAGACTTGAATATCGTATCATGGTGGATAGTGGGAATAATAAAAAAGGTTCAATGGATGTTCCTGCTAGCGGTATGAAAACTTACAATAACAACGAGATGAACTTCCCGTTGGTGATTGATAATCCAGTGAAAAATCCATTTGTGATTCCTGGGTTAAAGAAAATGCAAATTGATCCTCAGTTAAACCATAATTACACATTTGATTCCTTTATCGAGGGTGATTGTAATAGGGTAGCGCGACGTGCTGGTAAAACAGTAGCTGAAAAACCAGGAGCGAATTCATTTAATCCTTTGGTTATTTATGGCGGGGTAGGATTAGGAAAAACACATCTAGCTCAAGCAATAGGAAATGACGTAAAACGCATTCATCCAAGCAAAGTGGTTTTATATGTTAGTTCTGAAAAGTTCATCAATCAATTTCAAGACCATAGTCGTAATAATGCCATTAATGATTTCATTCATTTTTATCAATTGATTGATGTTTTAATCATAGATGATGTTCAGTTTTTTAACCGTGCCGAAAAATCACAAGATGCTTTCTTTGCCATTTTTAATCATTTGCACCAAAGCGGCAAACAACTTGTGTTAACCTCGGACAAAGCGCCTAAGGATTTAGAAGGATTACAAGAACGCTTATTAAGTAGATTCCGTTGGGGATTGAGTGCTGATATACAAGTACCCGATTACGATACCCGTATCGAAATATTAGAAAAGAAGATGAAAGCCGATGGTTTAGATATGCCAAAGGAAGTGGTGAAGTATGTAGCTTATAATATTAATACAAATGTTAGAGAGTTAGAAGGTGCTTTGATTTCATTACTAGCACAGTCTTCTTTGAATAAAAAAGAAATTGATGTTGAATTAGCAAAAAAGGTTTTACGCAATTTTGTTAAAACAAGCAGCAAAGAAATTACCATTGATGCTATTCAGAAAATGGTTTGTGAATTCTTCGAAGTGCCATATGATAAGTTATTACAAAAAACGCGTAAGCGTGAAATTGTACAAGCACGTCAAATCACGATGTATTTAGCGAAAGCCTTTACAAAGAACTCATTAAAAACCATAGGTGAACATTTTGGTGGTCGCGATCATACTACTGTTATCCATTCTTGTCAAACAGTGAAGGATTTAATGGACACAGATTCTATGTTCAGAGAAAATGTAATGGAGCTGACTCAGAAAGTGCAGTTGGCCGCTATGTAGTGTTAGATCCCCCTGTATCTCCTTATTTTAGAGTAGAAATAAACATTTAACTATATAATAGTCCGGAACGAACTTTATTTAAGTTTATTCCGGACTTTTTTTAGGTATTTAAGGCCGTAGTGCTTATTTTTGCACCCCTCGAAAGAGGTTTTGGAGGAGAGGTGGATGAGTGGCTGAAATCAGTAGTTTG
>JBAXVC010000023.1:0-22120 GCA_037129315.1 Chitinophagia bacterium | reverse complement strand
GCTTACGGCGAATATGTTTGGACCAGGGTTCGATTCCCTGCAGCTCCACTTTTAAAATGCAATATGTTATTGATTATCAATAATATATTGCATTTTTATTTTTATATTAGCCCGCATTTAGCCCGCAATGTAAGTTAATCTTGCCTTACCTTGATTTTTTTGAATAATGTTTGAAGTACCGGCTAAAAATAGATGACAATTTATTCCAGGATATTGTGTTGACCTACCCGGCAACATAAAGGCTAGTAAATTATGGGCAAGTGGCTCTGTTGAAAATCCAAAAAGCTTCGATATCGACTCCAAATGCTTCACAATCGAAGCCAACTATGCAAACCATGTATATGACCTTTGTACGGTGACAATCTAAAGTCATATATAATGGAGACATCAACCCTTATTAATAATATTTCAGCGAGAGATCTCAACACCAGGTTTGACGATATCGAAAAACAAATCACAGATCTTAAGAAATCCCTGCAACCGAAATCCGTTGAAGATTATTTGACACGTAACGAAGCCGCCGACATGTTAAAATGCGACGTCTCCACCATCCACAACTGGACCAAAAAGAAGAAACTAATAGCTCATAAGATTGGCAACAGGGTATATTATAAACGCAGCCAAATTGAATCGGTAATGATCCCCTTCTAATAATAAATGAAAATGAAAATGAAAGAAAGTAATAAGAGGATTTCCAAAAGAGTTTATCCAAACAGAGAATGTAAGCAATGTGGTGAAGAATTCCCACCAAACGATGCCAGGCAAGTTTATTGTTGCAGGCAGCACGGTATCGATTACAATAACGATCTAAGGCGTATTAAAGATGCTCCATTAAAAGATTTAAACAAAAAAATGGTACTCAACGAAAAAATATTAAGAAAATTCTATACAGCCTTGCAAGACCTTAAACAAGAAATGCTATCGCTAGATTATTTGATCTTAGATAAGTACGATTTTGATGTTCCCTGTGAGACATCAATAAGCAAAGCAGGAAACAAAATTGAATGGCAATTGTCATATGGCCTTGAAGGCGTGGATCAAAAGAAAAAATTATTTAAAATTCATAAAAGATAACAATGACAGCACCTTATAGACCACGTACTTTTGAAGAACGGTTCTTTGGACACACTACCATTGTTAATGTACCAGTAAGCCAACCGCCGGAGAATCTACCGGCAGCATCTACCGCTCCGGTTGATACCACACCTGCCGCTCCCAGCCTGATCCAAAGCAATAATAAAGCTCCTTCCACCTTGTCAAACCAGGTTTTCCCATCCCCGTCCCTTCAGGAAAAGGCTGAAAAATATTTTGCGAAGAACTGGGTCTGGATATTGTTGGGTACAGGAACCATTGTTGCAGTTAGTGTATTCATATATAAAATTCGCCAAAAAAATAAGAAGAAGGATTCGGAACGTGTAAATCCACATAATCAACCACAACAAGTATATTCCAATAGTTATCCACAGCAAACATATTCCACTAATCAACCACAACAAGTACATTCCGATTGTCAGCCACAGGAAATAAATCCCACTAGTCAACCACAACCGGTAGATTCCGATAGTCAACCACACGAAACAAATACCACTAATCAACCACAACAAGTACCTTCTGATAGTCAGCCACAGGAAACTAATCCCTCTAATCAACCACAACAAGAGTGAACCACATCAAACCTCTCTCAACGATCAATCTCGATGAAATTATCCTAGTAGTCCATCAGAACGCGCATAAATGTGAATTATTTCCTTTTGCATATCCAAATGAATTTATGCAAATCAACGCCCATCAATTTGTTTAAAATCGTTGCTATATATTTCAATATGAATCAATGAGAATCGATTAATAGAGATTATTTTGTAACCTTCCCCGCTTTTCTCGCTAGAACCCAATTTCTAAGTCCTGATAGCGCAGAAACAGTTAATTATGAAATTTAGTACGCGACCGCGTTAAGGTTCTAACCATTTCTTTATAGCCCCATAATTCAATTATGTTATTCCACTAAGTTGGATGTGAAGTTCTTCTTCCCCAGTTCAGAGCACACAGGCCAGTGGGCAGTAGACTAAAATCATTAAAAAAAATCCAATCACTACCCGGCTGCCATCATACTGTTGATATAATTGTTCCATTTGAGGAATCTGAACAGCAGAGTAAGGACTTTCTGAAGCCATATTAACTAACAAGCAGCAATTTTTGCCTTGGTATTGCGAGATGCTTATTTTGGAGTCACTGCTTAATGACCCGAAATGAAAACTATATATCCTTCTTGTTAATGGCCGCATAAATGATAGACGAGCAATGCATACAAAAGCAAATGATATTAGCGTTTTCATAATTTTGTGTTTTTTAATGTTTAAATTACCTCCGCCACTAGAAGAACCTTCACTTCCTCCCCATCCTCCTCCATCATCTCTAATGCGGTTTTCTCTTGAAGTTTCGGTTAGACCGTTAAGAAAGGGCTTCAATTAGGTGCATTTTAAAATCAGGAAGAAATACAAGCTAAAGCTAGGATCAAGGTCAAGGACAAAAATGCAATACACTTTTTTATGAATAATTCCGTCTTCAATAAAATTCCGGTAGCTTTAAACAAAATGAAGAAAATTCCCATAAGACAGATAACTACAAATCAACAGGAACTGCCATCTTCTGAACGTTTTAAGATACGTAAGGTTGAAGACCTACTTGATGAAGAAGACTTATTTCATGAATTACACAGGCATGATTTCTTTTTTATTATTGCTTTACAAAAAGGCAAGGGTACGCATGAAATCGACTTTACTACCTATGATGTTTTCGATAATTCTGTTTTCTTTATGCGGCCTGGTCAAGTGCACCAACTTCAATTGAAAGCGGATTCTACAGGATACATTGTAGAGTATAATACCGAATTTTACCGTCCTAAAGACAAGCTGTCAACTCAGCGATTACGAAAGGCAAGCAATAAAAACTATTGTAAGCTTGAAATAAACAGGTTTGGAAAATTACATGAAATATTAACGCATATATATCAGGAGTACAGTAGTAAGGAAGAAGGATTCCAGGATGTAATTAAAGCCAACCTTGATATTTTCTTTATTGAATTTGTAAGGCAAAGCCCAAATCCTAATGTCCCTTCAACAAATGTCAATCCATATACACAGGAACGCCTTGAGGAATTTTTAGAGTTACTGGATAAACACATTACTAACTACAAGCAGGTATCTCAATACACTGATTTAATGAACCTCTCTCCATATCAGCTTAATGAAATCACGAAATCATCTATTGGCAAAACAGCATCAGAATTGATCAATGATCATATCATACTAGAAGCCAAAAGAAACCTGCTGGCAACCCCCAATCAAATAAAAGATATAGCCGACCTGCTCGGTTATGAAGACGTTTCTTATTTTATCAGGTTCTTTAAGAAACATACAGGCCTTTCCCCCGAGTCCTTCCGTCGTAATTCCGCATAAGTCCTACACAACTACATCATTGTGCTGTTATACCACCTGTCGGTGAAATTAGCTTTGCGTAAATAAACAATTTAAAATTTACAAAAATGAAAATTATCATCGTTGGTGCATCAGGCACTATGGGAAAGCACTTAACCAGTGCATTTGAAAAAGAAAATGAAGTAATCACGGCCGCTTCCGAAGGATGCGATTTACAGGTAGATATCACTTCAACAGAATCTATTGAAAATATGTTCAAAAAGGTTGGCCCTTTTGATGCACTTATTTCAACCGCAGGCCCCACTTTTGTTGGTCCTTGGAAAAAACTGAATGACCTAACGTTCAGGCAGGGTGTGGAAGGGAAAATGATGGGGCAGATTAACCTGGTGCTTATTGGGCAGCACTACATCAATCCAAAGGGATCATTTACATTAATCACCGGCGCCTTATCTCATGATCCGCAAAAGAACTTCGCCAATGCATCTGCTGCCAACTGTGCGGTGGAAGGTTTTGTAAGAGCTGCGGCCATTGAACTGGAAAATGGCATACGCATTAATGCAGTGAGCCCTACAGTGATCGAAAACTCACCACATTACTTTCCATTCTTTCCCGGCGATATTCCGGTAACCATGCAGCAATTGGAATTTGGTTTTCGTAAATCTGTTTTCGGTGCTAATACCGGGCAGGTAATCAAACCTTATTAAGGGTGATTCGCAAAAGCAAACATCCAGGCAGGTCATTATTAATCACAATAATGACCTGCATTTATAAACTAATCTCATTACTCAACTAACAATACAAATCAGGCATCGGGATAATAAAATAAATCAAAATACTTATGAATAACCTTAATTATTTAATATGTACATTAACACTGGCTTTTATCATGATTTTTTCGTCAGCTACAGCGCAAAATAAGATCAGCCTTTTGCGCTATGAAGATGATTTTACACATTTTAAAAATGACAGCCTGAAGAAAGGGCTCGGCCACCTTAAATACATTTCACTAAAAAATAAAAATTACATTTCTTTTGGTGGAGAATTGCGGGAGCAATTCCAGGTTTACCACAATACTAACTTTGGCGATGTACCACCAAACTATAAAGACATTTCAATAAACCAACTCTGGCACCGGCTAATGCTGCACGCTAATATTGAATTTGGCGATCATGTCCGGTTATTTGTCCAGCTAAACAATACGCTTCGTTTTTTTAATAAGAATCCGGCTGTTCCTGAAATTGACGAAAACCAATTAAGCCTGCACCAGGCTTTTGCAGAAATCAAGTTAAAAAAGTGGAAATTCAGATTAGGGAGACAGGAACTGTTTTATGGCAATCACCGGTTGCTTACCCTAAGAGAAGGCCCAAACACCAGGCAGGCACTTGATGGCCTTATTATAAAAAAGAAATTTAAAAACGGGGGTATTGATTTTCTTGTAGTTTCCAAAGTATTTTCAAAGCAAAATGTTTTTGATGATCAAAGCTTCAAAGAAGGATTGATTGGCATTTATGGAACTCAATTATTTTCTAATCGTAAAATTGGATTTGATTATTACGCATTAAATTTCCAATCTAAACTTCGAAAATACAATTACAAGACTGGTTTTGAAAACAGGCAGACTTTTGGCATGCGGCTATTTTCAAACCTACAACAAATAAATTTTGAACTCGAAGCTGCATATCAAACCGGCAAATTCAACGATTTAACAATTAGTGCTTACAATATTTTAGCCGATATAAATATGTTGATATTGCCAGGCAAAAAAGGCATCATTGGCTTTGCTGCAAATGCCTCTTCAGGGGATAAAAATAATTCAGACAATAAATTAAACACCTACAACCTTTTATATGCCAAGCCAGCCTATGGCCTGGCAGTTCCAATAGGCGCTGCAAACATCATAAGTTTAAATCCTTACCTTAAAATAAATCCGGTTAAAAAACTGAATATGCTGGCGCAGGTTTTCTTTCTTTCCAGAAACAGTAACCAGGATGGAACTTATACGCCTGGCATGCTAGAGAACAGGCCAAAACCTGAATTTGTTTTTAGTACAAATAAGAAAACCCTGGGCGAATTGTATGTGATTGAAACCAACTACCAGCAAACAAAAAATCTCTCATTCGCTATTGACGCATCTTATTTTAAGGCTGGAAGTTATCCCAAAGCCACGGGAAGCGGAAAAGATGTTTTGTATCTATCTTTTAAATCAACATTTAGATTTTAACCCTGGTAACTCAATATTTGTTCAACATTTAAAATGTACGCCTAATTTAAGATATATCCTGCATAACTACATTTTTGTCCTGTCATGTAGAGAGGTATTGAAATTACTTTTACAATAAATAATTAAATAAATTAGAATGAAAACAAAAATGAAATTAATTGCGTCCTTAAAGATTTGGGTAGTGATCTATCCCTCTATTACACTTTTTTACTGGCTGTTTGGCCATCATTTGGCTACCATGCCTTTGTACCAGCGCACATTCCTGTTAACGATTTCTTTGGTTCCCTGGATGATTTTTGTGGGTATACCGTTGGTAGATTCAGCCATTAAAATAATGTCATCAAAGGACAAAAAGTTGTTATAAAAACATTTATTAAACCATGACTTCATCAACAAGGCGTGATTTTATTAAACAAAGCAGTAGAGCAACGGCATGTATGTTATTCCATTTCCAATCGCTAAATTTCCAAATTTCAATACCATGCAAAGCAACAATAATTTTGAGGTAATAATAGTTGGCGGCAGTTATGCTGGACTTTCCGCCGCCATGGCCCTGGGCAGGGCTTTAAAGAAAGTATTGGTTATTGATAATGGCAAACCCTGCAACCGACAAACACCTTACTCACACAACTTTCTTACAAATGATGGCAGAAAGCCGGCAGAAATTGCTGTTTTGGCATCTCTTCAGGTGAGCAGATACGATACTGTAAGGCTTTTTAGTGGAGTAGCAATAAATGGAATTAAAACAGAAAATGGTTTCCAGATTGAGTCGGCGTCAGGAGAATCCTTCACAACAAAGAAATTAATTTTTGCAACAGGTATCAAAGACTTGCTTCCGGCTATTGATGGATTATCCGAATGTTGGGGGATTTCGGTAATACATTGTCCTTATTGTCATGGGTACGAAGTACGGGATGAAAAAACAGGCATTCTTGGTAATGGTGATATGGGTTTCGATTTCACAAAACTAATCTCTAACTGGACAAAAGACCTTACCCTGTTTACAAACGGCACTTCAACATTATCATCCGAACAGCAAGAAAAATTAAATACTCATCAAATCAAAATAGTAGAGAAAGAAATTGAACAATTGGATCATAATAATGGGCAGATTCAACAAATCGTTTTTAAAGATGGCACAAAAACTTCTATCAAAGCTATCTACGCCCCAAGCCCATTTGAACATCATTGTAAAATTCCACAGTCTTTGGGATGTGAACTAGCCGATGATGGGTATTTAAAAATTGATAAAATGCAGGAAACAACCATTAAAGGAGTATTTGCGATCGGTGATAACGCTTCAAAAATGCGTACGGTTGCCAATGCGGTGGCGATGGGTACAACGGTCGGCATGACAATTAGCAAACAGATGGTATTAAACAACTTTTAATTAAAATGATATGAATACAATAAAGAATGATGAGTATAAAAATATGTGGAATGATAGATATAAGAATAATGAATTTGCGTATGGAAAAAATCCTAATCTATTTTTTAAAGAATGGCTTCAAAAATTTGAACCCCAATCTATTTTAATGCCGGCCGACGGCGAAGGCCGCAATGGTGTTTATGCTGCTGTATTGGGTTGGCAGGTAACATCTTTTGATTTAAGTGAAGAAGGCAAAACAAAAGCCCTGGAACTTGCTAATGAAAACAATGTCAGTATGAATTATGTGGTTGGGGATCTGGAACAACTCGAATTTCAAAAGGAGTCATTTGATGCAATGGCACTTATATATGCGCATTTCGATGCAGCCAGAAAATCGTTATTTCATCAAAAATTAGATAAATCACTCAAACAAGGCGGTATAATTATTTTGGAGGCTTTCAGTAAAAATCACTTGAAGTTAAACAGTCTTAACCCTTCTGTGGGTGGCCCAAGAGATTTCGATATGTTGTACTCTAAGGAAGAAATTCTTTCTGATTTCAAAAATTATGAGATATTAAAGTTAGCCGAAGAAGAAACTCTTTTAAATGAAGGGAAATATCATATGGGAAAAGGAGCTGTTATTCGATTTGTCGGACAAAAAAAATAGAATAATAATTTTTTAAAACATATTGGACTGATTGCGGGACAAAATTTAGAGACTCAGTATCATCAAAAACATAACAGCCGGGTTTTTAGAATCTCTTTAACCTACAATTTTGGAAATTTAAAATTAAATAAGGAAAACACGGAAATACAGAACGAGAAGATACAGCAGAGTAGTGGCCTGATCAAATAGCCGGTAAAGCGTTTAGGGAATAACTTAATAGTGAATAGGGTTTAATGTAGATAAATAAATGCAAATGTTTTTGAATAACATAATAAGCGAGATATTGACAATTCAAACCCAAAGGAATGTCATTATTTTAGCTTTATGTGGTTCTGCGGATACAGGAAAAACAACTTTGGCAGAAAGGATCTGTGATGAATTAAATAAGATACAAATTAAAAGCGACCATTTAAGTACAGATTCTTTTCTAATAGACAGAGAGGAAAGAAATATAAAAGGAATTAGCGGGTATAATTTGGCAGCTTTGAAAAGTAATGAATTACTGGATGCTGTCGAAATATTGGAACAGGGAAACGGGTTAACCTATTATCCCTATGACAATAAATCAGGGAAAAATGTATCCGAATGCAGGTTGATAAAAGAATCAAATGTTATAATTATTGAGGGAATTCATTCTTTTAACGAAATAATAAGAAACAAAATTGATTTAAAGATTTATATAGATGCCGAAAGGGATGTGTTGAAAAAACTAAGATTTAAAGCAAACATTAATAAAAGAGATTTTTCCGAAAAAGAAGCAGGTGAAAAAATAGATAAAGAAATAGAAGAATTCAATAAATATATTCTTCCAAACAGGAAACATTCAGATCTGATAATAGAGATCACCGAAAAATATAACTACAAAATTAAATAGCTACAGCTAATACTTCAATTCATGAAAATTCTTAAACTTATATTTTTACTCCTCTTTCTTTCGTCAACTATATTGGGACAGTCTGGTACAAAAATATTCACATCAGATATTGATAACTTTTGGATAGCTTATGATAGTGTAAAAACCACAACAGACACAGCTAAACAAATAAACTTTATTCAATATTTATACCTTGACAAAGCAACAAGTGGCTTGAAAGATTTTATGATTGCCCGACAACATTCTGCAAGAAGGCACCTTACCAATATATTAAAATATCCGAAATTTTGGGTTTCGCTGCGGCCGCACACTTTACAAATAAAATATTATACAACTGACATTGAAACCTTAATGGTGAAATTTAAAAAACTCTATCCAAACTTTAAACAGCCAGCGATATATTTTACAATTGGTTGTTTAAATTCGGGCGGTACAACAACTACAAATAAAATATTGATTGGTTCTGAAATTGCTGCATCAGATAGTACAGTGGATGCCTCTGAAATTGGCAGTTGGTTAAAGGGAGTTTTCAAATTGAATACAAGCGTTGTTTATTTAGTAGCACATGAAGTTGGACACACACAACAAAAAGGCGGCGATTCTGAAAATGACGGCAATTCAAATTTGCTGGGATATTGCATAAGAGAAGGAGCTTGCGATTTCATTGCAGAATTACTACTTGAGAAACCGATCCTTTCGCCCTATATTACTTATGGAAAAGCAAATGAGAAAGACCTTTGGGAATTATTTCAAAAAGACATGAATAAACAGGAGACCAAAGATTGGCTTTATAATGGCGGACAAGCGCCCAATGGGAAAGCAGACTTAGGGTATTTTATGGGATATGCTATTTGTAAGACTTACTATAACAATTCAAAAGATAAAACAAAAGCATTGAAAGAAATCATTGAATTGAACTACAATCGAGAAAGTGTTTTCAGGTTTCTTAAAAAATCAAAATACAAAGGCGGAAAGAGTTAAAAACAGCAAATAGACTAATAATGAAAAACGACTATTTAGAAAGTGTGAAAAAGCAATTTGAGTATTACAAAATGCTGGGCGATAAAACATTTTCACAACTTAAAGATGAAAATTTATTTTGGCAATACAATAAAGACAGTAATAGTATTGCGATAATTGTGAAACATCTTTGGGGAAATATGCTCTCCCGCTGGACTGATTTTTTGACGACAGACGGCGAGAAGGAATGGAGAAACCGGGATGCTGAATTTGAAAAAGACATTTCAACCAGGAAAGAACTTATTGAAAAATGGGAAAAAGGGTGGGAATGTTTATTTAATGCATTGAACAGTTTGACAACAGAGGATTTGCAAAAAGAGATATACATCCGCAACCAGGGACACAGTATTGCAGAAGCAATTAACAGACAGCTTGCTCATTATCCTTATCACGTTGGACAAATTGTATTTATTGGAAAAATGGCGACAGATAACAAATGGAAATCTTTGTCAATTCCAAAAGGGAATTCAAACACTTACAATGCAGACAAATTTTCAAGACCAAAACAAAAAGGACACTTCACGGATGAATATTTAAACAAAGAGAAAGAATAACTACCACTGTCAACGTTATTTTTACCAATATGACAGCTTAAGTACTTTGTAGAAATAGTTGTGAAAGGTGCGAGCTAGAGTTTCGTATGAATAATCGTGCCAAAAGTAACCACATAGCACAAGCGAAAAAGTAAACAAAATAATTAATTCAAACATAATTTAACGAAATGGAAATAAAAACATTTATAGTGGATTCATTCACTACCGAAAAATTTAAAGGAAACCCTGCCGGAGTTTGCATATTGGAAAATGACATAAGCGAAAATTCAATGTTATCCATAGCCAGGGAATTCGGTCTGTCTGAAACAGCATACATTAAGAAACTGGACAGGGAGAGTTCATATTCAATCCGATATTTTTCTCCTAAAATGGAGATTCCGTTGTGTGGTCATGCAACGCTTGCAGCTGCAAAAGTCCTGTTTAAGGATTCTGATAGCAATGAAATCCATTTTACCAATATCGAAAATTTAGATATCATAGTGAAAAGACAGCAGGAAGAAATAACGATGGAATTCCCTGTCTATGATACAATACCGGTTACAGTTCCATCAATAATGCTGGAAGCCCTTGGATTAAAGGGAGTAATTAATGCAACTCTTAGTCCAAAAAATAAAATAATATTATTGGAAATTAGTGATTCAGATATATTGGCGGGTTTAAATCCAAATTTTAATGCCCTTATAAACTCTTACTCAAACATTAATGGTGTTTTAGTTACTGCTCGTTCAAACAAAAAGGATTACGATTATGAGTACCGCTATTTTTGGCCCTGGGCAGGAACCAATGAAGATCCAGTTACGGGTGGGGTACAAACATTTCTGGCAAAATATTGGTCTGAAAAGTTAGATAAAACAAAGATGAAAGCCTTTCAATCGTCCAGTCGAACTGGATATATGGCTGTAGAATTATTTAAAGACAAAGTACTGATCAGTAGCCAGGCTATAATAACATTTGAGGGTTTTTTAGTAGGGATTGATTCTTAAACTTAATATAAAAAGGAATGATAATAGAAACACTTACAATAATATTTAGAAGAGATCTTTTAAAGTTAAAAGATGAAATTGAATTATATCAAAACGAAGAGACTATTTGGCTTGCAGATAAGGGTATTACAAATTCGGGAGGAAACCTTTGTTTACATATCATGGGTAATCTGAATGCTTATATCGGAGTTGGACTGGCTGAAACTGTCTATATCAGGAAACGAGATTTAGAGTTTTCATTGAAAAACATCCAAAGAACGGAGTTAATTAAAAAAATTGAAGAGACAATACTTACAATGGAAAAAGGGCTGAATAAAATAACAGCAGCGCAAATGAATAATGATTTTCCAATTATCATTTGGGATAAACCAACCGGAATGGTGTATACTTTAGTTCATTTAGCCACTCACTTAAATTACCATCTCGGGCAAATAAATTATCACAGGCGTTTGTTAGATAATTAATACAAAAAAGGTATGAATAAAATTGGCTTAATAGGCGGTATTAGTTGGGTATCAACCATGGACTATTACAAATTTATTAATGAAGGAATTAATCTAAAACTGGGTGGGCTGAATTTTGCAGAATGTATCATCTATTCGCTAAACTTTGGCGACATACAGGCAATAGGCTGGAACAATTCTTTTGAATTATTACTGAAAGCCTGTGAAACGTTAAAAAGAAGCGAAGTGAATGCTATTGCTTTGTGTGCTAATACAGCCCATCTTTTTGCGGACCAACTTCAGGAGTCCATACAATTGCCAATCATTCACATGGTGGAAGAAACTGCAAAAGCTATTCAAAAGCAGCGATTTCATAAAGCAGGTTTGATTGGAACAAAGTTTACCATGGAAATGGACTTTTACCGTAAAAAACTGGAAGCATATGGACTTGAAGTTTTGATACCCGAAAAGCAAGAAACAAGAGACTATATCCAACATACAATAAAGGAGGAGTTAGGCAGGGGTTTTATCAATCCTGAAACTAAGGTTAACTATGTTTCTATAATAAATGAATTGGTTAAAAGTGGCGCTGAATGTATCATATTAGGTTGCACAGAAATCCCACTATTAATTAGCCAAGATGATTTTAAAATGCCAATATTTGACACAACTAAAATTCATTCACAGGCAATTGTTGATTATATGTTTTCTTAAAGTTACCCGAATATATTTTTTTATGTAATAATAACGAACGACAAACAAAAGAATAATGACAAACGACTATTTACAAAGTGTGAAAAAGCAATTCGGGTATTACAAAATACTGGGGGATAAAACATTTTCACAACTTCAAGATGAAAAATTATTTTGGTAATACAATGAAGACAGTAATAGTATTGCGCCAATTGTGAAACATCTTTGGGGTAATATGCTCTCACGATGGACTGATTTTTTGACCACGGACGGCGAAAAAGAATGAAGAAACCGGGATGCTGAATTTGAAAACGATATTTCAACCCGGCAAGAGCTTTTAGACAAATGGGAAGAAGGTTGGAAATGTTTATTTAGCGCATTGTACAGTTTAACAACAGGTGATTTACAAAAAGAAATTTTCATTCGTAACCAGGGGCACAGTAATACAGAAGCCATTAACAGGCAGCTTGCACATTATCCCTATCACGTTGGACAAATTGTGTTTATTGGGAAAATGGCAACAGATAACGATTGGGCATTATTGTCAATTCCAAAAGGAAATTCAAACGCTTACAATGCAGATAAATTTTCAAAACCTAAACAAAAAGGACATTTCACGGATGAGTATTTAAATGAAAAGAAGGAATAACAAATTGGGAATACTGAAACTATTTTACTATTCCCCACCAATAACTGTCCATACGTCAAATAAACTTTATTCTGGGTTTTCCTGCAAGTAGGTTTGTGAAAAATAGATACTATGCAACCAAATACGACTTCCCGGCAGGCTTATCTCGACTGGCTTAGAATAGCCGCAATCCTCGGGATCTTATTCTTTCATTCTGCCATGCCTTTTGCAAAAGGCGAAACCTGGCATATCAATAATTCAGAAAAAAGCGACCTTTTTGCCGAATTCAATTTCTGGTTAAGCCGTTTCCGCATGCCGTTGTTATTTTTTATTTCAGGGGCCGTAAGCTACTACATGCTTAAAAAATACGATGGCCGGTATTTTATTGCACAACGATGGAAACGATTGATGATACCACTGCTTTTTGGCATGTTGGTGATTGTGCCTCCTCAAATTTATTTGGAAAGAGTATCGCAGGGTTATACCGGTTCTTTCTGGCAATTCTATCCTTCGATATTTGAAGGCAAGCCCTACCCACAGGGGAATACCAGCTGGCACCACCTTTGGTTTATACTTTACCTGTTTATCTATGACCTCATTAGCGTTCCCCTTTTTAAATGGCTGCTGTTTGGTAAAGGCAAAATATTTGCAGAAACTAAACTGGCCTGGCTGGCAAAAGGAAAACGTATTTACCTGCTGATGATACCCAGCATGATTTGTTTTTCGGCATTGATCCTGAGGTTTCCATCCATCCAGAACCTGATTTCTGATTGGGCCATGTTTATTTATTACTACCTGTTTGTTGTACTCGGCTACCTGGTAATGTGTAACCTGCAGTTGGTTGATAGCATGGTTCGTAACCGCAGATTCAGTGTGTTATTGGCATTTGGTTCTATTATCCTCATTAATTATTTCAGGTGGAATGACCTTACATTGGAAAAAATGCTTGGCAGCAACTGGCAGCAGTCTCCTTTAACATATGTATACCTGTGCATATACCCGTTAATTGCCTGGAGTTGGGTGTTGATGCTTGTGGGATATGCAAAAAAATATATTGATAAACCACATCGGATTCATGGTTATGTAAACCAGGCCATTTATCCTTTTTTTATCCTCCATCAAACGATCATTGTAATACTGGCGTATTATGTGGTAAAGGTTAATGAAACAATTCTTACCAAATACCTGTTCATAGTATTGGTTACCTTTATACTCAGCATATTCATTTATCATATCCTAATAAGGCCTTATAATGTTACCAGGGTATTGTTTGGAATGAAAGCAATAAAGAAAAGAGAACAGGTAATAATGGTTGAAAAAGAAATTCCACAAATACAAATAGCACAGGCCGTATAAATTTTTTTAGTTTTAAACTACGCCATGAAATCTTTTTTCCGATATATTTTTCCCGTCTTATTTGGCTTGCTTATTTATACCAGCATAAGGTTAGTACATGATATTACAAAAAGAGATAAATTCTGGATGCGCCCATGGAAAACCAATGCAATAGAAATTACAGTTACCATAATTCTTAGTTATTTGATGATATGGATGATTGGGTTTTTAATTAATTTATTTGAAAACAGAAAGAACAGGGAGGGTAAGGGTTTCAGCATTGTCAAAGAATTCCTGATCATTTTTGTTTCAAACCTGTTGTTGTTGCATATTATTATTGTGCCCCTCATGGTCTTTACTGATGATGGAATGCAGTTAGAAGATTATGTTATTGGCATTATCATACCTTCACTTTTTGTGCTGTTGTATTTTGCCATTGTTCGCGGCAACCTATACCTTAAAAACTATGTGTACCAGAAAATACAACTGGAAAAGATCAGCAATGACCAATTGCAAACTGAACTTAAATTTTTAAAGGCCCAGTATCATCCACATTTTTTATTCAATGCACTCAATACGGTTTATTTCCAGATGGATGAAAATGTGGATGAGGCAAAAAAAACAGTTGAAAAATTTTCGGAACTCCTTCGCTACCAACTTTACGACCAACAGCATACTGTCCCCATTAGCCGGGAAATTCACTACCTGAATAATTTTATTGATATTCAGAAAATAAGAACATCTGAAAAATTACAACTTCAAATACATTTTGATCCTGCGTTGAACCTGCAGCACATTTATCCATTATTGTTATTGCCGTTGGTTGAAAATGCTTTCAAATATGTTGGTGGCGAGTATAAAATAAACATTCAAGCAAAAGAAAATGACGGTGAAATAGAATTTTCTGTAATAAACTCAATACCTGCACAATCCATTCCGGAAAAACAAAACGGTATTGGTTTAGAAAATTTAAAGCGCAGGCTGGCATTACTTTACCCCGAAAAATACAAACTGATAATAAAAAAGGAGAAAAACAATTTTATGGCATTACTCAAAATCAAGATTCACCAATGAAAATTAAATGTATAATTATTGATGACGAACCAATAGCCAGGAAAGGTATAAAGGGTTATATTGAAAAGATTGATTTTCTGGATCTCGTTGCTGTTTGCGAAGATGCGGTGCAACTCAATTCTGTTTTAAAGCAACAACCTGCAGACCTGCTATTTCTTGATATTGAAATGCCGTATATAACTGGTATCGATTTTTTAAAAAATACAGTGGCTCCACCAAAAGTAATTTTTACTACAGCCTTTGAGAAATATGCAATAGAGGGATATGAAATGGATGTACTCGATTACCTGCTCAAACCCATTTCTTTCGAACGTTTCCTTAAAGCTGCAAACAAATCATTTGACTATTTTAAAAGCCTGCAAAAAAATAATGAGACCTATATATTTGTAAAAACAGACAGTAAATTAGAAAAGATAAATTTTGCCGATATCCTTTTTATAGAAGCAAAGGAGAATTATGCAGCTATTTATTTACCCGGTAAAAAGCACATTACCCATTCCACCTTAAAAGCCTTATCAGAACAATTACCTGCAGCGGATTTTATCCAGCCGCATAAATCATATATTGTTAACATCAATGCCATTCAGTCAATAGAAGGTAATATACTACATCTTTCAACTTATCAGGTTCCGGTTAGTAAATATCAAAAAGAAGAAGTGATGGAGAGAATTATTAATAACAGGATCCTCAGGAAGTGAAAAATATAAACCCCTGGATGTACCCGATCTTTCAAACATTCAAACATACATTGCACGATCAACTTAAATTAAATAATCATGAAAGCAATCATTTATGAACAATATGGCTCACCGGAAGTTCTTCAACTCAGGGAAGTGGAAAAACCTGAACCAAAGGAAAATGAAGTATTAATCAGAATACATGCAACTGCAGTCAATTCAGGTGAGGTACGCTTGCGAAAAGCAGATCCTTTTGCTGTCAGGTTCATGTTTGGATTGTTTCGACCTAAAAAACCAATACTGGGGGTTTCGCTTGCCGGTGAAATTGAAACAATTGGCAAAAATGTTAAACGTTTCAAAAAAGGTGACCCTGTTTATGGAACTACAGGTATGAGTTTTGGTGCTTATGCGGAATACAAATGTTTGTCGGAAGATGGAGTACTTGCTATAAAGCCAGCCAACCTGTCTTATAGAGAAGCCGCTGTCATCCCTTTTGGGGGAACTACAGCGTTGTCTTTTCTAAGAAAAGGGAAAATCCAAAGCGCCCAAAAAGTTTTAATCTATGGAGCTTCAGGAGCGGTTGGTACTTCTGCAGTACAACTGGCCAAATACTTTGGCGCAGAAGTTACCGGGGTATGCAGTACATCCAATGTAGCCATGGTGAAATCATTGGGTGCAGATAAGGTTATTGATTATACGCAGCAGGATTTTACTAAGAGCGGTGAGAGCTACGATATAATTTTTGATACAACAGGTAAAAGCCCTTTTACAGGTTGTATAAAATCACTAAAGAAAAATGGCTACTATCTTCGAACGGTTCACATGGAGTTGTCTGCCATTTTTCGGGGGCTGTGGATATCCATGACAAGCAGCAAAAAAGTAATTGGAGGAGGAATAACCGAAACAGCTGAAGATCTGATTTTCCTCAACAGTCTTATTGAAGCAGGACAACTTAAACCGGTCATTGACAGAACATATGCTTTTGAACAAATGGCAGAAGCACACGCCTATGTTGAAAAAGGGCATAAAAAAGGAAATGTAGCCATCACATTGATGGGCGATTAACTCCTATCAAACAGTATCATATACAAGTATAACAAAATCAAATAACTAAACATGAAGCAACCTATTTTTAAAAGAAATTTTAATTCATGTACCCTGCATAGATTTTTCTTAGTGGTCTTGTTGGCTTCAGGTTCATTATTTGCTTATCCGCAAAACACAATAATTGGGTTAGGGGCATTAAAACCTTATAAAACTATTAGCACTATAAAAATTGATGGCGTGTTAGATGAACCCATATGGGAAAAAGCATCAATTACAGACAAACTATTTAATAAGCAAGACAGTATTCAAACTTATGACAATACTAAATCCTATTTTACTTATGATGCAGACAACCTTTATATAGCTTTTAAATGTAAAGTGAAAAACACTGCTTTATTGTCTAAAATTAAATTAAATAAAGATGATCAGGCTATTCTTAAAAATGAGTGGGTTGCCTTTGCAATAGATACGTACAATGATGGAATTATTGCCTATACTTTTTTTGTAGATGTAGCAGGCAATCAATTTGATGGGACATTAAACGCATCAAAAGACCTTTCTAATTCTTTTTCTTCAAACTGGACTTCCGCTATTCAGCAATCACTTGATGGCTATACTATTGAAATGAAAATACCATTAATTACATTACCAGTAAGATGGAACAAAAACGGTGTGGAAATGAAAATGCTGATGATAAGATTTGATAAGCAAAATAACCAGGAGATTCAAAGTCCATTTTTAGATCCAACTGAAAAAAATAAACTTACTCATTTTCAAAAAATAATCTTACATGGAATCCACGCAACCCATCCAAAATATTTATCCGGTGTCAATATATTAGAAAGACTGGCATATAAAAAATCAAAAATTGATATAACTACTTTAGAAGGGCGTAGTAAAGGTGGTGATGCTTCAGTAATGGATTATGCTATATTTAAAAAGAGAGAAATTGATGGTGCAAATAAGCCAAGAATGTTTCACTATTCAATACAAAGCAAATCTATAACCAAAGCCTTTGAAAGTACTGATTTCTTAAACAAATATTATACAGAAAATGTTGATTTTAATACTTTACTGGAGAGAAGTCAAACAACGGCTTTTCTTGTATTGCAAAATGATACTATTGTTTATGAGAAATATTTTAACGGGTTTTACCGAAATTCAATATTTACATCATTCTCTATTGCGAAATCATTTGTCAGTATATTGATTGGATTAGCAATTGCTGATGGTTACATTAAAAGTGATACAGATAAAATCACAACTTATCTCCCGGAGTTATTGAAAAAGGACATTCGTTTTTCAACTATTACAATCTCTGATTTAGTAAGTATGAGATCGGGTTTATCATACTCAGAGGCAGGTGAACCTTCGGATGATGATTTTACCTACGTAGACCCTAATCTTAGGAAAATAACTATAGAGAATGTGCGAATAGCAGAAGCTCCAGGCAAGCATTGGCTGTATAATAATTACAATCCCCTTTTGCTAGGATTAATATTGGAACGTACTACCCATAAGTCAGTTTCAAAATATCTGGAAGAAAGACTTTGGAAAAAAATGGGTGGTGGTAATGCCAGTTGGAGCCTTGATGAAAATGGTTTTGAAAAAATGGAAAGTGGTATTAATTGTAGTGCTATTGATTTTGCAAGATTTGCTGAACTGTTACTTAATAATGGTAGATACAACAATATTCAGGTTGTGCCCGAAGATTGGGTACAAAAAGCTACACAGCCTTTAAGTATGGAGCAAAATTTAAATCACAATGTCTATTACAGCCATTTCTGGTGGGGGAAGCTTCGTGGCAATCAGGAAAAATCTAACGATTTTTTTGGGATGGGTAATAAAGGGGAATATGTATATGTATGCCCTCAGAAAAAATTAATCATAATAAGATTGGGCTTAGAATATGGACTTACTACACCAGGGGCTTATTCGTGGCCTGACTTATTTTATCAGTATGCCACAGACTTTAGGACGGATCAATGATAAGGTATGCTTTGTTGTATACCGTTTTTTTATTCACTTTTTAAAAAATCATCAAGAATTTCATTAAATATTTCGGGTTGATCCATTAATGGTAAATGTCCAGCATCTTGAATTAAATGAAGCTTTGCATTTGGGATAATTTTAGCTGCTGCTTCACCATATTCAACAGAAAATAATTTATCATCTTTCCCCCAAATGATAAGTGTTTCATTTTCAATTTGCTTTAATAATTCTTCTGATATTTTAGATACTGCGGTTCCGCGTCCCTGCTTAAATGCATTTTTCCCTCCTTTATATTTGAGAACGGCTATTGAGTAGCCAATATGGTTCGGATCTCTGTTTATGGGTTTATGAAGTATATAACGCGAATTAAAACGATTTGCCATTGATGATGGAAAACTCTTTACCGCAAATACGAAAACAGGGTCATTGCGGAATTGTCAACGAACGGGATCTGGAAAAAACTATTTGCAGGAATATTAACCGGAGGTGGTTTGCAAACACTTACTATTTTGGTGATATACCTGTATGGCGGTTTTAGGATAATTGCTGTCAATCCGGTTATGCTACCCATTGGCTACCGCATTAAATAATTTTGTGAATCATTAAAACTTAAAAAATACACATCATGAACAAAAACATCAACTTCAACTTTCCCAAAATGAGCGAAGTACAGTCAAAAGAATTAACTACAATATTTGGATTTATATTTGTTTTGAGTGAATCCAGGAACCCTTTAATATGGTTGACTCAATTTGCTGATGGAACGAAAGCAAAAAAGAAAAGACTTATTAAAGCATTCGTAATTCCTGGTTAATTAGCTTTGAACTGCTTCTATAGTAAACCCCTAATATAATTACTATTAATATGCAATAGCATACCCAAAAACCGATATTTATTAAAATAACTAACGACTTCTTCATGGTTTGAAATTAGCAAATTAAAAGTGAGCAAACGTCACTCATTTAAGTGTGATTAATGTAAATTATATGCAAAACGGCAATATTTGTCTGCAAAATGGTCAAATCCTAACTGCCAGCAAAATTGTTGATATAATTTATCGATAGTCCTGTTTAACTACATAATAGTCCTATCAGACAGGTGATGATTGAATTTAATTTTGCATTCATAAAATAAATACTGTACAAAAAATAATTAGTATGAAGACAAAAATGAAATTGATTGCTTCCTTAAAGATTTGGGTTGTGATCTATCCAGCTATCACGCTGTTTTTCTATCTTTTTGGCAAGCCCTTATCTGTTTTGCCATTATATCAAAGGACTTTCATGCTGACCATTTCGTTGGTACCAATGATAGTGTTTGTGGGTGTACCTTTTGTGGATTCAATCATTAGCCGAGCTTCGAAAATGAAACGTAAATGATCAAGTTATTACCCATGCCTGACCAAAATACTTTTGATGTGATTATAGTCGGAGGAAGTTATTCGGGACTGGCTGCCGCCATGGCTTTGGGAAGGGCGGTTAAAAAGGTCGTGATAATTGATAGCGGCAAACCCTGTAACAGGCAAACGCCGTTTTCCCACAACTTCCTTACAAATGACGGGAGATCCCCAAAACAAATTGCTGCATTGGCATATCTTCAAGTTAGTAGGTATGAAACATTGAAGTTCTTCGATGGCATCGCAATAAATGGGATCAAAACACACAATGGTTTTGAAGTTATGGTAAACTCAGGGGAAAACTTTGCTGCAAAGAAATTGATCTTTGCAACGGGTATCAAAGATATGCTTCCGGGTATAGATGGATTGGCCGCTTGTTGGGGTATTTCGGTACTTCATTGCCCGTATTGTCATGGTTACGAAGTAAAGAATGAAGTAACGGGTATTCTGGGTAATGGAGATCCTGGTTTTGACCTGGCCAGGCTTATTTCCAACTGGACAAATGACCTGACCCTTTTCACCAACGGAACTTCAACATTGTCGCCAAAACAGACAGCGGAACTTGTCAAACATAAAATACAAATAGTTGAAAAGGAAGTGAAAAAGCTTGAGCACATCAATGGGTATCTCCAAAATATCATTTTCACAGACGGCACCACAACTTCCATCAGGGCTATATATGACCCTGTACCTTTTGAACAGCATTGTAAGATCCCGGTATTGCTCGGATGTGAATTAACTGATGAAGGCTATATTAAAGTTGATCCTTTTCAGGAGACCACAGTAAAGGGAGTTTTTGCCTGTGGCGATAATGTAACCCGAATGCGTACGGTGGCAAATGCGGTAGCAATGGGAACAACGGCCGGGATGACAGTAAGCAAGAAAATGATCTTGGAAGAATTCTAAAACTTACAATTACTACAATCACCCATATCGCAATAAATTTAAACAGCTGTGAAATGGAAGAAAACTATGGCTTGCGTGTGCGTAACCGGTGCCGGGAAATGTTTAATTTGATTTCCTTCGATGCAAATGCATTGGACAAACGGATGTAAAAATGTTTAAGTAAAGCTTTATAATTAGCAGGTATCAAAAATATTACTTATTTTTAGCAAGTGCCCCCTGTATTGCTTATGAACAAAAAGATACTTTCCGAAAGAGATATTTGCACCAAATACATAACTCCGGCATTGGAACATGCAAAGTGGGATAAACTTGCTCAGGTATTGGAGGAAGTAAGTTTCACTGACGGGAAGATTTATGTTCGCGGTAAACTTACAGCAAGAGGAACAAGAAAACGGGCTGACTACATTCTCTACTACAAACCAAACATCCCCATTGCAATCATAGAGGCTAAAGACAATAACCATTCTGTAAGAGCAGGAATTCAGCAGGCGCTGGACTATGCTAAAATACTTGATATTCCTTGTGTATTTAGCAGCAATGGCGATGGCTTTTTATTTCACGACAGGACAGCCACAGATGCCAATATTGAAACAGAAATTGACCTGGATAAATTTCCAACCCCTGAACAGCTGTGGGAGAAATACAAAATCTATAAAGGCATTACAACCCTTGCAGCCGAAAAAATAATCTCCCAAGATTATTATTTTGATGGTAGTGGAAGAAAACCAAGATACTATCAGCAAATTGCCATCAACAGAACAGTTGAAGCCATTGCAAACGGGCAAAACCGGATTATCCTGGTAATGG
>JBAXVC010000022.1:0-25624 GCA_037129315.1 Chitinophagia bacterium | reverse complement strand
TTTAAAATTGAATTGAAAATAATACGCATCAGAGCGAACATTTGAGCGCAGCGATTGAGAGCAAGGATGCAGTATTTTTTCGATCAATTTTAAACCGCAAATGAAGTGCCGCATCCGCAAGTACTAGACGCATTAGGATTGGTGAAAGTAAATCCTCGGCTATTTAAACCGCCTTGCCAATCAATACTCATCCCATATAAATAGATCTGATGAGACTTATCCATGCAACATGGAATGCCTTCGTATATGAAAAGTTCATCTGACTCGGCAGGTGTTTCAAAACCCAAAATATAGGTCATGCCACTACAGCCGCCTCCTTTAACCCCAACCCTAAGTCGTTGTTGTTGATCAAAACTAGGCTCGGACATTAATCTTTGAATTTCAGTAATGGCGCCAGCAGTAAAACTGACTGGTAATGAACTTGCTATTTCTGTACCCATAGGATAATAATTAACTTGAATAATGAGATACAAAATTACATGATCTATCTCAACTGTCCATTAGATTGTATGTCGAAAATAGAAATAATCTAGGCATTGAAACAAGTAAAAAATCGTAAATTTAACCATGCAAGATGAGTCTAAAAGAACAGATAGTGGCATTGAGGTAAAAAAAGTATACACTCAAGATGATGTACCGACCGATTTGAATGGTACAGCATTACCAGGTGAATATCCATATACACGTGGAGTACAATCTGATATGTACCGAGGAAAGCTATGGACAATGCGCCAATATGCTGGATTTTCGACAGCCGAGGAAAGCAATAAAAGATACCATTTTTTATTAGCACAAGGCGTAATGGGCTTAAGTGTTGCATTTGACTTACCTTCTCAAATTGGCTATGATGCAGATCATTCATTGGCCGACGGTGAAGTAGGAAAAGTGGGTGTATCCATTTGTAGTTTAGACGATATGGACATTTTATTCAAGGATATTCCATTGGATAAAATAAGTACTTCGATGACGATTAACTCCACTGGTTTTATTTTATTGGCATTCTATGTTGCCTTAGCAAAAAAAAGAGGAATCGATTTAACCCTTTTATCAGGAACAATTCAAAACGACATTTTAAAAGAATACGCTGCAAGAGGCACTTATATCTATCCGCCTAAAAATTCGATGCGTATTATTACAGATATTTTTGAATGGTCTAGTACCCATTTACCTAAATGGAATAGCATTTCTATTTCAGGTTATCACATTAGAGAGGCTGGAAGTACCGCTGTTCAAGAAATTGCATTTACCTTAAGTAATGGTAAAGCTTATGTAAAAGCAGCCATTGAAAAAGGATTAGACATTAATATATTTGGAAAAAGACTTTCGTTCTTTTTTAATGCGCATAATAATTTATTTGAGGAAGTTGCCAAGTTTAGAGCTGCTCGAAAAATGTGGGCACAAATCATGAAGGATTTAGGTGCTACCGACCCAAAAGCTTTAATGCTTCGTTTTCATACACAAACTGGAGGTGCAACTTTGACCGCGCAACAACCCATGAATAATATCAGCAGGGTGACCATTCAAACTATTGCAGCCGTATTAGGGGGTACACAAAGTTTACATACCAATGGTTACGATGAAGCGTTAGGGCTGCCTACCGAGGAGGCTGCAGCTATTGCACTTAAAACACAACAGGTAGTTGCCTTTGAAAGTGGCATTACTGATACCGCTGACCCATTAGCAGGAAGTTATTTTGTAGAAAGCTTAACCAATGAGATGGAAAAAAAGGCATTAGAACTGATTCAACAAATAGACGCAATGGGCGGAAGTGTTGCTGCTATTGAATCTGGCTTTATGCAAAATAAAATTAGCGAAAGCGCCTATATCTATCAAAAAGACATTGAAGCAAATAAAAAAATTATTGTAGGTGTGAATCAATATCAATCAAACAATGATATTGATATTCCTGTTTTAAGAATTGATGAATCGATTCGAGTACAACAAATTGAAAAATTAAAAAAACTTAAAGCAATTAGAGACGAAAATAAAGTTGCGCTATGTTTACTCGCTATTAAAGAAGCGGCGGTACAAAATACCAATTTAATGCCGCCTGTTATTGAGGCAGTTGAACAATTTTGTACTTTAGGTGAAATAGCAGATATTTTGAGAAGTGTTTTTGGCGAATACCAAGCATAAAATATAAATTACTAAGCCACATTATTATAAATTTAAATTCATTTGTATGCGTCTGTTTTTATCTTTCATTTTAACTTTTTCTATTTTATCGGCTTCGGCTCAGGAACTACCCAAAAATTTTAATCAATTAGTTCAGAATATAGAACCACAATTAATTAAATGGAGACAACATTTTCATGAAAATCCTGAATTATCAAACCGTGAATTTAATACTGGAAAATACATTGCAGATTATTTAAAAAATTTAGGAATAGAGGTACACTACCCTATTGCTAAAACTGGTGTGGTTGCAATTTTAAAAGGCGGCAAACCAGGCCCTGTGATTGCACTTAGGGCAGATATTGATGCCTTACCAGTACATGAACGAAGCTCTCTTCCATTTGCATCAAAAGTGAAAGCAGAATATATGGGGCAGAATGTAGATGTAATGCATGCTTGTGGACATGACGCTCATATTTCTATCTTGATGGCTACCGCAACTTTATTACAGGCCATGCAAAAGGAAGTGCCAGGAACAGTGGTATTTTTATTTCAACCCGCTGAGGAAGGTGCTCCAGGTAATGAAGATGGTGGTGCTCCTTTAATGATTAAAGAAGGGGCTTTAGATAATCCCAAAGTGGAAGCCGTTTTTGGATTGCATGTTGAATCACAAATTCCAGTAGGTACGATACACTATAAAGAAGGTGCTTTTATGGCATCATCTGACTGGTTTACTATAAAAGTAAAAGGGAAAGGAAGTCATGGCTCTCAACCTTGGGGTGGCGTTGATCCTATTGCCTCCTCAGCTCAAATCATAGAAGGCTTACAACATATTGTTAGTAGACAAATGGATATTACCAAAGCCCCTGTAGTGATTACTGTAGGTACGATTAAAGCAGGTGTTCGTTCTAATATTATACCCGAAACTGCTGAATTAACGGGCACTATTCGAACCCTTGATTCAAAAATGCAAACCGAAGTGCATGATCGTATTAAAACAACTGTAAATAATATAGCAGCAAGCTCAGGTGCTTCAGCAGATATAAATATTGATACCAAAACATTGGTTACTTATAATGAACCTAGTTTGGTAAAAAAATCTTTACCCTCACTTATCAAAGCAGCAGGTGTTGATAAAGTAATTGAAACTACATGGCAAACAGGTGCCGAAGATTTTTCATTCTTTTCACAAAAAGCACCCAGTTTCTTTTTTTACTTAGGAGCTATGCCCGCTGGCACTAAAGCAAGTGATGCGGCACCACATCATACCGCCGATTTTTTTATTGATGAATCTGGCTTTAAAGTAGGTGTAAAAGCTTTTTGTAATATTGTGTTTGATTATGCTAAGACAAAATAAAAAGAAAATCCTAAATAGATTCCTTTTTATAATCGCGCGCGCCAAATAGCAAACTTCCTACGCGTACTAAAGTACTCCCCTGCTCAATAGCAAGACTATAATCTGAACTCATGCCCATACTTAAAATATCAAATGCCGGAAAATTAAAGTTTTGGGTGCATTTATTATAAATATTTTTTAAACTAAGAAATTCCTTTTGAATTAATTTTTGATCATCCGAAAATGAAGCCATTCCCATTAATCCCCTTACTTTAATATGCGTATACTGAGTAATTCGGTCACTTCCTATTAATTCCAAAAGCGCCATTTCATCAAAACCAAATTTGGTTTCCTCGGTGGCAATATGCACTTGCAGTAATACATCAATGACACGATTATTTTTTTGCGCTTGCTTATTAATTTCAATTAATAATTTTTCACTATCTACTCCATGAATTAAATAAACAAAAGGTGCAATGTATTTGACTTTATTAGATTGCAAGTGTCCAATAAAATGCCAATGAATATCCGAAGGCAAAGATGCCGCCTTATCTACCAACTCTTGCACATAATTCTCACCAAAATCCCTTTGCCCTAATTGATATAAGGACATAACATCCTCATTAGGTTTGGTTTTACTTACTGCCACAAGTTGTACATTTTTCATGCACTCCTGTGAAATAAGTTGATGATAAGATTCAGTATTAACAGGCATCTTTAATAATTACTTCAAAGCTATAATAAATTATCGTGTGATACTTCTTCCAATGACCATTTTTTGTATCTCACTAGTGCCTTCATAAATTTGTGTGATTTTTGCATCACGCATTAATCTTTCTACATGAAATTCCTTTACAAATCCATATCCACCATGAACTTGAACAGCTTCGGTGGTCACCCACATAGCAGTATCACTTGCATGCAGTTTAGCCATAGCAGCCGATAAGGTATAATCCAACCCATTGTCTTTTTCCCAAGCAGCTTGATAACACAAAAGACGTGCAGTTTGGATACGCGTAGCCATTTCTGCTAACTTAAATTGTATGGCCTGATGCTCATGAATTGGTTTCCCAAAAGATTTTCTTTGTTTACTATACGCTAAGGCCAACTCATAGGCACCACTTGCAATGCCCAAAGCTTGTGCTGCAATTCCAATTCTACCACCGTTTAAAGTTTTCATTGCAAAAGTAAATCCAAAACCATCGGCACCTATTTGATTTTCTTTGGGTACCACCACATCTGAAAAGGAGATAGCGTGTGTATCGCTACCGCGAATACCCATTTTATTTTCTTTAGGCCCTATCGAAATTCCTGGTGTATTTTTTTCAACAATGAATGCATTGATACCTTTGGGTCCTTTACTTGCATCTGTTTGCGCCATTACTAAATAGACCGACGCACTAGAACCATTGGTGATCCAATTTTTAACACCATTTAAAATGAAATGATCTCCATTGTCCACGGCTGATGTATGTTGATGTGTTGCATCACTACCTGCTTCTGGTTCACTTAATAAAAAAGCACCTACATATAATGCACCATCTTTTTTCCCTTGCGCTAATGGTGTTAAATATTTAATTTTTTGTTGCTCTGTTCCATAATGATCCAAGCCCCAACATACTAAACTATTGTTAACGCTCATACAAACACTTACACTTGCATCTACTTTACTTATTTCTTCCATAGCAAGAACATAGGAAATGGTATCCATCCCCGCACCGCCATATTGAATGGGCGTCATCATGCCTAAAAATCCTAGGTTGGCAAGTTCTTCTATTTGTTGTTTTGGAAACTGTTGCTTTTCATCACGTTCAATTACACCAGGTAAACATTGTTGTTGCGCAAATGAACGGGCTGCATTTTGTATCATCAATTGCTCCTCTGATAAACTAAAATCCATAGTACCTTATTTGTACAAATTTACGCTAACAATTGTTAGTGTAGAAATTTATTTTTGTAGTTTATAGTTAATTAACTGAGCCAATACAGACCCATCCTGATCGTTCATGGAGATGGTACTGTCTTGTCTATAATGTCGTTTGAAAGCCAACAAAGCTGCTGTAGTATCTTTGATATCATAGCCTACCATCGCTAATGCAAATGGTATTGAAATAGAAACGGGTAATTGTATACTTGAATCAGGATTAAACCAAACGCCATAACCTTTGCTAGCTAATAATTGCCAAGGAAAGTTGATATTAGGATCTACTTTGCGTTTAGGTGCGATGTCCCCATGACCAATAAAATTAGCAACTGGTATATTATAGTTTTTCTTAAGCTGCTCTAATACGGTTAATAAACTATTTATTTGTGCCGAATCAAATGGTTCGTAGCCATTATTATCTAATTCAATTCCAATAGAACTTGAATTAATATCTGTGTTGTTACCCCATTTAGCAACACCCCCATGCCAAGCCCTAAAGTAATCATTCAACATATGATGTATCGTTCCATCTTTACAAATAACATAATGCGCACTTACTTTAGTTCGCTCTAAAGTAAAAGTTTGCAAGGTTTGCTCACATGAATTTTGAGCCGTATGGTGAATGATGACAAAATTGGGTTTTCGTAAATCAAAATTTGTGGTACCCACCCATTGTGCTGCTTTTGCTAAGGAATCGACCGTTTGAATTCCTGGATTTGTTTTTAACAACTTTAATAAATCCTTGGATTTAGTATTATAGGTATGATTCGTTTTTGAATAAGGAAAGTTATTACATGAATAAAGTGAAATCATTCCCACCACTCCTATCCAACCCAAAAAGGAAAATCTATTTTTCATGCTATACTTTTATAAGATTAAAATGAAGGTATACTAGGTTCTTGTTGGCTTAAGCAATGAAAACTACCTAATCCCCAAATGATATCCGTTGAATCAATCCCTACCACTTGTCTAGATGGAAAACAAGATTGTATGATTTGCATGGCCTTATCATCTAAATCACACTTAAATGTGGGCACGATGATATGTCCATTACTAATATAAAAATTGGCATAGGATGCAGGAAGTAATTGTTGTTCATAAACAACCTCCTTTGGCATGGGTAGTTCCACAATATTTAATGGTTGGCCGTTTATTAATCGCATTTGCTTTAACTCCTTTAAATTTTGTTGCAGCAAATCATGATTATCTGACATCACATTATTTTCGATCACTGTGATAACGGTATCCTCATTTACAAATCTTACTGTATCATCAATATGACCATCAGTATCATCCCCTACAATACCATCAGACACCCATAACACTTGCTCCATTCCATAATAATCACATAAATACTTTTCAATTTGAGCTTGATTTAAATGTGGATTACGATTCGGATTAAGCAAACAAGATTTCGAAGTCATAATGGTTCCTGCTCCGTTAAAATCGACCGAGCCCCCTTCCATGATAATATTTGGATAAAAAACTGGTAAGTCAAAAGCTTTTGCAATATGAGTAGGTATTACATCATCCAAATCATAAGGTGGATATTTTCCTCCCCAAGCATTGATATTCCAATCAATAATGGCCTTGGGATGTTCCTTATTATTCCGAATTAAAAAAGAAGGCCCATGATCTCGACACCATGCATCATTGGAAGGATGTATAAAAAATTGTACTTGTTCTAAATTGACGCCCGCTAATTGTAACATCTTATGAGCCGAATTACGCATTTTTTCATCCACTACATTAATACAAACACGCTCACTTAATGCAAGTACTTTTACAAATTCAGTATAGGAAGGATAAATACTTGCAATTTTGCCAGGCCAACTTTCCTCCTTATGCGGCCAAGTTAACCAAGTCGCATCATGTGGTGCAAATTCAGCTGGAAAATAATATCCTAATGATTTTGAAGTAACTCCTTTATATAAATCAATATTATTCTGCTGCATCGTCTATATATCTTTTAGTGATAGGTTCATATGAATCAATACGACGATCACGCAAAAATGGCCAATGGGTTCGATAGCTATCCGATTTTTCAGTATCAATATCAACCACTGCTACATCCTCTTGATCATGGGTTGCTTTGTATAATAAACTACCAAATGGATTGCTTACAAAAGATCCTCCCCAAAACTGCATTGCACCATTTTGCTCCAAGCCTACTCTATTGACACTGACTACTGGAACTCCATTCGCAATTGCATGACTACGCTGTATGGTTTGCCATGCATTGTATTGCTCCTCATTGGTAGCAGCATCTTGCGAAGTAGCCCAACCAATGGCTGTAGGATAAAATAACATTTCGGCACCCATTAAACTTGTAATTCTTGCCGCTTCGGGATACCATTGATCCCAACATATTAAAACACCAATAGTGGCAAATTTGGTTTTAAAAACTTTGTATCCTAAATCACCAGGTGTAAAATAAAATTTCTCATAATAAGAAGGATCATCTGGAATATGCATTTTACGATACTTACCTAAATAAGCACCATCTGCATCCAACACTGCTGTGGTATTATGATAAAGGCCTTCTGCTCTTTTTTCAAATAAGGAAGCTATGATGACCACGCCAAGTTCTTTAGCTAAAGCAGCCAATGTATTACTGGTTTCACCTGGAATAGGCTCTGCTAATTTAAAGTTATCATAAGACTCTTCATCACAAAAATACAAGGAGGTAAAAAGTTCTTGCAAGCAAATAATTTGTGCGCCTTTTTTTGCTGCTTCCTTTATTTTTTCAATTGCTTTTTTTTGATTTGCATCTTTAGATGCTTCACAAGACATTTGTATTAATCCTACTTTAACAATGGCCATGATATATAAATTAAATAATTGAATCAAAATTACGCATACCTAATAACTTTTGCGTTAAAAATCCTTCGGCATATTCCACCCCAATTTGATGCCCTAATTCCTTTGCCCTACTTTTTATAAATTCTAAAAAAGAAGCCCCTGAAATAAAAGTATCTGGCTCCTTTGACTGAGGATCGTAAAATTGTGAACTATGTGCTAAAATAGCTTCCATTTTTTTATCCATAAAGGCACTAATATCTAAGACAAAATGAGGCGCCATTGATTTTGATTGTATATAATGAAAAACTTGATTTGGTCTCCACGCTGTTTGCGGTTGACCAAGATGTGTACTTTGTACTTTTGATAATCCTGCTAAAAAAGAAGCAGTTTCAACAAGTTGTGCTGCACGCGCATGATCAGGATGTCGATCATCAATGGCATTACATAATATAATGGAAGGCTGATAAGAACGAATCATTTCAATAATCGCAAATTGGTTTTCCTTATTGTTCTCAAAAAATCCATCGGCCATACCTAGGTTTTCTCTTACACTTGCTCCAATAATTTGACTTGCCAATTGTGCCTCTTTTAATCGGATGGAAGCATTCCCTCTTGTTCCTAATTCACCTTTTGTTAAATCAATGATGCCTACTTTTTTTCCTTGTGCGACTGCTGCCAATAAGGTACCCCCACATCCTAACTCAACATCATCGGGATGGGCGCCAAAAGCAAGTATATCTAATTTTTGCATAATCAATCAGTTATTGGTTCAAAGTTACGCTTTGAATGGACGTAAACCATATTCTACTTAATGACAAAAAACCCTCTCTTACAAGGTAAGAAAGGGTTTAAATAATGTATAAAAAGAGATTTTTAATTTGCTCTGTTTTATTTTTTCTTAGCGTAACGCTTATTGAATTTATCAATACGCCCAGCCGTGTCCACTAACATATTTTTACCTGTGTAAAAAGGATGTGAAGTGTTTGAAATCTCCAATTTGATGACAGGATATTCTTTTCCGTCCTCAAATAAGATGGTTTCTTTTGTTTGGGCTGAAGATTTGCCTAAAAATGATGTACCATTACTCATGTCCTTGAACACGACAAAACGATACGATTCTGGATGGATACCTTGTTTCATTATATGATTTTTAAGGAAGCACGGTTTTTGCCGTACAATTATTAAATAGGACGCAAATTTAGGTTAAACCTAGGTTTTAGCCAAATATTATAAGCTCAAATAGGGATTGGCCTCCGTTTACTTCATATTGATGTACTGAAGGGGTAATCCTAGGTTCCCAGCCCTACAAGCCGCTATAACATCCTGTAAATCATCGATTTTCTTGCCTGTTACCCTTACAATATCGTCCATAATAGCCGCCTGTACCTTTAAGCCACTGTCTTTAATCAATTTTACTACCTTTTTGGCATCCTCCTGTTTTAGGCCATTTCGTACGGAGACGTCTTTTTTGAAAATTTTACCGCTGGGATAGGAATCTTTTGAGAAATCAAATGCGGTGGCATCGATCCCTTGTTTCATAGATCGACTAATAATGACATCAACAATTTGTTGAATTTTCATATCCGATTCTGATTCTAATTTAATTTGATACTCTTTTTTATTTAATTCAATCGATACATGATTTCCTTTAAAGTCAAAACGATTGGTAATTTCTTTTTTTACAATGTTAATTGCATTGTCTAGTGTTTGAATGTCAACACTACTAGCGATATCAAAGGATGGCATAAAAATGGATTTAAGTTTTTTGAATATTTTTAGGGAACCAACTTTTTGATTTAATTAAAAATACGATACCCAATATAATCAATATAGTTGAAATTAATTCGGCTTGAGTGGGTTGAAAAGGCAATGAAGTATATTTATTGTTGACCCTTATTTTTTCAATAAAGAAACGCTCACCTCCTGCAAATATGAAATAGATCCCTGTGATGATTCCAGGTTGACTGATCTTTTTTCTGATAACCCAAACAATCAAGAACAAAATAAACATGATGATGATTTCATAAAAAGTTGTTGGGTATACCGCTTGTGGTAATTGATTACAATAATTGCCAACACATCCCGGAATAGGAACCCCTGCATTCACTACATTATGAGGATAATGATAAGCCCATATCCAATCCGGTAACCAAGTAAATGGTTTAGGATTGATATTCGCGATCCCCCAATCACCATCTCCACTAATATGACATCCAATTCGACCTGCAGCATAGGCAAATAACATGGTAGGTGCCATCGCATCAGCAAAATGAATAACACGCATATTATGTTTACGAATAAATATAATAATTGCGATGGTTGCTAAGATTAATCCACCATAAAAAGTAAGTCCACTGAAAGAAATTAAGGACCCCCAAGGATCACGAACAAGCTCATCTATATTTTCTAAATTATGAAATATTTTAGCGCCTAAAAAACCCCATAATGCAGCTTGTAAAACAACATCGCCTACCCTATCATGTGGCCACAGCATGAGTTTGCGCGTTTCTGGTTTTGCTAATTTTTCCTTGTCTTTCTCTTTCCATTTTAAATATACCATAATGGAACCAACCAATATTCCAGCACCAATATTACCTTGCATAGACAAAATAAATGCCTGTGTATTATTCAAGGCATTGTCAATTGTAAATGCCCCAATTATTTTGTAACCAAATAAAAATCCAAAGAAAAAACTTGTCAATAATTCATTAAAACTGGCGGGCGCTCCCACAATAATTGAATCTTCTGTTGGTGTGAACTCCCCTAGGGCCTCTTTTCGTTTTAATTCATGGTATAATACAAAGCCTGAAGCAACAAATGCCAACGCTACAAAAAAACCAAAGGAATTAACCAACCTTAATCCATTTAATTTAATGCCGAAAAAATCATCTACTAAATAATATAAATTAGGGTACATATTGATGCTGATTATAGTTTACAATGTTACTTAGAAATTTTGACTTAAGGATAAAAAAAGGGCCACACTAGAAAGTGCGGCCGTATTTACTAACCCATCTAAAAACAAAAACCGTTTATAATATCTTTATTAATTACAATGTTCTTGAAAAACACTGATTAAATGTTGTGCGATCACTTGAGCCGGTCTTCCTTCAATTTGATGTCTTTCGATAAAGTTTACCAATTGACCATCTTTGAATAATGCAATTGCAGGTGAAGATGGTGGATAAGGCAAGTGTAATTCTCTTACTTTATTAACTGCTTCGATATCGAATCCTGCAAAACTAGTAGTAATTCTTGTTGGCTTTTGAGTTGCATTTGCTACTGCCATTAAAACTCCTGGTCTACATGCACCAGCAGCGCAACCACAAACTGAATTAATCACCACCAAAGTTGTTCCTTGATTGTTAATTGCATTTTCTACTTCAGCAACAGTTGTTAAATCATCAAATCCATTATCAACTAATTCTGCTTTCATCGGTAATACAATCTCTTCAGGGTACATATCTTCTACTATTTGAACCAAAATTAGGGATTTTAAAAATGCCCTACAAATTTGTTTTCAAGACATTTTGGCACTTAATAATAAGATAATAGAGGCTTATATAGCCAAAATTGGTAGAAATAGCCCTTTTAAGCTGTATTTAGCGTAAATAGCCTAGGATCTTAAGCATGCTTTGAGCGGACTGCTCCTTGGCGTAAACCCAATCTACGAGCTTTCCTGTCTTAGGGTCTTTTTCAACAATGACATGCTTTGGGGATGGGATCAAACAATGTTTAATTCCCCCATATCCACTTATTTGATCCTGATAGGCACCAGTATGGAAAAATCCAACATACAGTGATTCATTGTTTTCGGCGGCCTTATCTTCTAATAAATCATTCTTTAATTTTGGTAGAAACACTTCATTAATATGCTCCTCTGAGTCATAATAATCATGACTATCGCAGGTTAATCCTCCCAACACTACCCTTTGGTAATCATTTTCCCATTTATTCACTGGCAACATCAAAAACTTTTCGCCAATTCCCCAAGTATCTGGAAGGGTTGTAATAAATGAAGAATCGATCATATACCAACACTCTCGATCGTTTTGTTTCTTTTGGGCCAATACTTTATAAATATGTGCCATGCTTTCTCCCACTGTAAAACTACCAAACTCAGTATAGATATTCGGAACGGGTACTTTGGCTTTTTTGCAAGCTTTCTTGATATTAGAAACAATCTCATTAATCATGAACTGATAATCATATTCAAAACCAAGTGAATGTTTAATAGGAAATCCTCCTCCAATATTAATTGAATCCAACTCGGGACATATCTTTTTTAACTGACAATATAAATTGATGATTTTATTTAACTCAGACCAGTAATAGATATCATCTTTAATTCCTTTGTTTAAAAATATATGCAACATTTTTAATTGGAACTTATCTTCATATCCTTCAATTTCATCTACATAAAATTCCAAGATATCCTTTGCTCTAATACCTAACCGAGATGTATAAAAAGGAAAGCTAGGTTCTTCCTCAGATGCCACTCTAATACCTAATTTAAAAGGCTGCTTGGTATTGCGTTTATAGAATTGTAATTCCTCCACATTATCTAATACAGGAATCACATTTTTGAAGCCTGTATTGATTAATTTAGAAATGCGGCTGGTATATTGCTTTTGCTTATAGCCATTGCATATGATGAAGATATCCTTATTAATTTTTCGGCGTTCGTATAATCTATTGATAATATCAATGTCGTAGGCAAAAGAAGTTTCTAAATGTACATTATGTTTTAATGCCTCTTCAACGATAAATGAAAAATGGGAACTTTTAGTACAATAACAATAAAAATATTCTCCCTCGTATTTATGCTTTTTAAAAGCAGAGGCAAACATACTTTTTGCCTTTTTAATTTGCATACCAATTTTTGGTAAATAAGTTAATTTTAATGGCGTCCCGTGTTTTTCAATAATTTCTTTTAAATCAAGCCCATTAAATTGTAAATAACCGTTATCATCCACTTCAAATCCTTCTTGCGGAAAATGGAATGTTTGATTCACTAAGGAAGTGTAGGTATTGTTCATTTCTTAAGCAATTGTTTATTAGGTTATTTTGAGACAACAAAAATAGTTCTTTGGTTGGAATATTAGGCATAAAAAAACCGCCCCTTTTGGAGCGGTTTTATATTCAAACAGATTTTGAATAATTACTTAACAGATTGAACAATTTTTTTGAAAGTCTCAGGCTCATTCATTGCTAAATCAGCTAATACTTTACGGTTCAAATCAGACCCTTTTTTAGCTAATAAATTGATGAATTGGCTATAAGTAAGGCCTTCTTCACGAACTGCAGCATTAATACGTACAATCCATAAAGTACGGTACTCACGCTTCTTAATCTTACGACTCACATAAGCGTATGTTAATCCTTTCTCTAATACATTCTTGGCTACGGTATATACGTTTTTGCGTTTACCATAAAACCCTTTAGCTTGATCTAAAATCTTTTTTCTTCTTGCTCTAGATGCAACGGCATTTTTTGAACGTGGCATAATTAATATTTTTTTGAACCCTGTTGATCAATTTGATGATCGGATCCGGTGAATTAAATTTTGTTTAAATAAACCTTACTTAGTGAAGTTTTTGACTATCCTTTCAATCTTAATAAACGAAGAACGAAGTCTTTGTTAGTTGACCCAACAAGTCCTTTTTTTCTCATCGCTCTTTTGCGCTTAGTTGATTTCTTGGTAAGAATGTGTCTTTTGAAGGCTTTTTGGAAGGTGATTTCACCGGTTCCAGTAACTTTAAAACGCTTTTTCGCGCTCGAGTTAGTTTTTACTTTTGGCATTATTATAATCTTTACGATTACTCCCTGCTGGCGGTTCTGCACGGGCGGAACACTTTTTGGGCCATGTGGGAAATGGACGGCGAAGGTACGTTGGAATAATGATATTACAAAAAAAGAGTACTACTATTGAAAGAAGCACTCTTGTATAAAGAGATTGATTATCAGCTAGTTATTTAAGAAGTGGCTTTCTTTTTTCCCCCTGCTTTAGGTTGAAAAATAGCAAACATCCTTTTTCCTTCCAATTTAGGCATACTTTCTAAAGTACCCGCTTCGGCCAAACGCTCTGCAAATTTCAATAAAAGCAATTGTCCACGGTCTTGGAACATGATGGCACGTCCCTTAAATTGAACATAGGCTTTCACCTTATTACCGTCTTGTAAAAATTTCTCTGCGTGTTTGGCTTTAAAATCAAAATCATGGTCATCGGTACCTGGGGTAAAACGAATTTCTTTGATCTCTGATTGCTTTGAGTTCGCTTTCATTTCCTTTTCCTTACGCTTTTTCTCGTAAAGGAACTTCTTATAATCAATGACTTTACAAACTGGGGGATCGGCTGTTGGAGAAATCTCCACTAGGTCCAAACCTTGGTCTGCAGCTATTTTCAAGGCATCTTGAGTGTTGTATACACCCACTGTAATGTTGTCTCCTACCAATCTGATTTGTGGTACTCGAATTCGATCATTAATTCGATGCTCTGGTTCTTGTTGTCTTTGAAACCTTGGGTTAAATCTGGGTCCTCTGTTCGGTAATGCCATTAAGTAATTAAACGTTTATTAATAAGTAAAGATAATCAATGTTATGATATGTCCCCTTATTCTTATTCACTTTTAAAATTCGGAAGTCCTAGTTTATTCAGTTGGAGCCAATCTTTGAGCGATTTCATCCACTACCTGTGCTAAAAATGCCGATTTATCTATCATTCCTAAATCACCCTTACCCTGACGACGCACAGATAATTTATTTTCAGCTACCTCTTTCTCCCCAATCACCAACATATATGGCACTTTCATTATTTCAGTATCTCGTATTTTTTTGCCAATTTTTTCATTGCGGTCGTCAATTTCTACACGCACCCCTGCTTTTTTTAATTCCGCAAAAACGATTTCTGCATAAGGCATAAACTTATCACTGATAGGTAACACTTTTACTTGTAAAGGGGCTAACCATACTGGAAATTTTCCTGCATAATGTTCCAATAAAAATCCAATAAAACGCTCATGAGTTCCCAAAGGTGCTCTATGAATAATTAATGGTGTTTCAGGTTCGTTGTCTTTGTTAGTGAAATTTAAATTGAATCTTTTGCCTTGCGCAAAGTCCACTTGATTGGTCGCTAAAGTAAATTCACGACCTATGATACTCCAAATTTGAACATCAATTTTAGGACCATAAAAGGCACCTTCATCTTGAACTTCTACGAAGGGAGTTCCTGTTTCAATTAATACGGCACGAACCATAGCCTCTGTTTCTAACCACAACTCAGGTTCATTAATATATTTTTGACCTAACTTTTTAGGATCATGTAAACTTAAACGCATTACGTATTTATCAATTCCAAATATTTTGAAATATTTTAAATACATTTCATTAACCGCTTTAAATTCTTGTGCAAATTGTTCTTTAGTACAATAGATATGTGCATCATTCATATGCAAACACCTTACACGCATTAATCCAAACAACTCGCCACTTTGCTCATATCTGTAACATGTTCCATATTCTGCTAAACGCAGTGGCATGTCCTTATAACTTTTAGGTTCTGCATCAAATATTTTATGATGATGCGGACAATTCATGGCTTTTAAATAATATTTAGTGCCATCTAATTCCATAGGAGGAAACATACTGTCTTCATAATAAGGTAAGTGACCACTTTTAATGTACATACTTTCCTTTGCGATATGGGGTGTCACTACACGCTTATACCCTGCAGCTTCTTCAGTTTCTTTTGCTAATCCTTCTAGTTCTTCAATAATGATGGTTCCGTTGGGCATCCATAAAGGAAGGCCGGGTCCAACATCATCATCCATAGTATAAATGCCTAATTCTTTTCCTAATTTTCTGTGGTCTCTTTTTTTTGCTTCTTCTAATAACAATAAATATTCATCCAGTTCCTTTTGATTAGGGAATGTAATGCCATAAACCCTTGTCAACATTTTATTTTTTTCATCTCCTTTCCAAAATGCACCAGCGATATTAGTTATTTTGATCGCTTTAATAGCTCCCGTATTTGGAATATGTGGTCCGCGACATAAATCAGTAAATGCACCTTGCGTATAAAAAGTAATTGTGCCATCTTGTAACCCTGATAATAAATCTAATTTATACTCATCCTTTTTTTCAGTGAAGTAAGCCACCGCTTCTGCCTTAGACATTTCCTTTCTGATATATGCATTAGCTTGTTTTGCTAATTCATTCATCTTTTTTTCAAGCAACACCACATCTTCTTCTCTGATGGTTTTATCTCCTAAATCAATATCATAATAAAATCCTTTTTCAAGAGCAGGTCCTACCCAAAATTTTGCGCCAGGAAATTGCATTTCCACCGCCTCTGCCAATAAATGTGCAGAGGAATGCCAAAAGGTATTTTTACCATCGGCGTCATCCCATGTTAACAATTTTAAAGCCGCATCTGTTTCGATTGGTCGCGTGGCATCATATACTTCACCATTTACCGAAGCTGCTAATACCTTTTTAGCCAAGCCTTCACTAATCGACTTTGCAATACCTAAAGCAGTAATCCCTTTTTCATAAGGACGAACTGCACCATCTGGAAATTGAATCTGAACCATATTTTTATATATAATAATAGATTGCAAAGGTAACAAATGCGGTTCATATTTTATACATAGCTTTGTAATATGAGACGCTTTCTATTTTTATTACTTGGCTTTGCCCATTTTGGCCCTTTGCAAGCACAGGAGCTGACTGGAAAATGGAATGGTTATTTTATTCCTAATAACGATCAAGAATCTCATATTTACATTTACAATGTAGAGATTGAAGAAAATGAGAAGCACGAATTATCGGTTGTGACTTACACTAATTTAACAGGTAACTTTTCGGCCAAGGCCATCGCAACCGGCTTTTATTCGGTGAACACCAAATTAGTTAGTATCAATGAAACTAAATTTGAAGATGTAAATATTTTAGGAAACATGCAAGCCTGCCTAATGATGAATTTTTTAACTTTTACGAATACCCGAGGTCGTGGCATTTTACAAGGCACTTATATTTCCAAAAATGAGAAAGGCACTAAGGATTGTGGAGGTGGAAAAGTGTATTTAGAAAAAGAATTTTTAATTGTAAAAAATAAAAAAGAATCTCCTAATACTGCGCAACAAAAAATTGACAAAACGCTTACAGCTAAAAGCACTTCAAGTGCACCGAATGCAAGTTCTAAACTTAAGGCTTCCGCCCCTTCTGTAAAAATATCGACACCCATCTTAACTCCGATAGCCGCAGTAGCTGCCAATAAGAATGAAACTTCCACTACTTTGTTAAATTCGACCACAATTGCTACAACAAACGAAAAAACAATAGTTGTAAGTACCCCTGCTGAAATTTCGAATCAAACAAAAGAAACCAAAATTGAAACAAGCGCCACTCTTGTTGATCCTGGCACTAATAATGGTGATGTCCTACCATGGGTATTAGTGGGCAGAGAAAATAAATTAATTAAAAGAGTCGTAACCAATAATAAAACAATAAGCCTTGACTTGTATGATAATGGAACCATTGACAATGACACTATTATTATCTACGATAACAATAAAGTAATTGCGAATTTAAAGAGGTTAAGTTATAAAGCCATTCATATTGATTTGACCTTTTCTCCTAGCGTTTTACAACACGATATTGTTGTGGTTGCACATAATATGGGGACCATCCCGCCTAATACAGCTTTGGTGGTTTTAAATGATGCCAATACTAGAAAGGAGTTTTATATTTCTACTACCACTAAATTGAATGCGAAATTTGAGTTTGTTTTTAAACCTAGTGATTAATTGTCTTGCAAAATATTAATTGCTGTAACTATCTCATTATTAATACTATAATAAGGGTTAATTGATTTTTTTGTTAAAGCAATCCATACCAAACCATCCTCTTCAGCGTTAGCATTATTGTCTGTCGTATTAAAGATATATACCAATTGCTTTTTATAACCCACCGTACCCAATAAATGAAGCAGTTGTATAGTTGCCATATTAATGGATACATGTATGTCATTGGGATATTGCTCCAATACCAACCCTTGTAATTCATCTTCAAAATTCATAAGCCCTAATTGAAGGCTGCGCTGTTTCGCAGTGTCCTTCATTTGAATGAGACGAGGCAAGGTATCACATCTTAAAATCAGCGACTTAGCTATCCCGAACAAGCTACTGGTATCATTTTTGGCCAAGCTTTTTAGCATTCCCTCGTAATCTGAAATGATTGGCGTAAGTAATGCATCTAACTGCGGGTCATTCTTAGCACCTTCAAAAGCCCATAAATCATTATGGATCATCTGTTTTTCAGGACTAGAACAAGCCAACACAAATAAGGCTAAAAGAAGGATCAAAAATTTGCCCATAAAATATTTTTCCAAATTTATGCCAATTTACATACTCCAACGAGCTAACTTTGCGGTCTGAATTGAAAAAAATATGCTAATAGGATTACAAAATGTAACATTTGAGTTTGGGGCAAGGGTCATTGTGAGCGAAGCAACATGGCATATACAACCAGGTGAACGCATTGGTTTAATTGGATATAATGGAACAGGAAAGTCAACTTTATTAAAAGTATTGGTAGGTCAGCTAACCCCCTCTAAAGGAACGGTCGAAAAAGGACGTGACACCACCATTGGATATTTACACCAGGATTTACTAAGTTTTGATACAACCGAATCCATCACGGAAGTGGCTTTAGGTGCTTTTGAAAGAGTGCGCGAATTAGAAAAAGAAGTTGAAAAGCTGGGACAGGAATTAGAAGCCAATCCAGAGGACAATGATTTACTTATAAAATATACCGACGCCTTACACGAAATTGATTTGTTAGATGGATATAATATTAACCATAAAGCAGAGGAAGTATTACATGGGTTAGGATTTACTGCTAAGGATTTATCTCGCCCCTATCTTGAATTTAGTGGAGGTTGGAGAATGCGGGTTTTATTAGCTAAAATGATTTTACAACAACCCGATGTTTTATTATTGGATGAGCCTACCAATCACTTGGATTTACCTAGTATCGAATGGCTTGAAAAATACTTGATTCATTATAAAGGAAGCGTAGTCATTGTAAGTCACGATAAATATTTTTTAAATAAAATGGTAAATAAAATTGTTGAGGTTTACCAACAGCAATTAAATTTTTACACAGGTGATTACGAATACTATGAGATAGAGAAAGAACAAAGAGTGGAAATACAACAACGTGCTTTCGAAAATCAACAAGACTATATTAAACAGCAAGAAAAATTTATTGAAAGGTTTAAAGCCAAGGCTTCTAAAGCAGCACAGGCACAGAGTATTCAAAAACGATTGGATCGTTTAGATGTCATTGAAGATGTTCAAATAGAAAGACCCAATATCAGAATCAATTTTGCAGTAGATAAAACCCCTGGAAAAGTATTGGTCGATTTAAAGGGTATTGGAAAAAGCTTTCCCAATGTAACCATCCTTGACAATGCATTTGCCGAAATTGAAAGAGGTGATAAAATTGCATTAATTGGCGCCAATGGTAAAGGAAAGTCAACCTTATTAAGGATTGTAGCGGGCATGGAAAAATTTGAAGGAGAAAGAGTTTGGGGTCATAATGTGGATGAAAGTTTTTATGCACAGCACCAACTTGAATCCTTAAATTTAAATAATACCATTTTACAAGAGGTTCAAGAATGTGGTACTAAAAAAACAGATTTAGAATTGCGTGCCTTATTAGGATGTTTCCTTTTTGGAGGTGACGAAATAGATAAAAGGATTAAAGTATTAAGTGGTGGTGAAAAAGCAAGAGTCGCTTTAACTAAAACAATTATAAGCAAGGCGAATTTTTTAATGTTGGATGAACCGACCAATCACTTGGATATGGTAACGGTTGAATTATTAGCCGATGCATTAACCAAATACGACGGCACCATTATTTTAGTTAGCCACGACCGTTTCTTTATTTCAAAAACGGCGAATAAAATTTGGGAAATTGAAGATGAAAAAATTATAGAATTTAAAGGTGGCTATCAGGAATGGTTAGAATGGAAAGAAAGAATGGCAAAGCAAAAAACAAATGCGACGGATGCCCCAAAATCAGCAAGTCCTAAAGAAGAAAAAAAACAAGCCAAACAAGAACCGGTTACAAAAGCACCTGTTGTCAATGTACCCATTGATAAGGATTTACAAAAACAAATACAAAAACTACAACGCGCTTTAGCGCAAATTGAACATAATATTGAAACCCTACAAAAGGAAAAAATAGCTATTGAATTACAAATGGCCGATCCAGCCATCTATTCAGATACGCAACAGTTTCATGTAGTTGAAAAAAGCTACCAGGACAAAAATGCATTGATTCGTTCCATGAACAAGGAATATGAAATCGCTTTTAATGATCTCCTCATCTTGGAAAGCAAATAAGTACGAAATAAGCTCCTTCTAAGGCTAAAAACTAACGCTTCATTGTGTTTTGGTAGAAAAATACCAACAAATACCTATTTATTCAATTTATTTACATTCAATTGATTAAATTTGTAGCTCCATTTGGTGGAATCGCATTAGGTTTTTAATTGTAAATCAATGCATTAACCTACAATAGATTAGAATATGTCCTTAAAAAAAGTTACAAGAATTGCTGTTTTAACCTCAGGTGGTGATGCCCCTGGAATGAACGCGGCCATTAGGGCTGTTGTAAGAACAGGATTATACCATGGTTTAGAGGTCTTTGGCGTGGCTAGAGGCTATAATGGTATGATTGAAAATGACATCATTCAAATGGACTCCAAATCTGTTGCCAATATCATACAAAGAGGAGGCACTATTTTAAAAACGGCTAGGAGTAAAGATTTTTTTGAACCTGCAGGTCGTCAAATTGCCTACAATAATTTAAAGAAACATCATATAGATGGTATCGTAGTTATTGGTGGAGATGGAAGTTTTCAGGGAGCCCAAAAATTTAGTAACGAATTTGATATCCCTTGTATTGGTATACCTGGGACTATTGATAAAGATATTGCGGGTAGTGATTTCACCATTGGCTTTGATACTGCCGTGAATACTGCAGTGGAAGCAATTGATAAAATTAGAGACACAGCAGATGCGCATGATCGTTTATTTGTAGTGGAAGTAATGGGAAGAGATGCTGGTTATATTGCTTTACATAGCGGTATTGCAACAGGGGCTGAAAATATTTTAATACCTGAGACAAAAACGGATATGAACGCACTTATTACTGCTTTAACTGAAAAGGAAAAGCGTAAAAAATTAGTGAACTTAATCGTTGTTGCTGAAGGAGATGAATTTGGAGGAGGTACACAAGTAGGCAATTATTTAAAAGAAAAATTACCTAACGCAGATATTCGTGTTTGTATATTAGGTCATATTCAAAGAGGCGGATCCCCTAGTTGCCTTGATCGATTAATTGCAAGTCGTATGGGCTATCATGCAGTTGAATGCTTAATTAATGGTACACACAATGTTATGGTGGGTATCGAAGATAACAAGATGAAGTATACGCCACTTGACAACGCGATCAAAGCAAAACAAAAAATTTCGGAAGAGTGGTTAAGAATTGTAAAAATACTAGCGAGCTAATACAAAAAACAAAGCATTATAAATGAGTCAAAATCAAGATTTTAAAAACACACATCATAAAACAAAAATTGTTGCAACAGTAGGTCCTGCTTGTGATTCATATGACCAATTAAAAAAATTAGTGATCGCTGGAGTGAATGTTTTTAGATTAAATTTTTCACATGGTAGTCATGAAGATAAAAAACAAATCATTGACCATATTCGAGGTATCAATCAAGAATTAGGATGCAGTGTAGCTATTCTGGGTGATTTACAAGGTCCTAAATTAAGGGTTGGCGAAATTGCAGATAATAGATTAGAAGTAAAAGCAGGTGACATCCTTACTTTTACCAATGAAAAATGTATTGGTACTTTAGAAAAAATTTATGTCTCCTACCCTAACCTTGCAGGTGATGTAGTGGTGGGAAATACCATTATGATTGATGATGGTAAAATTGAAGTGATGGTGAGCAGTGTAGAAAAAAATGGAGACGTAAAAGTAAAAGTAACCTTAGGTGGCATTATTTCTTCAAAAAAAGGTATCAACCTTCCAGATACTAAAATTTCATTACCTGCTTTAACAGAAAAAGATTTAGAAGATGCCGATTTTATTATCAAAGAAAAATTAGATTGGGTAGCATTAAGTTTTGTTAAGCGTGTTGCAGATATTGAAATGCTAAGAAATATACTAGAAAAAAACAATAGCAAGGCAAAGATCATTGCAAAAATTGAAATGCCTGAAGCCTTAACCAATATTAGAGATATCATTAACGCAAGTGATGCCATCATGATAGCCCGTGGTGATTTAGGTGTAGAATTACCAGTCGAAAAAATTCCTTTAATTCAAAAAGAATTAATTAGAAAATGTTTGCATCGTGCAAAACCAGTGATTGTTGCAACACAAATGATGGAAAGTATGATTGACAGGGTAAAACCCAATCGTAGTGAAATCACAGATGTAGCCAATGCGGTGATTGAAGGTGCCGATGCCGTGATGCTAAGTGGTGAAACAGCAACTGGACAATTTCCAGTTTTGGTGATTGAAACCATGCGTAAAATTATCAATGAAGTTGAATTAAATGGTTACAAATACAATCGCGCAGATGACTTTAAACCACAATCACACTCCCCTTCTTTTTTAAGTGATGCGGTTTGTTATAACGGATGCAAGTTGGCAGATGACAGTGATGCGCAAGCCATTGTTGGAATGACACAAAGTGGATATACTGCTTTCATGTTAAGCAGTTTCCGTCCTAAAGCCCCATTGTTTATCTTCACCAAGGAAAAAACTTTAGTTAACCAACTTAGTTTAAGCTGGGGTGTAAAGACGATCTATTACAACAAGGAAGAAAGTTTGGATAATATCATTAAGGATCAAATTCAAATTTTAAAGAAGCTTGGGTTTGTGAAAAAGGACGATGTGGTAGTTAATACAGGAAGCACGCCGGTTGAGTTACATTTACCTACTAATATTATTAAAATTAACAGAGTAGAATAATAAATAGGCCTTCCATAACATGGGAGGCTTTTTTTATTTAATTTTAAACTACAATTACATACCATGATTGAATCTTTTGAAAAAATACCGGTTAAAATTTTTACAACTTCTACGGAAGGGTCAAATTCGGTTGCTGCAAAAATTGCTTCATTGATAAAAGAAAAGCAAGCACAAAGTGCAAATTGTGTACTTGGCATGGCAACTGGAAGCACTCCTATTTTATTATACAAGGAATTGGTGAGGCTCCATAAAGAAGAAGGATTGAGTTTTAAAAATGTAATCACCATTAATTTAGACGAATACTACCCTATCGATAAAACGGCCTACCAAAGTTATTGGAGTTTTATGCACCGCCATTTATTTGATTTAGTAGACATTAACCCAGAAAATATTCACATACCTAATGGCGAATGGGCACAAGAGACAATCAAAGAAAGCTGCAATGCCTATGAACAAATTATAGAAAAAGTGGGTGGAATAGATTTGCAAATATTAGGTATTGGGAAAAATGGTCATATTGGTTTTAATGAACCTGGTTCAAGCTTTCATTCTAAAACAAGAGTGATTCATTTAGATCAACAAACTAGAATTGCAAATGCTTATGAGTTTCATGAAATCAATAAAGTACCAAAACTAGCTATAACAGTAGGTATCAGTAGTATCATGAAAGCCAAAAAAATTGTTTTACTGGCTTGGGGAAATAAAGCAGAAATTGTTGCTAAAGCAGTGGAAGGTATCGTTACCGAACAAGTACCCGCAAGTGTTTTACAAAATCATGATGATTGTACTTTTGTTATTGACCAATTAGCTGCTACCGATTTAACTAGAAATAAATCACCTTGGTTAACAGGCAATACCGATTGGACGCCGGCCTTAATTAAAAAAGCAGTGGTTGAGTTAGCATTAAAATTAGACAAAACTATTTTAAGCTTAACTGCCAACGACTACACCGAAAATAATTTAGCAGATTTATTAGTTTTAAAAGAATCGGTTTACGATATCAATTTACAAGTGTTTTATATGTTAAGGGACACCATCACTGGATGGCCAGGCGGTAAACCCAATGCAGTGATTCCAGCACATCCTGAACGAAGCAATCCACATCCTAAAAAGGTTTTAATATTTTCACCCCACCCCGATGATGACATCATCAGCATGGGAGGTACTTTTATGCGATTACACGATCAAGGACATGAGGTGCATGTGGGATATCAAACAAGTGGAAATATTGCGGTGACTGATGAATTTGTAACTCGATTTTTAGACTTCGCCGTTGGGTTTGAAGATTTGTTTGGCATTGACAATAAAAAAAGTCAAACCATTTTAACAGATGCACGCGCATTTTTAGCTGAAAAAAAATCGACCCATTTAGATACAGCAGAAATTAGAGCCATCAAAGGACTTATTAGACGCTGTGAAGCCAAAGCCACTTGTCGCTATGTAGGATTGAAGGACGAAAACCATCATTTCCTTGATTTACCTTTTTATGAAACAGGTGCTATTGAGAAAAAACCAATGAGTGAATTAGATATTAAAATCACGATGGACTTTTTAAATAAATTAAAGCCACACCAAATATATTGCGCAGGTGATTTAGCAGACCCACATGGAACACATAAAGTTTGCTTAGAAATTATATTTGAAAGTTTACGACGATTAAAAGCAGCTGGAACTGATTGGGTGAAAGATTGCTGGGTTTGGTTATATAAAGGAGCATGGCAAGAATGGGAAATTGCTGAAATTGAAATGGCAGTACCCATGAGTCCCGATCAAGTATTAAAAAAGCGTTTTGGCATATTTATACACCAATCTCAAAAGGACAGTGTTCCTTTCCAAGGGTCTGATGCAAGGGAATTTTGGCAAAGAGCCGAGATTCGCAACGCCAATACAGCCGATTTATATGCACGCCTAGGATTGACCAAATACGCTGCTATTGAGGCCTTTGTACGCTGGCATTACTAGAAATTAGTACCAATAGTTGGCTTTTTACTTGGGAGAATGAGGTATTTAAAATATATTTGCAACCCCTATATAACTAGGGAAATGGCTGCGTAGCTCAACTGAATAGAGTACCTCACTACGGATGAGGGGGTTTTAGGTTTGAATCCTAACGCGGTCACCACTGGACTTACTTATATTGAACCACTTACTTAAATGATTGTAAGTGGTTCTTTTTTTATGCCTAGACTAAGCCATCTTGACTTAGATTTCATCGAATGATTAGTCGGATTCCTCTAGGCTAAACACTTCGTCTAATGATTTATTAAATACCCTACATATCTTCAAAGCCAATACGGTTGAAGGAACAAATTTTTTCAACTCAATAGCGTTAATGGTTTGTCTTGTAACAGAAACCTTCTCCGCCAACTGTTCTTGTGTAAGATTAT
>JBAXVC010000021.1:0-29461 GCA_037129315.1 Chitinophagia bacterium | reverse complement strand
TAACTTGCGGACATGTGCCATGATTTTTGCGAACACCAATAAAATAGGTAAAAATTAACGAATTAAAATAATAGCGATTTCACAAATAAATATTGGAATTAAAACATAAAGTGCAGCCGATTTTATCGCTTGTCCTTTTTTTATTTTTGCGATTTCCGATTTGCAATTTTTGGACAAATTTTGTCCTAAAACAATTGCGGTATTAAGTTCAAACTTCAAACTATCGGCAAACTTATCACAGGCGTTTATATGAATTGATTGAAATAAAATGATACTATCTTTAGTTAATGAAGTTTCGATACACTCAGCGTTCTTAAAATAAGTTACTACGGCTTTATGTTCCGCTTGTGTTTGTTGAGAATAACATTTCGTTGATGTCAACAAAACGATAACTAAAAATAATTTATTCATATAGTTTCAAGAATAATTTGTGTACAGAATCTTCGCTTAACGAATCTAATTTAATATAGATAGTATCGTACTTGTGTTTTATAAGCCATTGTTTTTGAATCTGAATTTCAACATTATTTTCAGAATATTTTTTTATCGAATCATAATCATCTTGTAACCTTGCCACAGTTTGCCCGATTGAAGTAATCCCCTCGTTAAAACCTTTGTCGAATATTTCATTCTCTTTTATAGGTCGCATGAAAAGCAATAAGATTAAGCCGGATAAAATAATTATGTAAATTAAATCTCTCATACAACAGGTTTATCCGACCCAATAAATACAGTTACATTCTTACCTTTTGCTATTTCTGCATAAGCCAAGTCACGCAAAGGAATAAACACAGCCTTACTTGCGCTTCCCTTTCCCTCCCCTGTTAAAGTTGTCACAGGCGCAATACAACCTTTCAATTCTTTTTTTGCATCGTTAGCCGAATGAATATAAATCATGTCCCTATCAGGTACATTTTGCAACCAAAGGACATCGCCTAAATGTTCTGAGTGGTGTTTAATAGCTTCATAACTTCCTTCAGGAATACAACTGATTCCATGTTGGTTATTTAAGTTTGGCAATTCAATGCAATGACTGTGAAATTTACCATCAACGCTTATGTCGCCATTTGTGCCACCGTTTAAATATGTTCTTTTAATTGTGATAATCATTTCTTCTTTTAGATTTAATTTTTTGTAAAGTTTTTTTAATCGTTTATTTTTCTATATATCATTTTAAATTAACTTTTCTATATCCTAAGCTCCAAATTAAGTGTCCCAACTTTCTTGCCTCAATTCTTATTTTTGTTTCCGAATATTCGGGGTGTATTAAGTGCAACTTCTCGTGTATTGCTGTTTGCAAAAACTCTTTACCATTTTGTCGTGGGTCAATTATGATTTCGTTAGTATTGCTATCACTACTGCCAATAAATTGTTGTCCATTAATCCTATACCGGCCAGCCTTTTTAATATAAATTTTGCTCCCAAAACTTTCAGCATCAGGCTTAATATTATGGTTTTTATGGTGTAAATATTCATCGACTTTCATTAGTAGATTTTGCCATCAATAATTGTGAAATTGTTAACCTTATATTTTCCTAACTTATCAACCTCAATTAACGCTGCACCGTGCGACCAATTGTTAAAAGGCATATAAGCAGCATATAAATCACAAAGGCATCCTGTTGAATACACCTTGATTAGTTTATTTTCAAGTGTACGCTCAACGTGTTCGGATTTACGATGATAATGGCCACCAATAACCGAATGCCCAGTTTTTAAAAATACTGTACGAGCAGGATTAACGCCTCCTGATTTCAATGGAAGTTCGTGAAAGTGCAGTACCGGCAATTCGCCACAATAAGCAAGCTGCTTGTCTTTTAATAAAATGATTTTATGTTCGTTAAAATGAAGTAAAGTTGAAAGTTCAAATTCCTCCATGCCTAATAATTCAGGTGCTTTTTGTTTCAAGAACGCTTCCCAACGATTCTCATGGTTGCCCATTTTATAAATTATTAACGCTTTTGGAAACATGGCCCTGATTCCTTTTAAAAATACTCGAACACAATCTAACTCATAAATGAAATTTCGTTTGCGTGGGTCTTTTTCAAAACGACTTAATTGGTACATGTCCATTATATCGCCATTTAGCCAAATTGTATCAACTCCATTCTTTTCTCCAAACTCTAACGAAGCGAATAACGCTGCATCATCCTGGTAAGGAAAATGAATATCTGATAACATTAAAACTTTTCGCTTATCTTTTGGTAAATGATAAGTTTCGATTCTATCAGTTTCGCCTTTTGGGAGTTCTTTTTTAAGTTTTTTCAGTTCGTTAATAAAATTTATCACGTTAGTTGATGTGTTTTTTAGTCCTGAAACTCCTGTGTGTCTATTTATAGAATTTCTTGCGCTTTCACAAGAGCTAAAAACCTTAGGTTCGCTTTGAAAAAGTAGTTTTGCTAATTCTCGCTTTGAGGTATTTGGAAATTTCCTTAAATAGTCTTGTGTTATCTTACCCACTAAAGTTATTGATGGCATAATTTATTTTTTAGTACCTATTTTATCAATTATATAGACTAAAATTATTGGAAACAGCAGTATGATGACTAAGCATACTACCTCTAACATCATTTGTCGCTGCTAAACTGCATTAAAAACGTTCCTATTAGTGTTGCTCCACCCATTGACTGAACGACTACCAAAGGAATCCAATCAAACATTGCGCCACCAACTGCAATAGCTGTTCCTAACCCTCCAAATGCAAATAAAAGTTTTTGCCATTTCTTAATATGTTCGGGTGTTGGTGAGAGAAAATTATTAAATAGTTTTTTCATAGTGCTTATTTAGATTATTGATTGCAACGATTATTTTTTCATGTTGCTCGTAGCCCTTTTCAACGAATTTTAAAAGCCCCACCATTGTCGAGCTTATTTTATTTTCTTCGTTCTTTTCTTTATGAACTTGTGTGGCTAAGTTGTCAACCTTTAAAGATAACTCCTCAACCTTTTTCGTCAGGTTTTCAATCGTAATTGTAAATACATCCTCAACTTTCTGTATACGCCTGTCGTGGTTGATTAGCGACTGTTCAGATACCTTAACCCTCGCTAACATCATTTGCCAAATAACGGTAATTAAAACCCCTGCAATGGTTACGATTGCGCTTAAACAAGCTACGATGATTTGTGTGGTGTCCATTATTTCGGGAGGTTTAATTGTTTAGATGTTTCCATTTTAAATTATTTTTTCTTGAACTTTAATCCAATCACTACCTAATTCAACTACCTGTTCACAAGTAATCTCACTTATAATAATTTCCCATTCTACAAAGTCTAACATAGGTACATTGTACAGTTCCTTTGTAGGGTGTTTCTGTTGCACCTTTTGCACGTAGGTTTCATCGGTAAGATTTAACTGCTCTTTTACTAAAGCATTTATCTTATCAATGTTAGTTTCATTTACTATCAGAAACTTTGGTTTAGGTGTATTATCTATTGGTAGTTCCATTAGTATATCTCTCCGTTAAATATTGTTGTATTTAAGAAATCTTTTAAGTTATTATCAGAAACTGAATCCCCTGATAAAGATATAAAGCCATTAATATCTGATGCTGTTTGATATATATCTACATAACCTATCTGTCTTATTTGAGTTAGCGCTCCTGAATCATATTGTCCAGCTGCTGTTACAATAGTTCCTTTATTTTCTTGCGCTTTTGTACCTCCTGCATCTTTTCTAAAAAATGTAAATATTGTATTTTTATTTAAAGATGGTTGAGTTAAAGTTGCGCCACTTAAATAACCTAAATGGATACCAGAATTAGTAGAATAAAAAATTGTTGATTTTAGGTATTCCTGTCCCTGAAACAATGCAGCATCATTAGCTAAAAATGGCATTAATAATGTTCTAATATCTAAGAAAGTAATATCTGTACCAAAAGGAATTGTTCCTGATGTTAAATATATACTGTTTTTAACTTGATATTTTGTTCTTGTTACTATTGTAGATTGATAGGCTGTTGCATTTGTCACAGGTCTGTTCAAAGTCCAAGTTTCTCCTGTTGTAGCAGTCCACGTTGTTTCTGATACTTTGGGATTGTAAGCAGCTAAATCTAACTTAAAATTGTTTCCGTTAGTAGCATTATTATATGTAAAATCATAAATATTACAATCTGTTCCATTAGTAATTTTATCGGTACTTACATATAAAATATCTAAATTATACCCTGCTCCACCACTTGAAGAAAAATTAGCTAAAATAGCAGCTCCGTAAACTATACCATCATTTGAAAAATACAAATTATATTGGTGCATAGCTATACATTCAAGTTTTACCCAAAATTTACTACTTAAAGTAATGTTAGCTAAAAATCCTGTATGAGTAACACCTGAATGATTAATCGTATAACTACCATCAGACTCTCTTATAAGAGTTGTTCCTACTCCATTTAATGCAGTCCACTCCAAAGAGAACAAAGCTCCTACTGAATCATTGTCAGCCTTAACAGTAATTACCCAATCAAAATCTCTATTGTTTATACTTGTATAAGAGGATGTAGTTATATAACCACCAAAATATCCTTTAGCATATCTTTCTCCACTATACTTTAATAATTTAGGTTGATTTACAACTGTATTCTGTACCATATCTCCTATGTAACTTCCCGTTGTACTTCTTGCTGGGTCAACCGAAAATACTATCTGACAATTTCCTGCTACACTACCTTCTTTATATCCTGTAACACTTGGTATTGCTCCGATGTATTGAGATGACATCAATCCATTAGTAACTAAGTATTGCACATAAAGATTTAATAACGCAGGAGAATCTATTGTTCCCCCTTGTTGTGCTACTCTTGTTATATGAGCAACTGTAATAGGATTGTACCCCCCACTTAATTGTGTTCGGTCTATGCCGATTCCATTTCTAATACTTGGCATATTAGTAACCGATTACTATTCCTGATGTAATTGTTACCTTAGTAATTCTACTTCCTGCAGTTGCGGGTAAATATGCACCTGCTTTGATTGTATTGGATCCGATTCCTGATGATGTCAAAACATCAATGCTGTCAATTTCCAATACAGTAAATACTGCATCAGAATTAACTACTAATGCTTCGTAAGATACTCCAGTAACTGCTCCTGTGATAACTTTAAAGCCTGAATTACCGGCCATTTTTTCTATTGCTGTCATAATTTTAAATTTTATTTGGTATTGAACAACGGTCAGAAATATATCTAACCTCAAAATTAATTGTAAACCTCCAACCATTCACAAGGTCGGGCAAACCTTCTCTTATTTGAGAAAGTGTAATATTTGATTTAATATAAAAATTGTCTTGATAAATTGGATTTTGTAAAGCTGAGATTAAATCAGTTGCGATTTGTAAAGTATCGCTGCTTATATCTATTTCATTCCTATTATCGGCAGTTGCTAAGTCTGCGACAATTATTTCAATAGGAATATTTAAAGTTTTTTCGCTAATCGAAGTGTCAGTAAAGTTCAACCATGCCATCGGATAAACTATCTGATCGCTTGCTGAAATTTCTGAAAGTTCACCCCAAAAACAATAATTAATTTGAGGGTGGTTTAACGCCACCGTTCTTATTAGGTTTAGGATTTGATTTAACGAATAATTGTTCATTGTTTTTTTTTAAAAACTCTTGTAACTTTTTAATATTTTTTTTTGAAACTCCCATAACTAACAAAATGTACATGGTTTCCTTAACTCAGGTGGGGTAACAGGTATATTCCTAAAATTATTCTTACCCATACAACCAAATTCGTCATCTAAAACCATCCCGGAATTAAAATTATTTCTCTTCGCAAAAATTGTATCTATTCCAACATTAGGTTGATTTAGATATAACGGGAAAGTGGTATTATTTTGAAGCAAATATTTTGTTAATCGTTCAGAATATACCTCAGCAGCATTTCTTGTGTGATCCATTAGCCGAAACATTTCCGATTCTGTTATCGGTGTCATGTTATCAGCGTTCTGAGTGCCAACAGCTTTATTAAAATACTTGTAATTCATTACGATTGGGCTTTCAAATAGTGTCCACCAAACCATAACAGGAGTAATATATAAATCCATCAAAGACTTCTCAACAGTAGACAAACTTTTTGCAATAATTTTAGTTTTCAAATCATTGAAAAGAGATGTTCCCAAAATTGGCAATAGATAAAAGTTCTCAACGTGCAAAATAGTTGGTTTCAAAACCTTCGTATCAACATTATCTTGAATGGCCGTTTGGTCTTTTAATGTTGCTTCACTTAAAAATATTGCGTTTGCCATTATTTAATTTTTTTAACAAGTTCTTGCTGCCATGCGTGACGGCAAAACGGTACATTAACATTACTTTTTGGGTCATGATACCAACCTCCACGTCTTCTGAACGCATCATAATTTGCTATACCATACAATTGCCCTAACTCTTCACCTATCATGTCAATATCTTGCTTTGAAAAGTATCGAGGATTAGCAATCATAGCCTTGCAGAACTCACGACTTTCGCCACCTTTAACCAATGCCGGTGCATCAGGACGTTCAACATATTTATAGCGAATCATCAAGTCTTGAAATGAAGGAACCTTTTTTGAATCACCTTCACTTGTAGTGTTTATTCCTTTATCGGTTACGTTTATTAATCCCTCGCCTGATAGTGTTTCTAACGCATCTGTTACGATTGTTTTATCAACCTTAAGAATATTACTTAAACTTTCTTCTGTGATGTCTGGTGTCTTCTTAATCAAATCTAAAATAGCCTGTTCCATTTCGTTCAACTTGCCAAATTCCTGAACCGAGAATATTAGCCTTTTAGCTTTAATCGAAGTAAACATTTCAATAGGTTCTCCATACTTCATAAATACCTCTAAATCCAACTCATCTATTTGTTCGTTGCTGAACTTATAGGCTTTTATCGGTGCTAAAATAGGTTCTGCAGGCGCAATCGGTTGTACTCCTGATGGCAATTGATCCCCACCCATTATTGGTTTTAATCCTATCTTACCTCTCAATTCATCAACTGTCATAATTGATTGTAAAACAGCATCACCATAAGTTGGAAGTATGGGTTCTGTTGGTATAATATTGAGCTTCCCTTTTACAGGTGCGAATTTTTCAAAAACTGCAAGCTGAATAGCCTGTTTTGGTTTGATATAAGTATTTTGAAAGATGTTATATGCATCGACTAACTCGTTTCTTTGCCCTAATGCTCCGGGAGTTGTCACTCCAAATAGAATCGGGCTGGTTATTTTATGCGATTTGAAGATTTTACCCTCAATTGTTTTATCTAAAGCATCATATTTCTTATCGAATTGGTCATCACCGAGATTCATTATCTCTGGAGTACGTGCCGGGTCATCAACAAAATCAATTACAAACGCCCCTGCGTTATCTGTTGGAGTGAATTTAGCCTTCAATTTGCGTTCTGTTGCCTTCATTTCGTCATCAGAAGGCACGCCATTTTTGAAAACAATCATCTTTGAGCCCTTAAAAGAGTTCTGAATTTCAGCTCTGTGGAAATTTGCAATCTCGCAATCTGTTATAATAGCTTCCACACCACCAATATATGAAGGCAAAGTGTAAGATTTTAGATTCGGACGGTAAGATTTATAGTAATAAACGAACTCCTTTTGTTTTTTATTCGGATCGTATGCCTCAATAGTCTTATATTTTGGCTTATAATTCTCCGTTCCATCGTTAGAAACCCAACCACCCTTACCATCTTCGTCCAACTCTTCAACAAAGAATAGTGAATTATCTGTGTTACTTCTTACGGTGCAATAATCAAGCAAGTAGATTGAATTGAACTCGCCTTTTTTATTGTTTATTCCATGCAAATAAAAGCCACCGAATAACTCTTCATCAAGTACGGTCTTATTTAATATGTCATTTAATGTTTCATCAGGATTTGGGTTGTCAATGAACGCTTTAAGATTAGATATGTCTTTAGTTTGCATATCCTTTTGGTCAAAATCAAAACCTTTCCCAGCAATATAGAATTGCTTTGAAGTTAAAATAGAATTATGTATTGCCGAACGGTTAAAAAGAGTTAATAAGAACTCCGGATAGTTATTTTCCTCGCCATATTTAATCCACTCTTTACCTCGTTGCTCTACAAAAGCAGGAACCTTATCATTAGAAAATCCAATACTTATTAATTTACTTGCAAAATTCATATCTTTATTCAGGTTGATAAACTGTTATTTGTTCTACTGCCGGCACATACGCATCGACTGTTGCAATATTGGGCACCACCCAAACTAAACCTACCTCAACTGTTCCGATGATAAAAGGAACACACTGCAAAGCTGTTGTTTTGCCACTCAAATTAGTTAGCGAAGTTTCATATATAGTATAGTTATAAAAACCCTCATTACCTAATGATATTTGTCCGGCTAATGTATTCGGATTAGTTGCCTTATCTTCTATTTGAAATTGATTATATCTCTGCTTAAATTGAGATGTATCGGTTCCGACAAAATAATAAAGGTCATTCGATTGGTCATTCTTAAACTCCCATAAATAAATAGGATTACTCAACGTACTTTTTTCAGTTAAAGTAACGACAATATCATTTATGGCTAACTTTTCAAATTTTATCACTATTAATTAGTATAAAAAAATACTTTTATTGCTATAATAAAAAAAAGACACCTAATAGAAGATGTCTTTTTTAAAACCACATATGAAAAACCAAAGACTAAAGTAGTGCTGCGATTATTGATGGATCGATTTCATTTGCAAGTTCTTTCTCCATTCCTGTTAAGGTTAAAGAGTACCCTTGAAAATCATTCATTGCTGCGCCTGTTCCTGCTTTACCTCCTGAAACTTCCATTCCATTTGATAAGCCACATAAGAAATATGACCCATCCATTGTTTCCACAATTACTGAAGTTCTATTTTTAGTAATTAAACCTAATTTCACCTGAGTTGCATACTGCAATTTTACGAAATCAACAGCAACAGTTTGTGTATATGCCACAGTCCCATTTTGAGGATTAGCATCTATGTTTTGCTCTAAAGAGTTTTTTCCACGAGGCTGTAAAGCATACTTAAAAAACTTTGTTCCTGCCCCTTTGGTGATTGCAGTAACATAACCGCTTGCATTTTGCGTTACGGTTGTAATATTTGCCAATTCAGTTATGTAGATGTTCTTGATACCTCCAACAGTATCTTTACAATCTAACGCATAACCACTAACTATTGCACATGCCATATTTTTTTTATTTAAAGTTTGTTGCGAAGATTGGATTCGAACCAATGGTCTTATGGTTATGAGCCATACGAGTTACCGCTTCTCTACCTCGCAATTTTAAGAGGGGGATTAGTAGTCCCCCAATTTTTTATAGAGTGAATTTAACGATTTCTGTTGGTTGAGAAATTTGAACACCATATTTAAATTTGCTCGAAAATCTTACCATGTCGAAATCTGAAGAGAACCAGAATTTAAATTCTTCTTCTTCATTTTCCAAATCCACACCTAAGAACATATTTGATGTTCTCAACGCGTATGCTTTATTTGAACCAGTCAATCCGTTCACAGGAACAACAGTTACATCAGTACCGGCAATTTTAAACTCACCATTAGCACTTTCGTTTGACACTGGGTAATTGTATAAGTTAGCGTTTTTCAATGCAGTCTGATACATACGTGCCATATCGTTTCCGATAAACACTTTTAAATCAGGTTTACCAAGTAAAGCAGCAGGAATAGCGGTATAGATACCATCAAGAATTGCAATCACATTTGCTGCTGTTACTGCAGTTACAGGTGTCATGTATGCGGCTGCGTTAGCTGCTACTGTTCCTGATGCTGCACCAATGATTTTAATCAATCCATCGAACGGATTAAGTTGAGAGTTCCAAGAAGTAGTATCACCTGACCAAATAGCTGTTTCTAAATCTTGTGCGATTTGTCCAACCATTAATTCTGCAAACGCTTGATCTAATTTACCCGGCAAGGCAGTGTAGTTTGAACCAGGAGAAAGTAACAATTGAGTGTACTTTGTTTCAAGGTCAGCCATACACCACTCATGGTTGATTTTAACGCGTCCAACGGTCAAGTCACGAGCAGAAAGAGTTGTGTTTCCTGATGCAGAGAATCCGCAAGAAGCACCACTTTGAAAAATTACATTTTGTGATAATGCAGGAACTTGAATTACTGATTTAACACCAGTTAAAACTTGCATCATAGATGCTGTTTTAGGTTCAAAGAAAGACTTTATAATTAAAGTTTCTTCGTTTGTTTTTGTGTACGCTGAAAGCGCAGTGACGTTAAAATTTGATGCCATAATTTCTTTTTATTTATTTTGTTTTTAATGCGTTTGCGATTCTTTCGCTCGCTGAAATTTCTTTTACTTTACTGAATTTTTTTGTATCAGTTTCAATTGGTTTTGCTGCAGGTTCTAAAGAAATAGCCTCAACTACTTCTTTAATCGCTGTGAACTTCTCATCAATTGTTTTTGTTGAGTTTGAAACATTACTTTCGATTGCTGTAAACTTCTCATCGTAAGAAGTTAATTTTGTTTCCATTTCTGAAAACTTAACTTCAAATGATTTTACTAATTCAAACAATTGTGAACATGCTTCTTTTACGGCTGCTAAATCTCCTTCACCTTCTGCAGGATCGGATGCAACTTCAATTTTAGTAACCAAACCGCCAACAGTAGTAATCTTAGAACCGTCTTCGATTTCATAAGTCATGTCTGCTGCTGGCATTGGATTGCCATCAGTACCAACAGTCATTATTGCTACACCTTCTGCAAGATCACCAGTCCACTGAAGGATTGTTCCATCAGTACATTTTGCATTGGTAAAATCTTCTGTGAACTTAATTTTTAAAAGTTCTGCTATTTTTAATAAACCTTCTTTTGCGTTCATAATTTTATTTTATTATTAATTAGTATAAATTTTTTTAGTTGTTGCTTTTTTAGTTTTCAATTTGTTTTACTACTTCGATAATTTGCTCAATTACTGAAAGTGGTTTTGCATCAATTTTTACGATGTTAAAAAGTCCTTCAACTGAGAAACCTTTAAACTCCCCTGACTTAATATAATCGTTCCATACTTGTTCGTTGTCGACTTTATACGAACCGAACCATGAACCATCAGAAAGATTAAACCCTTCAGGAGAATTTATTCCACGTTTAGAATCAATTAGAAAACTTTCAACCATGTAAACACCCTCAACCATCATAGTCGAATCGTGCATCATGTTGACTTCTTTGGATTTATTGTTTTTAAAGAATTTATTACGAAGGTTATAAATATCGTCTGCTGTAAATATTCCATAATACTCGCCATGTTCTGCATCTCTTCTGTAAATTGGAAGTTCTGCAACCATTAATGGCCCGGATATAATTCTCTTTTCAGCATCGGCAGCAAATTTTATCTGATTTGAGAATGCCTGCCAATTCATTTCAATAGCAGGACTATCAACCATTGCTACTGCTTCGAGTTGCGAATCATCGTTTGCATCAACTTTAAATCTGTAAATAGGAATCTTATCCATCTAAATATTAGTATAAAATTATTTTATTGTTGCTTTATTTTGAATGTTTTGAACGGTCTTTTGTTTAGAAGTAATGTCTGATTCAACCACGAAAATTTTATTATTTTTCACATCAAGCGTTCTTGTTACTATTGGTTCGTTACCATTTGTCAAACGTGTTGTGTTTGATACATTAGCCATTGAAGGTGCTGAGATATTCGGAGCCGATCCGCCACCGCCTGAACTATTTGGAACTTTTACAGCATAAATATTTTTGATTGCTGTTAAACCAGATAAAGTTGCTGCGGCTGCGGCTGCAATACCTAAACCAATTCCTAATGGCCCCGGAACTGTTACAGTCATCCCTTTATATGCTGCAAACGCAGCCTCATAAGTAGCGATAGCTGTCCCTGCTGCTGCTAACGCTTGACCTTCAGCTGTGCTTTTACCTGCTGCATCTGATGCTGAATTTAGTAAATTAATTGATGTATCTAATATTGCTTTCTTTTCATCTGCATCAATCTTTCTCCATTCACGTTTAGACTTTGCTGAATCTTCGTCAATAGCCTTAGCCATGTCTGCAAATTCTTTATTATTTCTTGCTTCAAGTTCTCGTGCTGCAATTTTTTCTTGTTCTTCCCTTTTTAACCGTTCTGACAGTTCTGTATAAAAATCAGAATCTTCTTTCCACTGTTTCATTTTTGCCTCTAATGCCGCATCAGCATCTCGCTTTCTTCGTTCTGTCCTTAGTTTTTCTAATTCAATTTCCTTAGTATCATACTCCTCGCTATTTTTTTCAAGTAATTTTAATTCATCTTCGGCAAGTTTTATTTTTCTATTCAAAACGTCTTTGCCTTTTGCCTCGTCTAAGGCTATTTCACGCTTACGTTTCTCGATACTATTAGCAAGTTGTATTTCCTTATCCTTTTCTTCAAACCCTTTATTATACGCTTCAGCAGTACGCTCTCCAAATGTTTTAGCGCTTGCTATTGCTCCTGAAAAATCACCACTGAATATTTTACTAACTACCTCACCTATTACCTTAAATGATTCTACAAGCGATGCCATTACTCCTGCACCGATTTGCTTAATATTTTTAAAGAAATCTTCAACCTTTTTAAATCCGGGAAATGAATCTTCTATTGCCTTAGTTATAGCCTTCCAATTTGTAACAATAATTCCCAATGCAAGAACTAATGCACCAATTCCCGTTGCTGCTAATGCCCCTTTTAAAGTTCCCAAACTCTTAACGTGTTCCATTATTTGAACACCTGCCTTTTTTAGATTATCTCTCATTCCTGAAAGACCATCTAATCCGTTAGCTAATGCCATTGCTCCCTGAGTTTTAAGAATGGCTTGTTCCATGTTCTTATTCTCAGTTCCAAATAATGCACTTGCCCCAACTGCCGCTTCCATACCTTTAGCAGCACCTTCCAATACTGTTGTAAATGCTTGAAATTTCTTTTCAGGATTAAAGTCGGTAATAGATTCTTTAACCTTCAACATTTTTTCTTGAAGGACACCAGCCTTTTTCGCAGCTTCAGTAAACGCGGCTGAACCTAATTCATGGCTGCCCATTTCATCCCTCAATTCTCTCATCTGAGCTTTCAAAGACTTCACAGAAGTTTCAGCACCACCCGCATCAACACCAACTTTTAAAATTATATTTTCGTCTGCCATTTTTTTATTTTATTATCGCATGTAAACAATAGTGAACACTAACCAACATAACCCCGTTCCCCGTTGCTCCGAGTGTTGCTGGTGCAGTTAAATTTATTGCAGCCTCTTTGAATATCGTATCATTATAAAGTATACCTCTTTGCATCGTTGCTGATGTTACTGCTGTAATTGAGTTGTCAAATTCAACTATATGAGTTCCGTCACCTGTAAATTCTAAAGATAACTTTCTGCGTGTGTAGGCCGCAGGAGTTAAGTCCCCGAATGAAATATCAATATAAGCCCTTAATATTTCAGTCCAATAGCCGTCAATTTTAGGGACAACTTGAATAGGTGTTGTGCGTAAATTTCGCAACTCAGATGAAGTTACTAATCGAGTTGCAAGGAATGGCATTTGAATATTATTTGCAACGAGCTCATCAGGTATTATACTTGCAAAGTCTGTGCAATTTAAAAGTGTTTCTCCTCCTAAATTTGCTGTATTCCCTGACCCACCAAGTATAGATACTACATCGCCGTTGATAATATTATCTGACGAATTATTTATTACACCATTGCCATTTATTAAATTATTACTCCCAAAAGGAATAGCATCCATACCCGGTTGAAATGAATTTCCGTTTGATAAAATAATTGGTGAATAAGAAGGTAATGCCTCGCCTGTTATTCCGTCCCCTGTTGGAAGAAAATCACCACTGCCACCGTTCATTCCTGTTTGACCATTTATAAATGCTGACTTAGTTCGCAATTTTAAAAATTGAACCGTTGTCAAATCATCAGAACTTGCATCGAAATCTACTTTATAAAGTCTGTAATATTGCTTGTCTATAAAATAGTTTTTTCTGAAATCTAATTTCGATTGTTGGATTTCATTCAACCTCATTTTAAACTCCACAATTTTAGAATCAGGATCAACTATTTCAAGTAAGTTTTTTCTGTGATAAGTATTAAATAAATTTCCTAACGTATAAATCACGGCCTTGTATTGCACCTGAGTTGGCACACCAAAGTTTAAATCGAAAGTTGGATTTGATACTGAATCAAGATGCCCAACATAAGGGAATGATGTGAACCCGGTTGGATATAGTCCTGTAATTCTTGAGTTAATTGTATACCAAGTACAACCTATTTTCCCACCATAATAAAGCAATCTTATAACTGATGCACTTGCTATGTGCTGATTGGCTGTGTCAAGAAAACTTATTTGTGACTGAACACGATTATTTCTTGTTTTATCTACCCAATCTACCAATGGTGTAGGGGCAAAGATTACTTCGGTTTTATATTCATCATTTACAAAATCATTTACGATTTTAAATTTACGAATACCATACGTGTCTATAAATTGTGACTGATGTTTATTATTTGTTTGGTCTTTATCTGGTTTATACGAGTAGTTATAAGACTTGTATTTCAATGCTCCCATTGGCATTATCTTCACTTCTGAATTATAGTCTACATAATCTGTTAAATCAACAACAGAACCATTGAAAAAAGTATCGTAAGGCTCAATTATTAGCTTCTTTGGATTATCTTCATCAGGTTGAATATAAAGATTGAACATCTTAAAAATTGATGTCAATAAATCTCTTTGCAAAACATCCGAAGGCAAACAATCTGATAATGTAATTGTCGAACCTTCATTGATTTTATAATCAGGGACAACGGTCAAATTTGAGCCCGTTAAAAATTTCACGGAACATTCAGTGGTGCCATGATTGGGACGTAATATAAACGTTACCTCGTCACCGGCAATGAATGATTGCTGCCCAAACTGTTTCCCTGTGTCAATATTATAGGTTCCTGATGATGCCGGTAAAGTAAAATATCCAATTGAAAGCATGTCAATAGCTGATCCGTTTTTCATCATCATCATATCTATATAATATGATGGAATAGCTGCCCCTGATGTTGTGTTTTTTATATCAAATTTAAATGTAGTATCAAAAGCATATACTCCTGTTTCAGGAATTATAAATTTATAAAGAGTAGTGTCATATCCTCCGAATGGTGGAGGTGGTACGGATTGTTTTTGTACCGTATCCATGAAAAAAGTAGTTGTTGCTAAATAACCTGTAATTGAAGTCCACCCGCTATCAGTAGAACGTCCTGCAATACATGATAGGTCTGTTAGGTGTGCATTTGTTTTAACGAACTCTTTACCAGCAAATGGAATTACTAATCTTTTAAATCTATCTGATGTGAAAAAATCCGAAGCATAATTATAACCATATTTCGTAAATATTGCATCGACAATAGTTTTTAAATAAATTTGAGGGAACCAATGTTCAACATAAAAATTTTGCTGGTCTGATACTAATCCTAAATCTATCATCCCATACAAATACCCAACTCCAACAGGTGCAGTCCAACTGCCTGTGATATTTGTCCTATTCCATTCGTGGTTATATGTAGAAAGATTAATTTCATTTAATTTCCCTTCGCCTATATCCTGAAATAAATTTCCAACCTTACCAATTATCACTACATCATATTCGATTCTATTCTCATCAGTAATTCTTATGTCAGTCAACTGCAAATATCCTTTCATCAATACTATCCCATTTCGATATAATGTGGATTCAGCTTTTAATGTTGGGTCAAAATCAGGATTAAAGTTTTGAAAAACGGATAATGGATTAGTATCATCTCTCGAAAGTGAACGAGCAAGGTTAAATATTGATGAGAATATTTTATTATTGTTATCAGTCCCCGGAATCGTTATCGTTTTAGAATAGTCAGCCTTACGAGAACTAATATCCTCAACATCGCTAATTGATTTTGTGATAGGGATTGTTTCATCCTCTGCTAAATCAATATTGAAATCAACATAAAAAGGAGTTGCAATGCCGTCATTGATTAACTGATGTATTTTAAGCTCGGTGTACTGCATAATTTTATATTGATTGTCTATTTCTATTATAAGTATATTCGATGTCAATAGAAGCGTTAAACATTGCACGTCCGTTGATGAACTTCTTGTTCAAATAAGAAGTATTTGCCACATTTACTGAAACCATGTTCCCGTTCTCATCCTCTAAAAACACATAAGGACTTTCAATTAGTGACTGAATTACATCACTCTCAGCATCACTAATCCAATCTGATTGTAGGTTAATTGAATCAACTATTTTTGTTGAGTAGTTTTTCTTTAATCTGTCAGAAGTTGCGTAACCCAATGGCAAAATTGATTTGAATTGCTTACGTTCAATATTAGACCTATGTTGAGCAGCTTTGTTAAAATTAAAAGTATCCCATCCGCAATACTGATTGAGCCAATGTAGTCGGTAAGTTGTATATAAGGAACATTCATCATAGATTGCAATTCTATATGTTGCCTTTACGGTTGTGTCGTGTAGTACACTGAAATCAATCCATTTAACACCTGAGCTTGGAGCGTAAGATTCTATTTTAACGAAGTCAATATTAAACACATTGCATGCTGTTGGTAAACTTAACGCTCCTGATGACGTGCCTCCGTTTGAATCCTCAATAGCCCATGCATTTACTGTTCGATTTTTATCTAAAAAGGTTAGAATCTTTTGTTCTCCTAACTTCCATTTATTTGCAACTCGTGATGTTAACCAAGCTCCAACAGATACATCGTAACTATCTAAAATATTTGCAGAGAACTCAGGAAAATCGAATACAGTGTTTATAGCTTGGCGATAACCTGATGCCGGATCAGTTGTCGATATTCCTGTTATCGTCGCAATCCCTGAAACGTCATACTGTTCCCTAAAGTCAACAAAATATTGAGCTGTTGTATTAAATGCTCCTGTTATATCTGAACCAATTGAGTTGACAAAATTTATTGAAACGTAATTCTTTAGTACATTTCCAATATCGAATTGAAGTTGAGTTGAACTTGGTTGAACTGGGTACTTCAATCGTGCTGCAATTCCACTATAACCGCTCACGGTTACATCAGCAACAAAATTAAAATTCGGTTGAGCAGTATTAGTCGAACTTATTTTATAAATCACCTGGTTATTTGCGGACGATATTTGATTTGGGACTGTTATTTTAGTGATGCTCATTTCGTTTCTTTTAAATCATTGATGATGTTAAATTTTATAACCACTCCAAAACCTTTTTTAATATCGCTGTTCAACTTCTTAAACCTTTCCTCAGTAATTGCAGGTGCTATAAAGTTCATTGGTTTAATACCTCCTATTTTAGTTGCAACTGCCATTTCCGTTGCAGCCTGTTTTATTAAGTCGGTTTGTTTAACCTTGTCTTTTCTTATTAGCCGTGTTCGTTTTCCCGTTGCATTATTCTTAAACGTCTTCAATCCACTTGCCGCAATATAACCAACGAATGATTTAACCATGTCAGGACTTACTCCAAATGACTTGAACTTGTATGTATGTCCTTTTGAATTAGCAATAGCACCTTTATTCCCTCTCATACCTATCACACCCTTATCAACATAGTCTGCGTAGTTTGCGTTGGTTGACACAGTCACAACTACACTTCCATTAACTACACTTGGTTTTGCAGGTTGAATCGCTCCGGCTAAAGATGAACCTCCTCGTGTTCTCGATTTCTTGTAGATTACCTTTCGCATTATTTCAACCCCCTCGTTACACCAAGCAACTACAACATCAGACACTGTATCAGTACTTGCCTTTGCAAAATCCTTTTGACTTTGTCCATACTTATTACCTATGCTTGTTCCGTCAACTGCCATGTCTTCTGTTCTGTTCGCTAATCCTGTAATCTTCGTCCGACTTATCTTTAAAGAATGTAACCGAATTAAGAAACTCTATCACATTCAACTCAAAAAAGTAATCCCACTTGCTACGGTCGTTATTCGCCATCGCGTTTATTGTTGCAACCCAACCCCACTTTTTATTAAATGTTCCTGAATTGTCTTGTTCATTGCCTTCAACTCCTCCATCAAACAAGTTTCGATATTTTCCTGCAATGCCTCGAAGTATTTGCAAAAAAAAAGCATGATTGGATATGCAGTTGCTATTTTCATTTCATTATAAAATAAGTCTGCAATCTCTTTGTGCTTTGAACCGTCATAGGCTTTTCTCTTACCATACCATGTACGCTCAACACAAATTGCAGCTAAGATGTTATGAATCTGATTTACAATTTCAGTACTTTCTTTAGTGAAAAAAGTTGAATCAATGAATTGAGATGCCGTTAATTCCTGTTGTTTCCAAATGACTTCAAATCTTCGCCCTCCAACTTTAAACTTCATTTTAACTTTCTTATTCCCGGTTAAAGTTTCAATCTGATTAAACTCTTCTAACTGTTTTTTAAGTTCGCTAATAGGTAAATCTTCAATCTCATCTTCACTCCTTCCGCTTATCTCAGCTAACATTTTAACCTTTCGCATAATTGGGTCTTGCTCCATTTCTGAAATCCGTTTGCAGGCTAAAAACTGTTTAATAGAAAGTTGGTTGTAATTAGTAATCATTTTTAATTAGTATAAAAAGTTAGTGTATTTGCTTAAATCGAAATAGTCGAGTACTTGCCGGCCGGCCTGTTTGTTAATTTCAATAGTGCCACGTAACGGATAGCATCTATGGTGTGGTTCATAGTGTCAATTGGCTTACCTGTATACTTACCATCGTTGTCCTTTTCCCACTGATACCCTCTGAGTTCTTTGATTATGTTTGTGCTACGTTTTGTCACGCAGATTTCAAACCGCCTCAATATGTCTATACCTATTTTGATTGAATCAGCACCTTTAACAGCCGGGTGAACATTGAAACCTTGCCGCCTCAACTCTTCAATTGATTTCGGTTCAGCACTATCACATATCAATTCCTTTCGCTCAAATTGTAGTGTCTTTAAGAAGTTCCCAATGTCGTTATTGGTCATATTGGTACGATACAGTAACTCATCAATCCATAACTTACCTTCAGATTTAAACACTGATATTAAAGTTGTCGGGTCATTTGAAAACCCAAAATCCATCCCATGCGAAACGAGTGTAGCATCCTTTGGAATCTCATCAACTTGTTTCCAGTTATCGAAGATTGTCCCCTGAACGGATCCGATTTCTCCAAGTCCATATACTCGCCACCAATTAGCCCAATATGTAGAAGTAGCCGACTTATCTCTTGCTGCCTCAATATCCCTTACAGTTGTTTCGGGAAGTGCAGAATTATCCTTATAAGTTAGAATGATATGTTCGCTGTCGGGCTCATTTAAAACTTCTGTGTGTGCCCAAAATTCATTTGTCGGGTTAAAGTCTAACCAAATATCACCACTTGTCCTAATTGCTAATTGATGATAACTTTCAAAATTGATATTATTGGCCTCGTTAATATACAAGATGTGCCGTCTTGCTCCTCTAAGTTTCGATTCCATTTCAGCACTGAAAAACTCTATAAAAGAACCGTTGGAAAATCTATAAGTTAGAAGGCTCCTATTCCAATTTTCATCAATATACCTATTTGACATCTCCATTATCTTCAGAAAGTCTTTAATTGCACCCCTCCGAAGATGTGGGATAGTTTCTGATACAATGCTAATCTCAGTCTTTGGAGTTGAAGCAGCGATGTTTATTAGTATCGGAATGATGCCGAATGTTTTTCCCGCACTTGTCCCTCCCTGTACTACTTTTTTTCGAGCGGTCATCCTACGAAGTTTGTCTATTGCATCTGTGTATTGGAATGTTTCGCCCATTTTACCCCCTCAATGTCAATAAAAAGTTTATATTAAAATGCGATATGTCCACCGCATGGATACAAATTAAATTACTCATTATCAATCTGTTTTGGATTTAGTGGCAAAAATAAAGGCTGTTCAATTTTTATTGAAGTTGATACATCCAATTTATCCCCATATTTCTTTGGTCTTAATTTCGCTGCGATCCATTTCCGAGTTTCAACCTTTAACTTACTGCGGTTAGTCCACTCAGTGTTCTCGAGTTCAATCTGTTGACCGTCACGAATGACGTATTTAGTATCGTTTGAACTGTCATCAGCTATCTGAACCATCTCTTCAACTAGTAAGTCGGCCTGTGCTTCGCGCGCGCTCGCATATCTTAATTGATTATCATCGTTTAAATTTAGCCAATCATAAAACGAATTAGTTGAGATGTGGACAGTCCTGCAAGCGGTATGCACCCCATTATGTGAGGTGCTTATAATCTTTAGCACTTCATCAAACTTTGATATGTCCGTTGGCTTCGCCATTATAGTATGTTATAATAATATTCCATTTTAGCCTTACCGTTACCGTGAATGACCTTTGGGAATGATTGTGTAATAGTTGAATATAATTTTGAGTTAACCGTTCCGAGCTCAAACTCGTATTGGTGTACTCCGCATAAGGTCTGAAACACTTCGCAGTTGTTATCAATTGGGATGTTGTGGGTTAAAACCTGTTTAGTCAACCACCTTTGGTCGTCACAATCTTCATTTGGACGGTCATTTTCAAATAAGGTCATAAATCTTTCCCTTGTCATCATGTACCCACCTGAGTTAACATAAGGGAATCTAAAGTTTGTATTTTTATATTCGATTTCAAGTTCAGCATCCGGCCAACAGTTGACCTCAGCACTTATTATTTCTTTAAATTCGGGAATACCTATAAAAAAAGAATCGTAAGCATCGACAAACATAAACTCGTTGCAGTCTGTATGCTCTCGCAAGTACTCATAAACTCCATGCAATTTACTTCCGAATCCTTTCCATTGCCGGAAAATCAATTCATAGTCGAGTTTGAAATAATCAAGTGACCTTTGCAGTTCTGCTATCTTTGACCGGTCATCAAATACTGATAATATTTTCATAGCCTTATAAATTCAATTTTATATTTTCCAAGTTCATCAAACATATCCTGGCGTTCATTTTCAAAACTGGGCACCAAATCAATATACTCGTCAGTGTACCATGCAGGAGCTTTGCTGAATATTGAAGTACCTCCATCGAATCCAAATGATTGAATCTTTTTAATGCCAGCCTTTCCAAAAAAGTTAGCTATTAATTTAGCAGTGCATGAACATTGGAACGGTTCGTGAAAAGGGAAATATCTTTTGCCATTGCCTCCGTGAAAAGTGCCTTCACTTGTTTCAGATTTAATGTCGCAATCGTATTCAAAGTAATGTAGGTCTTTTGTTTCATCAAAATTAAACGCTCGTGTGACTACATTTCGGCTTTTCTCGAATAAATTATAAGAGTGAATGAATCCATGAGTATCGGGTGCAAATAAAATGTCAGGTCTGCAAACTTCTCCGGCTGCATAAATAGCCGCAATGTTCTTATCGGTATGTTCTTTTGGATTGAAGTTATCTAACGAAGCACCCGTGCCAAGTAATAGCCATTCATTTTGATAAAAGAAGTCTTGATTGATTATTTCTGATAGATGTTTCATAACTTAACTTTAACATCAATAGTCCCATTAATTAAACCTTGTTTCGTTTCGTAGAAGGCTTTCATTTGTTCGCCCGCATATTTTCTTTTCCATTCAGTGTAGGCATTGCCTCCCTCGTCTATGTGGTCAATTTCAATATGTGGAAGGAAACAAAGTTTATAACAGAGAATCTTTGCCCGAATGCTTGACAAGGTATCATCGAAGCCATATAGTCCTCCCATTTGCATTAGCCCTCCCATCTTATCAATCAACCTCCAATTATACATCTGGCAAGTTCCCATAACGTGTTGCACGTCTTCAACTATTATCCATCGTTTACCCTCTTCGTGTCTGAGCATACGAAGAGTTGATTTATACTCATCGTTTCTAAATGGATTTTCCATCAGGTCTTTTCTTTTAAGTCCAATGATACCAATAGTTATATCGGTTTCAATTGCTTCTTCAAGTTCTTCAACCCATCCATAGCCGTTAATCACAACATCGTTATCCATTTTGATTAGATGTTCGGTTGGATTGCGATACTTCCATGCCTGATTTATAGCTGCGGCTGTTCCTACGTTGGTTTCATTTGTGATTAATGTTATATTGATTGATTGCCTTAAAAAAGTGTCAATAATATTCTTCGTTTTTTGGCAAGAATTATTATCTATAATAAATAATCTATGCTGAGTAAAATTAACTGTTTCAAATAATGAAATTAAAGTTTGGCGAGTATATTCGCTACGTTCGTTTTCTTCGGTGTCATATACCGCCATTGCTAATAATGCCATATTAATATTTAAAGTAAAAATAAAACATTCCTTTTTGTTTCGTGTAGTAAAACTGTACTCCTGTTTCATCAAGTATCTCAACTGACGTGTAATAGTCGGCCATAACGCTTGAGCATCGTACATAGATACTGTCCCCTTTTATCATGTGAACAACATACTGAAAATCGGGTGTTGCCCCAACAGATTTTCTATCTTCGTCAATCCATACAGACACACCCTGAGTACCTTTAAAGTTTAACACGAATTGTTTTGTTACTACTGCCGGAGCAGTTACAATTGGTGTTACCGTTGCGGGTTTTGAACATGCTGAAATTATCAGCGCAATTAAAATTAGTTTTCTCATTTGAATCCTCTGTTTTTAGTTTTTGTTTTGATTGTTATAGTTTCAATTTCTTTCGGGTGTTCAAATTCGTATTTTATCAACCATCTGATCATATTACGCATCACATCTATATTACAATTTGAACAATTGCCCGGACGTATGCCTGTCAATTCATGCTGCAAGCTGCGAAGTTCAAGAAGTTGTTGATTTGTTCCAACCCATGACTTCTCGTTCTCAAAAATGTTGATACATTCTTTAATCGTGAAACGGTTGCCGTCCTTCAGATTAATCATGTCGTTATAAACTTCCTCAAATGTTCTCATATTCTGAATAGTATTCTTTTAGCAACCAATGAAACGTAAGCGGCTATCCCTGCAAATCCAATAGTATTTATATCTATTCCATTTGAGTATGTTAGAATGATTAATACACTCCAAAAGGATAGGCACGTAATACAGTTGAATGGTTTAAAATTTAACCATTTTGGAAATTCAGTTAGCAGAAGAAACGATGTCCAAAGCAAAGGCATTCCGATTGTGATGATTATGTTGTTCATATATTTAAAAATGATTTGTATGCGTTATAACGTGCCTCAGCTACAACGTTCATGTGTTGACATTGCACATCAATATAAAGCTGTTCTGCTAAGTCCTTAATCATGTTTGGGTTCTTTATTAATTTAACCATATTTCTATACCAATCATGACGAGAATTAACAACAAGACAATTGATACCATGCTTTAACATTGGCGAGTAAGGATAAACATTGGAGCAAATCACTGCCTTCTTTTTAAATCCTGCCTCTATTAATTTTAGATTTGATTTCATGTTATTAAATCGGTTATCTCTTAGAGGAATAAGACTTATATCAATATGGTCGTAAAAATTAGCATATTTATCAACGGTTGTACTTGGGAACGTTGCGAACTTATCGGCAGGTGCAACACCTTTGCAAGATAGTACTCCTGCGATAGCCCTTGCCATATCATCGTCAGGACTGAAACCGCCATACACAACTTTAAATTTTAACGAATTATCTTTATACATCGAAAGCAAGGAATCAAATAGCTCCATAACATCTTCAAAATGGGTAATTGAACCGGACCAACCAAATGTAGGGACATCTAACTTTTTATCTTTAGTCTCAAATTGACCAACCGGTAATATTCCGTTTTCAACTATGCGAATCTTTTTTACTAATGTTTCATTTTGTAAAGTCCGTCCCAAATATGTGTGAGTTGTGGTAACTCCAATAGCGTGATTGATGCCATAAATAATTTTAGCTGCGTGCCCATCTCCTTTAGATACACCTTGCAAAATATGAGTATCATTTAGTTTATAATCATCATCCAAATCAATCACATAAGGAACATTAACACGTTTTAATTTTTGAATCAATTCGATATAGTCCCCAACTTTTGAAATGAAACGATTTGCAATTACTAAATCAAAGCACTTTAAAAATTCCTCAGTTGCAGAATCAATTTCATTTATCATTGATATTTCACATTCAGGATATAACACTCCCATAACGTTGTGAGGAACTACTAACCGATGAAAGTCTACTCCTGAATATACGGGGTGTGAAGGAACAATGATGAGTACTTTCATTTTTTACAAATTTCTATTTCATATTCATACAATTCTTCTCTAACAAACATTTTTAATTTTGCTAAATCTCTTAATGAAAAATCAAACCATTCTCCTATCCTTCTGTGTTTCTTAAATTTGCTATGTATAGCTTGTTCATCTGCAAAGTTAGTGCTATCATCTAATTCACCATTTCCGTAATATTTATCATATACAATATAAGCTACCAGTAACAGCCTTATTCCTGATGATGTTTCTAATCTCCTATGCCTCTCACGTAAATTGTCTGCTATACCAACCTTATAAAGTTTAGTTACATCATTATACATTAAGTACAAATAATTATGTCTTATTTCTACTTTATTCATTTATTCAATTTATCTTTAACATATCGAAGAGCCGAGTATGATATGCCTGTATGTTTCTGAACCTTCTTCATATTTCCAAGTTCATTATAAAGTAATAATATCCGATTTTCAAACTCCGGCAAATTCAACATATAATATTCAGCATGTTTGATGAAGTCTTCATCGTTAACTTCATTTCCACTTGCAACTACTGATGACATTTCTTTTAACTCAACTTCTTTTCTAAATAGAACCTTCCCGAGTTGCCCAGTTGGTGTGATAGTATTGAGAGCCACTCTATAATACCATGTGGAAAGGAATTTTAATTGAGGTAAATTTTCTTCCGGAAGTTCAAGTATAATTAAAAAAATTTCCTGATATAAATCCTCGTAATACTTAGAGTTGAACCGCCTGCACAACTCTTTGTAGTTGTTATTTTTAATAATTATATCAATTATTTGCTGACGTAACACGACCACAAATGTATAATTATTTAAATTTGCTTGCTTTTTTTATTATTATTTGTTATTAACACAAATGATTCTATCTAAAAATCAAATAGTTACAAAATAAATAACATTTTTACTTGACTTATATTATACTTTTAATATACATTTGTCCTCGAATTAACAACGAAGTTTTTAAATTTAAAACAATGACAAACGGAAAAACATCACTCAAAGAATTTTTAGAACATGGCGACATACAAAAAATAGTTGATATGTCAGGGGCATCAAAAGCAACGGTTAATCGGTGGTTAACAGATGACCCATTCAGGGTATCTGTATCAGTTAAAATTGATGCTGCAATTACTAAGGCCTATGCAAAAACTATTATTGCAAATCAAAAGGCTCGTGCAAATTCATCTAAAATATTGAGGAGTTTAAGAGATGAATAACGAAACTAAAAAATTTTATCGCTCGGTTGCCATTTTTTTTGGAGCAATTATTCTTTCAGTAATTATCGGGAACTTAACCAAATAAATTATGTACCAATGCAATCCATTCGGTCACAAGTTTGACCGACCTATGATAAAATACGATGATTCAAATGATGAACAATACGATCAATGTCCTGATTGTGGAACTGATGATTTTATTGACTTGGAAGATTTAAGAAAAGATGACGCAATTAACGATGTCTTAGTAAGTGAGAAATGCATTGCATCTGATATTATTTGCATGATGCAATCACACTATACAGCATTAGAGATTACTTGCATGACTTATGTTCGTGAGAAGTTTGACACGCAAAAAGATTTCACACAATTGATGCAATTGATTTTAGAAGCGGAAAGACTACAACTCCCAAAAGAATTTATTGAAGGCCTTAAAAACGACCTTATATGACTAACGAACAAAAACTATTGTCAGTCATTCACGCAACAGCTAATTACCCTGCTCACGGAAGTGCAATTATTAATTCAAATAAAATATGGTATACACCGAAGCCGAAATACTTGAAAAAGTTAAAAAAACACCAAACAAAACCATCACATCTATTGATGAATGTATTGTAACATAGTAAACGATCATATAAAATCATGGAAAAAGAAACACTATCTCTCGCAATCCAAGGCATATTAATCGGATTAGTCATCGCATTAATCGGGGCCATAGTTTATTGCCAAGCAAAAGAAGTTAAACGCAGGAATCAAAATAGAATGAAGGATTATAATTTTAAAAACAGACTAAAATAATATGGAAGTACACATGAGTTTTTCTTATTGGGAAGCACCGATAATCAGAAAAAAGAAAACACCAACTGAAATAATCGACATCGTAGCAGAAGAAATGAATATCCTGCCAATGATTATTTGTTCTAAATCTCGCAAACGTGAGATAGTTGATGCTCGAAGAATTATTGCAAATTATTTATGTAAACAAGGGCAAACATTAACCTCAATAGGTAGGCTTCTCGGAGGCCGTGACCACAGCACTATAATAGCATTGCGTGAATCTTACAATGATATTTACCCAACTGATAGAGGGTTTAAAATAATTGCCGATAAAATTAACCACATTCTAAATTAATGAAAACGCTAATCCTTATCGCTGCAATCGGGTTCAACATTGGTTACTCAATTAAGAATTATAGCGAGGACAAGGAACGGCTCCAAAACCAACACAACGAAATTCAATCACAACTTAATCAAATAAACACAAATGGAAGTATCAGGAAATTTAATCGAAGTAATGCCGGAACAATCAGGGATAAGCAAATCAGGAAGCGCATGGACAAAACAAGAGTTCATTATCGAAACAACTGATAAGTTCCCAAAAAAGATATGTCTATCGGTTTCGGGTCAACAAAATAACCTTACTCAATTCGGGATGGGTCAGTCACTAAAGATTCAAGTCAACATCGAATCGAGAGAGTATCAATCCAAATGGTACACTAATGTTTCAGCATGGAAAATAGAGGCTAATAACTAAACAAAATGGAAACTAAAATACCTCAAACACACTGGAAAAAATTAACGAATCCGAAATATGTCGGTTCACATGATTTGCTTCCGGGACAAGAATTGCAAATAACCTTTGATAAGGTTGTAAAAGAAATGGTTAAAAATGTTGATGGAAAAGAAGAGATGTGTGTAGTAGCCTACATGAAAGGGGCGCACAAACCTTTAATCATGAATAAAACCAACATGAAAATAGTCACTAAGGTTTTAAACACCCCTTACATTGAAGAGTGGATAGGCAAGTCAGTTACTATCTATTCGGCTAAAGTTAAAGCGTTTGGTGAGGTTGTAGATGCAATTAGAGTTAAAGCAAAATAGGTTATGGAATTAGCCGAAATAAAACAGCGCAATGCCTATTACGAAAGCATTATGCACCTTTTAAACCCAATACTAACAGAATTTAAAGAAATGGAATCAAATAACGACAAATTCACAGACGAAAGGTTCGGGTTAATAACCGGCAGTAAAGTTTTTGTTTTGTTCCCGAAGAAATCAGCCGAAGTAGGTCAAAGAACTTATGCGAAACAACTCGCAAATCAAATGTTCTTTAAGTATTATGATGAGGTTGGGTCGTGGCAAACAGAACATGGAACACTATCAGAACAATCAGCACTTGAATACTATCAAACATTCTTTGATAAAGAAGCAAAGAAACCTGAATTTATCAGTAAAGGAAACTATGGGGGTTCAGCCGATTGTTTAACTTCATCATTTGGGATTGATTTTAAATGCCCAACAACTCTTGAAGGTTGGTTGAATTATATGCACGAAGGAATTAGTGATGAACAATTCTATCAATGTCAAATGTACATGATGTTGTACGGATTAGATAGATGGAAGATTTGCGCTTATCTTTTGGAAACAAACCGCATGAGTGATATGGGCATTACATACCCAGTACCATACGAACAACGAATGATAATTATAGATGTTCCAAAGGATGAAACATTCTCAACTGAATTGGACATTAGAAGTCCAAAAATAATCAGAATGAGGGATGACTTTTTGGAAGTATTAAAGGTTAATTTTTCTTAAAATGAAACAACTACAAATAAATTTTACTCGCAACAATTCTTATCACACCATCACGAACTTAGCAGATAAACAAACGAAGGTTTTAGAAGCAATTAAATCACTTGGGAAATGTTCGGCTTATGAAGTGTCAAAATATTTAGGATGGGAAATAAACCGGATCACGGGCAGGATAAATGAACTCGAAAAACTTGGAAGGATTAAAAGCTGTTCGGTTAAGGTTGGATTGTACGGAAAGCCGGTTAAAGTGTGGGAGGGGCTATAACGGTATGCAAGTTGGCGTTTGTTGCTGACTTTGAAACACGATATTATCAAACTTAGACAAATTTAGATATGAAAAACGAAATTTCAATAATCACTAAACTCAGCAATAACGCTAACTTGCTGTTATCTGCTGTTTTTGCGTTCTTCAAACAGAGAACGTGCAAACACGAGTTTAAAGGTAAAGAAATGCAACACAGAGATGCAGAAGGTATAGTAAGGTGGCAATGTCATAAATGCAAAAAAGTGTTTGCTGCTGAATGTGGTTTGGATATTTTGAAAAACGGAAAATGTATAGGTGAATGGTCTTAAAGCAAAAATTGCAGATAACGGTCGGGTATTGCCGAAGGCAGGGATTTGAAAGACAAAAGTTTCAACCTTGCACAAATGCCTAATAGAAGTACAAATGATTAATTAACCGAGAATGCCCTGCTTTTGGCAATACCTTGTTAGGTGCAGTGCTTCTCATAAACTTAAATAAAATGAACATAACACTTAAAAGAAATTATGGCTACGAATTAATTTTTGAAGCCGAAAATGTAAAAATCACAGAGGATATTGAAGATAGAATATACTCTAAAACAGAAGATGGTAAAACAGATTTTAAAACGCCACCGAAACGAGATGTAAAAACAGATGTTTTAGAACAGTTTACTTCTGTTTTAGATAATATGATAAATTATCGTGAAGCCGATTTTGATAGTAGTGATTTAATTGAAAGGCTTTTTGAAAAATTACCTCAAGAAGTAGCCAATAATTTACTTGTCAAATTGAAACGTGATTATGAAACGGAGGTCGAATAGCATTGCACCTAACGGTTTCGGGCTTGGCGAAGTGGCTGAACCGAATGTTTGATAGAAGCACAAAACTTAAAATAAAAAACGAATGATTGATAGAATTACTGAACAGCCATTTTGCCAAACCCGTGTTAGTGGCAGTTATTATTTGGTTAGATATTGTGGTGGCTCGTATGATGACTATTATAGTGCTGTGGTTTTTGTTACCAATAAAAAAATAACTGCAACCAAATACTGCACCAAGTTTAATAAGATGCTGAAAAAATGGAAAGACCACTACAAGAAATTTGAAGCAGATAAATTTGGAATGAAATGGATAGCAGACGAACACGTTGAAAAGCACTTTGATAGATGGAATAGCCTTCAAAATATAACCAAATGTTATTACGAAGAAGTATCGTTCCGATAATTGCCACTAAC
>JBAXVC010000020.1:0-31018 GCA_037129315.1 Chitinophagia bacterium | reverse complement strand
CCGTTTAGATCTGTGTATTCCGTGTATCCATTACCTTCTATTTGGCACTCACTATTGAACATGTGAATGCACGCAACTTTAAACTTTAAACCTTAAACTTTAAACCCTAAACCTTCCCCGCACCTTTTGTAGCTTTCATCATATCCCGTAATTTTGCTAATCAAATATTTCTTCCACATCTATTCCAACGCATATGATCGAACAGACAGAAATGGTAGTTTCAAAATGGCTTTATCAGCCACCGGCTCAGGGTGTATCAGACGATGAACCCATTCAACATGAAGTTTCCCTGCAAGTGCAGAAGAAAAGAGCGCCAACCAAAAAGGGAATAGCCTGCCGGTTCAAATGCGAGTTTGTATGGAATGGACAACAGGTATTAGAGTATATCGGCGAAGATTCTTATGTCATCGACTTTGAAGAGGTGATCGACCGCGATGAATTGTCGCGGATGATTATGAACTCCTTCACTAAATTTGTAGAAAAATATGAATTCAGAAAACTGAATACCATTCTATATAATCGGTCTATCGCTCCCTTAAACCCTAAGGATATTGATCTGGAGCCAATTTTGCCTTTGCTGGTAACTTAATCTGGATAAAGCTTGTTCTAAGAGAAGTTGAATGTTGTTGAAGATGGTTGAAAATAGTTAAATGAGCATCACTACAATACCGTAGTCTCGGCTGTTATCTGTTTTACCAGTTCACCGCCCCGCCATTTTAATATTATTTTCAATGGGGTATTGCTGTTAATCGTTACCTCTGGTTTATCGGTTTCCCTTTTCCGTTTTTTACAATCAATATCCAGCATACCTGTTTTTCCGTATGGATATCGCTTAATGCCATACTCATCGGTTAAGCGAACATCAATGACCAGGCTATTTTCTGGTACATTGGGACGAATGCCAAACACATATTCAAATAGGTCGGCAATGGGTACCAGACCTGTCCAGCCTACAAAATTCTTTCCATCATTACCCTGTACTTTATCCGGGGCATAATTCTCCCGGATATCATGCGTGGTATTAAATACCTGTACTACATTGTTGAGGTGGTTCTTTGCGATCTCAAAGGCCAGTGAATCGTAGCCATATTGTGTAAGTCCGCGCAACAGCATATAATTAGTAGGCGCCCAAACTGCTCCATTCCAATATCCTCCATCGGGATTGAAATTGGGATGATCGGCTGATAGCGTAGGTACCCGATGCGTACGGGCGAACATAGCCGTATCCGTTAGATGACCGATGAAAGAATTCTTTCTGTTTTCGGGTAAAGTGCCCGACAATAAAGCCCAGTAAGAGGCAATGCTTTTAACTGAGGATAATTCACCATTTTGATAACGATCAAAATAATATTGCTTTTTCTCATCCCACATATACCGGTTAATAAATTGATTTAAACTCTCCGTCTCTTTTTCAATAGACAGCACATCGGCTTTACGGTTAAGTTTATTAGCCATTTTGATCAATACCGATCCGGCGTATACTTGTTGCAGACTGATATCGATCCACGACATAAAACCATGGCTCCATCCCGCATTAAAATTAGCAGGCATCCTGGGTTGATTATCCATACCACATCCCCATCCACTTGAAAAATACGTACCATCGGGCCAGGAGCGATAGGTATTGAACCATTCGTAATAAGCTAATAATGGTGGAAACACTTTTGCTAAACGTGCAGTATCATTAAAGTTCAAGAAATATTCCCATTCCGACCAGGGCATGATATTAGGACCGGTACTGGAAGGGTCAAATCGTTCAAAACAATCGGTACCGGTGCTTTCTCTTATTTCGCGGCAAATAAACCCATCAGCATGTTGTTTGGCATAAAAATTATTTAAGGTGTTCTGAAAATTAAATGCCGGCATGGCATATTTTCCATACATGGTCATGAAGCTACAATCCCACATAAAAATATTGCCATTGAAAGCCGGGTCAATGAACGGAGAAACAAAACCACTTTTAGGAACCACTTTTTTCAGGTTTGAAAAAGCGATCTCCCAGGTTCTCCAATAACACTGTATGGCATCGGGCTTTGAAGTCCAATAAGGTTGTGGCAATTGATCCCTGATGGTATTAAAAGCTGGTGGGGTGGTGGTATCGGGGGGTAGACCAATAAAAATATTCTGCGCCACCCATTTGTTTTTAACATGGGTATCTACAAAAGGCTGACCGAAACTGATCAATGAAAAAAAAGAAATGACTAAAAAAAGGATGAAGGCCCTTTTCATTTTTCTGCTGATTGAATTTGAAGATGCCTTATTCATGTTATTGTGTTTTATTGTCAATATGAAATTAGCACTAATCCTCATAGCGTAGTGTAATTTTTGGTTTATCAGAATCCAATCCATTGATTAGAGTATTACAACGGTTTAAAATATTTTACCTTTACCGTATGAATAAAAAAGTACTCATCACAGGCGCCAGTGGTATGATCGGCGGTATCATCCTTGATCTTTGTTTACAGGACGACCGGATCAGTGAAGTAGTTTCTCTGGTGAGGAAACCCTCATCTGTTAAACATAAAAAATTAACTGAGTTGCTGGTAGAAGATTTTATGCGGTATGAAGATTTTCAGCCTGTTTTTGAAAATATAGATATTGTTTTTTATTGCGTTGGTGTGTATACGGGTTCCGTACCCCGCGACGCATTCAGAAAGATCACAGTTGATTATCCGCTTGCACTGGCCACGGTCTTATATAAGCATTCGCCCGGTCTCAGGTTCTGTTTGCTTAGTGGCCAAGGGGCCGACCGGAAAGAACAAAGCAAGCTCATGTTTGCGAAAGACAAGGGGACTATTGAAAATCTTTTATCAAAGATCGGTTTCGATTCATTTTATAGTTTTAGGCCCGGATATATTTATCCGGTTTCGCCCCGTAAAGAACCCAATTTTAGTTATCGCTTATTCAGGGGGCTTTATCCGGTACTTAAATTAATGGGTAAGGGCTTTAGTATTAAGTCTACCGAGCTGGCCAGGGCCATGTTTATGGTAGGACTGGAGGGTGCAAGTAAAGAAGTACTGGAGAATGGGGATATTGTGGATGTCATAAGAACTTGATGGAAGTGATGGCACGCAATTTTGCCTAATAATTACCCCCCCCCTTTTTTTTAAACCAGCTTCCACTCATTTAAAATTATAAATCGGGTAATTATACCCTTTTAAAACCAACAAATAAATAGCAATTTAATTACCAGTTTGTGGTATTGACAATCTGCCTATATCAGAGTATATTTAGCGAAAGTTAAACGCTTGCCTTATTACCTTAACTTTTTTAAGCCGAGCATGAAAAGGAAAAAGTATGGAAATAAACATTAACGCAAGTGCTAAATAAAAATGCCTCCCAGTTAAAGTCGAGAGGCTTACTTAATGTTTACACAACGGAATAATCCTTATTGTGATTTGCTTCAATGCAAATATAAAGACAAATTGATAACTATTTAAATTTTATGAAAAAAATTATTGGTCTTGATCTTGGAACTACTTCTATAGGATGGGCTTTTGTAAAAGAAGGAGAAAATAACGACTCAGAAATTGTAAAAATTGGCGTTCGGGTAAACCCACTTACAACAGACGAGCAAACTGATTTCGAAAAAAGTAAATCTGTTTCCTCTAATGCAGATAGAACTTTAAAAAGGGGTGCTAGAAGAAATTTGGACAGATACAAGCAAAGACGAGATAATCTCATATCCCTGCTTATAGAAAAAAAGCTACTCTCTGAAAAAACCATTTTAGCGGAAACTGAAAAATCAAGTACCCATTCTACTTATTATATTCGTTCAAAAGCAGCTACTGAAAAATTGTCAATAGATGAATTTGTACGCGTTCTTCTTATGATTAATAAAAAAAGGGGTTATAAGAGCAGCCGCAAAGCAAAGAATGAAGATGAAGGTCAGGTTATTGATGGCATGGCAGTGGCAAAAATATTATACGAAGAAAATCAAACTCCCGGTGAATACTGTTACCAAATTTTAAAGTCCGGGAAAAAATATCTTCCAGAATTTTACCGATCTGATTTAAAAAGAGAATTTGAAAAAGTATGGAAAACACAAAATATATTTTATCCTGACATATTAACAGAAGAAATTAGAAAGGAACTGAATGAAAAAGGTCAAAAGGCAACGATTGCAATATTTTTGTCAAAAACAAATATTTACACAGCTGAAAATAAAACTGGAACTAGAGATGAAAGGAAATTAAAACTTTACGAATGGAGAAAAAAAGCAATTTCGGATAAGTTGAAAATTGAAGAAGTGGTAAGCGTAATTGCTGAAATCAATAATAATATTAATAATTCAAGTGGATATTTAGGTGCCATCAGCGACAGAAGTAAGGAACTGTTTTTTAACAAAGTAACCATTGGGCAATATCTTTACCATCAACTTAAAAACAATCCTCACACACGAACAAAAGGCCAGGTCTTTTACAGACAAGATTATTTAGATGAATTTGAAACTATCTGGGAAACACAAGCCAAATTTCATAAGGAACTTACACCTGAATTGAAAATAGAAGTACGGGATATTATTATTTTTTATCAGAGGAGATTAAAATCTCAAAAAGGTTTAATTAGTTTTTGTGAATTTGAAAATAAACAAATTGAAGTTGTAGAAGACGGTAAAAAGAAAATCAAAATAGTTGGTTACCGGGTATCTCCAAAATCTTCTCCATTGTTTCAGGAATTTAAAATTTGGCAAAACTTAAATAATCTTGAAGCTCAAAATAAAAAAACAAAGAATATTATTAAGTTTGAATTTGAACCAGAGCTTAAACAACAACTTTTTGCTGAATTAAATATTAAAGGAAATCTCACAAAGGAGCAGGCATTGACTGTACTAGGTTTAAAAACAACAGATTGGGAATTGAATTTTAATGAGGTAGAAGGTAACAGAACAAACAAGGATTTGTATGGAATTTTTGAAAAGATATTACAGTTTGAAGGAAATGAAGACATTGATTTCGTAAATATGCCCGCCAAAGAGATTAAATGTCTCGTGACAGACTTATTTAAGTCTCTAAAAATTGATACTTCTATTTTAGAGTTTGATGCTGAATTAGCAGGTAAATTACTTGAAAAGCAATCTTCTTTTCAACTTTGGCATTTACTATATTCTTACGAAGGTGATAATTCAAATACAGGTAACAATAAGCTAGTTGAGCAATTACAAAATAAATATGGCTTTAAAAAAGAGTATGCCCAATTACTTAGTAATGTTAATTTTTCTGAAGATTATGGAAATTTAAGTGCGAAGGCTATGCGCAAAATATTTACATACATAAAAGAGAATAAATACAATACAGCTTGTGGATTGGCTGGTTACAATCACTCATCTTCAAAAACAAAAGAAGAAAATGAATCCAGAATATTAAAAGATAATTTAGAAATACTTCCTAAAAATAGTTTAAGAAACCCAATTGTTGAAAAGATTTTAAATCAAATGATTAATGTGGTTAATGCAATTATTGCAGAACCGGAATTAGGCAAACCTGATGAAATCAGAATTGAATTGGCAAGAGAATTAAAAAAGAACGCAAAAGAGAGAGCAGAAATGACATCTAGTATTAATCAAGCAAAGCTATTGCATGAAAATATATTTAAATTGCTTCAGAATGAATTCGGAATTAAAAATCCAACTCGCAATGATATTATTCGGTATAAACTTTATGATGAATTAAAGAGTAATGGTTATAAGACTCTTTATTCTGATACTTATATCCCAAGAGAAAAATTATTTTCAAAAGAATTTGATATTGAACATATTATTCCAAAAGCAAGACTTTTTGATGATAGTTTTTCTAATAAAACAATTGCCCCACGACAAGAGAATATCAATAAAAAAGATGAAACTGCATTTGATTTTGTGGATAACAGTTTAGGCAAAGAGGCTTTAGAAAGTTATGTTGCAAGAGTTGAAATGATGTTCAAATTAAAAGAAGGTGGAATCAATAAAGCGAAATATAAAAAATTATTAATGAAAGGAACTGAAATTGGAAAAGGGTTTATTGAAAGAGATTTAAGAGACAGCCAGTATATTGCGAAAAAAGCAAAAGAGCTACTTGAAGAAATTTGCAGAACTGTATCATCAACTACTGGTAGTATTACAGACCGACTAAGAGAAGATTGGGATCTTATAAATGTAATGCAGGAATTAAATTTTGATAAATACAAAAATCTTGGATTAATAGAAATTATAGAAAAGAAAGACGGAAATACAAAGGGAAGGATTGTTGATTGGACAAAGAGAAATGACCATCGGCATCATGCTATGGATGCATTAACCGTTGCTTTTACCAAGTCTAGCCATGTTCAATATCTAAATAATCTTAATGCAAGGAGCGATAAAGCAAGTAGTATTTATGGCATAGAACAAAAGGAGACCTTTAAAGATCCTGAAGGCAAAAGAAAATTTAAAATGCCTTTAAATAATTTTAGAGAGGAAGCGAAAAAGCATCTTGAAAATGTATTGGTATCATTCAAAGCAAAAAATAAAGTTGTTACAAAAAATAAGAATAAAATAAAAACTAAATCAGGAGAGCGGGTAAAATATGAATTGACACCAAGAGGCCAACTGCATAAAGAAACAGTTTATGGAAAACTGAAACAATATACTACAAGAGAAGTAAAAGTTGGTGCAAATTTTAATGAGGAAACAATTTTAAAAACAGCAAAATATAGCGAAAGAGAGGCTTTGTTGTTAAGGCTAAAAGAGAATGACAATGACCCCAAAAAAGCATTTACTGGAAAAAACAGTTTATCTAAAACCCCCGTATACATAGATAGACAAAAATCAATACCCATTGGGGAAAAGGTGAAACTGGTAGAATTTGAAGATGATTATACCATCAGAAAAGAAATTAGCCCGGATTTAAAGATTGAAAAGATAATTGATGGAGGGATAAAGAGAATTCTTCAAAAGCGGTTAGATGAATTCAATGGGAGCAATAAAGAGGCGTTTTCTAATTTAGATAAAAACCCTATTTGGTTAAATGAAGAAAGGGGAATAGCTATAAAAAGAGTTACCATTAGTGGAGTAAAAAATGTGGAGGCATTACATACCAAGAAAGACCATTTTGGCAATGATATTTTAGATGAAAATGGCAACAAAATTCCCGTTGATTTTGTAAGCACAGGCAACAATCACCATGTAGCCATATATCAAGATAGCAATGAAGATTTTCAGGAAAAAATTGTTTCACTATATGAAGCTGTGGAAAGGGTAAATCAACGATTACCAATTATTGATAAATTGTTTAATCAACATATTGGCTGGCAGTTTTTATTTACAATGAAACAAAATGAGTATTTTGTTTTCCCTACAGAAGAATTTGACCCCAAAGAAATTGATCTTTTAAATCCAGAAAATAATAAATTAATTAGTAAATATTTGTATAGAGTGCAAAAGATAGCAACAAAAAACTATTTTTTTAGGCATCATCTTGAAACCACCGTTGAAGAAAAAAAAGAATTAAAAAATATAAGTTACAAACCACAATTAGGGCTTAATGCAATCAAGGGAATTGTAAAGGTTAGAATCAATCATATTGGACAAATTGTAAAGATCGGCGAATATTAATATATGATTAAACGCACTATCTGCATTGAAAATGCCTGCTTTTTAAAATTCAGCAATCAGCAGATGGTCGTCAGTTATAGTCATATTAAGGGACTTGAAGACAAGCCTGATAAATATGTATCCATTGAAGATCTTGGCATGCTGGTACTGGAGCACCAGCAAATTAGCCTTACCCATTATCTGCTCGATAAATTGGTGAGCGCTAATGTAGCCGTGATAACCTGCAATGAAAGCCATCATCCAACCGGCTTGCTTATGCCACTGGAAAGCAATACCCTGCAATGTGAAAGATTCAGGGCGCAAATTGAAGCCAGCGAACCACTTAAAAAGCAATTGTGGCAGCAAACTGTAAAGGCGAAAATAAGTAACCAGGCTGCTGTGCTTAAAAAATGGGGTGCCAAATATCATTTACTTAGCAACCTGGCAAATTCAGTAAAAAGTGGAGATGCAGATAATCACGAAGCCGTGGCGGCCTTGCACTACTGGCAAAACCTATTTCCCCCGGCATGGAATTTTTACCGAAAAAGAGATGGTACGCCACCCAATAACCTGCTCAACTATGGTTATGCAATAGTTCGGGCCGGTATGGCCCGGGCAATCGTTGGAGCAGGAATGCTACCGACTTTAGGTATTTTTCACCGAAATCGTTATAATGCTTATTGCCTTGCTGATGATTTGATGGAACCCTATCGGCCTTATGTTGATATGATTGTTAGAGCAATTATTGATAAAACCTCTGACGTTGATCAGCTTACAAGTGAACTAAAAGTAGAATTACTGAAAATTCCCAACCTTGATGTAATGCTGGCTGGCGAAAAAAGTCCGCTGATGCTGGCTATGCAACGTACTGCTGTATCAGTAGCCAAATGCTATGCAGGCGAGCAACGCAAAATATTGCTCCCGGTTTTGTTGAACGATAGCGAAGCGGAAGATGAATAATCCTGTAAGTACTAAAATGTACAACCGCCTAAATGCATACCGAATAATGTGGGTACTCGTTTTTTACGACCTGCCAACCGAAACGAAAAAAGAACGTAAAGTGGCGGGTGATTTCAGGAAAAAGATCCTGGGAAACGGTTTTGCCATGTTCCAGTTCAGCCTTTACCTGCGCCACTGTGCCAGTATGGAAAACGCCCAGGTACATGTGAACAGGGTAAAGAAGATCCTGCCGGAAAAAGGGAAAGTAGGCATTATGACCATCACCGATAAACAATTTGGTATGATGGAAATATTTCATGGGAAAAAAATAGCTGAATATGGCGAAATTCCGCAACAACTGGAATTATTTTAGGAAAACAAAATGCCTCAGGACCCTTCAGGACCCTGAGGCATTGAATGAGTTTTTTATTCCTATTTTTTGATAAACGCCTTACTGGCATTAAGTTTCACCCTAAGCTGTTGTTATCAAATGTACAAAGAACAAAAATTGAAAGCAAATCACAACATGCAATGTGGCAACCCTTGCAGTTTCCTTGTTGTTATCAAATGTACAAAGAACAAAAATTGAAAGCAAATCACAACATGTTTTCACAGAAACAGATCAGCAGATTGGTTGTTATCAAATGTACAAAGAACAAAAATTGAAAGCAAATCACAACACCACCCCTTAAACCTTAATTAATACCCTAGTTGTTATCAAATGTACAAAGAACAAAAATTGAAAGCAAATCACAACCAGTACCCAGAAGGTAAAGAGAACCACCAAGTTGTTATCAAATGTACAAAGAACAAAAATTGAAAGCAAATCACAACCATACTATCATCCAGGCTCAGTTGAAAATCGTTGTTATCAAATGTACAAAGAACAAAAATTGAAAGCAAATCACAACGTAGTGATTGACGGTGCAGGACTTATTGATGTTGTTATCAAATGTACAAAGAACAAAAATTGAAAGCAAATCACAACGCCAGTGGTTACAGAGCTGACACATGAGTTGTTGTTATCAAATGTACAAAGAACAAAAATTGAAAGCAAATCACAACCATTGACATCCAACTCAGTGTTGACAGTGTGTTGTTATCAAATGTACAAAGAACAAAAATTGAAAGCAAATCACAACATGTTATCTGAGGCCCGGGCGGGGAACTTTGTTGTTATCAAATGTACAAAGAACAAAAATTGAAAGCAAATCACAACCTCTTTCACACGCTATCCGTAAGGTTGAAGGTTGTTATCAAATGTACAAAGAACAAAAATTGAAAGCAAATCACAACCCAGGGGGATAAAGCTAAAAAAACACATTAGTTGTTATCAAATGTACAAAGAACAAAAATTGAAAGCAAATCACAACAAAATACTCTCTCATCATAATTGTGTCAGCGTTGTTATCAAATGTACAAAGAACAAAAATTGAAAGCAAATCACAACCTATGGTATCTTGTAAAAAACAAGGCGGCCGTTGTTATCAAATGTACAAAGAACAAAAATTGAAAGCAAATCACAACGCCAGGATCTATAATTTGCAATGCATTATTGTTGTTATCAAATGTACAAAGAACAAAAATTGAAAGCAAATCACAACCATACTATCATCCAGGCTCAGTTGAAAATCGTTGTTATCAAATGTACAAAGAACAAAAATTGAAAGCAAATCACAACGTAGTGATTGACGGTGCAGGACTTATTGATGTTGTTATCAAATGTACAAAGAACAAAAATTGAAAGCAAATCACAACGCCAGTGGTTACAGAGCTGACACATGAGTTGTTGTTATCAAATGTACAAAGAACAAAAATTGAAAGCAAATCACAACCATTGACATCCAACTCAGTGTTGACAGTGTGTTGTTATCAAATGTACAAAGAACAAAAATTGAAAGCAAATCACAACATGTTATCTGAGGCCCGGGCGGGGAACTTTGTTGTTATCAAATGTACAAAGAACAAAAATTGAAAGCAAATCACAACCTCTTTCACACGCTATCCGTAAGGTTGAAGGTTGTTATCAAATGTACAAAGAACAAAAATTGAAAGCAAATCACAACCCAGGGGGATAAAGCTAAAAAAACACATTAGTTGTTATCAAATGTACAAAGAACAAAAATTGAAAGCAAATCACAACAAAATACTCTCTCATCATAATTGTGTCAGCGTTGTTATCAAATGTACAAAGAACAAAAATTGAAAGCAAATCACAACCTATGGTATCTTGTAAAAAACAAGGCGGCCGTTGTTATCAAATGTACAAAGAACAAAAATTGAAAGCAAATCACAACGCCAGGATCTATAATTTGCAATGCATTATTGTTGTTATCAAATGTACAAAGAACAAAAATTGAAAGCAAATCACAACCACCCCTGTTTTGATCAGGTTTTGATTTATGTTGTTATCAAATGTACAAAGAACAAAAATTGAAAGCAAATCACAACTTATCAGCTGTGCGCAATAAAATTGATTATGTTGTTATCAAATGTACAAAGAACAAAAATTGAAAGCAAATCACAACTGTAACTCTTATTTCAAGTTTATCGTGTTGGTTGTTATCAAATGTACAAAGAACAAAAATTGAAAGCAAATCACAACCGGAAAGCTGCAACAGTATCTCCCACATTAGTTGTTATCAAATGTACAAAGAACAAAAATTGAAAGCAAATCACAACGTATGGTGAGCCCGGACTACAGTACCAGCGTTGTTATCAAATGTACAAAGAACAAAAATTGAAAGCAAATCACAACATGCATGCTGATCACATCAAAATATCCTTCGTTGTTATCAAATGTACAAAGAACAAAAATTGAAAGCAAATCAAAAACGATTAATTGAAAACTCGTTTTACGCAGTAGAAAGTGATGTATGGGCAGGAATAACAGCGCAATTAATTTGTAGAGTTGTAGAAAGAGAATAAAAATTGGGAGAGGCCCTCGCCGAAGGGTTTGCAACCCAACACAGAATCCACTCCCACCACAAATATACAATTTTTTAAGTGCAAACAATTAATACAATTATTCAGGTAAGATGAATTTAGCTATGTAAAACTTCAAAGCAATGTAATGCTATGATTCTCAATAAATATTATTCCTATTTCCAGAACAGCCTGAATGAAGGAACAAGTTGCAAATAGACAAAAAGGTATAACTTTATACTACATTTCAAATTTAAGCGAATGAAAAGTTCTATTGAGAATTCGAACAATGAACAAAAGCCCTCGCAATTGAATCAAGATACGTTGACCCAGCAAGACATACCGAACTACTTAAAGAGGCTGAAATCAAAGCTACTGAACGACAAAGTGGGTCAGACCTTCATAACCTCATCAAAGAGGCCGCAGCAAGAAGTGGAGAATTCGGAAAGCCCAAGTCTGGAGGAGAAAATAATTCAGGACATAATGAGAGTTTATAAAGTGGACAGGAAAACGGCTATACAAATATTCAACAAACCTCTTTGAATATTACCCTTTTTATACCCCAATGATCTATGTTGAAGGTTTATTCATATTGGATTACAATACAATTATCCATGATCGTGAATTTCCGGTTGCATGATCCGGTAAAAATTGATCTGGTAAATAGGGGAATAATTTTTCGGAAGTTTTATAAGCATCTCCTCATCGTTTTATTTGTATTGCCTTTATATTCCGATGCCCAAATCATTACCACCATTGCCGGTACGGGTGCTGCAGGTTTTTCTGGAGATGGAAGTGCTGCTACTGCTGCACAGATCTATTATCCGCATAATTTAGCGATCGATGCATCAGGTAATATTTACTTCCCTGATTATGGAAATAATAGGATCCGAAAAATAACCATTAGTACCGGTCTTATCAGTACAGTAGCCGGAACGGGTACGCCGGGTTTTTCTGGAGATGGTAGTGCTGCAATATCGGCACAAATAAATCAACCCACTTCTGTAGCTTTTGATAGTAACGGGGATTTGTATTTTACCGATAGGGGCAATCAGCGCGTAAGAAAAATAACTACAGCTTCTGGCATCATCAATACCATTGCCGGAACGGGCACAGCGGGTTATAATAGTGATGGCATAGTTGCAAACACTGCACTATTGAATTATCCCAATGAGGTTGCCTTTGATGCTGCAGATAATTTATTCATTTCAGATTGGCAGAATCAACGGATAAGAAAAGTAGATAAGACTACTAGTATCATTACAACTATTGCCGGAACCGGAACAGCAGGTTATAATGGAGAAGGTATTTCAGCTACCACTGCTCAAATATCAGGTCCTTGCGGAATTATTTTTGACAGTGTGGGGAATATTTATTTTGCAGAATATAGTCTTTCAAGTCGCATCCGAAAAATAACCATCAGTACCGGCCTTATCAGTACAGTCGCCGGTATCGGTTCAATGGGTTTTAATAGCGATGGTATTGCTGCAACCGCTGCCCAATTAAATGCCCCGGCATATTTAAGTTTCGACAGGGCGGGAAATATGTATATTGGAGATGATCAAAATTTTCGGGTTCGCAAAATAGCTGCCGGTACAGGAATAATCAGCACTATTGCAGGTAATGGCACAGGAGGTTATAATGGTGATGGTATTGCGCCAACTGCCGCCTGGATCAACCATGCCTATTATCCATATTTTAATAAGAATGATTGCAGCCTGTATATAGTTGATACATACAACCATCGTATTCGGAAGGTCATCGGTGGATTTACCGATTGCTATCGGGCTGTTGCTCCTGGAAATAAGATCGCCTGCCAGGTTTTGCCGGCAATCACAATTGATAATTCGAATAATAATTCTTGGGTGCCCATCTTTGATACCGCGGGCAGGATCGCTGCAGAGATCCATGCGAATGGAAATAATCTTGGCACGGTGAATACATCCCTATACACCAAAACTGGTTTCTGCAGAGAAGATCCCAGCTATCGCTTATACCTGAACAGAAATATTACCATTACCCCACAAAATCAACCGACATCCGGAAATGTAAGTGTAAGGCTCTATCTCCTAAAATCAGAACTTGATTCATTAAAGACAGCCGTGAATTCACAATCACAGCCAAGTGGTGTAGCCTCCATCAATGAGGTGGGTGTATTTAAAAACAATGATAATTGCAGTGCAGTAGGTGGCAACGATGCTTTGCCGTTAGTAGCGGTTCCCGGTACATATACAACTGATTATTATTTAGAGGTCAGTATCAGTAGTTTTTCCAGTTTCTATTTTGCCAATAAAGTATTGCCCGCTATCCTTCCCTTAAAAATTAAAAGCTTTACCGGAACTTATGCCGGAAATACGCATGCATTAACATGGAGCGTTGCTTGCGCAGACAGGGTAATTTTTTCAGTAGAACGAAGTGCAGATGGTATCCATTTTAATGATATTGGAAATATTGTTGCCGAAAAAACAGATTGCAACAAGCCCTTCTACTTTATTGACGATAAAATTTTAACAGGCAATAATTATTATCGTTTACGGGTTGAAGAAGTAAATGGAAACATTGGTTATTCCACCGTTATCCTATTGAACAGAATAAATCCAACCAGCATCAACTTGCTGAATAACCCGGTTATGAATAATAAATTGGATATTAATGTATCTAGTTCAACTGTCGAAATGCTTGAATTTGTATGTACCGATGTTGCAGGCAGGGTACTTTTCCATCAAATTGTGAATGTGCCCGAGAATAGCCGCATGTCAATTGATATAGCAAATATTGCAAATGGAATATACTGGATCTATGGTATTGGAAAACATGGAAGATCCAATACGATCAGATTTGTTAAACAGTAAACCAATATATCTAAAGAAATAATACATGATTTGGTTTGAATGATTTTTCTCTATTATTCATAATTCATGAACCATCATGCATACACCATTATGAAAAAATCAGTTTTAAAACCTCAAATTCCGAATTGTATAAGTTTATTAATGATCTGTATGATATTGAGCATACTCACCAGTTGCTCTGTGTATGAAACCAGGATCTATAGCGAACCAATTGATCATCTTCGTCCCGTTAATAATAATTCAGAGCGATACCGGGTCAATACCGGATTAAAGCGATTTGAAGAAGGAGAGATCCCAATAGAATTTATCGATTCACTTGATGGAACAGTGATCAGTGTTCAACTTAAGAATGAGTACCGAAAAGGAATGATCGGACCGGTATTGATCCCCATAATCCCGCATAAATACGGTTACGGATATCCGCAAAGTAAAAAGATAGTTGAAGATGAAGATGCCACTCGCATCACGATGGAACTTAACATTCACTCGCGCAGTACAGATGTTGTAAGCTTTATCCCGTCACAATTCACTATTGTTAATACACAAAAATCAGTCGTTTCTTCATTAGTATCTGTTTTGGGTATCAGCGATATAACCCAAGCGGTTCAATGCAGTGGCAATAAAACCTGGAAGTTCGTGTTTATGCCAGGTATCCGGGTAGAGGGATTGCCCAAGGTAAATCTGCGGTCGTTGAAGATCAATGGACAGGATTTTCATCCTGAGGGTATTCAATTCAAAGCAGGAAAAAAATCATTCTATTCAGCCCTGGTGGGTACAAATGGATGAGCAATAATTCCCAAATATATCCTTACACCCAGGTAAATCCATCCTTGCGAATAGGCAAGCTACGGGGTCGGTATCCTGCTGCGGCCAGAGCATTACATAAAGCCGGGGCCACGGTAGGCAATCCCACTTCACCTACTCCGCCGGGTTCTTCTTTATTTTCGACAACATAGATCTCAATGGGTGGCATTTCATCATAGCGCAATAATTCATAGCTGAAAAATCCATCCTCCACCACGCGACTATCACTTACCGTTATTTCACCCTTCAAGGTCTGCGTCAATGCAAATGCAAATCCCCCTTCCATTTGATTCAGCATACCGTCAGGATTGATCACCAATCCGCAATCAATCGCAGCCACCACCCTAACAATTTTGAATTTCTTAGGACCCAACAATTCAATCTCAATAGCATGGGCCGCATATGATTTGGCAAAGATGAAAGAATGTGTTGCCAGTCCGATAAAATGATTGGGTTTTCTTTTTTCCGTCCATCCAATTTTTTCCGCAGCTAATTTTAATACGCCTGCAACCCTTGCCGGCGATTGTACAGCAGCTCCGGGAGCATCGCCTGTTTTAAAATCGGGTTTATTTTCCAGCATGGATAAACGAAACTGAAGCGGATCTTTTTTCAATTTCAGCGCCACTTCATCTATAAAACTTTCAACCGGAAAACTATTCACACAGATATCTACCGAACGCAACCATCCGCGGTTGATATTAAAATCTACCCCTGTATACCCGGTATTGATATTGGGCACATTATAACAAAATCCGGCATCAGCACCATCCATTTCCGCAGCATCCTTTGCCCCGGGGCCGTCGGTCATATAGGCCACGGGTGTGCCCAATACATGGTGTTGCCATGCTGCCAGGTTATTGTTGTCATCGATACCGGCTTTTAACACATGATAGGTTGCCGGGCGGTAAGGCTGAAAACGTATATCGTCTGTTCTTTCCCAGATCAATTTTACCGGCTTGTCTATTTGCTGTGCGATCTTTACGGCTTCAATGGCAAATTCAAAATGCAGTCTACGCCCAAAGGCGCCACCCATTAAAGCCAGGTTAACTTTTATATTTTCTTTTTTAAATCCGCATTCCTTCGATACGGTATTGACCGCCCAGTCGGGCAATTGCAAGCCTCCCCATAATTCACAGCCATCGCCTTTCACAGACGCAATAAAATTTACCGGCTCCATGGTTGCGTGAGCAAGGAACGGCTCGGAATAACTTGCGCTGATCTCATTTTTAGTGGAAAATTTTGTTACATCACCTTTTTTAAAGACTTCCATCTGCGGTTTGAGCCTCGATCTTTCTTCAAATGTTTTAAAAAGCGATTCTGTAGTTTCTTTGTTCTTTTTGCCTTCATCCCAGGTAATGTTCAGCATTTTTTTTGCTTTCATGGCAGACCAAATATTCGTAGCAATAACGGCTACGCCTGCACGCACATGCATTGGCGCTCCGGTACCTTTATAACTCACCACCTTAATCACACCGGGAACTTTTTTTGCTGCCGTATCATCTACACTAACCAATACACCATCCAACACCGGGCATCTTTCTGCAACAGCATATACCATTCCATCTACTTTAATATCTATTCCGTATTTGGTTTTTCCGGTAAGCACTTCATTTAAATTGCTTCGGCTCGTTGATTTACCGATCAGTTTAAAATCTTTTGGATTTTTTAGGGTAACTGCTGCGGGAATGGGTAATAATGCCGCCTGACAAACCAGGTCACCGTATTTTATTCTTTTATTGGAATTGGTGTTTACTACTTCGCCATTATCCGCAGCACAGGAAGATGCATTGATCTTCCATACATTGGCAGCGGCCGTGATCAGCATCGCCTTGGCAATGGCGCCCGCATTGCGGAGTTGGGTATACATCGTCATCACACTCTGGCTACCACCTGTATCATGCTCTCCTTCTTTTAAAGTTCCGTAAGGGGCTATTTCAGTATGCACATCCTTAAAATCAATTTCCAGTTCTTCGGCCACGATCATGGGCAATGCTGTATCAACGCCCTGTCCGGATTCTTGTTTGCCTACATAAATAGTGACCTTCCCTTTCTTATCAATTTTTAAATAGGCGCTGGGTTGAAAGAATTCACAGTCGAAGGCAGGAAGCGCCAATGACTGTAAGCCAGGAACCATGAAACCAATCATCAAACTTCCGGTCGACAAGGAACTCAGTTTAATAAATTGGCGGCGGCCGATCGTTTCTTTTTTCATATACAGAGTTGAGTACAGTTATTTATTGATTTCTTCAATTGCAATATGGATCGCTTCTTTGATCCGGTGATAAGTACCACATCGGCAAAGATGATTGCTCATCTCCGAGCTGATCGTTTCGTCGGTTGGCTTTTTATTTTTCCCGAGCATCGCGGCTGCACGCATCATTTGCCCGGGTTGGCAATAACCGCACTGCGGTACTTTTGCTTTTTGCCAGGCTTTTTGAACCGGATGGTTGCCGTCTTCCGATAAGCCTTCGATGGTAATGATCTTTTTATTAACGCAGGCTCCAACCGGTCGTTGGCAGGAAAACACGGCGTTCTCATCCATGATGACGGTACAGGCGCCGCAACTAGCAACACCACAGCCATATTTGGTGCCCGTAAGATCGAGTATATCGCGAAGCACCCATAACAATGGCATATCTGCTTCTGCTTCTACTGAATACTCCTTATTGTTGATGTTGAGTTTGAAATTGGGCATAACCTTCGTTTAATATTGAAATGATAATTGCTGATAGAAAATTACATAAAAGATTTCGCTTTACCTCTATAGTTTATATTCTGATGGAAAACATATTGTAGAAAGCAGTATTTAAAAAAGAGAATATTAAATAATACGGGTTTTCCCAACAACAAAAGTGATAGATTATAACGCCATGATATACTTTCTATGAATAGACGCAATTCCTTTTCACTAGTAGTTCATATTTGGGGGATGCTTTACACCGAAAATTCCAGTCTGAAATATTATCCGGCAAATCTTCTATTGATGTAAATAAGTTAACCTTGCTTATTGAGAAAAATTAACTTCTGTTATTTCTCCGGCGTTGATGAGTTTGCTGATCATTATTTTGCCATTTTCAGACACCCTTAGTTTCAGTTTGCCTGCTTCCCTTGCAACGTCAATATCTATATCATGGTCAAATGTTCTGATATGATGAAGACTCATTGCGGGCCAGTTTGTTGGAAGTCGGGGTGTAAATTGGAAAGAATGCATACCGGTAGGCCTGATGCCGAATAGCCCTTCTGTAAAGATCCTGCAATACAAACCGCTTTCCGCTGAAAGCTGTCGTTGGTTTCCCTCTGGATAGGCCTCAACAGGATACGGAACGTGTTCACCCAATAAACGGCGATTGGAATAATAATGTAAATAGACCAGGGCCTTGTCTGTTTCACCAGCGGCAAAAACTCCTCTTAAAGCATACAACGTTGATCTGTCCCAGAATGTTTTATCACCGGCTAAACTAGCCAGACCATCTGATGTCCATAATTTTGAAGAGAAAAGCGCATTGATGGTCCCGGAACTACGTTCATAGATACCCATCGTAAGCGGGATGCATATCCAGGCCCTCAAAGTATCATTTTCTTTGTAATACTTATACGTATCAAATCCATCAATGCGAGAGCCAAAATATTTTTCAATCGATTTTTTCAATTTTGCAGCATAGTCTTTATATGTTGTCAACTGTTTTGTATTGATACCCAGATCTTTGCCCAGAAAAACAGCAGAATTCAATGCATCATAATATAAAGATGAAGTGCAAAGATTGGCTGAGCCTGAAGGGAATCTGCCTTCAAGTTCATCAGCATCTGATATGACAACACCTTCTGAATTTAATTTTCGGTGACAATATTCCAGACACCATTCAATCAGTGGCCACAATTGTTCTGCCTGATTTTTATCGCCGATCGCTAGTGCATATCGGGCAGCTCCATATGCGATCATGGCTCCATCACCACGATCGCCCGCCCCGTTCCAAATATCTGTTCCTTCCGCAATAATTGAACTAGGAATAGGTTTAAATTCTTTGTTCATGAATCGGGCAAAATGAAGATAGGCATTTAGCGAGGCTTTATTTCCGTAGGAATATCCTAAAAAAGGGAAAAAAGGTCCGATGTATTCCGCCTGGTCATTAGCCCAAATAGCAGCATAATAAGCTTCGCCACCCGGGCCATGCATTGGGCCGCCCTTTGTTTCAAAAATACTTTCTGCAGCCCTGATTTTTGCAAAAGCAAACTCGCGGTTCAATACCGTATCCGGTGTTTCAAGTACCAGATTGCTCCATACTTTATCAACGAATGCCAGGCGTTTTATTTTTTCACTGTCTGTGTTTATCAATGGCCCTTGTTCATTTAATTTTACCCCGGTATAACAAAGGGCAAAACGCACAGAATCATTTTTTTTGAGATTAACATTGCCACTATTGAACAGGTCAATATGCAAAGCGTAACTACCGTCAACTCCCTTTCCAGCATCAGTATAATAAACACTATTTGATTTTGGAATTTCCACCATACAGTTTTTTTTGGATGTATTTTTGATGGTATATAATTCGCAGAAAGCGGGTAGGTCAGTCGAGGGAAAATATTGCCTTGTTAATTCGAGGTCGTTAGCGACTTTACCTTTAACGATCAATGTCCCATTGAGCGTGATTGAATATATTTTTTCCGCAGTTATCGGTTTGTAATTCACGGTTATCATTTCAAAAGCGTCGGGCGCAAAACGGCGGGTAAGACTTGCATGAGTATTATTGGGAAGCGTTCGTAACATTGGCCATACGAGACTCCTTGTAGCATGAAAGGATCCATCGGCTGCAACTCCGTACCGCAGGATGCAGGATATCCTTTTGCCACTCATCTCAATGTGATCATCATGAGGTAGGTCTTTGCTGATCAGCCAAGAGATTGATCCGTCGGGATTTACAAGCCACCGGCGCTGGTCTTGTGAAAATGATTGTCCCGAAAAAAGACAAAGTCCCACGATAAAAAACAAAGTCCGCAATTTTTTTTTCAGAAAGGATTTATGCATAAAACTTGTTTTTACTTACTACACTCAAATTTCACATCTTTTAATATTTGTTTTGAATACGCTTATAAATTTTGGGGATGATGAACTAGCAGAATCTAAGCCGCATCAATTTGTGTTTTCCATAATGAAAACGAGAAAAATATATGACAATAGTGATCACAAGACAATTAATATCTTAATTCTTACGAGAGGCTTGATCTAGATATCAATAAATGCTTCTACGTTCTATCAGAATAAGGAAGACCTTAAACTTGCATCGCTTGAAACCTTTTATTTTCTTGCTACTCTTTTTAAAAAAAGAAGCAGTTATTCATAAGTGATGCTTACCCTTCTTTTTACAGATGCCATAACCGTTCGTTGCATTATAAGGATTTAAATAATAACCCAAGGGCTATGGCGCAGTACATCACAAACAAGGATTGGTAAAAGACTGATCATTTTTTTCGAGGGGCATATTTGTTTGTGCCAAACGCTGTGCTCCTGTGTTGGCAGGACAAGCGATGGTTCCTACCGCATTATATATCACCTGATTTAGTTTTTCAGGAACATATATCTGAACCTTTGTTTTGGAATAGCCTGCAGGGAAGTAGCGCACATAGTAACCATCGGGGTGAAGGCTCCACATGCCACGGTGTATGTCAGATCTGTCCACTGTAGCCATCCCTGCTAGTACCGCGTACTTTTCAAACTCTTGGTAGTTATCACTACCCCTTTCCACCAACCCGCGAATATTGTTTTCAGCTTCCATTATTTTTTGGGCGGCAGGCGGAAGGTCTATTATCCCTTTATTCAACGCCTCATTTCCAATGGTTTCTACAAAGCCACCATTCAGTTCAATGATCTGCTTTGGTGAAAGCAAGAGGGCTACAACAGCTTTCAGCCTGGTTGATAAATTTTCAAATTTGGCCCTGGCAATGATTGCCCACAAGATCAACTGCACATCATGTTGTTCTATCTCAGGATGTATAGAGGCATGGTTTTTTAGAATAGCATTCACCACATCTTCCATCTTGCCTTTTGTAGGGGCAAACATATAACCATCTCCCTGGCTGGGCCCATGTGTTCCTGCTTTCAAGCAATAACTCATGTTCGTCATTTCATAGAATCCCGGACAAAGCATAAAGCCTCCTCCCTGGACGGCTTTCATTTTATATAGAGGGATATATGTTTTATCATTCCCAAATGTTTCCGGTAAGGAACCATTCATATTTACATCCTCAAATTTTGTGGTAATGGGAGATGGCTTTTTTAATATGCTACCCAACGGGTTGGATCCGCCTAATAATTTATCTTTTATTCCATTGAATTGGGCCTCACTAAAAAAAGCGGAGATCAATAAAGTAGTTATCATCAAAATTTTTCTCATCGGGATTTTTTTTAAATTTTATATCAAATCAGTTTTTTCATTTTAGAAGCGCAACAATACCGCTTAATTTTATTACAATAAAACTAATTAAATAACTGATATAATTTTCTTTTCCCTGCAAATCTTTTTTCTGAAAGAAGTATAACTTTGCAACTGGAACATCGGTTTAAATACAGTTTTTCATTTGTATACTTTAATTTTAAATGAATGAAATTCATTTCTATACAAGCTACCATTAATGCACCAATTAGTAAAGTATGGCAATATTGGACGGCAAACGAGCATATTGTAAACTGGAATTTCGCAAGTCCTGATTGGTGCTGTCCTCATGCCAAAAACAATCTCATAAAGGGAGGTGAATTTCATTATACCATGGCGGCAAAGGACAATTCAATGAGCTTTGATTTTTGGGGTACTTATCAGCAAATCATAACCGAAAAATTGATTGAAATTGTATTAGGTGATGGAAGAAAGTTAACAATAACTTTTGAAGAGACTGAATTGGGTACTATTATAACGGAAGAATTTGAGCCGGAACAAGAAAATTCAATTGAACTTCAACAAACAGGTTGGCAGATGATTTTAGATAATTTTAAAAATTACACTGAGATTTAATTACTAAATTTCAATATAAAGAAAGCCGATACACTGTTTCCCTAACTTATTGATTATAAAAGAAAAAGCCACTCGCTGCGGCAAAAGGCTTTTTTGTAAGTTTTCCTTTATTTATCAAAAATGCAGCTTTAAAAACTGAGAGAGATTATCTTTATAAATAGAAGTTAAAAATTACTAAGGAGCGATATAAATTGAATATGCATACGCGCTTCCAGTGGCCCCCGCAGGTTTCGGTAGGTCCGTTACAACACCATTCTTCCAGTATCGCGCAATAGTATTTCCCGCGTTGTATTCCCAACCTGCTGCATAGACATTTGAACCGATTACAAATACGGAGCAAGCTTCTCCCCCCGATACATATGGCAACGTGGTACTGGTTCCGTTTTTCCAGATCGCAGGAAAGCTATTTAGATTGCCTGCAATATAAGTATCAGTTCCTGAAACGAAAACAGAATAAAAAACGTTGTTGCCAGAAAAATTGGATGTAATGGCATTATGCCATAACCAAGAACCTCCACTTGCTGTTCCTACCAGATTAACGTCAGTTCCATTTACAAATAGTCCATTTACATTTGTGCCGATGTTAAGGTAGGTTGGCGTTCCATTTTTCCAGTAAGTCGCTTTACCATTGGTGTTGTATCCACAAACATAAATGTCTGTTCCGGAAACAGAAACCCCCGTAGCCATAGAATATGGTTGAGCCGTACTCAAATTTGTGCCAACCCCGTTTTTCCAGATTTTTGCCGTCTGACCAGCACCGGTTTCTTCGTAACCAGCAACATACACATCACTTCCGTCAACATATACTCCAAAAGCATCCGAACTTGTATTTGGCACTGTCGTAAGGGCTGTGCCAACACCGTTTTTCCAGATTTTTGCTATACTAAAAGCATTGCTTGGATTCCTTTCAAACCCTACAACATATATATCTGACCCGGATACGAATACGGCTCTTGCCCAGGCTTGACGAGTTCCATCCGACAGTTGAGTTACCACCCCATTTTTCCATATCGCCGCTATGTCAATAGAACCATTGTTAAGGGTACCAGCAACATATACATTATAATTGGGGCTAGTTGTTGTAAAGCTCAGTTCATTACCATAGGCAGTACCTACACTATTAATCGCAAATGACCTTACATAATAAACTGTACCCGGATTTAATCCATTGATTGAGGCCGAATAATTCCCGGTTCCTGTTCCACTGTTAATATAATTACTGCCGGAGATTAAAACTCCCGGAGAAGTACCCCAACAAAACCCCCTGCTCGTAACTGTTGCTCCTCCATCTGCACCAACATTTCCGCTCACTGAAACTGAATTAGTTGTAGCGGTAGTGGTTGAGGTGGTTGTAACAGTAGGAAGCTGCGATGTGGGCTGTGTTGTGTGATCAGACTTTTTGCAGGAATAAAAAATTATACAGCAAATACTGATTACTAGGAATTTTCTCATAACCGTATGATTTTATGGGTGTGAAAGTAAATTTAAACAAAAATCGTTTGCAGTAATAAGCCGGAGTCAAATTTGTTACTAATACTTTAATAAATCATTTCGAAAACAGGTAGTTTTTCAAATTATTTTCCTGTAATTAAAAAGGGTCATACTATCAAAGTATAACCCTTTATTAAATTGCTTCCCTAAATGACGGAAGATGCAGCTATAATCCTTTGATAGATTTCATGACCACAAGAAAATTAAAGGGTTAAACTTCTTGCGAAATTTAAGGAAATTTATTACACAATGAAACCTCACCGTTTTATCACCTTAATCTTCTTTCAGTTTTTGTCCATTTAATTGGTGGGAATTTATTTTCAACCTGAGCTTTTGATGGATTTCTTACTTTGCTCAATTTGCCTTCTGAGTATAGTTTTTCAGATATGGTGTTCCAAGATGGAAATTCATTTTCTTCTTGAACCCAATGATGGTAAGATGCTTCATTGCACCATTTTGGAAGATGTTGCATGGCATTTCTATGTGATGAAGACCCCCTGAATGCTTTCATAGATCCTTCATCTTCCCATAAAGTAATGGTCCAAAAGGTTAATTTCTTATCAATTAATTCTTTCCCTTTTACTAGCCCCTTTGATCGTTTTAATTCTTTAACGGAGGCTTCATTTGCCCTCATAAAAGGAATCAGAAAAAATATCGATTTTACACGAAGTCTGGTTACTGAAACGAAAGGCATATCAATATTTTTTTTATAAAAATAATTAAAATGATGCGACTGTTTTAACTCATTAATAGTAAAAGTACAAGCCCTCGTCGAGGCGAATGGCTTTTACAGTGTGGCTCCTCTTATTGACTATAGTTGCAGCTTTCAGCAGCGCTCTAAAAACAACATTTAGAAATCATAACCTTTAGAATATTATTTAAATGAATTTCATATGAAATATTTTGGTAAATTTATTTCAGCGTTTTACCTCCACACCCCAATTCATAAATTAAAATTGACAAATATGAAAAATATATTCCTTCTTATTTGCATTTTGCTTTACCTGACAGGCTGTAAAAATGACAAGGCAACAGACACCAAGTATGATTATGCCTATACTCCTATTGATCACGAACCCATTTACTGGGAAGCCGGCGATCAGATGAACCTAGTCAATGCCCTGAAAGCATTAAAGGCATTTGAAACAGGCAAGGTAGATGAATCGGTCACTTATTTTGCAGACAGCCTGCAGTTCACTGCCGATAATATTGATATGAAAATACCCCGGGATACGCTGAAATTTTGGTTTCAGGAGACCTGGAAGAATACAAGCAGCATCAAGGTGGAAATGAATGATTACGAATCTGTCGTTTCCAAAGACAAGAAAAAAGAATATGTCACGCTCTGGTTCAAAGAGATTGTTACAGACAAATCAGGAAAAGCTGATTCAGTTGCCTATGTGGATGATATCGGCTTTAAGAACGGAAAAATAATCAGTATGGACGAAAAGACAAGGCATTATCCGAAAGGGCAATAAGGCATAAAAAGTTAAATCGGGAGTTTAAGGAAACGGAGCGGAAAATACCCCAATGTATTTTCATGAATAAATAGAAAAGGGTCATACTATCTAAGTATAACCCTTTTACTTTTATATATGCTCCCCTTATTGACGAAAGATGCAGCTACGACCAACTCCTTGAAATCGTAATATTATATAGATCAAGCACTTAGTTTCCTTAAAATTGAACGTAGTTTGATTTCCTCTGTAAATCAGCTTTCAGTTTTCTGAAGGCGGTAATCCGGGAAAAGACTGACATGTCCTGATTGACTAGCAAAAACCTGTTTGAAGATTTCTACTCTAAATTCAGGGTCAAATATTGTATTGTTATCATTTTCAGCACCTGTGATATAGATGTCCCAATCATCGTATGATACTTTGTCCTGATTGTCAAAGAGTAATTTCGCAAGCTCAAGTTCAAATTCAGACGCATTTATAAGGTCTGACCATTGGCGGAATCCAACCAATCGCGAAATAAGATGTTGTGCATTCATCAGCGTAAAATTTTCTTCATCAACATCATAGTCGAGAAAGATACTGTCGATGTCAAAATACTTAGGGCTATAACTATTTGAGTAGCCATCAATACTTTCTTCGTCAACGTACCGTGTTTTCGTTTTAAAATCTCGGAAAAGATTTTTCGCTTGGAGTTTGAAAAATTCAATCTGTGTCATAATATAATCTTTATGGTGACCCAAGATTATTATCTAGAAGTTTTAGCGTTCGTAATCTTTGTTAGATAATAATCTTGGAATAAAGTTTATATTATCAATTGGTTGATGAAATCTTTGCACGAACGAGCAGGCTTACCAACAAGCACATGATAAAATTAGAAAAAATTTAGAAAAAATCAATAGGAATTATTAGCGATGAAGCCAGTCTTTTAAGATTTTAAATCGTCCCATTGTCCATTAAAAAAGGGTCATACTATCAAAGTATAACCCTTTTACTTTTATATCTGCTCCCCTTATTGACGAAAGATGCGGTTTTTCTAAACTAAGAGAGCTGTCAATGTTGTATAAATCAGTGATTTAGTTTAGTGCAAATTTACAGGAAGTGCTGATTCGCCATAGAAGTTAACCAGCTCGGCGAGTTTGGCCGCGACGTTTATCATGGATTCTTCTGCAGTGTCTAGGCCGTTTCGCGATGCGAGCATTGGGCTGACCTCGCGAAGTGCTTCGTATGTTGTGTTGTGCACTATAGGAACGAGCTGGTCACGTGCTAAAAGCACCGAAAGCTCCTTGTCTGCGACACCCGCTGCTGGAAGTCGCTTAAGTAGTGCTGGCGTCACGAGTACGATTCCAATCCGCGATTTCGCTAAGCCCTTGTCGATTGCCCTGAGAAACGGTTCGCCGAGGCCGATGTCATTTTCACTGAACCAGACTGATACATTTCGTTCTATGAGCAGGTCGTAAAGTTCCTTGGCAGCCCCTTGTCGATCATCCCACGCATGACACAAAAAAATGTGCCTCAGGTCAGGCAAGGACGCTCGCTTCTCTACGGTTTCACGGATTGGTGTGAGCGCCCGGACTTCCTCAGGTGTGTAATACTGAGCCGAGCTGGCTCCCGACCATCGTGGCTTTGTGTTACGGCTGGACCCGCCTTCACTCCGACTGCTTCCACCGCTCTTTGATGAGGAATAGGACGAGTACGAGCTTGACCCATAGCCACCATAGCTACTGTAGCCACTATATCGGCCGTAACGACTACCGCATGCAGGACACTCCGCCGCCGCGGCTGCCGATCGATGACCTCTTATTGGTGCTGTACATCTTGCCATATGTCCAAAGATAAAAAATACATTCAACGATAACGGTATTTCTTCGAATCTTAGATGTTGAAAAAATTGAATTGGTCAAACAGCTCAAGCTAAATATTTGTAATTTTACCTTGAATAAATTATGGTTTATGCTTTTTGAGTTAGAATATGATGAACAGATTTTTCTTGTTGATCTTGACCATCTAGATCGCGAGAAAACAAAAAAAGCAGAGGTATTTGCACTCAGGTACAACAATAATCCAAATGATGATGATGAATATGAGATTAAGATGTTTGCTGTGAAGGGTGAGGATGTAACCCCAATTAAGGTGTTAGACTTACCCAAAGAGCTTTTAGATGTGATGGGGGAGGATTTAAAAAAAGCAATGCCAAAGACTTTTTTTGCGAATCCATATTTCGATGAATTGATGATATTTTTCGGTAGTACTGTTCTTACTTCAAAAGATAGGTTCGCAATGCTATCATGTACTCAATGCGGTCGCAAAAATCTTTATGAGAAAAAGGGAAAAGAAAATAAGTCGGATTATACAGCTGACATACAAAAGAAACTCCACAGTAATCCGAATCCTGCTTGGCCATTCAAAGGAAGATTACATGTTCAATTTTCAGTTTCAGATAAACAAGGCCGTCTGAATAAGATTGATCTTGACAATCTTGCAAAAGCTATACTTGATAGCCTGAAAGGAATTGTATTCGAAGATGATGCTCAAATTGACACTCTTGTAGCTACAAAAGACTATACAAACGACATGGTTGCTAATATGGTTGCGATCAAAGAACTTCAGTTGGATGAGAGAGGAAAGGTTCAAGAGTTTTTATTTTCTGGGAAATTCAAATCTTGGAGAAAAGAGTATAAAATGAAAGAAGCAGAAGGCAAGCCCACTCGGTTTATCAGATTCTAATTCAACTGTTTAAGACTACAATTCTTACGAACGAAAGAAGCAACCAAACAATTTTTTAACAGTATGGGAAAAAGAAGTAAAAGAAAGGCCGCAAAAAGAAAACTTGAGAAGCAGAATAATAAGAAGGCAAGATTAAAATATTTTGAAAAGGCGCCTTCATTTAAAGACAATTTTAATAATGATGTGTCAACTCACCAACTTATCTTTCCTATAATCAGAAAAATTTCTGAACAGCAATTTGTAACTGTCGGAACGGGATTTTTTATTCATCCCGCAGGAGGTTTCGTTACTGCGAAGCATTGCCTTTATTTGCGGGACGCGTATGATGATAAATGCTATGCAATTCATTCAATTCAAGGAGGACATCGATTTATTCGAAAAATACAATATTTCGAGGCACATCCAATCGCTGATATTGGCGTTGGAATGTTGAGGGGAAATATTAATGATTCGAAAACGCATGAAACAATATTATGCCCTTCTTTTCCGATTGCTGATAAAACTGTGCAAATAGAGGACAGTATTTTCACTTTAGCATATCCTCGAATGAGAATCAATCGAAATCAAGTCGGAACTTTTCCAGTTGATAAGTTTTCTGGTAAAATAAAAGAATATTTTCCTAATGGTACTGCTTGGTTGAAAGATAAATGCTTTTTGACAAATATGCATATACTAAGCATGGCAAGCGGGGGGCCCGTATTAAGAGAAAACAAAATTATTGGTGTGAATTCTACTGCAATGGAACTTCATCATGATGAAGAACCCATTTCCTTTATTACACCTATTTCAAAAATATATGATCTCACTTTAAAAGATAGTGACGGTAAAGAAGTCAAAGTGCAAGATTTAATGAACGAAGGACATATGCCAAAAGCAAAATAAGATACTTATATAAAAGTAAAAGGGTCATACTATCAAAGTATAACCCTTTTACTTTTATATCTGCTCCCCTTATTGACAAAAGATGCAGCTTTTCTCAACTATGGGAAATTGTAATTATTTGGGAATCACTCATCTAATTCCTATAATCTGGAACGAAGTTGGAAAACTCATTATGAATTTTCAATTCCTTTGATTTTTGAATTATTTTTTTTCGATACATAAGTAAGCGTTTTACCAGCTCCTTTTTTAGTCAATTTAAAAAGAATTTTAGTTGGTGATTCCTTGGGATATTTATCAAATTTATTTTCAATAATCCATTTAGAAAGAAGTTTATTATTAAAATCAAATGACTTTTTCTTTGAAATTCCGCATGCTGCGTTGCAATTAATTTCCAATCCATTTGAAAGCAAAAATCTGACAGATTCCAAGTGAGTAAAATAATTTTCAGAATCCGGTTTAGATAATCCAAGCCGCCAACCACCATTTCCATTTGACTGAACAGTAAGAATTAGTGTTTTCATTGCTTAAATGATTTAATATTATTTTTCAGCTTACAATTGATTTGTTTGAATACCTGAAATAATATTGCTTATGTATGAACACATTTGCTATTTTAAAAACTTAAGAATTATTAAATGTAATGGCTTAACAAATAGTGAAAAAGATAGTTTTCTTAGAAAAGATGATTTTTCAATACACTTTGCTAAAACAGGACTTATAATATAGTAGAATCGACAAAATAATGATCCAAAAAATGATTTATAAAGAAACTTATCTCTAAAAGTCCGGAAGTCATCAACAACCGGGTGGTCAATATTTCCATCAAGACTTGCAGTCACAATATAACATTTTTTAGAGTTAGAATTTTGCTCTTTAAGAATAAGTTCAGAATCATAAATTACAAAATCATATGAAATAAAATTAAAATCAGGATCATCATTAGTTCCATCACCAAAATGAAAGTTTTCAAATTTAAAAGTAGTGCCCTTTTTAAATTCTATTTTTGGACTTACAAATACAATACGAAATTGAACGTTCGGTAAAGAGAACCAACTGGCCAATTTTGAAAAAGCTTTATTTTCTAACTTTTCATTAAGGATATTCGCAGTATCAATTAATGAAGATTTAAAATGAGTTACATAAAGGTACTCATGATCAAAAACATTAGTTTTAATATCCTTACATAATGAAATTAACTTACTTCTTTCTGCATTACTTATATGTATTTCATTTGCTTTTTGTCTAATTATGTAATTTTTCAAATCATATAAAGTCGAAGGAACATTATTATGATGAGTTTTTTTTATATCGCTTACAACTAAATTTATTGTTTTTATTGACAATAATTGATCACTGATATATGTTGTAGCTAATTTACATTTTTCCTCTATTTCATAACTATTTAATGATTTATCAGAAGTTGTTTTTATTAGTTCATTTACTACTTCATGAAACATTTTTTCAATATCCTTTGGGTTTTGGATAAATCTATCGGATGTCATTTGTTTTTTTTATAAATTTACTATTAATTATGGATAGGAATGAATTGCTCATAGAATCCTCACATTACTTTGTAAATTGTCAAATAGTATCAAATCCATTATTACAATTAAAGTTTAATATTGATTATAAAACTGCGCAATCAATAATTGTACAATTATGCGAATTGGGCGTTTTAATTCAAAAAGAAAGTGATTTTAAATTAAATATTTTTACTATTGCAGAGTTAGAGATTCTTTTGAAAAATAAAGGTTATTCAAATACAAATTTTAATACTTCAAAATTCACATTTTTAAAAATAAAATTTCCGCTATTATTTCCTTTTTTGAAATTTATATTAATTCCAATTGTGAGCATTGCAGTGTATTTGTATTTTGAGAAAAACTGGATTAAAATGAATTTAAGTTATGATGAAAAAGAATCTATAGAATATTTTATTATTCTAAGTTTAACGACATATATTTTATGGTCAATTAGAAACACCCCTTTAGGATTTTTATGGAAATGGTATAAATTGTTTTGGCTTGTTCTTTTTGCAATACTACTTCTGAATTATGCAAAAAAACAATTCAAAGAATGGTGGAAAAAAGACTGATTGTAAGAAAACTAATTTGGGGTTTGTATTGGTTTTAAGATCAGTAAAACACTTTTCAAGATTTTATAACATGCAATGATTAAATTTCATTCTATTTAGATTTTCAAAAAACACCTGAGCAGAATTTTATTTTTTCCTTTCCAAATTAAAGTCAATAACGCTTCTAAATAAAAAAGGACCTATAAGTGATTAACTCATAAGTCCTTGATTTTTTCGCTCCCCCTTCAGGACTTGAACCTGAGACCCTCTGATTAACAGTCAGATGCTCTAACCAACTGAGCTAAGGAGGAGTAAAA